>NZ_JBIDBD010000030.1:0-71297 GCF_043202815.1 Streptomyces sp. NPDC048111
GCGCCTGAACGGCGCTCGTCCTCAAACGCCGGACGGGCTGAGGATGCGCATGCTGGCCGGCACCGGTGCGGTTAGGGGCGCGGGGAACTGCGCGACCAGCCACGCACGGTCCGCACACGACCGGGGGGTTAGGGGCGCGGGGAACTGCGCGAGCAGCGACCACGGCCCGCACACGACCGAGAGGTTGAGGGGCGCGGGGACCTGCGCAAACCCCGGGCCGGTCCAGCCCTGCCAGGGGCGCGGGGAACTGCGCAAACCCGGCCGGCCCCAACCCCCAGGGGCGCGGGGAACTGCGCGAAAAGCGGGGCTAGCCCCAGGGGAAGTCCCTCGCTACCACCCCGAGCGTCACCCCCACCACCACCAGCACCCCCACAGCCGCCCCCTTCTCCCGCCCCGTATACGGCGGCACCACCGGCAGCGCCGGAAACGCCCCCCGCAGCGGCTCCGGGCCCGGGTCCGTCGGGAGGCGGCGGGCCGCCCTGTGCCGGGCGCCCCGCAGCACCCCGTACAGGACGGGGAACAAAGCAGGCCCCAGCAGTGCGGCCAGCCCCGTCCAGGCAGGCAGGTGCAGCACGGCCACCGCGAGGAGCAGCACGACGAACCAGGCCCAGCACCCGACGACCCCGGTCAGCGGAGACGTGATCAGCAGCCGCAGCGGTGCCCGGCCCCGGCGCGCCAGCGCGGAGAGGGTCTCGGCCAGGACGGCGACCCGGTCGTCGCCCGGCCGCGCCCGCGTCTGCTCCCACGCCCGTTGCGCGGCACCGGCCGGGTGCCCGATGACGGTGAGCACCAGCCGTGCGTCATGCCGCTGCACGCGGTTGGCGGACGGCAGCTCCTGCGCCGTGACCACGGGCCCGGGCCCGGGCGCGAGCGCCGGCGCTTGGGGTGTCGAGGGCGCAGAGGGGGCCGAGTTCGCCGGGGTCCCTGAAACCTCGCGGGGCGCCGGACGGACAGCCCAGGCCGGAGTCACCGGAGCAGGCGGCACCGGACCAGACGACACCACCGATGCGGGAGGCTCCGGCGGCGCAGGCGGCACCGGCGCAGATGGTGCGGGCGCCGGACCGGTCGAGGCAGGCGTCGCCGGCGCAGCTGGCGCGGGCGCCGGACCGGTCGAGGCAGACGGCACCGGCGCAGATGATGCGGGCGCCGGACCGGTCGGCACCGGCTCCGGCGGCACGGGCGACGCCACCGGCACGGGCGACTCCACCGGGGCGGGCACCGGCACGGGCAGCACCGGTGCGGGCGGTACCGGGCCCGTCCCGGGTGGGGTCAACTCCCGTATGCGGGCGGTGAGTTCGGGTACGCGGCCGGTGCGCCCCGCGTCGTCGTCCGTGCCGCACAGCGCGCAGTACGCGGTGAGCAGGCCCAGGTCGTCGGGGAAGGCGGCAAGGCCCTCCTGGAAGACCGCTTCGGCGCGGTCGGCGTGGTCCCCCGCGCCCTCCGCCGCGTGGGCGCGGCCGAGTACGGCGTACAGACAGGGGTCGGGCCCGTCCGTGTAGAGCGCGGCCCGTGCCGCCTTGCGGGCGGCGCTGGTGCGGCCCGCCCGCAGCAGCGCCTCCGCGTCGGCGCAGGCCGCCCTGACGTCTTCGTGCCCGGCGTGCAATGTGTCCCCAACCCTGGTTGTGCGGCTCGCAACTATCACCCGTCGCCGAGGGGCAGGTCAACAGCGGCCGGGCAGGTCAGGCGGGGTCACCAGTCGCCGCCGCCGAACCCTCCGCCGTCACCGCCCCCGCCCCCGTCGCCCCAGCCCCCGCCGAAGTCGGACGGGTCGAAGTTCGAGCCCGACACGTCACCGCCGTCGAAGCCGGAGCCCGCGTCGTAGGAACCGGGGCCGTACGCCCCCGCGCCGTAGTCGGAGGCGTACGCCGGTGTCGAGAGCATCGAGCCGAGCATGGTGCCCATCAGGAGGCCGGGCAGCATGCCGCCGCCGAAGTAGCCGCCCGCCCAGGGGCCGTAGGCCGGGCCCGCGTCGTAGTAGGGGCGGCGGCCCTGATCGGTGTCGACCTCGCGGACCATCGGGTCCTGGCCGTCGCGCAGCCGCGTCGCGTCCGCCTGGCAGACCGGCACCTGGCGCGGGGCGCCGCCGGCCGGCGTCCAGGTGGCGTCCTCGACGGAGGGACCGTGGCGCGGGTCGAAGAAGCAGGGGGCGCGGCGCTCGGGCAGCGGGCGGTGCTCGCGGCGGGCGGCGAGGGTGGCCAGCGAGAACCGGCCGTCCTCGAGGGCCTGGGTCACGCCCGTCACATCGGCGGGCCTTTCCGCCTTGGCCATCAGGGACTTGGAGGTCTCGTACGCGTCGAGGGCGCGCTCGTAGTCGGCGCGCATCGCGTCGTCGGCGCCCGCCTCGGCGGGGTGGAAGTCGAGCCGGTCGAGTTCCTCGCCGAACGCGGTGATGTCCTCGTCCACCACGACCTGGAGGCGCTGGAGCGCAGCCCGCTCCTCCTCCGCCTTCTTCCTGCGGTTGCGCCGCACCAGTGCGTACGCGCCGGCCCCGCCCGCCACGACCACCGCGCCGACCCCGATGAGCGCGCCGCTGTTCACCCCGCCGCCCGAGCCGGAGCCGGATCCGCCGCCCCAGGACGCGGGGGCGTGCCCCTTCATCTGCGGGAGCGCCTTGTCCACGAAGGCGTTCAGCTGGGTGACGGCGTCGCCGCCGGTGCCGGGGGCGCGTACGGCGCTGTTCAGGTTCTGCACGGCCTGCCGCGGCATGACCTGGCGGTCGGCGCCGGAGGTGAAGGCGTCGCCGAGCCGGATCGCGTACAGACCGGTGACCCCGGTGTCCGTCCGCAGGTTCCCCAGGATCGAGTCCTTGGGGAACGCGGCGCTGTTGGGCAGCACGGCCACGAACAGCGGCTTGTCCGCGTCCTTGATCTTCTTGGCCAGGGCGTCGGCCTGGGCCGGGCTGAGCTGGCCCGCGGCTCCGGGATCCACGTAGACCGGCCCCTTCTTGAGCTGGTCGGCCACGTCGGACGCGCCGGTGGCGGCCATGGCGGGGGCCGCCGCGACCAGCGCGGCGAGCGCTACGGCGGAGAGTGCGGAGAAAACCCTGAGCCTCATGCTCCCGACGCTACCCGAGCCCGCGCGGAAACGGACATACGGGGTGGAGCGGCCGGGCCCGTCCACCCCGCTCCGTCGAGCCGGGTTCCGTCCACCCCGCTCCCCCGGGCCATGTCCCGGACCCCCGCTCCGCTAGCGCGAGGGCTCGGTGCCGGCCCGGAGCAGGCCGTAGGTGTACGCGTCCTGGAGCGCCTCCCAGGACGCCTCGATCACGTTGGGGCCGGCGCCGACCGTCGTCCACTCGCCCGTGCCGTCCGTGGTGGTGATCAGGACGCGGGTGGTGGAGGCGGTGCCGTGCTTGCCCTCCAGGGTGCGGACCTTGTAGTCGACCAGCTCGAACTTGGCGACCTGCGGGTAGAACCGCTCCAGGCCTTCGAGGAGCGCCGAGTCCAGCGCGTTGACCGGGCCGTTGCCCTCGGCGGAGACGATGATGCGCTCCTCGCCGACCCAGAACTTCACCGTGGCGCCGTTGGCGTGGGTGCCGTCCTTGAGCGTCTCGATGATCGCCCGGTAGGACTCGATGCGGAAGTAGTCGCGCGGGCCGCCCTCGACCTCGTCGCGCAGCAGCAGCTCGAAGGAGGCGTCGGCGGCCTCGTAGGTGTACCCCTGGAGTTCGCGGGCCTTGACCCGCTCCACGACGCGGGCCACGAGTTCGCGGTCGTCGCCGAGGTCGACGCCGAGTTCCTTGCCCTTGAGCTCGATGGAGGCGCGGCCCGCCATGTCGGAGACCAGCATGCGGATGTGGTTGCCGACCAGGCTCGGGTCGATGTGCTGGTACAGGTCGGGGTCGACCTTGATCGCGGAGGCGTGCAGGCCCGCCTTGTGCGCGAAGGCGGAGACACCGACGTACGGCTGGTGCGTGGAGGGCGCGAGGTTGACGACCTCGGCGATGGCGTGCGAGATGCGGGTCATCTCGGCGAGCGCGCCCCGGGGCAGCACGGTCTTGCCGTACTTGAGCTCAAGGGCCGCCACGACCGGGAACAGGTTGGCGTTGCCGACCCGCTCGCCGTAGCCGTTGGCGGTGCACTGCACGTGGGTGGCGCCCGCGTCGACGGCGGCCAGGGTGTTGGCGACCGCGCAGCCGGTGTCGTCCTGGGCGTGGATGCCGAGCCGGGCGCCCGTGTCGGCGAGCACCGTGGAGACGACGGCCTGGACCTGGGCGGGGAGCATCCCGCCGTTGGTGTCGCACAGGATGACGACGTCGGCGCCGGCCTCGCTCGCGGCCCGCACCACGGCCTTGGCGTACTCGGGGTTGGCCCTGTACCCGTCGAAGAAGTGCTCGCAGTCCACGAAGACCCGGCGGCCCTGCTCACGCAGGTGGGAGACGGTGTCGCGGACCATCTCCAGGTTCTCGTCCAGGGTCGTGCGCAGGGCCAGTTCGACATGGCGGTCGTGCGACTTGGCGACCAGCGTGATCACCGGGGCGCCGGACTCCAGAAGGGCCCGCACCTGCGGGTCGTCGGCGGCCTTGCCGCCCGCGCGGCGGGTCGCCCCGAACGCCACCAGCTGGGCGTTCTTGAAGCTGATCTCCTGCTGCGCGCGGGCGAAGAACTCGGTGTCCCGCGGGTTCGCGCCGGGCCAGCCGCCCTCGATGAAGCCCACCCCGAACTCGTCCAGGTGCCGGGCGATCGTCAGCTTGTCCGCGACGGTGAGGTTGATGCCCTCGCGCTGCGCGCCGTCGCGCAGCGTGGTGTCGAAGACGTGGAAGCTGTCGTCGACCCGGGGGCCGTCGAGGAGGGGCTCCTCGGCGGCTCCGTTCGCCTCGTTGGTCGTCATGCTGATCTGACTCCTGTCGGGTGAGTGGCTCCGAACTCATGGCTCCACTTGCCCCCGCCGCCGCGCTCCTCGCCCCGGCCGTGGTGGGGCCGGTAAACGAAAAGACCCCTCGCGGGTGCGAGAGGTCTGCGCGCGGGTCTGGGGCACGATGGCCGCCGCCGCGGGTGGTGCCACGGTTCAGCGATCACTGCGGACCGGCGCGCTGCTGTCCATAATCATGCAGAAAGCGAGCACGCTCGCAGTCTGCCATACGGGTGCCGCGCCCGGCGGTGCGGTCTCACCATCCGGGCGCCCCCGCGACCTGCGCTATTGATACGCGACCGGCTCGGGTTCCGCGCGCCGGGGCGCGTTCTGGGTCCGGTTGAGATCGATGTCCCGGGTCTCGCGCATGGTCAGGTACACCACCAGCGAGACGGCCGCGCAACCGGCGACGTACCAGTAGAAGCCGGACTCGACGCCGGCCTTCTTGAACCAGAGCGCCACGTACTCGGCGGTCCCGCCGAACAGCGCGTTGGCGATGGCGTACGGCAGGGCGACGCCGAGGGCGCGGATGCCGGTCGGGAACAGCTCGGCCTTCACACAGGCGTTGATCGAGGTGTAGCCGGTGACCACGACGAGGGCGAGCAGGGCGAGCCCGAAGGCCGGCCAGAAGGTGCCCGCGTGCTTGAGCATGGTCATGATCGGCACGGTCAGGAACGTGGAGCCGACCGCGAAGGTGATCAGGAGCGGCCGGCGCCCGATCCGGTCGGAGAGCGCGCCGGCCAGTGGCTGGAGGCACATGAACACGAACAGCGCGCAGAAGCTGACGAGCGAGGCGGTCGACTTCTCCATGCCGGCGCTCTTGGACAGGAACTTCGTCAGGTACGTCGTGTACGTGTAGTACGCCACGGTGCCGCCCATGGTGAGCGCCATGACGAGCAGCGCCTCGCGCTTGTGCGCCCACAGCGCCTTCAGGGTGCCCCGGTCGGAGTCGTGGGCCGCCTCCGACTCGGCGTACACCTCCGTCTCCAGCATGGAGCGGCGCAGATAGAAGACGACGGCCGCGCCGAGCGCGCCCACGATGAAGGGGACGCGCCAGCCCCAGCTGTGCAGGGCCGCGTCCGAGAGGTTGCGCTGCATGACGATCTGAAGGCCGAGGCCGATGAGCTGGCCGGCGGTCATCGACACGTACTGGAAGCTGGAGGCGAACCCGCGCTTCTTGGGGTCGGATGCCTCGGTGAGGTAGGTGGCGCTGGCCGCGTACTCACCGCCGACGGAGAGCCCTTGCAGGAGCCGGGCGACCAGGAGGACGGCCACTCCCCCGTACCCGGCGACGGCGTACGTCGGGGCGACGGCGATCAGGATCGCGGAGGCGGACATCAGGGTGACGGTCAGGGTGAGGGCGGCCTTGCGCCCCTTGCGGTCGCCGATCCGCCCCAGCAGCCAGCCGCCGACCGGCCGCATGAAGAAGCCGACCGCGAAGATCCCCATGGTGTTCATGAGGTTGGCGGTCTCGTTGCCCTTCGGGAAGAACGCGTCCGCGAAGTACACGGCGAACGTGGCGTACACGAACCAGTCGAACCACTCGACCATGTTGCCGGCCGAGCCGACCCAGATCTTCTTCCAGTGCTCTCGTCCCATGGTCGCCCACGGTGGCGCAGGGCCGGGCGACCGGCAAGCCGTGCGGGCGCAACGATCGGGCCTACTTACGTGCGTTGCGTTCCCCGCACCAGGTCCTGGTCCACGAACTCCCTTACGTGGCCCAGGACTTGAGCCCGCCCGGTGCCGGGCAGGCCGACCGCGACGTGCACGCTGAACCCGTCGAGCAGGGCGCGCGTCCGGGTCGCGAAGCGGTCGGCGTCCACCAGCCGGAACTCGCCGCGCGAGACGCCTTCGGCGATGAGGGCGACCAGGTCGCGGTGCCAGGCTCCTTCGATGGCGGCCTGGCGCGAGCGGGCCGCGCCGTCGGCGTTCTGCGAGCGGTTCCAGACCTCCAGCCACAGGATCCAGTGCGGGTCGCGCGGGCCGTCGGGAACGTACAGGTCGATGTAGGCGTCCAGGCGCTCGCGCACCGCGCCCGGCCGGGCCAGCAGGGCGCGCCGCTCCTCGCCGAGCCGGCCCTCGCTCCACTCCAGGGTCTGGAGCAGCAGCTCGTCCTTGGTGCGGAAGTAGTAGAGGAGGTGCCCGCTGGACATCCCGACCTCGCGGCCGAGCCCGGCCATCGTGAGGCCGTCGAGCCCGCGCTCGGCGATGGTGGCCATGGCGGCGGCGAGCAGTTCCTCGCGGGGCGGGGCGGTGTTGCGGCGGCGCGGTGCGTTCACCCGTATGTTCTACCCGATCCCCGGGGCCGCCCCGCCCACGGGAGCCTCCCGGTCACACCCCGGCCGCCGGGCCGGTGACATGGCAGGGCGGAGGCGGGGCCGGCCCGTCGTGGTCCCGCGTTCACACCCTCGGCTGCTGCTGCGTGATGCAGTGGATCCCCCCGCCGCCCGCGAAGATCGCCCGCGCGTCCACCAGGGTCACTGTGCGCTCGGGGAACAGCCGGCGGAAGATGCCCGCCGCGTTCTCGTCGCGGGGGTCGTCGAAGGCGCACAGGACCACGCCGCCGTTGCACAGGTAGTGGTTGATGTAGGAGTAGTCCACCCAGCCGTGGTCGTCCTTGAGCACCGTGGGGGCCGGGACCTCGACGACCTCCAGCGAGCGGCCCCGGGCGTCCGTCTGGGAGCGGAGCAGTGCCACGTTCTCCTTGCACGGCTCGTGGTCGGGGTGGGACGGGTCGGGCTGGGTGTGGACGACGACCACGCCGGGGCGGGCGAAGGCGGCGACGATGTCGACGTGGCCCAGCGTGCCGTACCCGTGCGGGGGGTAGTCGGCGGTGAGGCCGCGCCGCAGCCAGATCGCCTTGCGGGTGCCGAGCATGGCGTGGATCTCCGTCTCGACCTCCTCGCGGGTCCAGTCGGGGTTGCGCTCGGGGCCGAGCTGGACGGTCTCGGTGAGCAGCACCGTGCCCTCGCCGTCCACGTGGATCGCGCCGCCCTCGTTGACCAGGCGCGAGGTGTAGGTGCGCGCACCGGCGAGGTCGGAGACATGGGCGCCGATCTTCGCGTCGTGCTCCCAGGTGGCCCAGTCCTGGGCACCCCAGCCGTTGAACGTCCAGTCCACGGCGGCCAGTTGGCCCTTGCCGTCGGTGAGGAAGGTGGGGCCGATGTCCCGCATCCACGCGTCGTCCAGTTCGCGCTCGACGAGGTCGATGCCGGGGCCGAGCAGTGCGCGGGCGTCCTGCGACTGGCCGGGGCCGACCACCATGGTGACCGGTTCGAAGCGGCGTACCGCGCGGGCGACCGTGGCCCAGGCGGCGCGGGAGGCGGCGAGCTCGGCCTCGTTCGGGAACGTCACGTTGGGGCCCGGCCACGCCATCCAGGTCCGCTCGTGCGGGGTCCACTCGGCGGGCATGCGGAAGCCGTCGGCGGCAGCAGACATCAGGGTGTCCTTAGAGGAAGTAGAGACGGTTGAGGGAGACGGAGTCGGCCGGTTCGGAGCGCAGCGGGTCGCCGTCGAGGGTGACGAGTCCGGTGCGGCCGTCCACGCCGACCGCTCCGGTGCGGGAGTTGAGGAGGAGGTCGGCCGGGCCGATGCCCCGGGTGCCGCGGACCGCGACCCGGCGGCGCCGGGTGGGCAGCCGGTCGCCGCCCTGGTCGAGGGCGGCCCTGGCCACGAAGGCGACGGACAGCTCGGCGGCCGTGCCCCCGTGGGCCCCGAACAGCGGGCCGAGCACCAGCGGTTCGCAGGTGTCGGTCGCCGCGTTCGGATCGCCCGTCACGCCCCAGGCGGGGAATCCGGACTTGAGGACCATCTGCGGCTTGGCCCCGAAGTAGGCCGGGCGCCACAGCACGATGTCGGCCATCTTGCCGACCTCGATGGAGCCGACCTCGTGCGCGAGGCCGTGCGCGATGGCCGGGTTGATGGTCAGCTTCGCCATGTAGCGCAGGACGCGCGCGTTGTCGTCGCCGTCCCCGTCGCCCTCCAGCGGGCCCAGCTCCGCCTTCATCTTGCCCGCCATCGCGAAGGTGCGGCGCACGGTCTCGCCGGCCCGGCCCATGCCCTGTGCGTCGGAGGAGGTGATACCGATCGCGCCCAGGTCGTGCAGCACGTCCTCGGCCCCCATGGTCCCGGCGCGGATGCGGTCGCGGGCCATCGCCGCGTCGCCGGGCAGATCCGTCTTCAGGTCGTGGACAGAGACGATCATGCCGTAGTGCTCGGCGACCGCGTCCCGGCCGAACGGCAGCGTCGGGTTGGTGGAGGAGCCGATGACGTTCGGGACGCCGGCCATCTTGAGGACGTTCGGCACATGGCCGCCGCCACAGCCCTCGATGTGGAAGGCGTGGATGGTGCGGCCCTCCAGCACCTTCAGGGTGTCCTCGACGGTCAGGCACTCGTTCAACCCGTCGCTGTGCAGGGCGACTTGGACGTCGTGCTCCTCGGCCACGCGCAGCGCCGTGTCGAGCGCCCGGGTGTGGGCGCCCATGTCCTCGTGGACCTTGAAGCCGCACGCCCCGCCCTCGGCCAGCGCCTCCACCAGGGGGGCGCCGTCGGACGACGAACCCCGGCCGAGGAAACCGATGTTGACCGGCCAGGCGTCGAACGCGGCGAACGCGCCCCGCAGCGCCCAGGGCGAGTTGACGCCCACGCCCCACACCGGCCCGAACTCCTGGCCGATGATCGTGGTGACGCCGGAGGCGAGGGAGGCCTCCATGATGCGGGGCGACAGCAGGTGGACGTGGGTGTCGATGGCGCCCGCCGTGGCGATCAGCCCCTCGCCCGAGACGATCGAGGTGCCCGTGCCGACGACCACGTCCACCCCGTCGAGGGTGTCGGGGTTGCCGGCCCGCCCGATCGAGCAGATCCGGCCCTCCCGGATGCCGATCGACACCTTGCGGATGCCCTGCACCGCGTCGATCACCAGCACATTGCTGATCACCACGTCGCAGGTGTCACGGACCGCCGCGGCCTTCAGGTGCAGCCCGTCCCGGGCCGTCTTGCCGAACCCGGCCAGGAACTCGTCACCGGGGCGCTGGGCATCGGACTCCACGCGCACCGTCAGGCCGGAATCCCCGAGCCGGACCCGGTCCCCGGTGCGGGGGCCGTGCACGGATGCGTACTCGTACGGGTCCATCACTCGTCTCCCTCACGCGCGTCGCCGGTTCCCAGATATCCGCAGGCCGCGGCCCTGCGCAGGGCCTCGTCCCGGGCGCCGGGCGCGTCCAGCGGCCCGTCGACGAGGCCCGCGAAGCCGATCGCGACCCGGTCGCCGCCGATGGACACCAGCCCGACCTCCTCGCTCTCGCCGGGCCCGAACCGCACCGACGATCCGGCGGGCACGCACAGGCGCCTGCCGTAGGCGGCGGCCCGGTCGAAGTCGAGGCGCGGGTTGGCCTCGAAGAAGTGGAAGTGCGAGGTGACGCTGATCGGCACGGTGGCGGTGTTGGTCACGGTGAGCCGGACTTCGGGGCCGGCCTCCGCATAGCCCTCGCCGGGCAGCAGGGCGCCGGGGGCATCCTGGCCCGCGGTGCCGCCGATGGGGTCGGGGACCACCGCGAGCCGGGAGCCGTCGTCGAAGACGGCCTCCACATGGACCTCGGTGACCACGTCGGACACGCCGGGCAGTACGTCGTCGGGGCCGAGCACCGAGCGGGCCGCCTCGATGGCCTCGGCCAGGCGCCGCCCGTCACGGGCCGCCTCGCACACGGTGTCCGCGATCAGCGCGGTCGCCTCCGGCACATTGAGCCGCAGCCCGCGGGCCCTGCGGGCCCGGGCCAGCTCCGCCGCGCCGAACAAAAGCAGCCGGTCACGTTCCGTCGGGGTCAGTCGCACGCCACCACACCTCCTGTTTGAACGTCACTCTAACCAGAGATTTCACTGACGGGAAGCATTGACGGCGCCGGGCGGCATGAGTCACATTGAGCGGCACTCAAACACCCCCAGCGTGAGAGGCCCCGGCATGCCCATAGAACAGCGCGGAGTCGATACGGTCCCGGAGGCGGAACGCACCAGCGGGCCCCGGGACCTCGTGTCGATCCTGCTCGGCTCGAACCTGTGCCTCGGAGTGATCGTCTTCGGCTGGCTGCCGGTCTCCTTCGGCCTCGGCTGGTGGGCCTCGGTCGGCGCGGTGGTGGCGGGCACCGCGCTCGGCACCCTCCTGACGGCCCCGCTCGCCCTCGTCTCGCTGCGGACGGCCACCAATCTGTCGACGTCGTCGGGCGCCCAATTCGGCGTGCGGGGACGCCTGGTGGGCTCGGTGGTGGGACTGCTGCTCTCGCTCGGCTACACCGCGCTGACGGTGTGGATCGGCGGCGACGCGATGACCGGCGTCCTGCACCGCCTCGTCGGGCTGCCGACCGGCGGCGTCTCGTACGGGATCGTGTACGCGCTGCTCGCCGCGGCCACCGTCGTCGGCGCGGTCTACGGCTACCGGGTGCTGCTGCGGCTCTCGCGCATCCTGGCGGTGGGCATGACCGCGCTGCTCGCGCTCGGAGTCGTCGCCTACGCACCGCACTTCACCGCCGCGGCGCTGCCGGAGGCGGGCGGCTATCTGCTCGGCTCGTTCTGGCCGACCTGGCTGCTCGCGCTCGTCGCGGCCGGGCTCAGCGGCCCGATCGCCTTCATCACGCTGCTCGGCGACTACACCCGCTACATCTCCCCGGCCCGCCACCGCCCGCGCCGCGTCCTGCACGCCACCTGGCTCGGTCTGACGGCGGGTCTGCTCGTGCCGCAGCTCTTCGGCACGTTCACCGCGTACGCGGCCCGCGCCGCCACCGACTACGCGGGGCCGCTGGTCGCCGCGGCCCCCGGCTGGTACCTGGTGCCGCTGCTGCTCGCGGCCTCCGCGGGTTCGGTGGGCAACGCGGGCCTGATGCTCTACTCGATGGGCCTCGACCTGGACGCGATCCTGCCGCGCGCCTCGCGCACCCAGGCGACGTTCGCGGTCGCGGGCGTGGCCACCGTGTGCGTCTTCGCCGGGCACTTCGCCTGGGACGCGCAGGCCGCGATGACCTCGTTCGTGCTGCTGCTCACGGCGATCGGCACCCCGTGGGCGGTGATCACGCTGATCGGCTTCGTACGCTGTCGCGGGGTGTACGACGCGGACGCCCTCCAGGTCTTCAACCGCCGCTCCCGGGGCGGGATCTACTGGTACCGGTCGGGCTGGAACCCGCGCGCCGTGCTCTCCTGGGCACTGGGCGCCGGCGTCGGCCTGCTGGGCGTGTCACTGCCCAACCACCAGGGCCCGCTGCTGAATTGGACCGGCGGGGTGGACTGCAGCTTCCTGCTGTCGGGGGTGGTGGGCGGCCTGGCCTACCTGGGCCTGACGGCGCGCCCCCGCACAGCCGGAAGGGCCGCCCCGGACACGGAGTCCGAGGCGGCCCTGGCCGAGAGCTGAGCGTCGGGGGCGGAGCGCCGGGGCCGAGCGCCGGGGGCGCTTCAGCCCCGAGGGCCGCTAGCCCAGCGGGTGCATCCAGCCGTGCGGGTCGGGGGCGACGCCGGTCTGGAGGTCGAGCAGCGCCTTGCGGAGCTTCATCGTGACCTCGCCCGGCTCACCGTCACCCTGCGTCCAGTTGTGGCGGGTCGACTTCACCGAGCCGACCGGGGTGATGACCGCGGCGGTGCCGCAGGCGAAGACCTCGGTGAGCGAGCCGTTCTCGTTGTCCCGCTGCCAGTCCTCGGTGGAGATCCGGCCCTCGACCGCGTCGTACCCGAGGTCGCGGGCGATCTTCAGGAGGGAGTCGCGGGTGATGCCGGGCAGCAGCGAACCGGTGAGCTCCGGCGTGACGATCTTGTCCCCGTACACGAAGTACAGGTTCATCCCGCCCATTTCCTCGATCCAGCGGTGCTCGACCGCGTCCAGCCAGACCACCTGGTCGCAGCCGTGCTGGGCGGCCTCGGCCTGGGCGACCAGGGAGGCCGCGTAGTTGCCGCCGGTCTTGGCGGCGCCGGTGCCGCCCTTGACGGCGCGCACGTACTCCTCGGACAGCCACACCGAGACGGGCTTCACGCCGCCGGAGAAGTAGGCGCCGGCCGGGGAGGCGATCACGATGAACAGGTATTCGTTGGCCGGCTTCACACCGAGGCCGACCTCGGTCGCGATCATGAAGGGGCGCAGGTAGAGGGAGGCCTCGCCGGAGGACGGGACCCATGCCTTGTCCTGCTGGACCAGCGCGTCGCAGGCGGCGATGAACAGCTCGGTGGGGAGCGCGGGCATCGCGATGCGGCGGGCCGAGTCCTGGAAGCGCTCGGCGTTGGCCTCGGGCCGGAAGGTGGCGACCGTGCCGTCGGGCTGGCGGTACGCCTTGAGACCCTCGAAGATCGTCTGCGCGTAGTGCAGCGTCATGTTCGCCGGGTCCATCGACAGCGGGGCGTACGGGACGAGCTGGGCGTCGTGCCAGCCGCGGCCCTCGGTCCAGCGGACCGTCACCATGTTGTCGGTGAAGTGGCGGCCGAAACCGGGGCTGGCCAGAATCGCCTCGCGCTCCGCGTCGGACAGCGGGTGCGAGGTGGGCTTGAGCTCGATCGTGGGCGTCGTCATGAGTGCTGTGTCCTTCACCGGTGGATAGTGACGGACCGCGCTCACGCCGCTGCCTTGCTGACGTCCGAGCTGCTCCGCATGCCGCGGCCCACGTCCGATTATCGCTCTTGGCGGGGCCTTGGACACAACGGTGTGATGTGCGGTCCGAGGTTGATGGTGTCACCCGGTGGCCACATGCGGAAAGCCGCCGGGTGCGAAACGCGACCCGGCGGCTCGTGCTGGAGGTGCCGCGGGGTCAGCCGGTTACCCGTACGGCCAGCGCGTCACCGATCTCGTCCGTGCTGCGGACCGCGTCGCCGCGGGAGGCGAGATCCTCGGCCACGGCGCTCTCGATCCGGGCCGCCTCGGCCTCGAAACCGAGGTGGCGCAGGAGCAGCGCGACCGAGAGGACGGTGGCCGAGGGGTCGGCCTTGCCCTGGCCGGCGATGTCCGGGGCCGAGCCGTGGACCGGCTCGAACATTGACGGGAAGTCGCCGCTCGGGTTGATGTTGCCGGAGGCCGCGACGCCGATGCCGCCGGAGACGGCCGCGGCGAGGTCGGTGATGATGTCGCCGAAGAGGTTGTCGGTGACGATCACGTCGAAGCGCGCAGGGTCGGTGACGAGGAAGATCGTCGCCGCGTCCACGTGCAGGTAGTCGGTGGTGACGTCGGGGAACTCCGCGGCCACCTTCTGGAAGGTGTTGCTCCACAGGTGACCGGCGTAGGCCAGGACGTTGTTCTTGTGGACCAGCGTCAGCTTCTTGCGCGGACGGGCCTGGGCACGGGCGAAGGCGTCGCGCACCACGCGCTCGACACCGAAGGCGGTGTTGACCGAGACCTCGGTGGCGACCTCGTGGGGCGTACCGGTGCGGATGGAGCCGCCGTTGCCGGTGTAGGGGCCCTCGGTGCCTTCGCGCACGACGATGAAGTCGATCTCGGGCTGGCCGGCGAGCGGGGTGGCGACGCCGGGGAGCAGCCTGCTGGGGCGGAGGTTGACGTAGTGGTCGAAGAGGAAGCGGAGCTTCAGCAGGAAGCCGCGTTCCAGGACGCCGGACGGGACCGTGGGATCGCCGATCGCGCCGAGCAGGATCGCGTCGTGCTGCTTGAGGGCCGCGACATCGGCGTCGGTGAGGGTCTCACCGGTGGCGTGGTAGCGCCGCGCGCCGAAGTCGAACTCCCGGGTCTCCAGCTTCACATCCTGCGGAAGGACGGCGCTGAGAACCTTCAGGCCCTGGGCCACGACCTCCGGGCCGATGCCGTCACCGGGGATCACTGCGAGATTGATGCTGCGAGAACTTGCCGACATGGGGGAACCCTACGCGTCGTCCCAGCCATTGACACCCGATGTCCACAGTGTGGACAGGCGCGGACGGCCCGCGCGGCGCGGCGAAGCACCGGGGCACAGCGTGTAGGCAGCTGTACGCCTGGCGTTCACCCTCCGGCGGGAAGCGCGTCGCCTGGGCGGAGGACGTTTTCGGCCATGGACATCCCCCGATTCGGCATCCCCGATCAGCTCGCCGGGCGCATGAGCATGGCCGAGCAGCACGAGTACCTGCGCAGCCGGCTCAGCCGCCGCGGCGTGCTGCGCACCACCGCCGCCACGGCCGCCGTCGCCGGGGCCGGCCTGGCCACCGCGGGCGCGGCCTCGCCCGCCTACGCGGCCCCCACCGCCCTGACCTCCGCCGCGCGCCACGGCGTGGACGGTTCGCTGGCCGCGCCGTTCGGCCGCCACCTCGCGTACGGGGGCGACCCCAAGACCCAGATGCGGGTCTCCTGGCAGGTCCCATTCGCGGTGAAGAGGCCGTACATCCGCATCGGTACGAGCCCCTGGTCGCTGAGCCGGAAGATCGACGCCGAGGTCCGCCACCTGACGACGCCCGCCCTGAACGGCGGCAAGATCGCGGCGGCCGAGCAGTTCTACGTGCACGCGGGCCTCGACCGGCTGCGGCCCGGCCAGACGTACTACTACGGGGTCGGCCACGACGGCTTCGACCCGGCCGACCGCCGCAACCTGGGCACGCTCGGCACCTTCACCACCGCTCCGGCGCATGCCGAGAACTTCACCTTCACGGCCTTCGGCGATCAGGGCGTCAGCTACCACGCACTGGGCAACGACCAGGTGATCCTCGGCCAGAACCCGGCCTTCCACCTGCACGCCGGCGACATCTGCTACGCCGACCCGTCGGGCTCGGGCCGGTCATCGGACCAGTACGACGCACGCACCTGGGACCAGTTCCTGGCGCAGACCGAGTCGGTGGCCAAGACCGTGCCGTGGATGGTGACCACCGGCAACCACGACATGGAGGCCTGGTACTCGCCGCAGGGCTACGGCGGCCAGAACGCCCGCTGGTCGCTGCCGGCCAACGGCCCGGATCCGGTGAACCAGCCCGGTGTCTACTCGTTCGTCCACGGCAACGTGGGCGTGGTAGCGCTGGACGCCAACGACGTCTCGTACGAGATCCCCGCCAACTTCGGCATCAGCGGCGGCAGGCAGACGGCGTGGCTGGACAAGCGGCTCGAAGAGCTGCGCGCCGACCGCTCGGTGGACTTCATCGTGGTCTTCTTCCACCACTGCGCCTTCTCCACCACGAGCTCGCACGCCTCGGAGGGGGGCGTGCGCGACGCGTGGGTGCCGCTGTTCGAGAAGCACCAGGTGGACCTGGTGATCAACGGCCACAACCACGTGTACGAGCGGACCGACGCCATCAAGGGCAACAAGGTCGGCCGCCGGGTGGCGATCGGCGAGCGCACCGACCCGACGCGCGACGGCATCGTGTACGTCACGGCCGGCGCGGCGGGCCGCTCGCTGTACAGCTTCCCGGTGCCCGACTCCTACGAGGGCCGTGTCGCGGACCGCGACAGCGTGGACACCTTCCACTGGGCCAAGGGCGGTGCGAAGGTCACCGAGACCGTGGAGTGGTCCCGGGTCCGCTACACCAACTACTCGTTCCTCGCGGTGGAGGTCGAGGCGGGGCACCGCCCGCGCATGAAGGTCAGCGCGCTCGCCGAGACGGGCGAGCGCATCGACCACTTCGAGATCCGGCGCGGGCGGTAGCCGGACGCGGCCGGGCTCAGTGCCCGGTGGCGCCGCCGTTGTCCCTGCGGTCCAGCGCACGCTGGAGGGCGGCGGCGGCGTTCTTGCGGTCGGACTCGCTGCTGCGCGAAGAGTGACGGACTCGGCGGGCGGGCTGCTTGACCATGGGGATTCGACTCCTCTGCTGGGAGGTCCGGGGGCAGGCCCCGGCGGATGCAGTGAGGTGCCGGAAGGGGCGGGGAGCGCGGCCGCAGGGGTTGCCTGCCAAGGGGCACTGCGCTCACGACCGCCCTTCGCTGGATCAGCGAGACGTTCGGCTCCTACAAAGCTAAGCGCTGCCCTGGAGTCTGTCTCTACAATTACTCGGACTTCCTACTATCTGAGACGGCCACGCCCGGCGCGGCTGTCGCGGCGGGCTGCGCGCGCCCGCTCCGTACCGCGTCCCCGGCGCCCCGGCTCAGCCGCAGCACACCGGCCGTGGTGGCCAGGCAGACCGCTCCGAGCAGGCAGAACGCCACCCGGTAGGGGCCGGCCGCACCGGGAGCGAGGGCGCCGCCCAGGCGCAGGGCCACCGTGGCGACCGCCACCCCGAGCCCGGCCGCGAGCTGGCTCGCCGTCGCCGACAGGGCGTTGGCGTCGCGCAGCCGCTCGGCCGGCATCTCGCTGAACGCGATGGTCGAGAAGCAGGTGAGGCCGAGCGAGCGGGCCGCGCCGCCGGCCATGACCAGGACGGCCGTCACGGCGATGGGGGTGTCCGCGGTGAGCAGCGCGCAGCCCGCCACCGCGAGGGCGAGGCCCACGGTGGCGACGAGCAGCAGCGGACGGAATCCGAAGCGGTTGAGCAGCCCGGTGGTGGCGGGCTTGATGCCGATGTTGCCGAGGAAGACGAAGAGCACCACGGCGCCGGACTTCACCGCGCTCCAGCCGAAGACCTCCTGGAACAGCAGGGGCAGCAGGAAGGGCACGGCACCGACGACGATCCAGAAGAGCGAGCCGCCGGTGACGGTGGCCCGGAACGACGCCACGTCCAGGGTGCGCAGATTCACCAACGGGTGTGCGGTGCGCAGCAGATGACGGGTCGCGGCGCCGAGCGTGAGGACGGCGAGCGCGGCGACGGCAGCGGCCGGCCCCCAGCCGCCCGCGGTGTCGGCGACCAGGTGGGCCGCCCAGGTCAGGGCGCCGAGGCCGGTGCAGCTGAGCAGCACACCGGGCACGTCGAGCGGCGGCGGGGACGCGGTGGGCCCGGCCACGACGAGGCGGCGCGCGGCGACCAGGGCGACGGCGCCGAGCGGCAGGTTGACGAGGAACAGCCAGTGCCAGCCGGCGTACGTGGCGAGCAGGCCGCCGAGCAGCGGGGCGACGACGGGTGCCATGAGCCCCGGCCACACGATGTACGCCATGATCCTCGGCAGGTCGGTCCTGGCGGCCCCGGCCAGTACGAGGAGCCGTCCGACCGGCACCATCAGGGCGCCGCCCGCCCCTTGCAGGGCCCGCATCGCGACGAGCGGTCCGAGGCTGTCGCTCGCCGCGCAGGCCGCCGACGCGAGGGTGAACAGGACGATCGCGGTGAGGAAGACCCGCCGGGCGCCGAAGCGGGCGGTGAGCCAGCCGCTGAGCGGTATGAGCACGGCGAGGGTCGTCAGATAGACGGTGATCACCAGGCCGACCGATGCGGGCGTGGTGTGCAGGGAGGCCGCCATCTGCGGGGCGGCGGTGGCCACGATGGTGCCGTCGAGCATCTCCATGAAGAAGCAGCCGGCGACGAGCAGGGCGGTGGCGCGCTGTCGGGTGTCGAGCATGCGTCCCAGCCTGGCCGCGGCCACTGCTGCACACAAGGTCCGCCTCATCAACCGAGGGCTGCACCGCATGCAGCATTCATCCATACTGGGCCCATGCGACCACTGCCCGACATGAACCTCTTGCCCGCGCTCGACGCCCTGTTGCGGGCCGGGAGCGTGGCGGGGGCCGCCGCCGAGATGCGCGTCTCGGCGTCCGCGATGAGCCGGACGCTCGGGCGGCTGCGCCGGGTGGTCGGCGACGAACTGCTCGTGCCCTGCGGGCGCGGCCTCGTCCTGACACCGCGCGCCCGCGAGCTCCAGCCGCGCGTGGAGGCCGCCCTGGCCGGCGCCCTCGCCGCGCTCCGACCGCCGCAAAAGCTCGAACTCGGCGCCCTGGAGCGGGAGTTCAGGCTCCGCTCCAACGACGCGGCGGCCGTCATCTTCGGCCCGGCGCTGACCGAGCGGGTGATGCGGGAGGCACCCGGGGTGCGCCTTCGGATGCTGCCCGAGGGCGACGAGAACCCGGCGGACCTGCGCGACCGCGTCGACCTCGACATCGGGCAGATGGGCCGACTGCCGCACGACGTGCGCACCGAGCCGCTCGGCGCGTACCACTACGCCGCGGTGGTGCGCGCCGACGGGCCCCACGCCGCCGAGCGGCTCACTCCCGAACGGTTCGCCGCGCTCCCCCACGTCACCGTCACACGGCGCGGCCGGGTGTTCAGCGTGGTCGACGAGCAACTGGCCGAACTGGGCCTGTCCCGCGACGTGTTGGCGACCGCCCCGACCTACACCGCCGCGTGCGTCTTCGCCCTGCGCTCGGACGTCCTCGCCCTGGTGCCGCGGGAGTTCGCACACGAGGCCGCCCGCGCGATGCCGCTCGCGGTCCTGGACATCCCGCTCACCCTGCCGGCCACCCCCTACGTCCAGGCCTGGCACATCCGCCTCGACGCCGACCCGGCCCACCGGTGGCTGCGCGGCGCCCTCGCGGAGATCGTTGCCTCCTGGGCGGCGCCGCGGCGGGCGGGCTGTTCGGGTGGTACGGCGTGAAGCGGGACATCGCCCGGCGCACCGAGAGCCGCTGACAAACAGGGATCTCGGCGGGCACGAATCGCCCCGAAGGCCCCAACCAACCTTAAGAACCCCTGCCGTTGACCGACTGTTAAGAAATCCATCTCTGTAGAGGTCTGGCCCCAGACCATTGGGCGGCGCCACTCTTGCGCTCGATGTGCCACCGGGGCACATGCGACCGAAGAGGCGGACCGATGACACCGATCAGTCGTAGGGGTTTCGTGGCACTCGGCGCGGGGGCGGCCGCGAGTGCGGTACTGCCCGCAGGGGCGGCGGGGGCCGCAGGACAGCGGGGCACGGGTACGGGCACGGCGGCCACCAGCGCGGCGGCCGCCTCGGCGACCGGCACCCTCAAGGACGTCCGGCACGTGGTGGTCCTCATGCAGGAGAACCGCAGCTTCGACCACTACTTCGGCCGCCTCAAGGGGGTCCGCGGCTTCGGCGACAGGAGCGGCATCCTGCTCTCCGGCGGGAAGTCCGTCTTCAACCAGCCCAGCGGCCTCGGACGCCAGTACCCCTGGAAGCTCAGCTCGACCCCGGCCTCGGGCGGCGCCGACGGCGAGACCCTCGCCCAGTGCGACGGCGACCTGCCGCACAGCTGGACCTCGCAGCACGCGGCCTGGAACAGGGGCCGGATGGACAGCTGGGTCGCGGGCGTCGGCAATGTCCGCACGCTCGGGTACCTGGACCGCGACGACATCCCGTTCCACTACGCGCTGGCCGACAACTACACCATCTGCGACGCCTACTTCAGCTCCACGCTCAGCGCCACCGGCCCCAACCGCACGTTCCTGTGGAGCGGCCGGGTCGACGCCACCAGCAACGACGGCGGCGACGAGTCGGGCCTGACCTGGGAGACCTACGCCGAGGCGCTCCAGCGGGCCGGGGTGAGCTGGAAGGTCTACCAGAACGCCAACGACAACTACGGCGACAACGGGCTCGCGTACTTCGCGAAGTTCGCCGCCGCCAGACCGGGCGACCCGCTGCACGACCGCGGCATGGGCTCGGTGCCCGCCGTCACGGGCTCGACCCCCGACGACATCGCCGCCGCCATCCGGGCCGACGCGCTGAACGGAACGCTCCCCCAGGTGTCCTGGGTGGTGGCCAACCAGGCCTTCTCCGAGCACCCCTACGCCCCGCCCGGCGACGGCGCGCACTTCGTCGACCTGGTGTACCGGGCGCTCGCCGCGAACCCCGAGGTCTTCGACTCGACGGTCCTGCTCCTCAACTACGACGAGAACGACGGCTTCTTCGACCACGTGCCCCCGCCGTCGCCACCGGCCGGCACGGCGGGCGAGTTCCTGAACGGCATCCCGTACGGACTCGGCTTCCGGGTGCCGATGATCGTGATGTCGCCCTGGACGCGCGGCGGTTGGGTCTCCTCCGAGGTCTTCGACCACACCTCGGTGCTGCGCTTCCTGGAGAGGTGGACGACCGCCCTCGGCACCCCGGCCGCCTGCCCGAACATCAGCGCCTGGCGCCGCAGGGTGACGGGCGACCTGACGGGCGTCTTCGACTTCGCCTCCCCCGTCTACGGCATGCCCTCCGGCCTCCCCGCCACCAAGGTGATCGGCATCGCGACCTGCGGACCGCTGCCCAACCCGGCGCCGCAGACGAACGCGCTGCCCGCCCAGGAGTCCGGCACCCGGCCCGCCCGCGCGCTGCCCTACCAGCCCAACGGCAACCTCGACCGCTTCGAGTTCAAGGCCGCCGGGCAGATCCTGGCCTGGTTCGGCATGGCCAACCAGGGCGCCCCCGCCACCAGCGCCGCCCACCTGTCGATCCACCCCAACGCCTACCGCGACACCACGCCGTGGCAGTACACGATCGACGCGGGCGGCACCGCCACCGACTTCTTCCAGATCGGGACGGCCGCGGGCGCGGGCAGGTACGACTTCACCATGACCGGCCCGAACCGCTTCCACCGCCGTTTCGTGGGCGATGCCACCAAGGCGGGCAAGTCCGTCGAGGTGGCGGCGCGCTACGCCGTCGAGTCCGGTACCGGCAGGATGGCCGTCTGGTTCAGGATGACCAACACCTCCGCCGCGTCGGTGAAGTTCACCATCACCTCGAACCAGTACCGCAGCGGCACCTGGACGTACACCGTCCCGGCGGGCTCCGCCACGGAGGACTTCTTCAACGCGGTGGCCTACCAGGACGGCTGGTACGACTTCACGATCACGGCGGACTGCGACACCACCTGGTCGCGCCGCTACGCCGGGCACATCGAGACCGGCGCCCCCTCGGTCACCGGCTGACCACCCCCGGGGCACTCACCCCGGCGGCAGCGCTCCCGCGCCGCTTCTGAGTACGAGCACTCATGTGGCGGCCGGCCCCCGCAAGGACAGTGGAGGCCATGAACGGCCTCTACGCACTCAAGCCCTGGTACGCGGACCGCCTCTCGGGCGTCCGCGGGGCGCTCGCCCGGCGCGGGGTGTCGCCCGACACCCTGACCGCGGCGGGCGTGGTGTCCGCGGGGGGCGCCGCCGCGGCGCTCGCCCTGCTGCCCGCACCGCTCGCCGCCCTGCCGGTCGCGGTGCTCCTCGCGGCCCGGCTCGCCTGCGCGAACCTCGACGGCGCGCTGGCCCGCGACGCCGGACGCACCACACGGCGCGGCGCCCTCCTGAACGAACTGGGCGACCGTGCGGCCGACTTGGCGATGCTGGCCGGATTCCTGCCGCTGGCCCCGCTGTGGCTGGTGGCGACGGCCGCGCTGGCCGCGACGCTGCCGTCGTGGGTCGCCCTCGCCGGTGCGGCGGCCGGCGCTCCGCGGCTCAACGGCGGCCCGCTCGGCAAGACCGAGCGCTGCCTGCTCGTGGTGGTGGCGGCGGCCGCCTCGGGCCTGGTGACGCCGGTGCTGCTGGTCGTCGCGGTGGGCTCGGCGCTCACGGCGGTGTTCCGCTGCGCCCGGCTGTGGCGGGAGCTCGGCGCATGAGCACCTACGGCCGTACGGCCCTGGTCGGCGCCGGGGTGCTCGCGGTGAGCGGGCTCGCGGTGGCGGCGCTGCCGGCCCGGATCCGGCTGCGGGCCGAGGTCCGCAGACGCTGGCGGACCTGGGCCCTCGCCGGGCCGCTGTATCTGGGCGCGCTCTTCGTCGGCAGCGGCGGTGCGTGCGCGCTGGCCGCGGCGCTCGGCGTCGTCGCGATGACGGAGTACGCGCGGATGGCGGGCCTCGGCCGGGCCGAGCACGCGGTGCTGTGCGCGGCGGCCATCGCGCTCCCGGCCCTCGCCCTGACGGCGCCCGCACTCCTCGACCTGCGCACCGCGGGGCTGCTCCTGCTCGCGGCAGCGCTGCCCGCCCTGCTCGGCGGCAACGCCGCGACCGGGTTCACCCAGGCGGCGCGCACCGTCTTCGCCCTGCTGTGGATCGCGGTCCCGCTGACGGGTCTGGTCACGCTCGGGCAGACGGCCGCGGCGGTGGGCGTGGCGGTGGCGCTCGGCGATGTGGGCGCGTGGTGCGCGGGCACGTCCCTGGGCCGGCGGGGGGCGCTGTCCCGTCCGCTCTCGCCGCTCTCCCCGAACAAGACCTGGGCCGGCGTGCTCGGCGCGGGGGCCGCAACCGCCCTCGCCCTGTTGGCCGTTGGGGCCTTTTGCCCACTGCTCTGGGCGGCGGTGACGGTCGGCTGCGTCCTGGGCGACCTGCTCGAATCCCTGGTGAAGCGGGAGGCCGGGGTGAAGGACGCGGGCAGCTGGCTGCCGGGCTTCGGCGGTCTGCTCGACCGCGTCGACTCCCTCCTGCCGGCCCTGCTGCTCACGACGGTGGTGACCCGATGACGACCCCGGCCCCGGCCCCGACCCCGGTGCACCGGACACGGACCAGGACCCGCACCCGGCCGCGGCTCGCCGCCCTCGCCCGGCGCGCCCTGTGGTGGAGCACCCTCACCCTGACCGGCGGTGTGGAACGCCGCGGCCGGCTGCCGCGCGGCGGCTGCGTGGTGGTCGCCAACCACTCCTCGCACGCCGACACCGCCGCCCTGCTCGCAGCCCTCGACGCCCGGCACACCCCCGCGATCGGAGCCGCGGCCGACTACTGGTTCGCCTCGCCGTGGCGGCGCCGGATCTGCAGCCGGCTGGCGTCCGGCTTCCCGGTGCGCCGCTCGGGCGGCGGCATGGACGACCTGCTCGCCATGGCGGAAGGACTGCGCGCCGGCCGGGCCGTGGTCCTGTTCCCCGAGGGCACCCGGGGCGGCGACGGCACGGTGGGCTCCTTCCACCGGGGCGCGCTCGTCCTCGCCGAGCACGCGGGCGTGCCGGTGGTGCCGGTCGGCATCGCGGGCACCGACCGGTTGCTGCCCAAGCACGGCCGGTTCCGCTCGGCCCTGATCCGGGTGCGCATCGGGGCGCCGCTGCCGCCGTCGGTCACCCCGGAGCAGGCGCGCGAGGCGGTCGCGGCCCTGCACGCCCGCACCAACGCCGAGGCTCTGCGCGATTCCCCGCTGCGCCGCCGGGCCGCGCGCCTCGCCGGCTCGCGCCGGGGACTCGCGCTCGCCTTCGCCTGGGCCTTCGCGGAGGCCCTGAGCTGGCCCCTGATGCCGGAACTCCTGCTGGCCGCGCTGTGTGCGGCGGCTCCGCGCCGGGCCGTCCCGCTCTCCCTCACCGCCCTCGCGGGCAGCCTGGTGGGCAGCGTCCTGGCCCTCCAGCTGGCCGCGTCCGGCGTGCATGTACCCGCGCCGCTGACCACGGAGCGGATGAGGACGGAGGTCCGCCACGAGCTGTCGGCCGAGGGCGCCGCGGCCGTCCGCCACCAGCCGTGGAACGGCATCCCGTTCAAGGTGTACGCGGCGCAGGCCGGCCGGGCCGGCGTCGCCACGGGCCCCTGGCTGGGCTCGGCCGCCCTGTCACGCGGCTCGCGCACCCTGACGGTGGGCGTGGCGTTCGGCGGCGCCGCGCTGCTCGCCCGCCGCTGGCGGCGTTGGTACGGGGTGTACGCCGGGCTGCTCGCGGGCGGCTTCGCCGGGGGGCTCGGCGTGATCGTGGCGTCCTGGGCCTGACGCCCGCGTCCGGCGCACCCGCCCGCCGCACCTGCCACCGCCCCCCGCAGCGCCGACGCGCTCCCCGCGACGAGACCCGGGGCCGCAACGGCCCACCCCCTGCCACTTCCCCGCGCGCCGATTCCCCGCGCATTCAAGTCACTTGTGCGCCAAGGGACTTGGACCGGACCAGCCCGGCCGCGACACTCTGCGCATGCCCACACCCACTGAGCAGCACTGGACCCCCGTCCACGGCGAGCCCTACCGGCCCGTCCCCTACCGGCCGCAGCGCATGGCGAGCACCGAAACCCTGGCGCGCGCCGCCCAGTTGCGCGCGCGCATGGACGAGCGCCGCACCGTGCGCAGCTTCTCCACCGACCCGATCCCCGAGCAGGCCGTCCGCGACGCCATCGCCTGCGCCGCGACCGCCCCCTCCGGCGCCCATCAGCAGCCCTGGACGTTCGTCCTGGTCAAGGACGCCGACGTACGGCGCAGGATCCGCGAGGCGGCCGAGGAGGAGGAGCGGATCTCCTACGACGGGCGGCTCGGCGAGGAGTGGCTCGCGGCGCTGCGCCCGATCGGCACGGACGCGGTCAAGACCCATCTCACCGACGCCCCGGCGCTGATCGTCGTCTTCCAGCAGCGCTACTGGCTGGCCGAGGACGGCACCAAGCACAAGCACTACTACGTGGACGAGTCGGTCGGCATTGCGGTGGGCCTGCTGCTCTCCGCCCTGCACCAGTGCGGCCTCGCGGCCCTCGTGCACACACCGAGCCCGATGCGCTTCCTGTCCGAGGTCCTGGAGCGGCCCGCGAACGAGAAGGCCTTCGCCGTCGTCCCGGTCGGCTACCCGGCCGAGGACTGCGAGGTCCCCGACCTGGTCCGCAAGGCGCTCGACCAGGTGCTCGTCGAAGTCTGAGCCGCGCCCGGGCCGGGCATGGAAACCGCCCCCGTCCTCGGTTGGGGGACCAAGGACGGGGGCGGGGACTGGGGGCGGCTGCGGTCAGCCCATGTGCGGGTAGGAGTAGTCGGTCGGCGGGACCAGGGTCTCCTTGATGGCGCGGGTCAGCGTCCAGCGCATCAGGTTCTGCGGGGCGCCGGCCTTGTCGTTGGTGCCGGAGGCACGGCCGCCGCCGAAGGGCTGCTGGCCGACGACGGCGCCGGTCGACTTGTCGTTGATGTAGAAGTTGCCCGCCGCGTAGCGGAGCTTCTCCATCGTGTGGGCCGCCGCCGCACGGTCGTTGGAGATGACGGCGCCGGTCAGGGCGTAGTCGGAGGCCGACTCCATCTGCTCCAGCATCGCGTCGTACTTCGCGTCGTCGTAGACGTGGACGGCGAGGATCGGGCCGAAGTACTCGGTCGTGAAGACCTCGTTCTCCGGGTCCGTGCACTCGATGACGGTCGGGCGCACGAAGTAGCCCACCGAGTCGTCGTAGCTGCCGCCGGCGACGATCGTGCAGGAGGCGTCGGCCTTGGCGCGGTCGATGGCGGCCTTGTTCTTGGCGAACGAGCGCTCGTCGATGACGGCGCCGATGAAGTTCGACAGGTCGGTGACGTCACCCATGGAGATGCCGTCGACCTCGGCCGCGAACTCCTCCTTGAAGCCGTCGTTCCAGATCGAGGCCGGGACGTAGGCGCGCGAGGAGGCGGAGCACTTCTGGCCCTGGTACTCGAAGGAGCCGCGGGTCAGGGCGGTCTTGAGGACGGCGCGGTCGGCGCTGGGGTGCGCGACGACGAAGTCCTTGCCGCCGGTCTCGCCGACCAGGCGCGGGTAGGTGCGGTACTTCTCGATGTTCGTGCCGACGGTCTTCCACAGGTGCTGGAAGGTCTTGGTCGAACCCGTGAAGTGGATGCCCGCCAGGTCGCGGTGGTTCAGGGCGACCTCGGAGACGGCGAGGCCGTCACCGGTGACGAGGTTGATGACGCCCTTGGGCAGGCCCGCCTCCTCCAGGAGCTGCATGAGCAGCACGGCGGCGTGGGTCTGCGTCGGGGACGGCTTCCACACCACGACGTTGCCCATCAGGGCCGGAGCGGTGGGCAGGTTGCCCGCGATGGCCGTGAAGTTGAACGGCGTGATCGCGTAGACGAAGCCTTCGAGCGGACGGTGGTCCATCCGGTTCCACACGCCCGGGGAGTTCGCCGGGGGCTGCTCGGCGAGCAGGTTGCGGGCGTAGTGGACGTTGAAGCGCCAGAAGTCGACGAGCTCGCACGGGGTGTCGATCTCGGCCTGCTGGGCGGTCTTGGACTGGCCGAGCATGGTGGAGGCGGCCAGCGTCTCGCGCCAGGGGCCGGAGAGCAGCTCGGCGGCGCGCAGGATGATCGCGGCGCGGTCGTCGAAGGACATCGCGCGCCAGGCCGGGGCGGCGGCGAGCGCGGCGTCGATCGCGTCCTGGGCGTCCTGCTCGGTGGCGTTCGCGTAGGTGCCGATGACGGCGCGGTGGTTGTGCGGCTGCACGACGTCGAAGCGCTCGCCGCCGCCCATCCGCTTCTCACCGTTGATGGTCATCGGCAGGTCGACGGGGTTCTCCGCCAGTTCCTTGAGCTTGGCTTCCAGACGGGCGCGCTCCGGGGAACCAGGGGCGTAGCCGTGCACCGGCTCGTTGACCGGGGCGGGGACCTGGGTCACAGCGTCCATGATTCCTTGACTCCTTCGTGTGGCGTGGGGCGTGAGACGTGGGGCGTGAGGAGTGTTCCGAGGGGAACGGTGGCTCGGCGGCCGGTCCGGTCGACTAGTTCTTGGTGATCATCGAGCGGACGAAGAACAGCAGGTTGGCCGGCTTCTCCGCGAGGCGCCGCATGAAGTAGCCGTACCAGTCGGTGCCGTACGCCGTGTAGACGCGCATCCGGTGTCCCTCGGCGGCCAGCCGCAGGTGCTCCTCGCTCCGGATCCCGTAGAGCATCTGGAACTCGTACTCGTCCAGCTTGCGCCCGGCGCGCCGGGCGAGCTCCTGCCCGATGGCGATCAGGCGCGGGTCGTGGGACCCGATCATCGGGTACCCCTCGCCCTCCATCAGGATGCGCAGGACGCGGACGTACGCCTTGTCGATCTCGCGCTTGTCCTGGTAGGCGACCTCGGCGGGCTCCTTGTAGGCGCCCTTCACGATGCGCACCCGGCTGCCCGCGGCGGCCAGGCGGCGGGCGTCGGCCTCGGTGCGGAAGAGGTAGGCCTGGATGACACAGCCGGTCTGCGGGAAGTCCTTCCGCAGCTCGTCGTGGATGGCGAACATCGAGTCGAGGGTGGTGTGGTCCTCGGCGTCCAGGGTGACGGTGGTGCCGATCGCGGCGGCGGCCTCGACGACCGGGCGCACATTGGCGAGGGCCAGCTCGTGGCCGCCTTCGAGGGACTGCCCGAACATGGACAGCTTCACCGACATCTCGGCCTTGGTGCCGTGACCGAGGTCCTTGAGGCGCTCGATGAGGGCCAGGTAGGCGTCGCGGGCGTGGGCGGCCTGCTCGGGGGTGGTGATGTCCTCGCCCACCACGTCGAGGGTGAGTTCGAGGCCCTTGCCGACGGTCTCCTCGACGATCGGGACGACCTGGTCGACGGTCTCGCCGGGGATGAAGCGATTCACCACGGGCTTGGTCACCGGAGCGGCGGAAACAAGCTTGCGCATCCTGTCGCTGCGCGACGCGGCGAGGATCACGGGACCCAGCACGGGGCACCTCCACGGAAAGAACGGGATGAGGACCGTGACCAGCGACTTCGGGACGGTTGACGTCCTTGGGGCGAACCGGTGACGGCACGGAGAACCACCGTGAAACCTATGGATCTCCCCGACCCTCTGCCATCGACAGCTGTCACGCATCCGTGGCCCAGATCTCATACAGATGTCTGAAGCGGCCCCGGGCATGAGCGAGAATGGCTCTCGTGAAGGGCGACTACCAGGACCTGGTCGATGAGATCTCGGCGCTGCTCGGCGCCCCCGCGACGCTGGAGAACCGGGATTTCGGCCTGATCGCCTTCGGCGCGCACGACTCCGACGACGACCTGGCCATGGACCCGGTGCGCACCCGCTCGATCCTCACCCGCAAGTCGACGCCCGCCGTCCGCGCCTGGTTCGAGGGCTTCGGCATCACCCGCGCCACCGGACCGGTCCGCATTCCCGCCGCGCCCGACGCGGGGGTCTTCCGCGGCCGGATCTGTCTGCCGGTCCGCCACCGCGGCGTCGCCCTCGGCTACGTCTGGCTGCTCGACGCCGAGCCGGGCCCCGCCGAGGACCGCCTGGCGGCCGCGATGGAGGTCGCGGCCCGGATCGGGGTGCTGCTCGCCGACGAGGCGGAGGCCGGCGCCGACCTCTCCCGTGCCTTCCGCGCGGTCCTGACCGCCGGGCCCGGGGGCCCGCGCGACACGGCGACCACCGCCCTGGAAGCCGCGCTCGGCCCGGACGCCCAGGGCCTGCACGCGCTGGTCTGCGTGGCGCCGTGGCCCACCGAGGACGCGCCCTCGGTGCGTGCGGTGCCGGGGGCCGCGGCGGTGTGCACGGTGCCGTGGGCGGGCGGCGGGCTCTGTCTGGCGGCGCTGGTGCGGCTGCGCTCGGCCGACGCGCTCGCCCCGGCACGGACCGCGGCGGAGCGGCTGCGCGGGGACGCCGGGGGCGGGGCGGCGGCCGGGGTGGCGGTGGCCCGGCGCGGTCTGGGCGAGCTCGCCGGTGCCCACCACGAGGCAACCTCCGCCGTACGGGCGGCACTTGCCGAGCCCCGGCTCGGTCCGGTCGCCCAGTGGTCGGACATCGGGCCGTACCGGATGCTGGCCGCACTGCCCGCGGGTTCTCAAGACCCCTCCGTACAGGCGCTGTTGAGGCCCGCGCACACCGAACTGGCCCGCACCGCCGAGGTGTTCCTCGACTGCGCGGGCCAGGCCGGACGGGCGGCGGCGGCACTCGGCATCCACCGCCAGACGCTCTACTACCGGCTCTCGCGGGTGGAGCACCTCAGCGGCCTCGACCTGGACCGGGGCGAGGACCGCCTCCTGCTGCACATGGCCCTCAAGGCGGCGCGGCTCTAGCGCCCCGGCGACGGTACGGACGTCAGGATGCGCCGCGCGCGGCGGCCATCACCTGGCGCAGCCCCTCGGTCAGCTCCTCGGCGCGGGTGGCCGTCGCCGGGTCGAAGGTCCACTGGGCGATGAGCCCCATCATCAGCGTCATGTAGAACTTTCCGAGGGTGTCGACGGTCTCCTCCTCGACCTCGGACTCCTCGCCCCCCATGAGCATCGGGATGATGCCGCGCGCGCCCTCGCGCTGCGCCTGCGCCAAGTGGTCGCGCACGCCCGGGACCTGATCGCCCATGACGACGATCTCCATGCTGAGCCGCCAGAGCGAGCCCGGCTGCGCCATGGTGGCGATGACGTTCGTCCAGACTTCCTGGAAGCGTTCGAGCGAGCCCGCGGCCGTCTCGGTCGACGCGGGTGTGGCGTCGAAGTCGTCGGAGACGCCCTCGACCAGCGAGATGTACGCCTCCGCGAGGAGCCCGTCCTTCGACCCGTAGTGGTAGCCGATGGAGGCGAGGTTGGTGCCCGACTCCTTGACGATGTCGCGGGACGTGGTGCGCACGAACCCCTTGTCCAGCAGGCAGCGCTTGGCGCCTTCGAGAAGATCCTCACGGTGTCCCATGACAGCAGCGTACCCGGCATACAGACATCCGTCTAAGACAAGCGTCTAGGGACATCCGCGGGCCGGGTACGGGAGCCGCCGGAGCGGGGTGGATCAGTCGGTCAGGTTCACCGAGCGGGCCGAGTTGGCGCCGATCTCGGCGGCGACCTCGGCGAGCACGTTCTGCGGAATGGTGTCGTCCACGGTGAGCACGGCGAGCGCCTCGCCGCCCTCCTCCGCACGGGCGACCTGCATCCCGGCGATGTTGAGCCCGGCCTCGCCGAGGACCCGGCCGACGGTGCCCACGATGCCCGGGCGGTCCTCGTAGCGCAGCACGATCATGTGGTCCGCGAGCGCCAGGTCCACGTCGAACTCGCCGATCGCGACGACCTTCTGGAGGTGCTTGGGGCCGGCCAGGGTGCCCGAGACCGACACCTCCTCGCCGTCCGAGAGGGTGCCGCGCACCGTCACCACGTTGCGGTGGTTGGGCGACTCGCTCGACGTGGTCAGCCGGACCTCGACGCCGCGCTCCTGCGCGAACAGCGGGGCGTTCACATAGGACACCGTCTCGTCCACGACGTCCTCGAACACGCCCTTGAGCGCGCTGAGTTCGAGCACCTTGACGTCGTGCTGGGTGATCTCGCCGTACACCTCGACGTCGAGACGGACCGCGACCTCGCCGGCCAGCGCGGTGAAGATGCGGCCGAGGCGCTCGGCGAGCGGCAGGCCCGGCTTGACGTCCTCGGCGATCACACCGCCCTGCACGTTGACCGCGTCCGGCACCAACTCGCCCGCGAGGGCGAGGCGTACGGACTTGGCGACGGCGATGCCCGCCTTCTCCTGGGCCTCGTCGGTGGACGCGCCGAGGTGCGGGGTGCACACGACCTGGTCGAGCTCGAAGAGCGGGGAGTCCGTGCAGGGCTCCTTCGCGTACACGTCGAGACCGGCGCCGGCGACCCGGCCCTCCTTGAGGGCGGAGTACAGCGCGGCCTCGTCCACGATGCCGCCGCGCGCCGCGTTCACGATCCGCACGTGCGGCTGCACCTTGTGCAGCGCCTCGTCGCCGATCAGGCCGAGCGTCTCGGGGGTCTTGGGCAGGTGCACGGTGATGAAGTCGGAGACTTCGAGCAGCTCGTCCAGGGAGAGGAGCTTGACGCCCATCTGCGCGGCGCGGGCGGGCTGCACATAGGGGTCGTACGCGACGATCTTCATGCCGAAGGCGGACATGCGCTGCGCGACCAGGACGCCGATGCGGCCGAGGCCGACGACGCCGAGGGTCTTCTCGCTCAGCTCGACGCCGGTGTACTTGTTCCGCTTCCACTCGCCGTTCTTGAGCGCGGTGTTGGCCTGCGGAATGTTGCGCGCGGTGGCGACGAGGAGGCCGCAGGCGAGCTCGGCGGCGGTGACGATGTTGGAGGTCGGGGCGTTCACGACCATCACGCCGGCCTTGGTGGCGGCGGAGACGTCGACGTTGTCGAGACCGACGCCGGCGCGGGCGACGACCTTCAGCTTCTTGGCGGCCGCGATGGCCTCCGCGTCGACCTTGGTGGCCGAGCGGATCAGGATCGCGTCGACGCCGGCGATGGCGGGCAGCAGTTCCGCGCGGTCGGCGCCGTTGCAGTGCCGGATCTCGAAGTCCGGCCCGAGGGCGTCGACGGTGGCGGGCGACAGCTCTTCAGCGATGAGTACGACAGGTTTCGAGCTCACGTGGGTCCTCACTGAATCCTTTGCGGACGGCCGTCCCGACGGCCGCAGGCGGTGGAGTAGCCGCGTGGTAGACGCACGACGCTGTGGGCCTGACGCGTAGGTGTTGCTGAGCAGTGTAGTGCCGCTCCCCCGCCGGGTCTCCGCCGCGAAGGCAGGATCACCCGATGGGGGTTGGACGTGGTGTCCAGGGTCGTGCGCAACCAGCGGGGTCGGACACGGCCACCGTGCCCGACCCCGCTGACGTACGGCTTACGCCTCGTCGTTCTGCACCCAGCTCATGAGCTTGCGCAGCTCCTTGCCGGTGGTCTCCAGGAGGTGCTCGGAGTCCTGGGTCTTGTACTCGTTGTACTTCTTCAGACCGCCGTGGTACTCGTCCATCCAGTTCTTGGCGAAGGTGCCGTCCTGGATCTCGGCGAGGACCTTCTTCATCTCGGCCTTGGTGTCGGCGGTGATGATCCGCGGGCCGGTGACGTAGTCGCCCCACTCGGCGGTCTCGGAGATCGACCAGCGCATCTTCTCCAGGCCGCCCTCGTACATGAGGTCCACGATGAGCTTCAGCTCGTGCAGGCACTCGAAGTACGCGATCTCCGGCTGGTAGCCCGCCTCGGTCAGCGTCTCGAAGCCGGCCTTGACCAGCGCGGCGGTGCCGCCGCAGAGCACGGCCTGCTCGCCGAACAGGTCGGTCTCGGTCTCCTCGGTGAAGGTCGTCTTGATGACGCCCGCGCGGGTGCCGCCGATGCCCTTGGCGTACGAGAGCGCCAGCGCCAGGCCGTTGCCCTGCGGGTCCTGCTCGACGGCCACGATGCACGGCACGCCGCGGCCCTCTTCGTACTGGCGGCGCACCAGGTGACCGGGGCCCTTGGGCGCGACCATCGCGACGGTCACATTGGCCGGGGGCTTGATGAAGCCGAAGCGGATGTTGAGGCCGTGGCCGAAGAACAGCGCGTCGCCGTCCTTCAGGTTGTCCTTGATGGACTCCTCGTAGACCTGGGCCTGGATCGGGTCCGGGACCAGGATCATGATGACGTCGGCCTCGGCGGCGGCCTCGGACGGCGTCACCACGCGCAGGCCCTGCTCCTCGGCCTTCGCCTTGGACTTGGAGCCCTCGTGCAGACCGACGCGGACGTCGACACCCGAGTCACGGAGCGACAGCGCGTGGGCGTGGCCCTGACTGCCGTACCCGATCACCGCGACCTTGCGGCCCTGGATGATGGACAGGTCGGCATCGTCGTCGTAGAACAGCTCGGCCACTGGGATATCTCCTTGGTGTGCTGGTGGTGCGCCCACCGTATCGGTGGGAATGAGTAAGGAACGGGTGAGTCTCGCGATACGGGCGGGTCAGGCCCCTGCCGGCGGGCTCAGGCGCTGCGGTCCAGGGCGCGCAGCGAGCGGTCCGTGATGGACCGGGCGCCACGCCCTATGGCGATCGTGCCGGACTGGACGAGCTCCTTGATGCCGAACTGCTCCAGCATCTTCAGCATCGCCTCCAGCTTGTCGGCGCCGCCGGTGGCCTCGATCGTCACGGCCTCGGGCGAGACGTCCACGGTCTTGGCGCGGAACAGCTGGACGATCTCGACGATCTGGGAGCGCGTTTCGTTGTCGGCACGCACCTTCACCAGGACGAGCTCGCGCTGGATCGCGGCGCTGGGCTCGAGTTCGACGATCTTCAGGACGTTGACCAGCTTGTTGAGCTGCTTGGTCACCTGCTCGAGGGGCAGGTCCTCGACACTGACCACGATGGTGATGCGGGAGATGTCGGGGTGTTCGGTGACACCGACCGCGAGCGAGTCGATGTTGAAGCCGCGGCGGGAGAACAGGGCGGCGATCCGGGCCAGGATGCCGGGGGTGTTCTCGACCAGGACCGAGAGCGTGTGCTTGGTGGACATGAGCCTCTTACCTCTTCCTACAGCTCTCAGTCGTCTTCGTTGTCGCCGAAGTCGGGACGGACTCCGCGGGCGGCCATGACCTCGTCGTTGGAGGTGCCGGCGGCGACCATCGGCCACACCTGGGCGTCCTCGTGGACGATGAAGTCGATCACGACCGGGCGGTCGTTGATCGAGTTGGCCTCCTGGATCGCCTTGTCCAGGTCCTCGGGGCGCTCGCAGCGGATCGCGTAACAGCCCATCGCCTCGGACAGTTTGACGAAGTCCGGGACGCGGGTGCCGCCGCTGGGGCGGCCCTCCTCGGCGATGCCGTCCCCGGGACCGGAGTGCAGGACGGTGTTGGAGTAGCGCTGGTTGTAGAACAGGGTCTGCCACTGGCGGACCATCCCGAGGGCGCCGTTGTTGATGATGGCGACCTTGATCGGGATGTTGTTGAGTGCGCAGGTGGTCAGTTCCTGGTTGGTCATCTGGAAGCAGCCGTCGCCGTCGATCGCCCAGACCATCCGGTCCGGCTGACCGGCCTTGGCGCCCATGGCGGCCGGCACCGCGTAGCCCATGGTTCCGGCGCCGCCCGAGTTGAGCCAGGTGGAGGGCAGTTCGTAGTTGACGAAGTGGGCGGCCCACATCTGGTGCTGGCCGACGCCGGCCGCGTAGATGGTGTCCGCGTCCGCGAGTTCGCCGATGCGCTGGATGACGCGCTGCGGGGACAGCGTGCCGTCGTTCGGCTCGTCGTAGCCCAGCGGGTAGGTCTCGCGCCAGCGGTTGAGGTCCTTCCACCAGGCGGTGTAGTCGCTGGTGTGACCCTCGGAGTACTCCGCCTGGACGGCCTGGACCAGATCGGCGATGACCTCGCGCGCGTCACCCACGATGGGGACGTCGACCTCGCGGTTCTTGCCGATCTCGGCCGGGTCGATGTCCGCGTGGATGACCTTGGCGAACGGCGCGAAGCTGTCCAGCTTGCCGGTGACGCGGTCGTCGAAGCGGGTGCCGAGCGCGATGAGCAGGTCCGACTTCTGCAGGGCGGTGACGGCGGTGACCGCACCGTGCATGCCGGGCATCCCCACGTGCAGCGGGTGGCTGTCGGGGAAGGCGCCGAGCGCCATCAGGGTGGTGGTGACGGGCGCTCCGGTCAGCTCCGCGAGGACCTTCAGCTCGGCGGTGGCGCCGGCCTTCAGGACGCCGCCGCCGACGTACAGGACCGGGCGCTTGGCCGCCACGATCAGCTTGGCGGCCTCGCGGATCTGCTTGGCGTGCGGCTTGGTGACCGGGCGGTAGCCCGGCAGGTCGGTGGCCGGCGGCCAGGCGAAGGTGGTCTGCGCCTGGAGGGCGTCCTTGGCGATGTCCACCAGGACCGGGCCCGGGCGGCCGGTGGAGGCGATGTGGAAGGCCTCGGCGATGGTGCGCGGGATGTCCTCGGCCTTGGTGACCAGGAAGTTGTGCTTGGTGATCGGCATCGTGATGCCGACGATGTCCGCCTCCTGGAAGGCGTCCGTGCCGATCGCCTTGGAGGAGACCTGGCCGGTGATGGCGACCAGCGGCACCGAGTCCATGTGGGCGTCGGCGATCGGGGTGACCAGGTTGGTGGCGCCGGGCCCCGAGGTCGCCATGCACACCCCGACCTTGCCGGTGGCCTGCGCGTATCCGGTGGCGGCGTGGCCCGCGCCCTGCTCGTGGCGGACCAGGACGTGACGGACCCGGGTGGAGTCCATCATCGGGTCGTACGCCGGGAGGATGGCGCCGCCGGGGATCCCGAACACGACCTCCGCCCCGACTTCCTCGAGAGAGCGGATGAGGGACTTCGCGCCCGTGACGTGCTCAACGGTCGCGGACTGGTGTCCGCCGTTACGGGGCCGCGGCTGCGGATGGTGGGCCCCGGTGGCCTGCTCGGTCATCGGCATTCTCTTCTCGAAGCTGAGGGTTTTTGCGGTGGTTTAGTCGAGATCGCGGTGGTGCTTGAGGGGTGCCAGTGCAACAAAAAACCCCTCGTGCCGTGAGGCAGGCGAGGGGAGCGCGTCGGGTGGGGTCTGCGGAGCCTCGTGGGGCTCCGCTTCAGCCGACGCGCTTTCCAAGTACGAGAATTCGGGTGCGCATGGCATTGACCCTCCCCCCGGCGCGCAGGTGGTGTCAAGTAGGTGGGACGGGCGTCTCATTATGTGAGCCGAGCAGCGGACGGCTTCCGCCACTGAGCACGGGCAGCGCGACCCCGCCCGGCACCGGATATTCGCCCCGCAGCAGGGCGCGGCGCAGCCGGTACTCGTCCAGCGCTCCGGAGAACGCCATGCCCTGGCCGTGCGTGCACCCCATGGCGCGCAGGGCCAGGACCTGCTCCGGCACGTCCACCCCGTCGGCGACGGACTGCATGCCGAGGTCGCCGGCGATCCGGAGCAGACCGGCGGTGATCTTGTGCAGCCGGGCCGACTCCACGACGCCCTCGACCAGGCCCCGGTCCAGTTTCAGCAGGTCGATGGGGAGCCGGCGCAGCGCGTTGATCGCCGCGTAGCCGCTGCCGAAGCCGTCGAGCGCGATCCGCACGCCGAGCCTGCGCAGCCCCACCAGGCGCCGTTCCAGCTCGTCGAAGGAGATCCTCGGGTCGCTGTCCGCGAGCTCGATGATCAGTGCGCCGGAGGGCAGCCCGTGCCGCACGAGCAGCGCCTCCAGGGAGCCGAGCGGCATCGACCTGTCGAGCAGCCTGCGGGCCGACAGGCGCACGGAGACGGGCACGACATGGCCGGCCCGCATCCGTTCGGCCGCCAGGACCACCGCCTCTTCGAGCAGCCAGCGGCCGAGCTCGGCGGCCCGCTCGCTCTCGTCGGCCGCCCGGAGGAACTCGGCCGGCGTGAACAGGATGCCCTGGGCCGACCTCCACCTGGCCTGCGCGGCGACCGCGGCGACCTCACCGGTGGCCAGGTCGACGACCGGCTGGTGCAGCACCGCGAACTCGCCGTCGTTGAGCGCGGTGCGCAGCCGGGCGGCGAGCTCCGACTTGCGCACCACCTCGGCCTGCATCTGCGGTGCGTACAGCTCGACCCGGTTCTTGCCGCCCTTCTTCGCCCGGTACATCGCCAGGTCGGCGTTGCGCAGCAGTTCGCCCGCGCCGATGCCCGGCTCGGCGAAGGCGACGCCGATGGAGGCGGCGACCCGGACATCGTTGCCGTCGATCAGGTACGGCTGGGACAGGGTCAGGCGCAGCCGGTCGGCGATCTCGCGGACGTGGTACTCGCGGGCCGCCGGGTCGCGGGTGCCGTCGCCGAGGATCAGGGCGGCGAACTCGTCGCCGCCGAGCCGGGCCGCGGTGTCGCCGGCCCGCACCGATTCGTGGAGCCTGCGGGCGGCCTGGATGAGGAGTTCGTCCCCGGCCTGGTGACCGATGGTGTCGTTGACCTGCTTGAAGCCGTCGAGGTCGATGAAGAGCACGGCGGTGCCGGGGTCGGTGACGCGACGGCCGCCGAGCGCCTTGCGCACCCGCTTGGTGAACAGGGCGCGGTTGGGCAGGTCGGTGAGCGGGTCGTGTTCGGCGTTGTGCTCCAACTGGGCCTGCAGGCGCACCCGTTCGGTCACGTCGCGGCTGTTGAGGATCAGCCCGCCCTGGTGGCGGTTGACGGTGGACTCCACATTGAGCCACTCGCCGGTCCCCGACTTGAAGCGGCACTCGATCCGCGTCGTGGGCTCCTCGGCGGGCGGCGCCGCCAGAAACCGGCGCACCTCGTGCACCACCCGGCCCAGGTCCTCGGGATGGATGAGCGAGGCCAGTTCGGAGCCGACCAGCTCCTCGGCGTCCCGCCCGTAGACGCCGGCCGCGGCCGGGCTGACGTAGCGCAGTATGCCGGTGGGCGCGGCGATCATGATGACGTCGCTCGAACCCTGCACCAGGGACCGGAAGTGGTTCTCCTTCTGGGCCAGTTCATGGGTGAGCGCGATGTTGTCGAGCAGCATGATGCCCTGGCGGATCACCAGGGCGAGCACCACCGTGCAGCCGGTGAACACGACCATGCGGTCGACCCGGTGGCCCTCGATGACGCTGTAGAGGATGCCGAGGGTGCAGACGGCCGCCGCCAGGTACGGCGTGAGCGCGGCCAGCGAGCTGGCGAGCGGCCGGGTGGCCGGCACCGGCTGCGGGCGGGGCCCGCCGCCCGCCGGCCGGGCGGCGCCCCGCGGCGCGACGGCGGGCCTGCGCGGCGGCGGCGCGGAGAGCCTGCGGGCCCCCCACGGGGCGTAGGCGAGCAGCAGGGAGCCGGCGAACCAGCCCGCGTCGAGGAGGCGCCCGGAGTGGTAGTGCTCGCGCAGCAGCGGCGAGGTGAACAGGGCGTCGCACAGGACGGTGAGGGCCAGCGCCGCGATGGCGGTGTTCACCGCCGACCGGTTGGCCGACGAGCGCCGGAAGTGCAGTGCGAGGACCATGCTCACGAGGACGATGTCGAGGAGCGGATAGGCGAGCGTGAGGGTGGCGTTGGCGAGGCCCTCCTGCTCGCCCTCGCGGGCCGTGCGGGCCAGCGCGAGGCTCCAGGACAGGGTGAGCAGCGAGCCGCCGATGAGCCAGGAGTCGAGCGCCAGACAGACCCAGCCCGCCTTGGTGACGGGGCGCTTGGCGAGGACCAGCAGGCCCACGATGGCGGGCGGCGCGAAGCACAGGAAGAAGAAGTCCGCGAAGGACGGGGTGGGGGGCACTCCGCGCCCGAGCACCACCTCGTACCAGCCCCAGACGCCGTTGCCGCAGGCGGCCATGGCGGAGGAGAAGGAGAACAGCAGCCAGGCGGGACGGAAACTGCTCTCGCTGCCGGTCGCACCGCCGCGCGCGTAGCGGAAGCAGGAGACCGCGGCGATCAGGGCGGCGACGGAGAGCCCGAAGTCGCCCATGATCTGGGCCAGTCGCTGGGATCCCCAGCCGAAGAATGCGCCGGTGGCATATCCGGCCCAGACGACTGCGAGCACGAGTTGGGAAACCATGCCGGTCCCGCCACTTCCGGTCAGGGGGGGCCTGGTCAGGACCGCACCCGGGGCGCTCACCGGACCGCTCCGCGCCACCGGGCCCGCCACACGATCGCGCCCGGCCGGGGCAGGTGGCCCCGATCGACGGCCCGCGGGCCGTGCCGACGGGCGCCGTTCGTCGTTGTTCCACTTATCGCCCCGGTGGTCGCCACGCCACCGCGGTGCATCGTCGCGCGATGCGCGCCGCGGGGCTGCCGCCGCCGGCTCCACCGCGTCGGATCGTTCGTCCATTGGCCGTGCATCGCCCGTCGCCCCCCTCGCAGTGATCGCTCCCCCGCGCCGTAGACGCACGGCGCCGGCCCCCCGGTCGGGACGATACACCAGTCTCGTCACTCAGGGACATAGTCCTTATACGCTCAGTGACAGCCCGCAACCGCGAGGGCACCCGGCGCACCCGAACCACTCCGGAGCGTTACTGATCCGTCGTCAGAACCACGTTGGCGAGCGGCTGTTGGGCCGCGAAGCGGGTCAGCTGAGCGGCGAGGAGCCGCTTGGCGCGGGGCAGGAAGGCGGAGCTCGAACCGCCCACATGCGGGCTGATGAGGACATTCGGCGCATGCCACAACGGATGCCCCACCGGCAACGGTTCCGGGTCCGTGACGTCCAGCGCCGCGCGCAGGCGTCCCGACTCCAGTTCGGTGAGCAGGGCCTTGGTGTCCACGACGGGCCCGCGCGCGACGTTCACCAGGAGCGCCCCGTCCTTGAGGCGGGCCAGGAACGCGGCGTCCACCAGGCCTTTCGTCTGCTCGGTGAGCGGCGTGCAGACGATGACGACGTCCGCCTCGGGAAGCAGCGCGGGCAGATCGGTCCACGCGCGCACTTCACCGCGCTCCGTGGTGCGCCAGGAGCGCGCGACGCGCGCCACCCGCGCGCACTCGAAGGGCACGAGCCGGTCCTCGATGGCGGCGCCGATCGATCCGTACCCCACGATCAGGACCGACTTGTCGGCGAGCGCCGGGTAGAAGCCCGCCCGCCACTCCTGGCGCTCCTGGCCCTGTACGAACCCCGGGATCCCGCGCAGCGAGGCGAGGACCAGGGCGAGCGTCAGCTCCGCGGTGGACGCCTCGTGGACCCCGCGGGCGTTGCACAGCCGTACGCCCGGCGGCAGCAGACCGAGCCCGGGCTGCACGTGGTCGATGCCCGCGGTCAGGGTCTGCACGACCCGGACGCCCGTCATGCCGGCCAGCGGGCGCACCGCGGTCTCGGACGGCTTCATGTACGGGACGACGTAGAACGCGCAGTCGGCGGGGTCGGCCGGAAAGTCCGGACCGCCGTCCCAGAACCGGTAGTCGAGCGAGGCGGGCAGACCCGGGACGTCGGCCGGGTCGAAGGGGATCCACACGTCGGCAGTCATGGTCAGGAGGCTATGCGAAGGGCCGCGGGGGCCAGAGGTTAGTTTGGGGAGCGACGAGGGAGGGATCCGGCCAGGTGGAGCGCAGGACAATCGGGGCGGGGGCCCTGCGGGCGGGTGCGATAGGACTCGGCTGCATGCCGATGAGCTGGGGCTACACCCGCTCGCAGCAGGACCTGGAACGCTCCCTGCGGGCCGTGCACGCCGCTCTGGACACCGGCGCGAACCTGCTGGACACCGCCGACATGTACGGCCCGTTCACCAACGAGCTGCTGATCGGGCGGGTGCTCAAGGAGCGGCGGGACGAGGCGTTCGTCGCGACCAAGTGCGGGCTGCTCGTCGGCGTCGACCAGCACGTCGTCGCCAACGGGCGCCCCGGCTACGTGCGCAGGGCCTGCGACGCGTCGCTGCGACGCCTGGGCACCGACGTCATCGACCTCTATCTGCTGCACCGCGCCGACCCCGAGGTCCCCGTCGAGGAGACCTGGGGGGCGATGGCCGACCTCGTCACCGCGGGCAAGGTGCGGGCGCTGGGGCTCAGCGCCATGGGGGCCAGGGCGGTGCGCAGGACCGCGCAGCCGGCCGGGGTGCACGGCCTCGACGTGGAGCGGTACGAGGAGACGGTGCGGCTGCTCGACCGCGTCCAGCAGGTGTTCCCGGTCGCCGCCGTGCAGGCCGAACTCTCGCTGTGGTCGCGCGAGGCGCTGCGGACGCTGCTGCCCTGGTGCCGGGCCCGGGCCGTGGGCCTGCTGGCCGCGATGCCGCTGGGCAACGGGTTCCTCACGGGCACGCTCACGCCGGGCCAGGGCTTCGAGCCGGACGACATCCGGGCCCGCCACCCCCGGTTCACGGCGGAGATGATGGCGGCCAACCAGCCCGTGGTGGTGGGCCTGCGCCGGGTGGCCGAGCGGCACGGCGCGACGCCGGGCCAGGTGGCCCTCGCCTGGCTGCTGCGCCTCGGCGAGCAGGTGGTGCCGGTGCCGGGCGCCAAGCGGCCGGAGTGGGTCCGCGAGAACGCCGCCGCGGCCGGCCTGGCCCTGACCCCGCGGGACCTCGCGGAACTGGCCGCACTGCCGCCGGCCCGGGACTGAGCGCGGGCTTCGCGGCCGGGCGCGGGTCGGGGCGGGTGGACCGGGCCGGGCCGGGCTGCGGGCCACGAACCGTGCCCCCGGGCCGAGTTGGACCCGCTCGGGACGCCGCGCAGGCCGCAGAATGGACCCGGCTCATCGACCCACCCGAAGGGAGCCCGAACCGTGCGACGAACCACCGCGGCAACCGCTCTGGCCGCAGCCGCGCTCGTGCTCGCGGCCGGCTGCTCCTCGGGACCCGCGCGGCCGCAGGGACAGGGCGCCGGCTCCGCCGCCGGCAGCCGGGCGCCCTCGGCGTCCGCGCCCGCGGCCCAACTCCCGCCCGTCAAGGGCTCGGTGAAGGTCGTGCGGACCGTGACCGACGGCCTCACGTCGCCGTGGGGCATGGCGGCCCTGCCCGAGGGCGGGCTCCTCATCGGCTCCCGTGACGACGGCTCCGTCGTCCGCGTCGACACGACGACCGGCAAGAAGACCGCCGTGGGCAGCGTGCCCGGGGTCGCCCACCAGGGCGAGGCGGGACTCCTCGGCCTCGCCCTCTCGCCTTCGTACGCCTCGGACCACCTCGTGTACGCGTACTTCACCACCGAGTCCGACAACCGCATCGCCCGGATGATCTACGATCCGCAGCGGCCCGAGGGCCAGCAGCTCGGTGCGCCGGACACGATTCTGCGCGGCATCCCCAAGGGCAGCATCCACAACGGGGGCCGGATCGCGTTCGGTCCCGACCGGATGCTGTACGCCGGCACCGGCGAGACGGGGCAGACCGGGCTCGCGCAGGACAGGAAGTCGCTCGGCGGGAAGATCCTGCGGATGACGCCCGACGGACAGCCCGCGTACGGCAATCCGGAGGCGGACTCGCTGGTGTACTCCCTCGGGCACCGCAACGTACAGGGCCTGGCCTGGGACGCCCAGAACCGGCTCTGGGCCTCCGAGTTCGGCCAGGACACCTGGGACGAGCTCAACCTGATCGAGCCGGGCGGGAACTACGGCTGGCCCGCGGTGGAGGGCCGGGCCGGCAAGGCCGGGTACGTGGATCCGGTCGCCCAGTGGAAGACCTCCGAGGCCTCGCCCAGCGGGATCGCTATCGCGGGCGGTTCGGTGTGGATGGCCGCGCTGCGGGGCGAACGGCTGTGGCGGATCCCGCTGGACGGGGCTGCTCCGCTGGGGGCGCCGGAGGGGTTTCTGGGTGGGGAGTTCGGGCGGTTGCGTACGGTGCTGGGGGCGGGGGCGGGGAAGCTGTGGGTGCTCACTGACAACACGGATTCCCGGGGGGTGCCCAAGCCGGGGGACGATCGCGTGCTGGAGCTCGCCGTCACGTGATGCGGGCTGGGCTCGGGGCCGTTGTGCGCGGGGCCTTGTTGCGCAGTTCCCCGCGCCCCCAACCCCCCTGTCGGCTGCCCGCCGTGGGCGCTACTCGCGCCGTTCCCCGCGCCCCCAACCCCCTGTCGTCCGTCCGTCGCGGGCGCTTCTCACGCCGTTCCCCGCGCCCCTCAACCCCCCGTGGGCATGGCCGTCCGTAAGGTCAACTCTCGCCCGTCGTCCCTCAGTTGGTGGGGAACAGGTTCAGGCGGTGGGTCAGGGCCGCTGCTTCTCCTCGGCCCGCCACGCCCAGTTTGGCCAGGATGTTGGAGACGTGGACGCTTGCCGTCTTGGGTGAGATGTACAGCTCCTCGGCTATTTTGCGGTTGCTGAGGCCGGCCGCGACCAGCCGCAGTACGTCGCGTTCGCGGCTGGTGAGGCCGAGCGCCTCGGCGGGGTCCGCCGGGGCATCGGTGGCGACCGGGTCAGGTGCGGTGGGCGAGAGACGGGCCCGGCGGGCCAGGAGTTCCAGTTGCTCGCGCAGGGGACGGGCGCCGAGCCGGCCGGTCTCGGCGTAGGCCTGGCGCAGCAGTGTGGCGACGGTCTCGCGGTCGCCGCCCTCGGCGAGCAGCGCCGAGGCCCAGCGGTGGCAGGCCAGGGCCAGCTCGTAGGGGCGTTCCACCTCGCTCAGGGCCTGGACGGCCGCCTCCCAGCGGGCCGCCTCGTCGCGGCCCTCGGCGCGCTCCAGTTCGGCGGCGACCACCAGGGCGAGGGCCTCGCAGGTGGGGGCTCCGGTCGGCAGGCGCTTGGCCGCCGTGCGGATCAGCGCGACGGCTTCGGCGCGGCCGGGCTCGGCCGAGGGCAGCCCGCGCACATCGGCCTCCATCGCGGCGGCCGCGGCGAGCAGCGGCCAGGCGTAGCGCTGGGTGCCGGGCGGAAAACCGGGCTCGACAGCGCGGGCCAGCTCGGCGCGGGCGCGGTCGATGTGGCCCCGCGCGGCTTCGACGCCGAGCGCGATCCGGGCGAGCGGAATGGCGTGCTGGGCCATCGGGTCGTACGTGCCGAACGCCGCGTGGGCGTCGGCGAGGGAGGCCGCCGCCGGCTCCAACTCGCCCCGCAACAGCGCGAGATCGGCCCGGCGCATCAGGGCGTTGCCGAGCGGCTTGGTGCTGACCGCGGTGCGCTGGACCCGCTCGATGGAATCGGCGGCCTCCTCCCAGCGGCCGAGGGCGAACAGGGACTCGGCGCGGTTGGCCTGCACCCAGGCCTCGTTGTCGGGAAGGCCGTACTTCTGGGCCAGGCGCACCCCGTCGTCGGCGACGCGCACCGCCTCCGTGGAGCGGCCGACGGCTTCGAGCCCCGAGCAGAGGTTCACATGGCCGCGGGTGGCCTCGCCGACCAGGCCGAGTTCGAGGGAGCGGTCGATGACCGCGCGCATGGTGACGATGCCCTCGTCGACGGCGCCGGAGTCGACCATGAGGCTGCCGAGGGTGAGCCGCACGTTCAGCTCGATGTCCTCGGTCTGCACCAACCGGGCGTATTCCACGGCCTGTTCGGCCGCCGCGAGGGATTCGGGGCCGGGCTTGTGCAGCATGCTCCAGCCGGCCGCGGTGGCGAGGACCTCGGCGTGCACGGGGGACGGCGCGAGCCCGCGCACCAGGTCCTGGGCGGTGCTGATCTCGGCCCAGCCGTCGCCGCGCCCGAGGTTCTGCACCAGGCGGGAGCGCTGGAGCCAGAACCAGGCGGCCCGCAGCGGATCACTGCCGGAGGCCTGATCGCCGCCGTCCTCGATGAGGCGCAGCGCCCTCCTGGCGAGCTTGAGGGCGCGCTCGCGGTCGCCGCAGAGCCGGGCCGCCTCCACGGACTCGGCCAGCAGGTCGAGGTAGCGCAGCGACGCCGGGGTCTCGGGGGCGCAGCCGCACGCCGGGTAGGAGCCGGCGTGGTCCAGCGGTCTGAGCCCCCCGCGTATGTCGGTGGGGACGGTGTCCCACAGCTCCATCGCCCGTGAGAGCAGGCGCAGTTGTTCCGCGTAGGCGTGCCGACGGCGGGCCTCCACGGCGGCCAGCAGCACCACGGGGAGCGCCTTGGCGGCGTCGTTGGCGTGGTACCAGTAGGTGGCGAGCCGGGTGGTCCGCTCGTCCGGCCTGACCAGCGACGGGTCGGCCTCCAGGGCTTCGGCGTACCGGCGGTTGAGGCGTGAGCACTCGCCGGGCAGCAGGTCGTCGCTGACCGCCTCGCGGACCAGGGAGTGGCGGAAGCGGTAGCCCCCGCCGCCCCCCGCGGGCAGCAGGATGTTGGCTCCGACGGCGGCCCGCAGCGCCTCGATGAGCTTGTCCTCGGGGAGCCGGGCGACGGCGGCGAGCAGCGGGTACTCCACGGTGGAGCCGCCCTCGGCGGCGATCCGCACCACCCGCTGGGCGTCCTCGGGCAGGCTCTCGACGCGTACGAGCAGCAGGTCGCGCAGCGAGTCGCTGAGGTCGGGGCAGCTGCCGTCGGGGTCGCGGCACACCACGAGCTCCTCGACGAAGAAGGCGTTGCCGTCGGACCGCTCGAATATCTCGTCCACCAGGCGCTGTTCGGGCTCGGCGGCGAGGATGCCGGTCAGCTGGTGGTGGACCTCGGCCCGGGTGAAGCGGGGCAGTTCGATGCGCCGCACGCTGCGCAGCCGGTCCAGCTCGGCGAGCAGGGGGCGCAGCGGGTGGCGGCGGTGGATGTCGTCGGCGCGGTAGGTGGCGACGACGACCAGGCGGCCCCGGCGCAGGGTGCGGAAGAGGTAGGCGAGCAGATGGCGGGTCGAGGCGTCCGCCCAGTGCAGGTCTTCCAGGACGAGGACGACGGTGCGCTCGGCGGCGAGCCGCTCCAGCGTCCGTACGGTGAGCTCGAAGAGGCGCGCGGTGCCGTCCTCGCGGGAGGCGAGAGGGCTCGTTCTGGCCAGCTCGGGCAGGAGCAGGGCCAGCTCCTCCTCCTGGCCGTCGGCGGCGGCGGCCAGTTCGCCGGGCAGGAGGTGGTGCAGGGCGCGCAGGGCGGCCGAGAAGGGCGCGAACGGCAGCCCGTCGGCGCCCACTTCGACGCAGCCGCCGATGGCGATGACGGCGCCGGACGCGCGGGCGGCGGCGGTGAACTCCTCGACGAGCCGGCTCTTGCCGACGCCGGCCTCGCCGCCGACGAGCAGCGCCTGCGGCTCGTCGGCGGCGCCGGCACGGGCTAGTGCTTCGTTCAGCACCCGCAGTTCACCGGCGCGGCCTACGAACACGGGGCTGACTGACCTGGTCTCCACGCTGCCGAGCATCGCACAGGGGTGTGACAGCGCGGAGCCGTACGGTCCTTCGCCCGCCGGGGTGCCGGGCCCGTGCGGGCCGTCCCCGGCCAAAACGGCGGTCCCGGAGGAGGTCGGGGCCGGGGCCGGGGACGGAGTCGGCGGGGTGGTGGCGGGATCGGGTGAGGTGGTGTGCATGACGGGCGGCCGGGCGGTTCAGGCGGCCCGTACGAACCGGTGCTTCGGTGAACTCACCCGCCCTTCCGGCCCGTTGCCGCCATCACGGCGGCCGAAGCGGCGTCCGGCCCGGCGGGCCTGGCCGGCCAGGCGCTCCCGCTCGGCCTGGCGCAGCAACTCGGCCTCGTGGGTCTTGTGCATCTCGTAGTCCAGCATGTCGGTGCTCCTGGGAGTGAGGTGTGGGGCTCTGGTCCGCTCGGGCCCGGTCTTCCGGGCTCCTTGCGATGCCTCAACTCTCGTCTCCCAGGGGCCTCTCGCGCATGGGGAGAGTGCCGCATCCGTACGGAGGGGATGCCTTAGGCGGCCCCGGCGGCGGGCCGGGGCCGGCTAAGGCAGGGGGCGGGGTGCCTTAGAGCCCCGCCCGGACGCCTCAGCCCTTGGTGCTGGGCAGTGCCGCGAACAGGTCGAGGTACATGCCCGCCGAGATCAGCAGGCCGACCACGCCGAGCACGACACCGGCCAGGGCAACTGCCTTGATCCACACCGGCTGTTCGGCCCGGCCCGGCGTCCCGAAGGCGGGCCGGGCCAGCACCACCGCGCCGACGATCAGGGCGAGCAGTGCGAAGACGCCGTTGACCAGGGCCGTGGTGTGCCAGGAGTTGCCGTAGATCTCCTGGATCTGCTGGGCGGCGGTGCCGCTCTGCGAGGTCTTGATCTGTCCGACGAGGGTGGCCCGTTCGGACAGCGTCTTGCCCATCCAGGTGCCGCTGAGCGCGACCGCGCCGAGCGCGCCGGAGACGACGGCCGCGGCGCCCGCGCCGAAGCCCGCCCGGGCGGGGGCGGCCTCGGCATCCGGTTCGTCCTCGTCGAGGGCGGGGTCGGTGGCGCCGCCCTCGGGGGCCCCGGTGGTGTCCGCGGCTTCGGCGGCGGGTGCGGTAGCGGCGTCCGTCACGGACCGGCTCCCGGTCCCGGTCCCGGCCTCGGGCTGCGCGTCGGTCTCGGCCCGGGCATCGGTCTCGGGCTCGGCGTCGGTCTTCGTCGTGGCGGGGGTGGCGTTCATGCCCGGCACGCTAGGGGCCGTTTCTGAGAGCCCGCTGAGAGCTTCCTTAACGCCCCGCCCGTACCGTCGGCAACGTCTCTCCCGTACCGTCGGCAACGCCCCGCCCGTACCGTCAGCGTGCGGTGCGCGCGGCCCGCCACTCGTCGGCGAGCACCGCCCAGATCTCGCTGTCGTGGCGCGCCCCGCGGTAGAGGTAGCTCTCGCGGCGCACCCCCTCCCTGGTCATGCCGAGGCGCTTGGCCACGTTGATGCTGGGGGTGTTCTCGCTGGAGGCCACCCACTCCACGCGGTGCAGGCCGCGTACGTCCACGGCCCAGTCGATCAGCACGGTGACGGCCCGGGTGACCAGGCCGCGTCCGATCGCCGCCCGCTCCAGCCAGCAGCCGACCTCGCAGGTGCCCTGCGCCGCGTCGAAGAGCCGGAACATGACCCCTCCGACCAGGGTGTCGTCCAGCCAGATGCCGTACAGACGCCCGGTGTCCGCCGCGGTCTTGTCGGCGTAGGTCTGGAGGTAGGCGCGGGCGGAGGCGGGATCGGTCACGATGTCGGGCAGCGCCACATAGGTGCCGATGAAGTCGCGTCCCCGGTCCATGTGGGCGAGGAACTCCTCGGCCTGCCACGGCTCCAGGGGGCGCAGCCGCGCCCCGTCGTCACCCAGCGCTACTGCGAACATCCCGCTCCTCGGTCGCGTACGCGTGCCCTCTACGGCACGAGCCGCCCGGCCCGTCCGGCCGCCGGCTGCTCCGGAATCTTCGCACGGCGGCATTCCGGGGGCTCGATGCTGATCCGGGGCAGCCGCCGATCGAGCCAGTGGGGCAGCCACCAGTTGGCGCCGCCGAGCAGGTGCATCAGGGCCGGCACGAGCAGGGTGCGCAGCACGAACGCGTCGAGGGCGACGGCTGCGGCGAGCGCGATGCCGAACATGGCGATCACCCGGTCCCCGCTGAGCACGAACGCGAGGAAGACCGCGATCATGATCACGGCAGCGGAGTTGATCACCCGGCTGGTCTCGGCGAGCCCGATCCGCACGGCCCGCCGGTTGTCGCGCGTTTCGAGCCACTCCTCGTACATGCGGCTGACCAGGAAGACCTGGTAGTCCATGGACAGCCCGAAGAGCACCGACACCATGATCACGGGCAGGAACGGCTCGATCGGCCCGGCCCGCCCCAGGCCCATGGATTCGCTCCCCCAGCCCCATTGGAAGACGGCGACGACGATGCCGAAGGCGGAGGCCACCGCCGCCACGTTCATCACGGCCGCCTTGACCGGGATCCCGATCGAGCGGAAGGCGACGAGCAGCAGGGCGCAGCCCAGAGCGATCACCACGCCGACGAACAGGGGGAGTTTGCCGACGACGACCTCCGCGAAGTCGTCGTAGCTCGCGGTCACCCCGCCGACGTGCACCCGCAGCGAGCTGCCGCGTTCGGCGGCCGGCAGCACGTCGCTCCGCAGCCGGTCCACGAGTTCGCTGGTGGCTCGTGACTGCGGCGCCGAGCCGGGCACGAGCGTCAGGACGGCGGTGTCGCCGCTGCCGTTGTACGTCACGGGGCTCACCCGGGCGACCCCGCCGGTGGCGCGCAGCACGTCGGGCAGCCGCTGCAGGGCGAGTCGGTCGCCGGGGCCCTGGAGTTCGGCGACCAGGGTGAGCGGCCCGTTCACCCCGGGCCCGAATCCGTCCGCGAGGAGGTCGTAGGCCTTGCGCGTGGTGCTCTGCGCGGGGTTGTTGCCCTGGTCGGAGGTGCCGAGGTGGAGGGAGAGCGCGGGCAGCGCGAGGACCAGCATCACGAGTGCGGCGACGGCGCCGAGCAGCTTGGGGCGGCGCTCCACGAACGCGGCCCAGCGGGCGGCGAACCCGGCGGGCGGTTCGGGCCGCGGACCGTGGGTGGCGAGCACGCGCCGCTCGCGCCGGCCGAGCGCCCGCATCCCGATGAACGAGAGCAGCGCGGGCAGCAGCGTGACGGAGGCGGCGACGGTCAGCAGGACGGTGAGGGAGGCGGCGACGGCCACGCCGTTCAGGAAGCCGAGCCGCAGGACGAGCATGCCGAGCAGCGCGACGCACACCGTCGCCCCGGCGAACACGACGGCCCGCCCGGTGGTCGCGACGGCGGTCCTCGCCGCCTCCTCCACACCGAGGCCGCGGCGCAGTCCCCGCCGGTGCCGGGTCACGATGAACAGGGCGTAGTCGATGCCGACACCGAGCCCGATGAGGGTTCCGAGCATGGGGGCGAAGTCGGCGACGGTCATGAGGTGGCCGAGCAGCGTGATGCCCGCGTACGCGGTGCCGACACCGGTCAGGGCGGTGGCGATGGGCAGCAGGCTCGCGGCGAACGAGCCGAAGGCGAGCAGCAGTACGACGGCCGCGACGACCACGCCCACGACCTCGCTCAGCCGCGCCGACGGCGCCTCGGTGAGCCCGGTGGCGGGCCCGCCGAGCTCGACGTCGAGGGAGCTGGACGCGGCGGCCCTCGCGGTGGTGACGACGGCTCGGGCCTGACCTGCGGGAAGGTCGTCGGCCTGCCGGTCGAAGGTGACCGTCGCGTACGCGGTGCGGCCGTCGGCGCTGATCCGCCCGCCGTCGCCCGGTCCGTAGGGGCCGCTCACGGAGGCGACGCCGGGCAGCCCGGCGACCTGCGCGAGGACGCCCCGCATCGTCCGCCGGACGCCGTCGTCGCGCACCGAGCCCGACGGGGTGTGCCAGACGATCGCGTCGCTGTCGCCGCCCCGCCCGTGGAACCCCGCGTCGAGCAGGGCGCCCGCACGGCCGGACTCGGTGCCGGGGACCTCGTAGTCGTTGGAGTACGCGGAACCGGCGACGGCCGCCGCCGTGGTGGTGGCACCGAGCGCGAGGAGCCACAGCAGTACGACGACGAGGCGGTGCCTCAGACACCAGCGCGCGAGGGCGGCCAACGGAGTGCTCCCGGTTGATCTTTGGCTCTTTGACCGGGAACAGCCCGCAAAGAACGGCGGTGCGCAGGATGCGCCTCAGCCACTCTGGCAGTCAATAGTGATCGTTTGTCCCTTTCGTGGCCTTCCTCACAGGCCCCCCGCCCGAGGAACTTCGCGCCCCCTCAGCCGGAGACGCTCGGCCGCCCGTTCTCGATGTGCCCCATCAGGCGGCGCCGGAACGCGGTCGCGCCGTCGGTGGTCGTCACTTCGAGGTCGTACCAGCCGTGCGCGTCGGCGGCGGAGTGCACCAGGGTGCGGCTGCGCCCGGGCTTGACCGTGACGGTCCGCCTCCAGTCCCGCAGATCGGCCTCGTCGGCGTAGCCGAGCGGCCGGACGACGAAGGTGAGGGGGCGGCGGCCGCGGTTGCGCAGCGTCAGGTGGACGTCCCGGTCGTGGTGGTCGAGATACGAGGTCACCTCGGCGGTGTCGGCGGCGCCCGCGCCCTCGAACTCGCGCCGGAACCCGTTGGGCCCGGTCACCGTGAACCGGTAGCCGTCCGCGCGCCCGGCGAGCGGGACGCTCCACCGGCCCTTGCCCCGGACGTCCTTGTGCTGCGGCGCCGGGAACTCACCGGCGTACGGGTAGAGCGCGAAGTGGGCGCTGGCCGGGCCGTTGTTGCTGAGCTGCACCTGGAGCGCGCCGTCGGCGACCTTCACACAGGCGTCCGGCTGGTAGGGCAGCGGCCGGGCCGGCCGCGAGCCCTCCTCCTGGACGGGCATGCGCTGCTGAGCGGGCGGCTCGGGCCGCCAGCGCCCGCTCAGCGGCGGGATCGGGGCCGGCCGGGACACCGCGGGCTGCGGCCGGCCGCGCTTGAAGTCGAAGGCGGAGGTCAGATCGCCGGCGACGGTGCGCCGCCACCCGCTGATGTTGGGCTCGCGCACCCCGGTCAGGCGCTCCAGGAAGCGGATCACCGAGGTGTGGTCGAACACCTCGGAGCAGACGTATCCGCCCACGCTCCACGGCGACACGACGAGCATCGGCACCCGCGCGCCGAGCCCGGTCGGCCGCCCCTGCCACTGCTCGTCGGCCACCTCGGGCGGGGCGACGGGCGGCGGGACGTGGTCGAAGAAGCCGTCGTTCTCGTCGTAGTTGATGAGCACGACGGTGTGCCGCCAGACATCGGGGTGCTTGCCGAGCGCGTCGAGCACCTTGTAGACGATCGTGGCGCTGTGCACCGGCGAGGAGACGCTCGGGTGCTCCGAGTCGAGCGCGGAGGGCACCAGGTAGGAGACCTCCGGCAGGGTCCCGGCGGCGACGTCCTTGCCGAAGGCATCGGCCAGCGTGCCGGTCGGCACCCGCCTCAACCCCCGCTCGAACAGGCTGCGTTCGGCCTTGGTGAGGGTGGCGACGCCCTGGTCGAGCAGCCCGAGCAGCCGCTGCCGCTCGGCCTCCGCCGAAGCGTCGCGCACGGCGCCGTAGAAGGACTCCATGAACGTGTGCCCACCGGTCTTCGCCAGCGCCTTTCGGGCGACGGCCTTGAAGGTGGTGAAGAACTCGATCTGGTTGTCGGTGAAGTTCTCCCACTCGGTGTACGTCTTCCAGCTGCGCCCGGCCTTCTCCAGCCGCTCGGCGTAGGTGCCCCAGTCGTATCCGGGGTGCGTCCCCTCGTCGTACGCGTCATTGCCGACGGCCCGCTGCCCGTTGGGCTCGAAGCCCGTCTTCCCGCTCCACAGGTGGTTGCGGTTGGGGCTGGTGGAGCTGTGGATGGAGGAGTGGTAGGCGTCGCAGACGGTGAAGGTGTCGGCGAGTTCGTAGTGCAGCGGGATGTCCTGGCGGTCGTAGTACGCCATGGTCGCCGAGGTCTTGGCGGAGACCCAGTTGTCCATCCAGCCGTTGTTCCAGGCCTTGGCGCCGCCGCTCCACGAGTGGTCGAGGGCGCCTATGTACTGCAGGTCCTTGTGCTGGGCCGCCGCGGCGGCCCGCACGGGGAACGGCAGGACGGTGCTGCCCAGCGGGCCCGGCTGCTCGAACACCGGCCTGCCGCCCGGGAGTTGGACGGCGTTGCGGTCGCCGAAGCCGCGGACGCCGCGGAGGGTGCCGAAGTAGTGGTCGAAGCTGCGGTTCTCCTGCATGAGGATGACGACGTGCTTGACGGCGCCCATCCCGCCGGCGGGCGGCCCGGCGGCCATGGCCGCCTGCAGCGAGGGCGGCAACAACGACCCGGCCGCGGCCGCGCCGAGGGCGCCCCCGCCCAGCGCGAAGAGCCGGCGTCGCGACATGCCGCGGTCTGTGGTGTCCGTGGGCAACTGGGCCTCCCGTGCGGTGCGTTCTCGGTACGGGGGCACGCTAACGACCCGGGGTGTCCCCCAGAAGACCCCGCCCCGGCTCGCGGATGAACGTCCAACTTTCGCTTGCGGAAAGTCCAAGGGGGGAGTCTTTTTTTGGGGGCGGCCCCCGGCGCTGGCGGGGTGTGCGCGGTTCCCCGCGCCCCTGGCAGGGCTGGGGATGGACGGGTTTCGGGGGTCCCCCGCGCCCCTGGCCCCCTCGGTCATGTGCGGGCCGCGGTCGCTTCTCGCGCAGTTCCCCGCGCCCCCAAACCCGCGTTCGTCCGCAGACCGTGCGTGGCTGGTCGCGCAGTTCCCCGCGCCCCTGGCGGCACTGGTGTCGGCCCGCATGCGTAGCCCGGCATGCCTCGCGCAGTTCCCCGCGCCCCTAACTGCACCGGTGCCGGCCAGCATGCGCATCCTCAGCCCGTCCGGCGATTGAGGACGAGCGCCGTTCAGGCGCGAAGGGGGGTCCGGGGGCGCAGCCCCCGAAAGGGGTGCAGGGGACGAAGTCCCCGCGCAGGGGTGCAGGGGGCGGAGCCCCCGCCGGGGCTCGAGGGGCGGAGCCCCTCAGGGGGTCTGGGGCGCAGCCCCAGGAGCCGAACCCTTCAACCCCTTGCACGGGCGGGCGGGTGGGCAAACCCCTCGGGGTCTGGGGCGGAGCCCCAGGGAGCCGGGCCCAGCCAACCCCCTGCACGGGCGGGCGGGTGGGCAAACCCCTCGGGGTCTGGGGCGGAGCCCCAGGGAGCCGGGCCCAGCCAACCCCCCGCACGGGCGGGCGGGTGGGCAAGCGCCCCCGGGGTCTGGGGCTGAACCCCGGGGCTCAGCCGGGCCGCCCGGAGACGCCGGAGGGCGGCCTCCCCGGGTGGGGGGCCGCCCTGGGGTGGGGTGGGGCTAGGCCTCGACGCCCAGGCGCTCCAGAATGAGCTCCTTGACGCGAGCCGCGTCAGCCTGCCCCCGGGTGGTCTTCATGACCGCCCCGACCAACGCCCCGACAGCCGCAACCTTCCCGCCCCGGATCTTCTCGGCAACCCCCGCGTTCCCCGCGATCGCCTCGTCCACGGCAGCCCCCAGCGCCCCCTCGTCGGAGACGACCTTCAGACCGCGCTTCTCGACGACCGCGTCCGGCTCGCCCTCACCCGCGAGGACGCCCTCGATGACCTGGCGGGCCAGCTTGTCGTTGAGGTCACCCGCGGCGACCAGCGCCACGACCCGCGCGACCTGCTCGGGGGTGATCGCCAGCTCGTCGAGCGGGACGCCCGACTCGTTGGCGTGGCGGGCGAGCTCGCCCATCCACCACTTGCGCGCCCCCGCCGCGTCAGCCCCGGCGGAGATCGTCGCGACGATCGGGTCGACCGCACCGGCGTTGAGCATCGACTGCATGTCGTGCTCGGAGACGCCCCACTCCTCGCGGAGCCGGTTGCGCCGCGCACGCGGCATCTCCGGAAGGGCGCCCCGCAGTTCCTCGACCCACGCACGCGCGGGCGCGACCGGTACCAGGTCCGGCTCGGGGAAGTAGCGGTAGTCCTCGGCGTTGTCCTTGATGCGGCCCGAGGTGGTGGACCCGTCCTCCTCGTGGAAGTGACGGGTCTCCTGCACGATGGTGCCGCCCGAGGACAGCACGGCCGCGTGCCGCTGGATCTCGAAGCGGGCGGCCCGCTCGACCGAACGCAGCGAGTTGACGTTCTTGGTCTCCGAACGGGTGCCGAACTTCTCCACGCCGTGCGGGCGCAGCGACAGGTTCACGTCGCAGCGCATCTGGCCCTTGTCCATCCGGGCCTCGGAGACGCCGAGCGCCTTGATGACCTCGCGCAGCTCGGCCACGTACGCCTTCGCCACCTCGGGGGCCCGCTCGCCCGCGCCCTCGATCGGCTTGGTGACGATCTCGATGAGCGGGATGCCCGCGCGGTTGTAGTCCAGGAGCGAGTGCGAGGCACCGTGGATGCGGCCCGTCGCGCCACCGACGTGCGTGGACTTGCCGGTGTCCTCCTCCATGTGGGCGCGCTCGATCTCCACGCGGAAGATTTCGCCGTCCTCCAGCTGGACGTCCAGGTAGCCGTTGAAGGCGATCGGCTCGTCGTACTGCGAGGTCTGGAAGTTCTTCGGCATGTCCGGGTAGAAGTAGTTCTTCCGGGCGAAGCGGCACCACTCGGCGATCTCGCAGTTGAGCGCGAGACCGATCTTGACGGCCGACTCGACGCCGATCGCGTTGACGACCGGCAGTGAGCCGGGCAGGCCGAGGCAGGTGGGGCAGGTCTGCGAGTTGGGCTCGGCGCCCAGCTCGGTCGAACAGCCGCAGAACATCTTGGTCTTGGTGCCGAGTTCGACATGGACCTCAAGGCCCATGACGGGGTCGTACGTCGCGAGGGCGTCCTCGTACGAGACCAGATCGGTGACGGTCACGGTGAAAAACTTCCCTCTCAGCCGAACAGGACGTCGTCGTCACCGATGCGCTTGAGCTCGCGCAGCAGGAGGGCGACGCCGGTGGCGATGGCGGCGGCGGAGACGACGGCGTCGAGCAGCTTCAGCGTGTCGTGGTCGGTGCGGGCCTTCTTGGCCTGCTTGACCACGCTGATCGCGCCGAACGCGGTGGTGCCGATGGACAGGTACGTGCCGGCCTTGGACTTCTTGAAACCCTTGGCCTTGGTCAGTGCACTCACAGCGACGGAGCCTCCTCAAGCAGCGGGTGTCCCCACTTTTGCACGAAGGCGGCCTCGACAGCGGCTCCCACCTTGTACAGGCGGTCGTCCTTCATGGCGGGGGCGATGATCTGCAGCCCGACCGGCAGGCCGTCCTCCGGCGCGAGACCGCAGGGCAGCGACATGGCGGCGTTGCCGGCCATGTTGGTCGGGATGGTGCACAGGTCGGCGAGGTACATCGCCATCGGGTCGTCGGCGCGCTCCCCGATCGGGAACGCCGTGGTGGGCGTGGTCGGCGACACGATCACGTCGACCTGCTCGAACGACTTCTCGAAGTCCCGCGTGATCAGGGTGCGGACCTTCTGGGCCGAGCCGTAGTACGCGTCGTAGTAGCCGGAGCTCAGGGCGTACGTACCGAGGATGACGCGGCGCTTGACCTCGTCGCCGAAGCCGGCCTCGCGGGTCAGCGCGGTGACGTCCTCGGCGGACTTCGTGCCGTCGTCGCCGACCCGCAGGCCGTAGCGCATGGCGTCGAAGCGGGCCAGGTTGGAGGAGCACTCCGACGGCGCGATCAGGTAGTACGCGGAGAGCGCCAGGTCGAAGGACGGGCAGTCCAGCTCGACGATCTCGGCGCCGAGCGACTTGAGCAGCTCGACCGACTCGTTGAAGCGCTGGACGACGCCGGCCTGGTAGCCCTCGCCGCCGAACTGCTTCACGATGCCGACGCGCATCCCGGCGACCGAGCCGTTGCGCGCGGCCTCGACGACCGGCGGGACCGGCGCGTCGATGGACGTCGAGTCCAGCGGGTCGTGCCCGGCGATGACCTCGTGCAGGAGCGCCGCGTCCAGGACCGTACGGGCGCAGGGCCCGCCCTGGTCGAGGGAGGACGAGAAGGCGACCATGCCGTAGCGGGAGACCGCGCCGTAGGTGGGCTTGACGCCGACCGTGCCGGTGACGGCGGCGGGCTGGCGGATGGAGCCGCCGGTGTCCGTGCCGATGGCGAGCGGGGCCTCGTAGGAGGCGAGGGCCGCGGAGGAGCCACCGCCGGAGCCGCCGGGGATGCGGGTCAGGTCCCACGGGTTGCCGGTCGGCCCGTACGCGCTGTTCTCCGTCGACGACCCCATGGCGAACTCGTCCATGTTGGTCTTGCCGAGGATGACGACGTCGGCGTCCTTGAGGCGCTTGGTGAGCGTCGCGTCGTACGGCGGGATCCAGCCTTCGAGGATCTTGGAGCCGACGGTGGTCGGGATGCCCTCGGTGGTGAAGATGTCCTTCAGCGCCAGGGGCACACCGGCCAGCGGGCCGAGCTTCTCGCCGGCCGCGCGCTTGGCGTCGACGGCGCGGGCCTGCGCGAGCGCGCCCTCGCGGTCGACGTGCAGGAAGGCGTGGACCTTCTCGTCCACGGCCTCGATGCGCGCCAGGTGGGCCTCGGTGACCTCGACGGCGGTCAGTTCGCCGGCCGCGATCTTCGCGGCGATGTCGGCCGCGGTGAGCTTGATGATGTCCGTCATGGTGATTAGTCCTCCCCCAGGATCTGCGGCACCTTGAAACGCTGCTGCTCCTGGGCCGGGGCGCCGGAGAGCGCCTGCGCGGGGGTGAGCGACGGACGGACCTCGTCCGCACGCATGACGTTGGTCAGCGGCAGCGGGTGGGAGGTCGGGGGTACGTCTTGGTCGGCGACCTCGGAGACGCGGGCGACCGCGCCGATGATGTCGTCGAGCTGTCCGGCGAAGTGGTCGAGCTCTTCGCCCTTCAGCTCAAGACGCGCCAGCCGGGCGAGGTGGGCGACCTCCTCGCGCGTAATGCCAGGCATGCAGCGATCCTCAGGGGTGAGTGAGTGTGGTGTGGGCCCAATCCTATGGGTCGGGACACCCCCACCACGAAACGCATTCCCCCCACACCCCCGACCACCCCCACAACACCACCCCAGACACCGCCCCGACCGACCCGGGGGTGCAGGGGGCGGAGCCCCCGAGAGCGGTGCAGGGGACGAAGTCCCCGCCCGGGGGTGCAGGGGGCGGAGCCCCCGAGAGCGGTGCAGGGGACGAAGTCCCCGCGCGGGGGTGCAGGGGGCGCAGCCCCCGCCGGGGTCCGAGGGGCGGAGCCCCTCAGCGGGTCTGGGGCGCAGCCCCAGGGCCAGGCACCCTCCAACCCCCGCACGGGCGGGCGGGTGGGCAAACCCCCCGGGGGTGCAGGGGGCGCAGCCCCCGCCGGGGTCCGAGGGGCGGAGCCCCTCAGCGGGTCTGGGGCGCAGCCTCTGGGCCCGAACCCTTCAACCCCCTGCACGGGCGGGCGGGTGGGCAGCATCCTCGGGGTCCGGGGCGAAGCCCCGGGGGGGTTACTGCACAGGCTGGTTGGAGGCCCGGCGGGCCGCCGCTTCGGCCGCCGCGATCTCGGCAGGCCGATGCCACCCCGTGTCCCCCCGGGCAAGCAACCAGGCCGTGGCCTCAGCGGGCGGCATGGCCGCAGCCACAAGCCACCCCTGCACCGCATCACACCCCAGATCCCGCAACCGCTCCCACGTCTCGTCGTCCTCGACCCCCTCCGCGACCACCAACAGCCCCAGCGAGTGCGCGAGATCGACCGTGCAGCGCACGATCTCGGCGTCCTCGTTGTCGATGGCGAGCCGCGCCACGAACGACCGGTCGATCTTCAGCTCGCTGACCGGCAGCCGCCGGAGGTGGACCAGCGAGGAGTACCCCGTACCGAAGTCGTCGAGGGACATCTTGACGCCGTGCGCGGTCAGCCCGGCCAGGGTGTCCGCGGCGCGCTGCGGGTCCTCCAGGAGGACGTGCTCGGTTATCTCCAGCTGGAGCGACCCGGCCGGTACGCCGTGCCGGGCGAGCCGGGCCGCGACGGACCCCGCGAACCCCGGGGTGTGCACGTCGCGCGGCGAGACGTTGACGGCGACCGGCACGTTCAGGCCCTGGGCACGCCACCGGGCCACCTGCGCGAGCGCGGTCTCCAGGACGTACTCGGTGAGGTGCGGCATGAGCCCGCTGGACTCGGCGATGGCGATGAACTCGTCCGGAGGGACCTGCCCGCGCTCGGGGTGCACCCAGCGCACCAGGGCCTCGAGTCCGGCGACCTGTCCGTCGAACTGCACCTTGGGCTGGTAGTGGAGATCGACGTCCCCCGCGTCGAGCGCGCGCCGCAGATCGCCCAACAGGCCCAGCCGGTCAGGGGTGTTGGAGTCCCGCTTGGACTCGTACACCTCCACCCCGGTGCGGTCGCGCTTGGCCTGGTACATCGCGACGTCGGCCCGGCGGAGCAGCCCTTCGGCGTCCAGCGCGTGGTCGGGGAAGAGGGCCACGCCGGCGCTGGCCTCCAGGACGAGCGTCAGCCCGTCGAGGTCGAGCGGCGAGGACAGCTCGGCGACCAGGCCGCGGGCGGTGCGCATGGCGCTGGTCGCGGAGTCGCAGACCGGCAGCAGCACGGCGAACTCGTCCCCGCCCAGCCGGGCCGCCTCGGCGCCGCGGGGAAGAGCGGTCCGCAGGCGTTCGGCTATCTGGAGGAGGAGGCGGTCTCCGGCGAGGTGGCCGAGGGTGTCGTTCACCGACCGGAAGCGGTCGAGGTCGATCAGGACGAGGGCGGAGCGGGTGCCGTCGTTCTCCGCCTCCTCCAGGGCCGCCCAGGTGCGCTCCAGGAGCCACTGGCGGTTGGGCAGCCGGGTCAGCGGGTCGCGCAGCTGCTCCTCGGCGCGGGCCCGGGCGATCCAGAGCGTGGAGTCGAGGGCGACGAGCGGCACCGCGAACAGCGGCAGCAGCACCGGTACCGACATGGCGACGACGCAGATCAGCGGGGCGATGCCCAGCAGCGCGACCGCCACGAGCCCCTGCCGCATCAGAGCCGTGCGGGCGACCGTGGGCAGCCCGCCGCGGGGGGCGAGCGCGTACCAGAGCAGCGTCCTGGTGAGCAGCAGATAGGTGCCCGCGGCGAGCACGATCTCGGGGACGGTGGCGATGCTCCATCCGGTGGGCCACCAGGGTTCCGCCACGGTCGGCACGACGCCGAACGCGGCCAGCACCAGACCGGCGGCGCCCGTCCCCAGGACGTCCACGGCGCCGTGCAGCACGCCCTGGCGCCAGCGGTTGCGCCGCGCGGCGCCGACCAGGACCACGACGGCCATGCTGACCAGGGCGGCCGGCAGCCAGCCGTACAGGATCAGCACGGCGATGGTGAGGGCCGCGCCGGAGCCGGTCCCGCCCCACCAGCGCTCACGGCCGAGCGCGACGAGATGGCCGACGATGATGCCGGTGAGGACGGCGAGCGACCAGCCCGTGGTGCCACCGGGGAACAGGGGCCGGCCGTCCTGGACGGCCTGGCGGATTCCGGTGGCGAGGACCAGGCCCGCCAGGCCGGTCACCACGGCCGTCAGCCTGGACGAAAAGCCCGTGAACCCGCGCAGCCTCACGGCCGGGGCGGTGCTCTCGGTCGGTTTCATTCCCGTCCCTCTCACAGCCGGCGGTGCCCGTGCACACGATGGCCCCCGTGTCATGCCGTCACGACGGGTGTTCCGCCCCGGGTGCTCCGCGAGCGGGCCGTCAGCCGTGCACGACGGGCGCGCATCTCAACAGTAGGCCGCAGAAGGCTCGGTCGGGCAGCGGTCTACAGCTCTTGCCCGAATGCGACCCAGCCACCCGCATCGGTCTGCTATGCGCCGAACGGGTGACTCCGCGCAGCCTCCAGGCCCCCTGTTACTACCCTCCTTCGACCCTCATTCCCCCTCCGGAGCCGTGGGCATCGCGGCTTCTCTCGCCGCGTCGGGCCCCTGTTCCAGCAGAACGGCGAAGCCGTCCTCGTCCAGAACCGGAACCTTCAGCTGCATCGCCTTGTCGTACTTGGAGCCGGGGCTGTCGCCGACGACGACGAACGAGGTCTTCTTCGAGACGGAACCGGTGACCTTGGCACCGCGGCTCTGCAGCGCCTCTTTCGCGCCATCTCTCGTGTGCCGCTCAAGAGTTCCGGTCACCACGACGGTCAGGCCCTCCAGCGGGCGGGGCCCCTCGTCCTCGCCGGTGCTCTCGTCCTCCATGCGGACGCCCGCGGCCTTCCACTTCCGCAGGATCTCCTGGTGCCACTCCTCGGCGAACCACTGCTTGAGGGAGGCCGCGATGATGCCGCCCACGCCCTCGACCGCCGCGAGTTCCTCCTCGCCGGCCTGCTCGATGCGGTCGATGGAGCGGAACGCGCGGGCCAGCGCCTCGGCGGCGACCGGGCCGACGTGGCGGATGGACAGGCCGGTGAGGATGCGGGCCAGCGGGCGCTCCTTGGCGGCCGCGATGTTCTCCAGCATGGCGACGGCGTTCTTGCGCGGCTCGCCGTTCATGTTGGCGAAGACCAGAGCGGTCTTCTCCTCGCCCGTCTTGGGGTCGCGCTTGGGCAGCCCGCTGTCCTGGTCGAGGACGTACGCCCGGATGGGCAGGAGTTGATCCATCGTCAGATCGAAGAGGTCGCCCTCGTCGAGCAGCGGGGGCGCGGCCGGCTCCAGGGGTTTGGTGAGGGCCGCCGCCGCCACGTACCCGAAGTTCTCGATGTCGAGGCTCTTGCGGCCCGCCAGGTAGAACAGCCGCTCCCTCAACTGGGCGGGACAGGACTGGGCGTTGGGGCAGCGGAGGTCGATGTCGCCCTCCTTCATCGGGCGCAGCGCGGTTCCGCACTCCGGGCACTCGGAGGGCATCTCGAAGGGGTACTCGCTGCCGTCCCTGAGGTCGGCGACGGGGCCGAGGATCTCCGGGATGACGTCGCCGGCCTTGCGCAGCACGACCGTGTCGCCGATGAGGACGCCCTTGGCCTTGACCACGTCCTGGTTGTGCAGGGTGGCGAACTCGACCTCGGAGCCCGCCACGGTGACCGGCTCGACCTGGGCGTAGGGGGTGATGCGGCCCGTACGGCCCACGCCCACACGGATGTTGATGAGTTTGGTGTTGACCTCTTCGGGCGCGTACTTCCAGGCGATGGCCCAGCGCGGGGCGCGCGCCGTGGAGCCGAGGCGGCCCTGGAGCGGGATCTCGTCGAGCTTGACGACGACGCCGTCGATCTCGTGCTCCACCACCGAGTGCCGGTTCTCGCCCATGTAGGCGATGAACTGCCGTACTTCTTCGAGGGATTCGACCACCTTGTTGTGCCGGGCGGTGGGCAGACCCCACTCGCGCAGCAGGTCGTACGCCTGGGAGAGGCGGTCGATGTCGAAGCCCTCGCGCGCGCCGATGCCGTGCACCACCATGTGCAGCGGCCGGGTGGCGGTGACCTTGGGGTCCTTCTGGCGCAGGGAGCCGGCCGCCGCGTTGCGCGGGTTGGCGAACGGCTTGTCGCCCGCTTCGACCAGCCGGGCGTTGAGGCCTTCGAAGGCCTCCATCGGGAAGTAGACCTCGCCCCGGATCTCGACGAGCTCGGGGATGCGGTCGCCCTTGAGGCGGGTGGGGATGTCGGCGATGGTGCGGACGTTGGGCGTGATGTCCTCACCGGTGCGGCCGTCGCCGCGGGTGGCGGCGCGGGTCAGCCTGCCGTGCTCGTACGTCAGGTTCACGGCGAGGCCGTCGACCTTCAGCTCGCACAGGTAGTGGTAGGCACCGGTGCCGACGTCCTTGGCGACGCGCTCGGCCCAGGCGGCCAGTTCCTCGTCGTCGAAGGCGTTGTCCAGGGACAGCATGCGCTCGCGGTGCTCGACCGAGGCGAAGTCCGTCGCGTAGGGGCCCGCCACCTTCTGGGTCGGCGAGTCGGGGGTGCGCAGCTCCGGGTGCTCGTCCTCCAGGGCTTCGAGGGAGCGGAGCAGCTTGTCGAAGTCGCCGTCGCTGATGACCGGTTGGTCCCGGACGTAGTAGCGGAAGCGGTGCTCCTCGATCTGCTCGGCGAGGAGCGCGTGCTTCTCCCGTGCCTCCGTGGGCACCGCTGCGTTCTGTTCGCCAGCCACCGTCATGTCCTCCCGTTTCCCGTTGTCCCCGTCACTCAGGGTTGTCCGCGAGCGATCTCGCCGCCCGGACGCAGTGGGCGAGCGCGGCCCGGGCGTGGGCCGGGGACGCGCCCGCCATGCCACAGGTGGGGGTGATCACCACGGACTCGCCCAGAGTCCCCGGATGCAGCCCCAGCCTGCGCCACAGCGTCCTGACACCCATGACGCTACCGGCAGGGTCTGACAATGGGCCGTCGGTGGCGGGCACCACTCCGGCGAGGAGCTTCACACCGCTCTCGGCGGCCTCGCCGAGCTGTTCGTCGTCACGCTCGGTGAGCAGGGAGAAATCGAACGAGATCCCCGCGGCCCCGGCCCTGCGCAGCAGCGCGAACGGCACGTCGGGAGCGCAGGAGTGGACCACGACGGGCCCGTCGTGCACGGCCATGACCTCGCGCAGCGCGGCCTCCACGACCTGGCGGTCGACGGCCCGGTGGGTGCGGTACCCGCTGGCGGTACGGATCCGGCCGCGCAGGACCGCGGTGAGCGAGGGCTCGTCCAGCTGGAGCACCAGGTGCGCGCCGGGGACGCGGCGGCGCACCTCGGCGAGGTGGTCGCGCAGGCCCTCGGCGAGCGAACCGGCGAGGTCGCGGCAGGCGCCGGGATCGCCGAGCGAGAGCTCGCCGCCCCTGAGTTCCAGGGCGGCGGCGAGCGTCCAGGGCCCGACGGCCTGCACCTTGAGCGGGCCGGTGTAGTCCTGGGTGAACTCCTCCAGGGCGTCGAGGTCCTCGCCGAGCCAGGACCTGGCCCGCCGGGTGTCGCGGCCGGGCCGGTCGGAGACCCGCCATCCGCTGGGCTCCACATGTCCGTACATCTCGACGAGGAGACCGATGGTGCGCCCGATCATGTCGGCGCCGGGGCCGCGCGCGGGCAGTTCCGCGAGGTGGGGGAAGTCGCCGCGCGCCCCCTCCGCGCCGATCAGCGAGCCGGTGACGGTCTTGGCGGTCTCCCGCGCGTCGCCGCCCGGCATCGAGCCGACGCCGGTGGCGGGGCCCCAGGGAAAAGTGCTCTGTTCGCTCACCCCGGAAGCCTACGCAACCGGGCGCGCGGCCCGGCCCCGGCTACTTTCCGGGGCGCACGGTGAGGTCGTTGACCTCGGCGTCGGCCGGCAGGTCGAGGGCCATGACGATGGTGGTGGCCACCGACTCGGGGTCGATGAACCTCGTCGGGTCGTACTCCTTGCCCTCCTGCGAGTGCACCTTGGCCTGCATGGGGCTGGCGGTGCGGCCCGGGTAGACGGAGGTCACGCGGACGCCGTTGGCGTGCTCCTCGTGGCGCAGCGCGTCGGCGAGCGCCTTGAGGCCGTGCTTGGAGGCGGCGTACGCGCCCCATTCGGCATGGGCGCTGAGCCCGGCGCCGGAGTTCACGAAGACCACGTGGCCGCGCGAGGCCCGCAGTTGGGGCAGCACGTGGCGGGTGATCTCGGCGGGGGCGATGAGGTTGACGTTGAGCTGCTGGTGCCAGGTCTTGGGGCGCAGCTCGCCGACGGGCCCGAGGTCGACGATGCCCGCGATGTGCAGCAGCGAGTCGAGCCGGTCCGGCATGGACTGCTTGTCGAAGGCCCAGGACAGGCGGTCGGGGTCCGCCAGGTCGCCGACGAGCGTGCGGGCGCCGGGGTGGCGGGCCGCGAACTCCTTGGCGCGTCCGGCGTCGCGGGCGAGCAGGATGAGCTCGTCGCCGCGCTCGTGCAGGCGGCGCGCGACGGCGGCGCCGATGCCGGAGCCGGCGCCGGTGATCAGATGAGTAGCCATACCCGCCATGCTCGCACTGCTGGGGCGCTCACTGGATACCGAGGGACTCCTCCAGGTAGGCGACGGCCGCGACGCCGTCCTCGGCGAAGAAGACCAGTTCGGTGAGGGGGACGGGCAGGAAGCCCTCGTCCTCCATGCGCCGGAACTGCTCCTTGAGGCCGTCGTAGAACCCGGCGGTGTTCAGCAGCACGACCGGCTTGGTGGTCCTCCCGTGCTTCTTCAGCTCCAGGATCTCGGTGGCCTCGTCCAGGGTGCCGGTCCCACCGACCATGATCACCACGGCGTCCGACTTGGCGAGCAGCAGCGCCTTGCGCTCGGCGAGGTCCTTGGCGATCACCATCTCGTCGGCGTTCTCCCGCGCCTTGGCCGCCAGGAAGTCGACGGAGACCCCGACGAGCCGGCCGCCGGCCTGCTGCACTCCGTCGGCGACGACCTTCATGAGGCCGCTCTCCGAGCCGCCCCACACCAGCGCGTGTCCGCCCTTGCCGAGCAGCTCGGCGAATTCGCGGGCGGGGCGCGTGTAGCGCTCGTCGAGGTCGGCCGCGGAGAGGAAGACGCAGATGTTCATGGGGCAACGATACGAGGGGGAAGAAGCGGGGCTCCGCGGGCGCTGTACTCCCCATGACGACAGGACATCGCATCACCGTGGAACAGGGCAGCGAACACGTGCGGGTCGTGCATGACGGGCAGGTGCTCGCCGACAGCCGGCGTCCCCTGCTGCTGCGCGAGACCGGTCTTCCCGTCCGCTACTACCTTCCGCCCGACGACGTCCGCACGGATCTGCTGACGCCTTCGGACACCCACACCCACTGCCCGTTCAAGGGCACGGCCTCGTACTGGTCGCTGCCGGAGAAGCCGGACCTGGTCTGGTACTACCCGGACCCGAAGCCCGAGGTGGCCGCCATCAGGGACCACCTCTGCTTCTACGAGGTGGAGACCGTCACCGAGTAGCGGCTCCCAACGGGCCGCCGCGCCGTTCAGCCGCGCGCGGCGACCTGGAAGGTGCGCCGGTAGGCGACGGGCGAGACGCCGAGCACGGAACGCATGTGCTGGCGCAGCGAGTTGGCCGTGCCGAAGCCCGAACGGTGGGCGACGAGGTCCACCGCGAGGTCGCTCGACTCCAGGAGCTGGCGGGCCAGTTCGAGGCGCTGGGCGGTGAGCCACGCGCCGGGCGTCATGCCCGCCTCCTCGCGGAAGCGGCGCGTGAAGGTGCGCAGGCTCATCCGGGCGTGGGCCGCCATCTCGCCCAGCGACAGCGGTTCCTGGAGCCGCCCGAGGGCCCAGGCGCGGGTGGCCGCGGTGCTGGCGAGGGTCGGCTCCGGAACGGGGCGCTCGATGTACTGGGCCTGGCCGCCGTCGCGGTGGGGCGGCACGACGCAGTGCCGGGCGGCCCGGTTGGCGACGGCGCTGCCGTGGTCGCGGCGCACCAGGTGCAGGCACAGGTCGATGCCGGCGGCGGCGCCCGCCGAGGTCAGCACGTCGCCGTCGTCGACGAACAGGACGCCCGGGTCGACGTCCACGCGCGGAAAGGTGCGCGCGAAGGCGGCGGCGTCGCACCAGTGCGTGGTGGCGGGCCGCCCGTCGAGGAGCCCGGCCGCGGCCAGCACGTAGGACGCCGTGCAGATCGACACCATCCGGGTGCCCGGCCTGATCCCCTCGAAGGCGGCGGCCACCGGCCCGGGCAGCGGGCCGCCCTCGGCCATCGAGCCGAGGGAGTGGGTGGGCGGGATCACCACGGTGTCGGCGGCGGCGAGCGCCTCCGCGCCGTGGTCCACCGCGACCGAGAACCCGGCCTCGGTGCGCACCGGCCGGCCGTCCACGGTGCAGACGGTCACCTCGTACAGCGCCTCGCCCCCGGGGCCCCGGGCGCTGTCGAAGATGCGGGAGGGGATGCCGAGCTCGAAGGAGACGACTCCGTCGAGCGCGAGCACCGCCACCTGGTGCGGTCGGGTCGGTGCGGGGGGTACGGCCATGGCCAGATTCTGTCACATCATGGCCAAACGGCCAGCACCACGGGAGGCGCCGCGGGTGCAGTCTGGTCTCCGTTGGTGGCTCCCACCAGCGAAAACACCCCACGAAGGATCGGTTATGTCCCAGACCATGCGTGCCATCAGCGCCCCCCGCCTCGGCGGCCCCGACGTGCTTGCCGAGATCGACGTCGAGCGCCCCGAGCCGGGCCCCACCGAGGTGCTGGTGCGGGTGCACGCCGCCGGCGTCAACCCCGCCGACTGGAAGATCCGCGAGCACGGCGGCTTCGGCCGGGAGACCACGCCGCCGGTCCTCGGCTTCGACGTGTCCGGCACCGTGGAGGCCGTGGGCCTCGGCGTCACCCTGTACGCGGTCGGCGACGAGGTCTTCGGCATGCCGCTCTTCCCGCACCAGGCCGGCGCGTACGCCGAGTACGTCGCCGCCCCCGCGCGCCACTTCGTCCGCAAGCCCGCCGGGATCGACCACATCCAGGCGGCGGCCCTGCCGCTGGCCTCGCTGACGGCCTGGCAGGCGCTCGTCGACACGGGCCGGCTCCAGGCCGGGCAGCGCGTCCTCATCCACGCGGCGGCCGGCGGTGTCGGCCACCTCGCGGTGCAGATCGCCAAGGCGCGCGGCGCGTACGTCATCGGCACCGCGAGCGCCGCGAAGCACGACTTCGTCAAGGGCCTCGGCGCCGACGAGGTGATCGACTACCACGCCGTCGACTTCACCGAGGCGGTCTCGGACGTGGACGTCGTCCTGGACGCCGTGGGCGGCGACTACAGCGCGCGCTCCCTCACCGTGCTGCGCCCCGGCGGCACCCTGGTGTCGATCAACACCAACGACGAGCCCGGTCTGCTCGCCGAGGCCGCGGCGCGCGGTGTGCGGGCGGGCTTCACCCTGGTCGAGCCGGACCACCTCGCCCTGCGCGCCCTGGCCGACCTGGTCGAGGAGGGCAGGCTGCGCGCCGAGATCGACTCGGTCTTCGACCTGTCCGACGCCGCGAAGGCGCACGAGCACGGCGAACGCGGCCGCACCCGGGGCAAGATCGTGCTGCGGGTCGCCGAGTAGGCCGCGCCGCGGGCTGCGCTAGACGCTCGCGGCGGCGCGCTCGGTCGTCGCGATGGTGGCGGAGCCCACCACGCGCGTGCCGTCGTACAGCACGATCGCCTGGCCGGGGGCGACGCCGCGGACCGGCTCGGCAAACGTCACGTTCAGGACGCCGTCGACCAGCTCCGCCGTCACCTCGGTCTCGCCGCCGTGGGCACGCAGCTGCGCGGTGTAGGTCCCGGGCCCGGCCGGGGCGCTGCCGCACCAGCGGGGCTTGATCGCGCCGAGGGCCGTCACGTCGAGGGCCTCGACGGGCCCGACGGTGACGGTGTTGTTCACCGGGGAGATGTCCAGGACATAGCGGGGCTTGCCGTCGGGGGCCGGGTGGCCGATGCGCAGGCCCTTGCGCTGGCCGATGGTGAAGCCGAAGGCGCCCTCGTGGCTGCCGATCTTCGTGCCGGTCTCGTCGACGATGTCGCCCTCCGCCTTGCCGAGGCGGTCCGCGAGGAAGCCCTGGGTGTCGCCGTCGGCGATGAAGCAGATGTCGTGGCTGTCGGGCTTCTTGGCGACCGCGAGACCGCGGCGCTCGGCCTCGGCGCGGATCTCGTCCTTGGTGGTGAGGGTGTCGCCCAGCGGGAACATCGCGTGGGCGAGCTGGCGCTCGTCCAGCACCCCGAGGACGTACGACTGGTCCTTGGCCATGTCGGAGGCGCGGTGCAGCTCGCGGCTCCCGTCCTCGTTAAGGACGACGGTCGCGTAGTGGCCGGTGCACACCGCGTCGAAGCCGAGCGCGAGCGCCTTGTCGAGCAGCGCCGCGAACTTGATCTTCTCGTTGCAGCGCAGGCACGGGTTGGGGGTGCGGCCCGCCTCGTACTCGGCGATGAAGTCCTCCACGACGTCCTCGCGGAAGCGCTCCGCCAGGTCCCAGACGTAGAAGGGGATGCCGATGACGTCCGCGGCGCGGCGGGCGTCCCGGGAGTCCTCGATGGTGCAGCAGCCGCGGGCCCCGGTGCGGAAGGACTGCGGGTTGGCGGAGAGGGCCAGGTGCACGCCCGTGACGTCGTGCCCCGCCTCGACGGCCCGCGCGGCCGCGACGGCGGAGTCGACCCCGCCGGACATGGCGGCGAGGACGCGCAGGGGGCGCGGGGAGGTCATCGGGGAGGGCTGCGGCGAAGTCTGAGTCATAGCACTCGTAAGGGTACGTGGGATCGGGAACCGGGGGCACGGGAGTATCCGTTGTGGATCTCAGAGGGGCCCGGTCCGGGTTCCGCCCGCGGAGCGCGGCGGGCGGGGCGGCACACGGGCCCGCACGGGGGCGATACGGGAGGGACGGGGGGCGGAACGCATGGCGACCAGTCGCAGGGGGCTGCTGATCGGCGGGGCGGTGGTGGCGTTCGGCACCATCGGATACCTCAACAGGCCGCACGCGCGCCCGCACCGGCCGCGCAGACCGGGAGAGCTGGACTATGCGGGCGCGCAGTGGGCCGCGGCCGACCCGGCCAACTGGCGGACGGCCGACCGGCCGGACGACTACGGGATAGACCGCGTGGTGATCCACGTGGTGCAGGGCAGTTTCGGGAGCGCCCTGAAGGCCTTCGCGGATCCGGAGCACAAGGCCGCCGCGCACTATGTGGTGCGCAAGGACGGGCATGTGGCGCAGACGGTGCGGGAGCTGGACGTGGCCTTCCACGCCGGCAACCGGAAGTACAACGAGCGCAGCGTCGGCATAGAACACGAGGGCTTCGTGGAGCAGGCCTCCTCGTTCACGGAGGCCATGTACGCCTCCTCGGCGCGGCTGACCGCGGCGGTCTGCGCCCGCTATCGCATAGCCGTCGACCGGACGCACATCATCGGGCACGTCGAGGTGCCGGGCACCGACCACACCGACCCGGGCCCGCACTGGGACTGGCCGCGCTATCTCGCGCTGGTGAAGGCGGCAACCCCGGCCTGAGCCGCGTCCGGGGCCGGGTCCGGGCGAGCCGGGGCCGGGGCCGGGTCCGGGCGAGCCGGGGCCGGGTTCGGGCGAGCGGTGGTCAGACGAGCCCCGCCGTGCGCGCCCGCTCGACCGCGGGTCCGATCGCCCCGGCCACCGCCTCGACGTCGGCCTCGGTGGAGGTGTGGCCGAGCGAGAAGCGCAGGGTGCCGCGGGCCAGGTCGGGATCGGTTCCGGTGGCGAGCAGGACGTGGCTCGGCTGGGCGACGCCGGCCGTGCAGGCGGAGCCGGTGGAGCATTCGATGCCCTGCGCGTCGAGCAGCAGCAGGAGGGAGTCGCCCTCGCAGCCGGGGAAGGTGAAGTGGGCGTTGGCGGGCAGCCGGCCCGCCGGATCGGGGTCGCCGCCGAGGATGGCGTCGGGCACGGCCTTGTGCACGGCCTCCACGAGCCGGTCGCGCAGCCCGCCGATGTCCCGGGCGAACGCGCCGCGCCGTTCGGCGGCGAGCCGTCCGGCGACGGCGAACGCGGCGATGGCGGGCACGTCGAGGGTCCCCGAGCGCACATGGCGCTCCTGACCGCCGCCGTGCAGCACGGGGACGGGGGTGTACTCACGGCCGAGCAGCAGCGCGCCGATGCCGTACGGGCCGCCGATCTTGTGGCCGGACACGGTCATGGCGGCGAGCCCGGACGCGGCGAAGTCCACGTCGAGCTGCCCGTAGGCCTGGACCGCGTCGGCGTGCATCGGCACCTCGAACTCCCGCGCCACCGCGGCGAGTTCGGCCACCGGGAGGATGGTGCCGATCTCGTTGTTGGCCCACATGACGGTCACCAGGGCCACGTCGTGCGGATCGCGCTCGATGGCCTCGCGCAGCACATCGGGGTGCACCCGCCCGTACGTGTCGACGGGCAGGTACTCGACGGTGGCGCCCTCGTGCTCGGCGAGCCAGTGCACCGCGTCGAGCACGGCGTGGTGCTCGACGGGGCTGGCCAGAACGCGTACGCGGCGCGGGTCGGCGTCGCGGCGGGCCCAGTACAGGCCCTTGACGGCGAGGTTGTCGGCCTCGGTGCCGCCCGCGGTGAGGACGACCTCGCTGGGGCGGGCGCCGAGCGACTCGGCGAGTTCCTCGCGGGCCTCCTCGGCAGTGCGGCGCGCCCGTCGGCCGGCGGCGTGCAGCGAGGACGCGTTGCCGGTGACGGTGAGCTGGGCGGTCATCGCCCGGACCGCCTCCGGGAGCATCGGAGTGGTCGCGGCGTGGTCGAGGTAAGCCATGGTGGGCCCGATTCTACGAGCCGTACCGCGCGGGCCGTGCCGCAGTTCCGGCCAGGACCGGGCGGCACCGGCCGGGACCGGGCGGGGTTCAGCCGCCGAGCCCCCAGGACACGGTGTGGTCCGCCATGGACAGAACGGCGAGGACGGCCAGGTCGGCGACCCCGAGGGAGAGCCCGAGCAGGGCCCGGCCGCGGCGCTTGGTGCCGTACAGCAGGGCGAGCGAGGACAGGACGATCGCGACGGGTCCGAGGATGACGTTCATGACGAGCAGGCCGAGCAGCCCGAGGACGAAGGAGGCGACGGCCATGCCGTCGGCGTCACGGTCGCGGGTACGGCGGCGGATCGCGGTGAGTTCCATGGTCAGCCCTTCCGGTGGGAGAGACGTTCGCGGGCGGCGAAGACGAGCAGCCAGGCCCCGATGACGGCGGCGACGGCCAGGGTCACCGGGAGCGGAAGGTGCGCCGCTGAGCCCAGCACGACCCCCAGCAGGAGGAGGGCGGCGACGAGGAAGAACATGGGATCCCTTTCTCTGTGCGGTCGGTGTGCACTCCGCGTGCTCGATGCGCGGCTCGGCGGGTACCTGTCAGGACGGTCGGCCTGGCAACCGGCACGAGCAAGGAGCAACCGGTGAGCAACCCGTGAGCCACCGAACCGGTACGGAACCGAGCACCGCGCTCACCCGCCGACCGCCTTTCGGAGTACGACTGTTCACTGACTCATGAGTCTAGTCTTCCCAACTTCGGCGAACACATGTTTACTGAGTGGAATGAGCCACACTCTCGGCATCCGGCAGGCCCAGAAGCAGAAGACCCGTCAGGCGCTCATGGACTCCGCGCTCCGGCTCCTGGAGCACCAGAGCCTGAGCAGCCTCGGGCTGCGCGAGGTCACCCGGGAGGTGGGGGTCGCCCCGGCCGCGTTCTACCGCCACTTCGCGGGCACGGCCGACCTCGGGGTGGCCCTGGTCGAGCAGGCGCTCGACTCGCTGCACGGCACGATCCGGGCGGCGATCGTGACGACCGGGTCGAGCGACGAGCGCATCGACCGCGCGGTCGCGCTGATCGCCCAGCACGTCCGCACCCACCCCGCGCACGTCCGCTTCATCGCCCGCGAACGGCACGGCGGGGTGGCCCCCGTGCGCGAGGCGATCGGCGTCCAACTCCGCCGCTTCGCCGACGAGGTGGCGGAGGCGCTGGGCAGTGACCCGGAGTCGGTGGGGTGGTCGCGGGGGGATGTGCGGATGCTGGCGGGGTTGTATGTGGACCACATGGTGATGACGGCGTCTGCGCTGTTGGAGGGGGGTGAGGAGGGGGTGCTGGGTGTTGCGCGGGCACAGTTGCGCTTGGTGACGCTGGGCCGCCGCCACTGGCTGGACTAGCCCACCCCGCCCGCCCCATTGCCCCGGGGTACCCCGGCCCCCTGGTCATGTGCGGACCGTGGTCGCTTCTCGCGCAGTTCCCCGCGCCCCTGGCAGGGCCGGTCCTGGGCAGCACGTGCACCCCAGCCCGCCTTGCGCAGTTCCCCGCGCCCCTAACCCCCTGGCCGCGTGCGGACCGTGGTCGCTTCTCGCGCAGTTCCCCGCGCCCCTGGCAGGACTGGTGCTGGGCAGCCCGTGCACCCCAGCCTGCTTCGCGCAGTTCCCCGCGCCCCTAACCCCCTGGTCGGGCGCGGGCCGTGGTCGCTTCTCGCGCAGTTCCCCGCGCCCCTTAGCGGGACCGGTGCTGGCCCACATCGGCACCCTCAGCCCGTCCGGCGTTTGAGGACGAGCGCCCTTAAGGCGCGATAGGGGGTGCAGGGGGCGGAGCCCCCGCCGGGGTTCGAGGGGCGGAGCCCCTCAGCGGGTCTGGGGCGCAGCCCCAGGGCTCAGCCGGTACAACCCGCTGCACGGGCGGGCGGGTGGGCAAACCCCCCGG
>NZ_JBIDBD010000031.1:0-66271 GCF_043202815.1 Streptomyces sp. NPDC048111
CGCCGTTCAGGCGCGATCGGGGTTCGGGGCGGAGCCCCGAGCAGGGGTGCAGGGGGCGGAGCCCCCGCCGGGGTTCGAGGGGCGGAGCCCCTCAGGGGGTCTGGGGCGCAGCCCCAGGGGCCCAGCCGGTACAACCCCCTGCACGGGCGGGTGGGTGGGCAAGCCCGCCGGGGTTCGAGGGGCGGAGCCCCTCAGGGGGTCTGGGGCGCAGCCCCAGGGCCAGGCACCCTTCAGCCCGCTGCACGGGCGGGCGGGTGGGCAAGCCCGCCGGGGTCTGGGGCGCAGCCCCGGGGGCCGGACCCTTCCAGCCTCCTGCACGGGTGGGTGGGTGGGCAAGCGCCCCCGGGGTCTGGGGCGGAGCCCCAGGGCGCCGGGCCCGGGCAGCCCCGTCACGGGCAACCCCGTCATGGGCAACCCCCAGGGCGTGGGCAAGATCTCACCCCCCAAGAGCAGCACCCCCATTCCAAGCCCCCCACCCCCACCCCACCCCCCATTCCCCACCCCACCCCCACCCCCCGCATTGCGATGGAAGCCACCCCGGGCGCACCCGGGGGCCCCACCCCCCGATCGGGCCGCAAACACGAGGCGCCCCGGGAAACGCGGCCGTAAGGTGGCCGTCATGCAGGTGATCCAGTCGACCAAGCTCGCCAATGTCTGTTACGAGATCCGGGGCCCGGTGCTCGAGGAGGCCATGCGCCTGGAGGCGGCGGGCCACCGCATCCTCAAGCTCAACACCGGCAACCCGGCGGCCTTCGGCTTCGAGTGCCCGCCCGAGATCCTGGAGGACATCCTCCGCAATCTGTCGGGCGCGCACGGCTACGGCGACGCGAAGGGCCTGCTCTCCGCGCGCCGCGCGGTGATGCAGCACTACCAGACCAAGGGCATCGAGCTCGGCGTCGAGGACATCTACCTCGGCAACGGCGTCTCGGAGCTCATCCAGATGTCGATGCAGGCCCTGCTCGACGACGGCGACGAGGTCCTGGTCCCCGCGCCGGACTACCCGCTGTGGACGGCCTCCGTCTCGCTCGCCGGCGGCACCGCGGTGCACTACCGCTGCGACGAGCAGGCCGACTGGATGCCGGACCTGGCCGACATCGAGCGCAAGGTCACCGACCGCACCAAGGCCATCGTCATCATCAACCCGAACAACCCGACGGGTGCGGTGTACGACGACGAGATGCTGCGCGGGCTCACCGAGATCGCCCGCCGGCACAACCTGGTCGTCTGCTCGGACGAGATCTACGACCGCATCCTGTTCGACGGCGCCACCCACACCCCGACCGCCGTGATCGCGCCGGACCTGATGGTCCTCACCTTCAACGGCCTGTCGAAGAACTACCGGGTGGCCGGCTACCGCTCGGGCTGGCTGGCGGTGTGCGGGCCGAAGGCCCACGCGTCCTCGTACATCGAGGGCCTGACCATCCTCGCCAACATGCGGCTGTGCGCCAACATGCCGTCCCAGCACGCGGTGGCCACCGCACTGGGCGGGCGCCAGTCGATCGAGCAGCTGGTGCTGCCGGGGGGCCGGCTCCTGGAGCAGCGCGACACGGCGTACGAGCTGCTCACCCGGATCCCGGGCGTCACGTGTGTGAAGCCGAAGGGCGCGCTCTATCTGTTCCCGCGGCTCGACCCGAACGTCTACAAGATCAAGGACGACCGGCAGATGGTCCTCGATCTGCTGCGCGCCGAGAAGATCATGGTGGTGCACGGCACCGGCTTCAACTGGCCCGAGCCCGACCACTTCCGCATCGTCACCCTGCCGTCCGCCAAGGACCTCGCCGACGCGGTGACCCGGATCGGCACGTTCCTGGACGGCTACAGCCAGATGTAACCGGGCCCGGGCCATAGGCTGGGACCGCTTCAACTTTAGACAGGATCTAAGCTAGGATGGCTTCCTGAGACGCTCAGGAGGCCATTCCCATGTACGAACCGATCCGCACCAAGTCGGTCCACAGCACGGTGGCCGCCGACGAGGCCCGCATCCCGCACCGCTCCCGCGAGGACGAGCTGGACATCCAGCTGGCCGGGCACCTCTCCGCCCTGCTGGCCGTCACGGACGAACTCGGCCTGACCGAGGCCGGGGACGCCATCGCGCGCCAGGTCGCCCGGCTGCGCGGCGGTCTGCCGCCGGTGCGTCACGCCGGTCTCAGCGGAGCGGGCGGCGACGCGCTGCACGCCCGCGCCCACGCGCTCGCGGGCCGCGCCCTGCTCGTCGCCGCCTCGCGCGCCGACACCGCCGCCGCGATCCTCGCGGCCGAGCGCATGGACGCCCACGCGGCGGCCCGCTCCCTCACCGCCGCCTCCTGACGCGGCCCCCGTTCGGCCCCGGTCCGCGAGCCGCGGAGGTCTGCGGACCGGGCGCCACACATCTCCAACTCCCTTGACGAGAGCACCCGTTGGCGACGCCGGTCATTGCCGGGCGTACCCGGATGCGGACGTCGTCTCTGCGGCGTACCCGGAAAACGGCCGGCCCCCGGAGCCGTGAGGGAACTCCGGGGGCCGGCCGAGGCGCGGCGGGTCACGAGTGACCCCACAGGTCAGGGCGGATGTCGAACCGACCCGCCGCGTACACCTCCGGCCGGACCAGGACAGGCGGCCCGACCGGAGGGGGTTTCGGGGCGGTTCAGCCCAGGCGCGACACCAGGGCGCGGTACTCGTCCCACAGCTCCTTGGGCGCGTGGTCGCCGAAGGTGTTGAGGTGCTCGGGGACCAGCGCCGCCTCCTCGCGCCAGACCTCCTTGTCGACGTTCAGCAGGAAGTCGAGGTCGGCCTCCGGCAGGTCGAGGCCGTCGGTGTCCAGGGACTCCTTCGTCGGCAGGACGCCGATGGGGGTCTCGACGCCCTCGGCCCTGCCCTCAAGGCGCTCCACGATCCACTTCAGGACGCGGCTGTTCTCGCCGAAGCCGGGCCACACGAACTTGCCCGCGTCGTTCTTGCGGAACCAGTTCACGTAGTAGATCTTCGGCAGCTTCGCGGCGTCCGCGGTGGCGCCGACCTTGATCCAGTGGGCCATGTAGTCGCCCATGTTGTAGCCGCAGAACGGCAGCATCGCGAACGGGTCGCGGCGCAGCTCGCCCACCTTGCCCTCGGCGGCGGCGGTCTTCTCGGAGGCGACGTTCGCGCCCAGGAAGACGCCGTGGTTCCAGTCGAAGGACTCGGTCACCAGCGGCACCGCGGAGGCGCGGCGGCCACCGAAGAGGATGGCCGAGATCGGCACGCCCTTGGGGTCCTCCCACTCCGGGGCGATCGTCGGGCACTGCCCGGCGGGCGTGGTGAAGCGGGCGTTGGGGTGGGCGGCCGGGGTGTCGGACGCCGGCGTCCAGTCGTTGCCCTTCCAGTCCGTGAGGTGCGCGGGCGCCGTCTCGGTCATGCCCTCCCACCACACGTCGCCGTCGTCGGTGAGCGCGACGTTGGTGAAGACGGAGTTGCCCCACAGGGTCTTCATGGCGTTGGCGTTGGTGTGCTCGCCGGTGCCGGGCGCGACGCCGAAGAAGCCGGCCTCGGGGTTGATCGCGTAGAGACGGCCGTCCTCGCCGAAGCGCATCCAGGCGATGTCGTCACCGATCGTCTCGACCTTCCAGCCCGGGACCGTCGGCTCCAGCATGGCCAGGTTGGTCTTGCCGCAGGCGCTCGGGAACGCGGCGGCGACGTACTTGGCCTCGCCGTTCGGCGGGGTCAGCTTGAGGACGAGCATGTGCTCGGCGAGCCAGCCCTCGTCCCGCGCCATGACGGAGGCGATGCGCAGCGCGTAGCACTTCTTGCCGAGCAGGGCGTTGCCGCCGTAGCCCGAGCCGTAGGACCAGATCTCGCGCGACTCGGGGAAGTGCGAGATGTACTTGGTGGTGTTGCAGGGCCACGGCACGTCGGCCTCGCCGTCGGCCAGCGGTGCGCCCAGGGTGTGGACGGCCTTCACGAAGAAGCCGTCGGTGCCGAGCTCGTCCAGGACGCGCTGTCCCATGCGGGTCATGGTGCGCATCGACACGGCGACGTAGGCGGAGTCGGTGATCTCGACGCCGATCGCGGACAGCGGCGAACCGACCGGGCCCATGCAGAACGGCACGACGTACATCGTGCGACCGCGCATCGAACCGCGGAAGACGCCCTGCTCACCCGTGAAGACGGCCCGCATCTCGGCGGGGGCCTTCCAGTGGTTGGTGGGGCCCGCGTCCTCCTCCTTCTCGGAGCAGATGAACGTACGGTCCTCGACGCGGGCGACGTCGCGCGGGTCGGAGGCGGCGTAGTAGGAGTTGGGGCGCTTGGCCTCGTCCAGCTTCCTGAACGTGCCCTTGGCGACGAGCTCCCCGCACAGGCGCTCGTACTCGGCCTCGGATCCGTCGCACCAGACCACGCTGTCCGGCTGGGTCAGTTCCGCGATCTCGTCGACCCACGAGATCAGTTCCTGGTGCTTGGTGGGGGCTGAGAGGGGAGCCGCGATATCGCGCGCCACGATCGCTCCTTGATGAGGGTCTGCTGGACGGGTTGACGAACTACTTCATTGCCGCCCCGTGGGGGCTGCGACCCGGATGCTTGACCCCATGGATCCTGTTGGCGCTCATCCGGTGCCGACCGCACTCATCTGATCTTCCGCGTCGCTCGCCCATATGTCCAGGGGGCCTCTCACGTGAGCATCACCACTTACCGCCTTCTTAACTGCCATTTGCCGTTCACTTACCCGTCGGTCGCAGGACGCTCGGTGACGGACCGTACCTATCCGTAACTTACGGAGCCGTAGGTAGCATGCGGAGCATGACTGATCAGGTGATGGCTCGCGCGATCGATCCGGTGACACAGATGGTGAAGCCGAAGCTGCGCGGCTGGCTGCACGCCGGGATGTTCCCGGCCGTACTGATCTCGGGGCTGGTGCTGACCGCGCTCGCGGGCTCCACCAAGGCGCGGATCGCCTGCGGGATCTACGTTCTGACCGCCTGTCTGCTCTTCGGGATCAGCGGTCTCTACCACCGTGGCACCTGGGGTCCGCGCGGCGAGGCGATCCTGCGCCGCCTGGACCACGCCAACATCTTCCTCATCATCGCGGGCACCTACACCCCGCTCACCCTGCTCCTGCTGCCCGGCTCCACGGGCCGGGTCCTGCTGTGGTCGGTGTGGGCGGCGGCGGCGGCCGGCATCGTCTTCCGGGTCTTCTGGATCAACGCTCCGCGCTGGCTCTACACCCCCTGCTACCTGGCGATGGGCTGGGCGGCCGTCTTCTTCCTGCCCGACTTCATGCGGGCCGGCGGGGTCGCGGTGCTCGTGCTGGTCGTCGTCGGCGGGCTCCTGTACAGCGCGGGCGGTGTGATCTACGGGATCAAGCGCCCGAACCCGTCGCCGCGCTTCTTCGGCTTCCACGAGGTCTTCCACTCCCTGACGCTCGCCGCGTTCGTCGTGCACTACGTGGGCATCTCGCTCGTCGCCTACCAGCACGGATAACCCCTCGACCATGGCCGCCGCCCCCCGCACCCCACCCTCGGCCCGCTCCGGCCCGTCCGCCCCACCCGCGCAGGCCGAGCCCCGGCCGGGCCTGCGCGAACGCAAGAAGCTGAAGACCCGCACGGCGATCCGCCGGGCCACCTACCGGCTGATCGCGCACCAGGGGTACGAGGCCACGACGGTCGAGCAGATCGCGGAGGCGGCGGAGGTGTCCCCCTCGACGGTCTTCCGCTACTTCCCGACCAAGGAGGACATCGTCCTGACCGACGAGTCCGACCCGGTCATGCTCCGCGAGCTGCGCGCCCGCCCGCCGCAGGAGCCGCCGCTGGAGTCCCTGCGGTACGTGGTGACCGAGGCGGCCAGGCTCTCCCTGGCGCACGACCGCGAGGGGACGCTGCACCGGACGCGGCTCATCGCGCAGGTGCCGGCGCTGCGGGCCCGCATGAGGGAGTCGACGGCGACGACGGGCCGGATGCTGTGCGAGGTGCTGGCGGAGCGGGCGGGGCGCGACGGGGTGGACCTGGAGGTACGGGTGTTCGCCGCGGCGGTCCTGGCCGCGCTGCACGAAGCAACCGTCTACTGGGCCGAACACGACCACCAGGACGACCTACCGGCCCTGCTCGCCCGCACCATGACCACCCTCTCCCAGGGCCTGCCCCCGAACCCTGCCTAGCTCCCGCCCCCCTATGTCCAGAAGGCGTCGGTGACGGTGATGTGCGGCTCCGCATGGCGGCGGATGAAGGTGTAGATGAGCCACCCCCGGCCGCCGGCCAGATCGGCGATGTGCGGGCCGCCGGGGCTGGTGGAGGTCAGGGGCCGGACGGTGATCCAGTGCGGCAGGGTCACGTCGGCGTCGATGCCCCGGAAGTAGGGGTCGGTGGCGGTGATCAGCTCCGCGCGGGCAGCCATGATGAGGCTCTGCCCCTCGGGCGGCATGCGATCGAACTCCTCACGCGCCTCGATGGTCCAGTCCATCTGCCAAGGGGGAAGCGGCGGCGCGTCCGTCACCGCCCGGGCTCCGCCAGACTCGCGGCTCGTCGCAACCGGCTGTACTCGGCCAGGAGCCGGCCGGACTCCTCGGCGTCCTCGGCCTTGGCCGCGCGTGCCTGCAGGTCGTTGAGGTGCGCTTCCAGACCGGGATCGCGTGCGATGGCGTACTGCGTCCACCACAGGCGCATGAACGCCGGTACTGGAGTGAGGTTGAACGCGTCCCCGATGTCACGCCGCCAGTGCGCCTCGAAATCCGGCAGCAGATGGGGCGCGTGTTCCTGGATGGCCAGGCGAAGCGCCTGAGGGGTGCGTTCGGGCATGACCGGTACGCGGCGGGGGTGGTCACCGCCGGGTCCGTCGAAGTGCAACGGCTGCGCTGTCATGGCGTGAGGGCTCCTGGTCCGCTGCCGAGTCAGGCGGCATCCTGGTCGGCGGTCTCCTGTGCGGCCGCGGTCGCCTGGTAGCGCTCGAACCATTCGGCAGGTACCAGGTAGGCGAGGGTCTTGCCCTTGCGGGTGATCGCGGCCGGTTCACCGGCGATACGGGTGCGGTCGAGGATCTCGCCCATCTGCTTGCGCAGGTCGATCGTCGTGTACGTCCTCGTCTCCATGCGGCGCACCCTATCGCAACTCTCATAGTTGAGATACTTCAGGTGTCGCCACCCCGGTCCCGGCCCGATCCTGATGTCCGGCCCGCCCAGGTCGACGCCGCGGGGAGCCAGCCCAAGGTCGTGCCCCACAGGGCGCCCAGTGCCGCGCCCGCCGCCGCGTACGCCGGCCAACCGGCAGGGCCCGCCTCTGTCATGCGGGCCATCACCAGGCCGCGCCACAGGCCGGCCGCCGCCCCGGCCGCGATCAGGGCCGTCCAGGCCGCGAGGGCGCGGCGCGCTCGGCCCGCCCGGGGGTGCAGCCGCATGTGGCGCCGCATCCGCAGGGCCGCCACCGCCACCAGCGCCACCACCGCGAAGTCCTCGCACAGCATGGCCGCCCACCCGGTGCTCCCCAGGGGCACCACCCGCAGCGCCGGCAGCGCGAACGGCGCCCCGAGCGCGCTCGGCACCAGGGCGGCGCCCGCGTGCGCGGTGAACTCCGTGAGTACCGGCGTGCACCCGAGCAGCACGGCCGGCAGCGCACAGGCCGCGGCCACGGCCACGACGGGCGACAGGGGCCGGGCCGGACGCGGGAACGGGCGGATCGGCAGGCGCATGGGCGGACCCTAGGGCACGCGGCGACCGAAGAGAAGATGCTGAACAAAACTCAACTATGGCTGTGAGCAGGGGTGTTGGGGCGGCGCCCGAGGCCCTACAGTCCTGCCATGCGGCTGGGGGCCAGGGTGGGGCGGTGGGGGGCGGCGGTCAGCGTGCTCGCGGTCGCCGCCGCCCTCCTCGTCGCGGTCGGCCCCGCGGGCGCCGGTCCCGTCCGCACCGCCTCCGGGCACCGCTGGATCACCGACGACCAGGGCCGCGCCCTCGTCCTGACCGGGCTCAACACCGCGAGCAGCGCCAAGTCCCGCCCGGACGGCCTGCCGTGGATCAAGGAGGGCGACGTCCAGCGCGAGGCGGACGCGCTCGGTTCGAACTTCGTCCGCTTCCTGATCCAGTGGCGCAGCGTCGAGCCGGAGCCGGGCGCGTACGACGACGGCTATCTCGACCGGGTGGCCGAGCGGGTGCGCTGGTACGGGGCACGCGGCATCCACGTCATGCTCGACCTGCACCAGGACGTGTACGGACCCGCCGTCAAGGGCAACGGCGCGCCCGCCTGGGCGACCGAGGCCGACGGGCTGCCCGTCGCCGAGCGCGGGCAGTGGGAGCTCAAGTACATCGAGCCGGGCACGGTCCGGGCCTTCGACCACTTCTGGGGCACCCGGCCGGGCGGCCGCGACCTGCGCGCCCACTACGCGGCGGCCTGGGCCCATGTGGCCGCCCGGTTCGCCGACGATCCGGCCGTCCTCGGCTACAACCTGATGAACGAGCCGTTCGGCGGCAGCGTCCAGGGGCCCGCATTCGAGGCGGGGCCGCTCGCCGCGCTCTACCGGCAGACCATCGACGCCGTCCGCGCCGTCGACCGCGACTCCTGGATCTTCGTCGAGCCGGAGGCCGTCAGCGCCAACTGGGGCCTGCCCAGCGCCCTCCCGTACCTGCCCGACCCGCGCGGCGACGGAGAGGACGCCCGCATCGCGTACGCGCCGCACCTGTACCCGCTGCCCATGGACCTCGGCGGCGGCTACACCGGGGACACCGCTACCTGGGTGGACCGCACGCTCGCCTCCTGGCGCGAGCAGACCGAGAAGACCGCGCGGCGCCTCGGCGCGCCCGTCCTCATCGGCGAGTACGGCCTCGACGCCACCCTGCCCGGCGCTCCGGCGTACGTCGCCAGGGTGCGGGCCATGGCCGACGAACTGGGCGCGGGCACCGCCTACTGGTCCAACGACCCCGGTTCCTGGGCCCCTTGGGACCAGAACCTCCGCCCCACCGCCCTGCTGCCGGTGCTCGACCGCCCGCAGCCGAGGGCCGTCGCGGGCGATCCGGTCGCCTACGCCTGGGACGCGGAGAGCCGCACCCTGACCCTGAGCTGGCGCCCCAAGCCGGGCGTGCGCGGCGACACCGAGGTCTATCTGCCCGCCCGCTCCTTCCCGCACGGCGGCCTGGTCACGGGCAGTGGCGTGGCCGGCGCCTGGGACTCCAAGTCCCGCACCCTGCACATCACTTCGGGGGCGGACGGGGCGGGCGGGACGTCGGTGCGGATCCGTCCGGCGCCCTGAGGGCCGGGCGCGGCCGGGACGGATTGAGCCACCCCGGACCCGACGGTGTTGTGCCGCACGCGCGCCTGTTCCTAGCGTCCCGTGGAGGCGCCCGTCCACAGCCGCACGGGCGACGACCGCTCCGCACGCATCAGGAGGCAGTGGCCATGACCGACCGGTCTCGGGGGCGGCTGCGCTGGCGGGGGCTGCTGGCCGCCGCGCAGCGCGAGTACGACGCCCCGGCTCCCCGTTACGACAAGGTCCTCGAACTGCTCGACCAGGTGGTCGGGGCGCCCGCGCCCGGCGCGGCCCTGCGCAGCGCCAAGGCGTTGCAGGCCCTTGCCCTGACCCAGCTCGCCTACTCCGCCGACTACGGCCCGCTGCGCACCGTCTACCTGACGGCGGCGCGCGGGCTCGCGACGGGCCCGCTCAGCGCGCACCGGGCGTCCGCCGCACCGAGCGGCCCGCCAGTACACCGGTCCGCCGACCGTCCTCGATGACGAACCGGCCGTCGATCAGGACGTGCGGGATGCCGGTGGGCAGCGTGCGCGGGGACTCGAAGGTGGAGCCGGCGGCGACGGTGTCCGGGTCGAACAGGACGAGGTCCGCGCGGTAGCCCTCGCGGACCAGCCCCCGGTCGGGCAGCCGCAGCCGCGCGGCGGGGCGCGAGGTGAGATGGGCGACGGTCTCCTCCAGGGACATGATGCCCAACTCCCGTGCGTAGCGCCCGAGATACTGCGGGAAGGTGCCGTAGGCGCGCGGGTGCGGCTTGTAGCCCTGGAGGATGCCGTCGCTGCCGCCGGTGTGCACGGGGTGGCGCATGATGGCCCGTACGTTCTCCTCGTGGCCCACGTGCTGGAGGATGGTGGACCCGAGCCCGTCGGCGACGAGCAGACGCCGCGCGGTGTCCCACGGCGCCTCGCCGCGCTGCGCGGCGGCAGCGGCGACGGTCTTGCCGACGCACCCGGCGAGCCCCGGGTCGCTCACGCCGGAGATCTCGATGGTGTCCCACTCGATGGGCACGCCGTGGCAGCCGTCCGCTCCGACGACCTCCATGTGGTGGCGGATCCGCTCGGCGGTGGCGTCGTCGCGCAGCCGCGCGAGAATCGCCTCCGGGCCGCCCTCGCTCGCCCAGCTGGGCAGCATGGCCACCAGCGTGGTGCAGCCGGGGGTGTACGGATAGGTGTCCAGCGAGATGTCGGCGCCGGCCGCGAGCGCGTCGTCGAGCAGCCCGAGGAGTTCGGGCGCCCGGCCCTTGTTCACGCCGAAGTTCATGGTGGCGTGGGCGAGGTGCAGGGCGCACCCGGCGTCCCGGGTGAGCCGCACCATCTCCTCGTACGCTTCGAGGGCGCCGGCGCCGTAGGAGCGGTGGTGGGGGCAGTAGTAGCCGTCGTAGCGGGCGACGACGCGGCACAGCTCGGTGAGCTCGGAGTCGGTGGCGTACATGCCGGGCGTGTAGGTGAGCCCCGAGGACATGCCGACGGCGCCCTCCTCCAGGCCGGTGGCCACCAACTGCCGCATGTGGTCCAGCTGTTGGGGCGTCGCGGGCCGGTCGTCCCACCCCACGGCATACATCCGTACGGTGCCCTGCGGCACGAGGTAGGCGGCGTTGACCGCGATGCCGCGGTCCAGGCGGTCGAGGTACTCGCCGACGGAGCGCCAGTCGAAGTCGATGTCGCCGCCGTCGCCGTTCCATCCGGTGATGGCCCGGCGGACCTCGTCCAGCGTGCGGTCGTCGACGGGCGCGTACGAGAGCCCGTCCTGCCCGAGCACCTCCAGGGTGACGCCCTGGGCGGCCTTGGCGCTGTGGTCCGGGTCGCGGAGCAGGGCGAGGTCGGAGTGGGCGTGCATGTCGATGAACCCGGGGGCCAGGGCGAGGCCGTGGGCGTCCAGGGTGCGGGTGGCTCTGCCGGAGCCGGTCAGGGTGGGGTCGCCCGGGCGGCGGATTTCGGTGATTCTGCCTTCGGTCAGGCGGAGGTCGGCCCGGTAGGAGGGGGTTGCGGTGCCGTCTATGACCCGGGCGTCCCGGATGAGCAGGTCCATGAGGCCTCTCTGGTAGTCGATGCTGTTCTCTCCCCATCCCGCCCCTTCCCGAGACCCTCCGGGGGTGGGGGGGGCGGGGGGTGCGGGGCCACGACCTGCCCCCCTCGCGCAGTTCCCCGCGCCCCAACCCCTTGGTCGTGTGCGGACCGTGGTCGCTCCTCGCGCAGTTCCCCGCGCCCCTGAGCGCACCGGTGCGGGCCAGCATGCGCATCCTCAGCCCGTCCGGCGTTTGAGGACGAGCGCCGTTCAGGCGCGATGGGGGTCTGGGGCGCAGCCCCAGGGGGTCAGAAGCAGGTGTGGATGTAGTCCAGGACCGTGCCGTCCTGGCCCACCATGGGAATGACCCCCCACTTGTCGAACACAGTGCAAGGATGCGAAAGCCCCAACCCCACCCAGTCCCCGACAGACACCCCCGCCCCTCCGGACGTCCGCACCCACCCGTGCTGGTCGGAGAGCCCCGTCACCTCCACCCCGGAGGCGTCCCGCACCTCCCCGGTGCGGGCATCGCGCACCACCTGCGCCTCGGGCAGGTCGAGGTCGTACGCCGCGTCCCGCTTCCCCGCGTTCAGGAACGCCTGCTCCGGCGAGGGCCGCGAGACGACCTGCGCCCACAGGCGGAAGGCGGGCCGGAGGGAGCCCTCCGCGGGGACCCGGTTGAAGGGCGTCAGCCTGCGGTAGTGCCCGTCGTCGTGCGAGACGTACGCCCCGGAACGGAGCAACTTCAGTACGGGGAGCGAGAGTTCGGGCACGGTGGCGAACACGTCGGCGACGGCGTCGAACCATGCCGAGCCCCCGGCGCTGAGCACGATCTCGGAGACGCCGGCCGCGGCGAACCGCCCCGCCGCGTCGAAGTCGGCCGCGAGGCGGACGAGCCGGGTGAGGTAGGCCCGTACCCGCTCCGGGTCGGCCGAGGGCACCTCGCCCTCGTACCCCGCGACCCCGACGAGCCGCAGCGTGGACGTGGCGGCCACCGCGTCGGCGACCTCCGCGCACTGGGCCCCGGTGCGCACCCCCGTGCGGGCGCCCTCGCCCGCGGCGAGTTCGACCACCACGTCCACCGGCCGGGCGGCGCCCCGCAGGGCCTCGTCCATCAGCTCGACGCCGCGGACGGAGTCGACGTAGCAGATGAAGCGGAACGCCTCGTCGCGGGCGAGCTCGTCCGCGATCCAGCGCAGCGCCGCAGCGTCCACGAGTTCGTTGGCGAGGAAGATCCGGTCGATGCCGAACGCCCGCGCCACGCGCACCTGGTGGGGCACCGCGAGCGTGATGCCCCAGGCACCGCGCTCGATCTGGCGGGCGAAGAGCTGCGGGGCCATCGACGTCTTGCCGTGCGGCGCGAAGGCCAGGCCGTGGCGTTCGGCGTAGGTCTCCAGGAGGGCGAGGTTGTGCTCGACGTCCTCCGCCGAGAGCGCCAGGACGGGCGTGGTGAACCCCCCGGTGAACAGGTTGCGGCGCTCGGCGGCCAGCTCGTCGAAGGTGAGGCCCTCCGCGTCCGGCGGCAGCCCCTTGAAGCGGTGGTCGACGCGTTCGGCGCCGAGCGCCGCAAGCCTGGATTCGCGATCGGTGGCTGCCACGGGAACCTCACCCTCCTCGGGATGGTGTTGCAACATCTGCAACACCCATTGCGCATATCGCTTAATGCTGTCTAACATCCGGGCCAACGCCGGGTCAATGACCCGCCCCGGCCGCCCAGCAGCGAGGAGCCAGCAGTGACCACCGGATCCCCAGCCGCCGCGGATCACGCCGACAGCCAGGTCGACGTCGTCTGCCTCGGCGAGTCCATGGTCACCTTCCTGCCGTCCCGGGCGGGCCGCCTCGCCGATGTGCCCGCCTTCGAGCGGACCATCGGCGGCGCCGAGTCCAACGTGGCCTGTGCGCTGGCCGCCGCCGGGCACCGGGCGCGCTGGGTCAGCCGGGTCGGCGCGGACGGCTTCGGCGACCACCTGGTCGAGGCGATCGGCGCGTACGGCGTCGACGTGAGCGCGGTGCGCCGCGATCCCGAGCGGCCGACCGGGATCTACTTCCGCACCGCCGACGACCGCTCGGCCCACGGGCACGAGGTGCTCTACTACCGCGCCGGTTCGGCCGCCTCCGCCATGTCCCCGGCGAACGTGCCCCACCGGGACCTGTGGTCCGGACGCATCCTGCACCTCTCCGGCATCACCGCGGCCCTCTCGCACGACTGCCTCGCCCTGATGCGCGACCTCGTTTCCCGCCGCCCCAGCCGCCCCCTCCTCTCCTTCGACGTCAACTACCGCCCGGGGCTGTGGCGGGACGCGGCCGGACCGCGGGTCCTGCTGGAGCTGGCACGCGGGGCGGACCTCGTCTTCGTGGGCGAGGACGAGGCGGAGGCCGCCTGGGGGCTGCGCGGAGCCGACGCGATCCGCGCGGCCCTGCCCGAACCGGAGGTGCTCGTGGTCAAGCGCGGCGCGGCCGGTGCGACGGTCTTCGCCCGCGAGGACGGTCGCACCGGCGGCGCCGCGGGCGCCGGGTGCCGCGCGCCGTCCCCGCGCGTCGACGTCGTCGCCCCCGTCGGCGCGGGCGACGCCTTCGCCGCCGGGTTCCTCTCCGCCACCCTGCGGGGCCTGGCCGTACGCGACCGCATCCGGCACGGCCACCTCATGGCAGCCGCCGTGCTCACCGTGCCGGGCGACCTCACCCGGCCGCCGGCCCGCGCACACGCCGACCGGCTGGTGGCCCTGGACGACACCGCCTGGGGGAGACTTCGTCTCGGCCCCGGGTGGACGGGGGAGGACCAGGAGGTACGTACGAGATGAGCCAGACCGTCGACCGGGCGCTGAGCATCCTGCCGCTGCTCGCGCAGGGCCCCGCCGACCTCGGGCAGGTCGCCGACCGGCTCGGGGTGCACAAGTCCACCGCGCTGCGGCTCCTGCGCACCCTGCACGAGCACGGGCTCGTCTACCGCCAGGAGGACCAGCGCTACCGGCTCGGGGCGCGCCTGTTCGCGCTCGCCCAGGAGGCCGTCGAGAACCTGGACGTGCGCGAGATCGCCCACCCCCACCTGGTCGCGCTCAACGAGCGGATCGGGCACACCGTCCACCTCGCCGTGCACGAGGAGGGCGAGGTCCTCTACATCGACAAGGTCGAGAGCCGCTACCCGGTGCGGATGTACTCGCGCATCGGCAAGCCCGTCGCCATCACGGTGGCGGCCGTGGCCAAGCTGCTGCTCGCCGACCTGCCGGAGGCCGAGCGCCGCGCCGTCGCGGAGAAGCTCGACTACCCCACCTACACGTCCCGTTCGACGCCCAACGCGGCTGCCTTCCTCAAGGAGCTGGCGACCGTGCGCGAACAGGGCTGGGCCACCGACCTCGGTGGCCACGAGGAGTCCATCAACTGCGTCGGGGCCCCCATCCACGGCGCGGACGGCAAGGTCGTCGCCGCGATGTCGGTGTCCGCGCCGAACGTCGTCGTCACCGCCGAGGAACTCCTCGCCCTGCTTCCCCAGGTGCGCCGCACCGCGGAGGCCATCAGCCGCGAATACTCCGGCACCGCACCCAACACCCCACCCGCACAAGGAAGTTCCGATGACTGACAAGACCGCGATCACCCCCGCCACGCACACCACCCCGCCCGCCAAGTTCTCGCACGGCGTGCGCAAGGGCAACATCCTCCAGGTCGCGGGCCAGGTCGGCTTCCTGCCGGCGGTCGAGGGCCAGGCACCCACCCCGGCCGGCCCCACCCTGCGCGAGCAGACCCTCCAGACCTTCGCCAACGTCAAGGCGATCCTGGAGGAGGGCGGCGCGAGCTGGGACGACGTGATGATGATGCGCGTCTACCTCACCGATGTGGACCACTTCGCGGAGATGAACGAGATCTACAACGCCTACTTCGAGGAGCAGGGCCTCAAGGCCCCCGCCGCCGCCCGCACCACGGTGTACGTGGGCCTGCCGGCCGGCCTGCTCATCGAGATCGACGCCCTCGCGGTCCTGGACGCGTAACTCCTTGACCGCCTTAGCTCCACCGCTCGACCCGCCGCACGGTGCGGCGCCCCGGACCGCCGGGGCGCCGTGCCGCGGTCCCCCCTGCCCTGGAACCCCCCTGTTCGACAACGGAGTTGGCACATGTCGTTCCACGCTTTCGCGGCCGCCGCCTCGCCGCCCCCCGTGCACACGGGCGGCATCCTCCCGCTCATCGGCGGCACCGCCGGTCTGCTGACCGTCGCCGTCCTCGGCATCGCGCTGCTGCTCTTCCTGATCATCAAGGTCAGACTCCAGCCCTTCGTGGCGCTGCTCGCGGTCTCCATAGCCGTCGGCCTCGGCGCCGGCCTCTCGGTCACGGAGCTGTTCGGCACGGTGCAGAAGTCCGCCGCCGTCTCGGTCATCGAGTCCGGCATGGGCGGCATCCTCGGACACGTGGCGATCATCATCGGGCTGGGCACGATGCTCGGCGCGATCCTCGAAGTCAGCGGCGGCGCCGAGGTGTTGAGCGGTCGGCTGCTCCGCCTGTTCGGCGAGCGGCGCGCCCCCCTCGCGATGGGGCTCACCGGCCTGATCTTCGGCATCCCGGTCTTCTTCGACGTGGGCATCTTCGTCCTCGCGCCGATCGTGTACGCCGCCGCCAAGCGGTCCGGCAAGTCGATCCTGCTGTACTGCATGCCGCTGCTCGCGGGCCTGTCCATGACCCACGCCTTCCTGCCGCCGCACCCCGGCCCGGTGGCCGCGGCCGGTCTGTTCCACGTCTCGCTCGGCTGGGTCATCCTGATGGGCGCCCTGGTCGGCATCCCCTCGGTGCTGGCCGCCTGGGGCTACGCGGCCTGGATCGGCAAGCGCATCTTCGTCGAGGTCCCGCAGGACATGCTGGAGGCCGCCGAGGAGGCCAAGGCCGCCGTCGCCGCCGAGCAGCAGGCCAGTGGCGTCACCCCGCGCGAGGAGCCGGCCCCGCTCGGCGCCGTGCTCGCCATCATCGGCACCCCGCTGGTCCTGATCCTGGCGGCCACCTTCTCCTCGATCGCCCTCGACCCGTCCACGCCGCGCTCGGTCCTGGAGTTCTTCGGCAACCCCTTCGTGGCCCTGACCATCGCGCTGATCCTGGCCTACTACCTGCTGGGCATCCGGCGCGGCTGGTCGCGCAAGTCCCTGGAGACGGTGTCCACCTCGTCCCTGAAGCCGGTCGGCAACATCCTGCTGGTGGTCGGCGCGGGCGGCGTCTTCGGCGCGGTCCTCAAGGCCTCGGGCATCGCGGACGCCCTGGCCACCACCTTCAACAACGTGGGCCTGCCGGTCATCCTGCTGGCCTGGCTCATCTCCCTCGTACTGCGCGTGGCCCAGGGCTCGGCGACCGTGGCCATCGTCACCACGGCCGGCATCGTGGTGCCCCTGGTGGAGGGCGCCGGGTACTCCCAGGCCCATCTCGCGCTGATCATCATGGCCATCTCGGCGGGCTCGATCTTCGCCTCGCACGTCAACGACGGCGGCTTCTGGATGGTCGCCAAGTACTTCGGCATCAGCGAACGCGACACCCTCAAGTCCTGGACCGTCCTGGAGTCGGTCCTGTCGGTGGCGGGCTTCGCCGTGGCGGCGCTCCTGAGCCTGGTGATCTAGGGCGGCGAGAGCGGACAACGGGGGCGCCCCTGCTCGAAGGGCGCCCCCTTCGGCATGCCCCGATGGTGTCAACCCGAGCCGCCCTCTTGCCCGTTGACCATGTGAGCACCAACAATGCGCATGACAAAACCGCACCTCTTCATCATCCGAGCAACCCCCACAAAGGGATCCCCCACATGAAGAAGTCCTACGTCGGCGCACTCGGCGCCGTCAGTGCCCTGCTGCTCGCCGCCGCGGGCGCGGCACCCGCCGTCGCCGCGCAGACCTCCGACGCCCCGGCGGCCCCGGTCACCACCCCGGCCAAGGCGGCCCCCGTCAAGGCGGTCACCTTCGCCGGCACGGTGGCGCTCAGCAACTGTTCGGGCTCCGTGGTCCGTACGCCCTCCTCGCAGCCGAGCGACCCCGCGCTCGTGCTGTCCAACGGCCACTGCCTGGAAACCGGCTTCCCCGCCGCCGGCGAGGTCATCACCGACCAGCCGTCGTCGCGCACGTTCTCGCTGCTGAACAGCTCGGGCTCGAAGGTCGCCACCCTGCGCGCCAGCAAGGTCTCGTACGCCACGATGACCGACACGGACATCTCGATCTATCAGCTCAGCACGACCTACGCCAAGATCCAGAGCCAGTACGGCATCAGCGCGCTGACCCTCAACGACGCGCACCCGACGCAGGGTTCGGCCATCAAGGTCGTCTCCGGCTACTGGAAGCGCACCTACAGCTGCAACGTCGACGGCTTCGTCTACCGGCTGAAGGAGGGCGACTGGACCTGGAGGGACTCGGTCCGCTACACCTCCTCGTGCAACACCATCGGCGGCACCTCCGGCTCCCCGGTGATCGACACCACCACCGGCAAGGTCGTGGCCGTCAACAACACGGGCAACGAGGACGGCGAGCGCTGCACGGAGAACAACCCGTGCGAGGTCGACCAGAACGGCAACGTCACCGTCCGCCAGGGCATCAACTACGCCCAGGAGACGTACATCATCGTGCCCTGCATAGGCGCGGGCAACAAGATCGACCTGAACCGGGCCGGCTGCACCCTGCCCAAGCCGTGACCCGCTAGATCCCCGTACGACAGTGGCGCCCCCCGCAGCAGCGGGGGGCGCCTTCGTGTGGTGCGGGGGAGGCGGTTACGGCAGGGCGTGGACGTGCGGGCCGACCGCGTTCGACCAGGCGTTGCCCGACTTGGCGTCCCAGTTGGTGGACCAGGTCATCGCGCCGCGCAGGGTCGGATACGTCTTGGCGGGCTTGAAGTTCCCGCAGCTCGTGCCCTTGGTCAGGCAGTCGAGCGCCGCGTTCACCACGGACGGCGATACGTAGCCGCTGCCCGCGCCGGACGTGGAGGCCGGCACGCCGAGACCGACCTGCGAGGGGTCGAGCCCGCCCTGGAGCTGGATGCAGGCGAGCGCGGTGAGGAAGTCGACCGTGCCCTGGGAGTAGACGTTGCCGTCACAGCCGTTCATCGAACCGCTGTTGTAGTACTGCATGTTGACGACGGTCAGGATGTCCTTGATGTTGAGCGCCGTCTTGAAGTACTCGTTCGACGGAGACTGCATGTCGATGGTCTGCGGGGCCATCGTGATGACGGTGTCGGCGCCGCCCTTGGCCGCGATCGACTTCAGCGCCTGCGTCATGTAGGTGGAGTTGAGGCCGTTCTCCAGGTCGATGTCGACCCCGTCGAAGCCGTACGTCTGCATCAGCGAGTAGACCGAGTTGGCGAAGTTGTTCGCCGAGGCGGAGTCGCTCACCGAGATGGTGCCGTTCTGGCCGCCGATCGAGATGATCACCGACTTGCCCGCCGCGTGCTTGGCCGCGATGTCCGCCTTGAACTGGTCGACGGTGTAGCCGCCGAGCCCGGCCGAGTCGAGCGTGAAGGAGACCGCTCCCGGAGTCGAGGTGGCGTCGGCGAAGGCGACCGCGATGATGTCGTAGTTCGCGGGCACGTCGCTGAGCTTCTGGACGGTGGCGCCGTTGTTGAAGTTCTGCCAGTAGCCGGTCACCGCGTGCTTGGGCACGGTGCCGCCGCCCGGGTTGCCGCCCGAGGGCGCGGTGGTGACGGTGACCGCCGCCGACTTCGGGGACTCGCCCGCGGCATTGGTCGCGCTCACCTGGAACTGGTACGAGGTCGACGCGCTCAGCCCGGTCACGGTCGCCGAACTGCCCGTCACCGACTGCACCTTGGTGCCGCCCTGGTAGACGTTGTACCCGGTCGCGTTGGACACCGCGCCCCACGACAGGTTCACCGAGGACGAGCCGGCCGAGCCGGCCGTGAGTCCGCCCGGCGCCGCCGGGACCGTCGGGGCCGGGTCGCCGCCCCCGCCGCCGTCGGGTCCGTACACGGAGATGTCGTCGGCGTAGTAGGCGGGCTGTCCGTACCAGCCGTGGGTGTAGATCTGCACCGAGGTGGTGGAGGCGCCGGTCTTGAAGGTGGTGGACAGCTGGGCGTAGCCGCTGCCGGTGCCGGGCGTCCACGTCGAGACGTCACTGGTGCCGGTGCCGCTCGCGCCGAGGTAGACGTAGCTGCCCTGGACCCAGGCGCTCAGCGTGTAGGTCGAGTTGGGCTTGACGGCGACGGTCTGCGAACACTGGGCGTTGTCGGCGCCGGCGGGGGTGGCCCTGAGGGCGGAGGTCCCGCCGTGCACCGGCGACGACACCGTGGCGCCGCTGCCGCCGGAGCAGTTCCAGTTGCCGAGGCCCGACTCGAACCCGGCGTTCTTGGCGTTGTTGACGTCGGCCGCCTGGGCCGTACCGGAGAGCCCGGCTATGGACAGGGCGCCGGCCGCGGCCACGGCCAGGGCGAGCCTTGCATGTCTCGCGCGGTTCACTTGCTGCCTCCGGGAGGGGAGTGGGGAGGGTGGGGAGAGGGGCGGGGGAAGCGAACGGGGTGGGGCGGGGAGGTGGAGCGGGGGGAGCGGGACGGGGAAGCGGGAGGTGGTCTGGCGTCCTGGTCGCACAACATGGTCCAGACCAATTGGGTTGTCAAGACCTCTGGCAGGGAGCCGTGCGCCGGCCTCCGGGCCGCGGCCCCGCCGGGCACAGGATCAATTCCGGCCGCGCGCTTTGGCCGACTTCCATCGCAACTCCCGTCCCAGGAGCACCAAAACCGGCCGTGCGGGCACATAGGAAAGGAGAAGACGGTTCTCCCGCCGGTAGGTCGTGGATAAAGTGCTGAGGCAGGTGGGAATGGCAGGGATCAGTTGCGGTCGTGGGGGCTCGCACAGGGCTCGCGCGCCGAAGGGAACGGGGGCCACCACGTGGCGACCGCGATCAGCGAACGGGGGTACCGGACGTGCCGACCGCGATAGCCGTCACCAGCCCCGACCTGGTGCTGCCGCCGACCGACCCGCAGACGCCGCCGGCGGCGCTGCTCCAGTCGCCGGACGCCCAGCCGCTCGACTCCGCACTCGTCGACATGCACCGACTTCTGGAACAGCACGGATATGTCATCGCCCTCTGTCCGGCGTCCGTGGGAGCGGCTCATGAACGCCGGCTGCACACCGTACGGTCGCTTCTGGAAACCGATCGGATCACGCTGATCAAATCCGAACTGCCTCCGCTCGGACTCGCCTTATTGGTACGGCAGTTGAGGCAGCTCTCGGTCTGCGACTTCAGCCCCGGGGTCATCGCTTCGGCGGCCCGGCTGCTCTCGCACTACATCCACGCCGGCGCCGTCCTGAACTCGGTGACCCGTCTGGAGCGCGTCCCGGTGGGCCTCACCGCGCACGCCAGGTCGTGGATGCCGGGCAGCCAGTTCGCCGTCCTCGCCAACCCCCGGCCCGAGCTGGTCAGGGTCGGCCCCGGGGCGAGCCTGCCCGGGCCCGACTTCGCCTGTGAGCTGCTGGTGGCCCGCGGCGCCGCGAGCGGCGACTGGGTCACCGGCACGCTGGCGCCCGCCTGGCGGGTCAGGGCCGTACAGGAGGCCCCGCTCCCGGCCGACTCGGCCGCCTGGTGGGGCACCGGCAAGATCACCGAATTCGCCGCGTACCTGCCCGACATCTCGGTGCTCTACCAGCTCGTCGCCTCCGTGCGGCGCGAACAGTGCCGCTGGTGCGCCATGGAACTCATCGGCGACCGCTGCGGATTCTGCTCCTCGCACCAGCCGGGCGACGAGGAGTCCGCCACGCCCCACGGGGCCGCCGCCCTCGGACCCGTGCCCGCCTCCGCCTACCGCGCCCGTCCGCTCACCCGGGCCGAGCGCCGCCGCGCCATCGCCCCCGGACCCTGACCCCGGGGCACCCGCTCGGCCCGCACTTGCCCGCTCTGCCCCACGTCTGCGAACGAGGTCGTACGGTCAATGAACTCCCGCCAGCGCCGCGGCATCATCCTTCTCCTCCTCTCGGTCCTGTGCGCCCTCGGCGCCTTCGCCGGGGTGCTCACGGTGATCAGCGACGTCGACTCCAAGGTGGGGCCCGAGGTGACGGCGTACAAGCTCAAGGACGACATCGACGCCTACGCGCCCCTGAAGGCCGACCAGTTCGCCAGGACGAGCATGCCCAAACGGTGGCTGTCCGACGGCGCGGTCACCGACCTCTCGGACGTCATCGGCAAGATGGCCGCCACGCACCTCACCAAGGGCTCGCTGCTCCAGGCCGGCATGTTCACCGACCGGCCCCAACTCAAGCCCGGTGAACAGGAGATCGCCATCATGATCGACTCGGCGACCGGGGTGGCCGGAAAGATCAACGGGAACGACACCGTGAACATCTTCGCCACCTTCGCCGCCACCAAGCAGGGCGACACCCCGGTCTCCAAACTGATCGTCGCGAACGCGCGGGTCATCGCGGTGGGCCAGCTCCAGGCGCTCAACCCCTCCGCCTCCGACAAGAACCAGGCCACCCAGGCCGTGCCGATCACCTTCGCCCTCGGCACCCTCGACGCCCAACGCGTCGCCTACGCCGAGTCGTTCGCCACCCATGTCCGGCTCGCCCTGGTCGGCCGCGGCAACGGCGACACCACCATCCCGCCCGGCGACCGTACGTACCGGCTCGAAAAGGACCAGTGAGGCGCGGATGACCACCAGAATCCTGCCGGCCGTCGCCGACGCGGACGCCGCTCGGTCCGTGACCACCCTGCTCAGTCAGCTCCCCGACGCCGAGCCCGCGATGCCCGTCGCCGACTCGACGCAGCTCCTGGACACCCTGGCCCGCTGCGCCGGGGAGTCCCTCGACGAGCTGCCCGAGGTCGTCCTCGTCCACGAGCGCATCGGCCCGCTGCCGGCCCTCGAACTCATCCGCGAGGTGGCCCTGCGCTTCCCCGCGGTCGGCGTCGTCCTGATCTCCTCCGACGCCGGGCCCGCGGTGTTCTCCGCCGCGATGGACGCCGGCGCCCGCGGCCTGGTCGCGCTGCCCCTGTCGTACGAGGAACTCGCGGTACGCGTCCAGGCGGCGGCCCAGTGGTCGGCGGGGGTGCGCCGGCACCTGGGGGCGAACCTCGACGTGTTCGCCGGGCCCGGCGGCACCGTCACCACCGTGACCGGGGCCAAGGGCGGCGTCGGCACCACCGTGGTCGCCGTTCAACTCGCCCTGGCCGCACGGGCGTCGGGCCGCACCACCGTGCTGCTCGACCTGGACCTCCAGGCCGGGGACGTCGCCTCCTACCTCGACGTCCAGTTCCGGCGCTCCATCGCCGACCTGGCCGCGATCACCGACATCTCGCCCCGGGTCCTGGCCGACGCCGTCTTCACCCACGAGAGCGGGCTCGCCCTGCTGCTCGCCCCCGGCGAGGGCGAACGCGGCGAGGAGGTCACCGACCGGGCCGCCCGTCAGATCATCGGCGCCCTGCGCACCCGCTACGAGGCGGTGATCGTGGACTGCGGCACCCAGATGACGGCGGCCAACGCCGCCGCCGTCGAGACGGCCGACGTGGCGCTGCTCGTCACCACCCCCGACGTCGTGTCCGTCCGGGGCGCCAAGCGCACCGTACGGATGTGGGACCGGCTCCAGATCCGCAAGGCCGAGGAGACCACCACCGTGGTCAACCGGCACACCCGTACCACCGAGATCCAGCCCGCGCTCATCCAGAAGATCACCGGCACCCGTATCGCCCAGACCGCCGTGCCGGCCCACTTCAAGGAGCTCCAGGGCTGTGTCGACGCGGGCCGGCTGCACGACCTGGACGCCCGCGGCACCGTACGCCAGGCGCTGTGGGCGCTGGCCGGTGAACTCGGCCTGCTCAAGGCGCCGGAGGGCCGGGCGAAGGCGCGGGCCGCCCGGGGCTCGGGCCTGGTGCTGCGGCGCAGGGGCGGCTGATGCGCCCGCTGTGGGCCCGCGCGGGCGGCGGACGGGACCGGGGGCAGACCGTCATCGAGTTCGTCGGCGTGGTGCCGCTGATCCTGCTCCTGCTCGTCGCGCTGTGGCAGTGCGCCCTGGTCGGCTACACCTTCGTCCTCGCGGGCAACGCGGCGGACGAGGGCGCGCGGGCCGGGGCCGCGGCGCAGGGCGACGCGCAGGGCGCCTGCCGCACGGCCGCGCGGCGTGACCTGCCCGCCGCCTTCGAGGGGCGCGCCGAGTGCGGCGAGGACGGCGCCGGCCTGTACCGCGCCACGGTCACCCTCAAGGTGCCCGTCCTGATCCCGGGGGTCCTCAACGGCTTCCCCGTCGACGGCACCGCCGCCCATGTGAAGGAGCGCTGAGCCGTGCGCCTCCCTGAGCGACCGCAGCGCGACCGGGGCCAAGTCGCCCTGGAATACATCGGGTTCGTCGCCCTCCTGCTGCTCGTCGGGCTCGCCGCCATCCAGCTCGGCGTCGCCGCGTACGCCGCGAACCAGGCGGGCACCGCGGCGCGGGCCGCGGCCCGCGCCGCCAGTCTGGACGAGCCGAGGGCGGGGGAGCCGGCCCCCGACCCGGTGGCGGCCGGCACCGCGGCGGTCAGCGGCTGGCTCAAGCCGCGGATCGCGCCCGCCGGGGGTGGCGGGGACGGGGTGAGCTACACCGTCACCATCACCATCCCCAGTGTCGTCCCGGGCCTCGGCGACGGCTTCTTCGGCACCGCCACCCGCACCGCCACGATGCCGAAGCTCCGGCAGCCGAACCGACCCGGGACGACTGGAGATCACACATGAGTCTGCGGGCACGCATCGCGGTCCCCGAGGAGAGCGGCGCCGGACGCGAGGACGGCCATCTGGTCGCCTCCTACCGCGCCAAGCTCCTGGAGGAGATCGACCTCGCGGAGATGTCCTCGCTCGCCGCCGCCGAGCGCCGGGCCCGCCTGGAGCGGGTGCTCGGGCACATCATCAGCCGCGAGGGCCCGGTGCTCTCCACCGCCGAACGGGCCCAGCTGATCCGCCGGGTGGTCGACGAGGCGCTCGGCCTCGGCATCCTGGAACCGCTCCTCGAAGACGCCTCCATCACCGAGATCATGGTGAACGGGCCCGACCAGATCTTCGTGGAGCGCGGTGGCCGGGTGGAGCAGCTTCCCCTGCGGTTCGCCTCGCACGAGCAGCTGATGCAGACGATCGAGCGGATCGTGTCGACGGTCAACCGGCGCGTGGACGAGTCGAACCCCATGGTGGACGCCCGACTGCCGTCCGGCGAGCGCGTCAACGTGATCATCCCGCCGCTCTCGCTGACCGGCGCGACCCTCACCATCCGCCGCTTCCCCAGGTCGTTCACGCTCCAGGAGATGATCGCCTTCGGGTCGCTCGACGAGCACATGCTGCTGCTGCTCGCCGGGCTCGTCCAGGCCCGCTTCAACATCATCGTGTCGGGCGCCACCGGCACCGGCAAGACGACCCTGCTCAACGCCCTGTCCGGGCTGATCCCGCCGCACGAGCGCATCATCACCATCGAGGACTCCGCCGAACTCCAGCTCCAGCAGGCCCACGTCATCCGTCTGGAGTCGCGGCCCCCCAACGTCGAGGGCAAGGGCCACATCTCCATCCGCGACCTCGTGCGCAACTCGCTGCGCATGCGACCCGACCGGATCGTGGTCGGCGAGGTGCGCGGCGGGGAGTCGCTCGACATGCTCCAGGCGATGTCCACCGGCCACGACGGCTCGCTGGCCACCGTCCACGCCAACAGCGCCGAGGACGCCCTGATGCGCCTGCAGACCCTGGCCTCGATGTCCGAGGTGGAGGTCCCCTTCGAGGCGCTGCACGACCAGATCAACTCGGCGGTGGACGTCATCGTCCAGCTCACCCGGCACGCCGACGGCGCCCGCAGAGTCACCGAGATCGCGCTGCTCGAATCGCACGGCCGCGACCCGTACCGCATCACCACCGTCTGCCGCTTCGACGCCCGGCCGATGGCCGCCGACGGCCGCGTCCACGGGCGCTTCCAGTACTTCCCGCTGCCCCGCCGCGTCGCCGACCGGCTCTACCTCGCGGGCCAGCCCGTGCCGCAGGCCTACGGGGTCGCCGCGCACACCGAGCAGCTCGCCGTCCGCCACGCCAACTGACAGGGAAAGCGCAGATGAACCTCTCCTTCCTCACGCTCGGCGTCACCCTGCTCGCCGGGGTGCTCGCGGTCCTGGGGCTGCGCTCCTACGGTGCGGGCCGCGCCCAGCGCGACGCCCTCGTCGACCGGCTCAGCAACCCCGGCGCCGGACACGCCCCCGGCCGGCACCGGCCGTTCCGCGGCGTGGACCGGCGGCTGCGCGGCACCCGGCTCGGCCGCCGCATCGAGCTGAAGCTCGCCGCGACCGGCCTCGACCTCACCCCGGGCGAGTTCTTCGTGTACATGGTGCTGGGGGTGGCCGCGCTGTGGCTGATCGCGGCGTCCGTCCTCGCGTCGTTCTTCGGGCCGATCGCCGGGCTCGCGGGCCTGTGGATCGGCAACTCGTTCCTCAACTGGCAGCGCCAGAAACGCATCGAGCGCTTCATCAACCAGCTGCCCGAACTCTCCCGCATCCTCGCCAACGCCACTCAGGCCGGGCTCGCGCTGCGCACCGCGATCGCCATGGCGGCCGAGGAGATGGAGGCGCCGGCCGCCGAGGAACTGGGCCGGGTCACCGACCGGCTCGCCATGGGCGAGTCCCTGGAGGACGCGCTCGGCGAGATCGCCGAGCGGCTGCCCTCGCGCGAACTGGTCGTCCTGGTCACCACGCTGGTGCTCGCGAACCGGGCCGGCGGCACCGTGGTCAGCTCCCTGCGCAACCTCACCACCACCCTGGAGGAGCGCAAGGAGACCCGGCGCGAGGTGCGCACCACGCTCGCCCAGGTGACCGTCACCGCGTACGCCGTGCCGGGCTTCGGCATGGCCGCGCTCCTCATGCTCAACGCGGTGATGCCCGGCGCCCTCGACCGCATGACGGGCGCCCTGCTGGGCCAGGCGGCCGTCCTGATCTCGATCGCCCTGTACGCCCTCGGCTTCGTCGTGGTGCGCCGCCTGTCCCGCATCGACGTATGAACCGGGTCCGCCCACCCGTGACGGCACCGGCCGTCCGGGCGCCACGAACGCCACGAGCGACACGAGAGAGGGGAGTGAGCGACGCATGGGACTGCTCTTCGCGGCCCTGATGGGCCTGGCCGTGTACGGGATGTTCCTCGGCATCCGCATGTACCGGGCCGAGGTGAAGCTCCCGAGCGACCTCTCGGTGGCCCTGGAGGTCGGCGCGACCCGGACCACCGCCGTCGGCTCGGCCGTGGACCGGGCGGGCATGCGCTGGGCCCCCGCCGTGCTGCGCCTGATGGGCCCCGAGCGGGTCGCGCGCAAGCGCCGCCAGATCGACCTCGCGGGCAACCCGGGCGGCCTCACCGTCGACCGGTACGCGGCCCGCCGCGCCGTGTACGGGCTGCTGGGCGCGGCAGCCGCACTGATCATGCTGCTCGAAGGGCACTGGATCCTCGCCCTGGTGATGGTGGCGTTCGCGCTGTTCTGGGTCGAGGTCGGCATCTGGTCGGCCGTGCGGGTGCGCCGCGACCACATCGAGCGCACACTGCCCGACTTCCTCGACGTGCTCGCCGTCGTGGTCAGCGCCGGCCTCGGCTTCCGCCAGGCCCTCGACCGCGTCGCCGAGAAGTACGAGGGCCCGTGGTCGGACGAACTGCGCATCACCCTGCGGCAGATGGACATGGGCGTCAGCCGCCGCGAGGCGTTCGAGGAGCTGCGCAGGCGCAACGACTCCGAGCAGGTCGCGATGTTCGTGACCGCGCTCCAGCAGGGCGAGGAACTGGGCGCGCCGATCGTGGAGACCCTGATAGCCATCGCCGCCGACATGCGCCGCACCGACGCGCAGAACGCCCGCCGCAAAGCCGCCCGCGCGGTCCCCAAGGCCACCTTCGCCGTCACGACCTTTCTGCTGCCGGGCACGTTGATCCTGCTCACGGTCGGCTTCGTCTACGGCGCGAACCTGGACTTCGGGGGCTTTCTGGGAGGCCCGAAGTGAGCTTCCCACTCGTGGCGCCACCAAGGGGGTTGACGATGCCCACTCGTCGCCGCGACGCATCGGCGGCGCCACCGCCGCCGACCCTCGCGCTCCAGGTCAACGCCCTCCAGGCGATGTGCCGCCAGGTGTTCGGCTTCCGCCTCGCGATGATCGCGATCGGCGCGCCGTTCGCGCTCTCGGGCGCCGCCGACGGCGCCCCCGGGCTGCTCGTGGGATCGGCGGTCCTGGTCACCTTCATGGGCTCGTACGTCCTGTTCCGCGACTGGGAGCGGTTCGGGCCGCTGCTGCTGCGCCACCCCTGGCTGCTCGCGGCCGACGCCGTGTTCGGCGCGCTCCTGCTGATCACGGCGACCCCCGAGTCCTCGCTCGGCTACGTCACCACCTGCACCCCGCTGCTCGCCGGCCTGGTCTACGGCTGGCGCGGCGCGGGCCTCTTCGCGGGCCTCCAGGTGGCGATCCTCGCCCTGGTGTTCGCGACCGGCCCGCGCCACCAACTGGCCGACGCCTCGGCGCTGTTGCTGCCCGGCTTCTGCGTCATCGCGGGCGCGGTCGGCGTCACCATCCGCAACCTCCTGTTCCGCTTCGGCGCCGCGAGCCAGGCCCTGACGGAGACGCGGGCCCGCCTCGCGGCGCACGACGCGGTGGAGGAGGAGCGGGCCCGCCTGGCCCGCGACCTGCACGACTCGGTGGCCAAGACCCTGTACGGCCTGGCCCTCGCCGCCGACGGCCTGGCCGCCTGCGCCGACCGCCTCGACCCGGCCGCCGTCCGGCGCCAGGCCGAACTGGTGGCGCGGTCCGCGCGCCGTGCGGCGGCCGAGTCCCGCGAGCTCCTCGGTGATCTGCGGCGTACCCGGGGAGAGGTGAACGTCCTGGCCGAACTGTCGGGCGCGGTACGCGACTTCACCCACCGAACCGGCATGCGGGTGGCCTGGACGGTACGCGGCGACGGCCCGGCCCCGATGCTCCCGGCCGGGGTGGCCCGCCAGCTCCTGACCATCGCGGGCGAGGCCCTGGACAATGCGCAGCGCCACGCGGGGGCGGGCCGCGTGGGCGTGACGGCCGGGGTGGAAGGACCCTTGTTCCGCCTGACGATCCGCGACGACGGCCGGGGCCTGCCCCCCGGCACCAGCCTCGACGACCTCCGCCGCACCGGCCACTTCGGTCTGGTGGGCATGGTGGAACGGGCGGCGGCGATCGGCGCGCGGATCAGGGTGGGGCGGGGGGCGTCGCCGACGGGGACGGAGGTCCGGGTGGAACTTCCGCTGCCCGCGCCGGGGTTGGGCCAGGATGGTGATGCGGTATGACCCTGAGGGCTCCGACATCCCTCACGACTCACACCACGCTCGGGCGAGGAGGCGGCATGCAGGCGGACGGAGGCAACGTCGCGGGCGATGGTGCCGGGCGCGGGGGTACGGGGCGCGGTGGTAACGGGCACGGTGCCGGCGGGCTGGACGGTGCCGGGCGGGACGGCGCCGGGCGCGGCCCCTCGGACGACCGGGCGGCGGAGGCGGTGCGCCCGCTGCGGATCGTCGTCGCGGACGACAACCCGGTGGTGCGGGCCGGTCTGACGGCGCTGCTGCACGGCCGCCACGACATCGAGGTGGTCGCGGAGGCCGCGGACGGCCACGAGGCCTACGAGGCGGCGGTGCGCCACCGCCCCGATGTGATCCTCCTCGACGTGCGGATGCCGGGCGTGGACGGCATCACCGCATTGCCGCACCTGGTGGGCCTTGCATCTGTGATGATGCTGACGTACAGCCGCGAGAGCGAGATCGTGCGCGAGGCGCTGCGGCTCGGGGCGGAGGGATATCTGGTGCACGGTGAGTTCACGGCGGATGAACTGGCCGCCGCCGTAAGGGGAGTGAAGGAGGGCCGCCCTGTCTTCACCGCTACCGCGGCGTCCGCTCTGCTGGCCCACGTACGGGCGCAGCCGGACCCGCCACCGGCGAATTCGCCCCTCCCTCTTTCGCAACTGCAACCATTCATGGGACAGTCTTCCCCTGCGCGGCGTGCAGCGTCCCTGCGCGACAGGGGCGAGCGCAACAGGAGAGAGTTCAGGCTGAGTTCGCGGGAGGCCGAGGTGATGGACTTGATCGCGGCGGGCATGAGCAACCAGCACATCGCGGCCACGTGCTTCATCAGCGAGAAGACGGTCAAGAACCACATCAACCGCATCTTCGCCAAGCTGCACGCGGCGTCCCGCGGTGAAGCGATCGCGTGCTGGCTGGGGGCGCGCCATGCGTAACGCCCGCGCTTGGGCCCGCATTTGGGCCCCTGGACCCTCGGTGGGCCCCCGGACCCCGGCTTACGTTCCCGGTGACGTACGCGAGGCCGCAACCGGAGGAGAGCCGCGAGATGCCGCAGGACACGCTGCTGAGGACCGCCGTCGCTGCGCAGGTGCGGCTGGGCGACTGGAGAAACACGACGACCGCCCGGCTCCGGCGCCGGTATGCGGCGCCCGGGGGGCGCGAGCGGGGGCAGACGTCGTTCGAGTATCTGGGGATCATTCTGGTGGTGGTGGCGATCATCGGCGGGATCATGGCGACCGGGATCGGGAGCGAGATCACCACCAAGATCAAGGAACAGATCAACAAGATCAAGGCCGGCGGCTGACCCCACGCCTGCACGGAGACAGAGGGCAGGCCTTCCCCATCTATGTAGTGATGGTGGCGGGCCTGCTCTTTCTCGCGTTCGCCTTCTTCGCGGTCGGCCAGGCGTCGGCGACCCGCAACGGCGCTCAGGGTGCGGCGGACGCGGCGGCCCTCGCGGCGGCCCAGCGTGCCCGCGCGGAGCTGGGCCCCAAGGTGCTCGCGGCGCTGACGACGCCGGGCGGAGTCGATGACCTTTTCCGGGACGGCGCCGTCCTCGCGGACGCCCATGACGAGGCGGCGGACTTCGCGGGCAGGAACCACGCCGAACTCACCCGCTTCGAGACCCGCCCGGGCGGGACCGGGCAGTTCAGGTTCACCGTGGACACGCGGACCCGGTACACGGTCGGCACCTCGGTGATTCCCGGCACCGAGGACGATCACGGCACCGCGAGCGCCACGGCGATGATCGAGCTGCGCTGCGATCTGCCGCCCGGGGCCGGCCCCACCGGCAGCCCGACTCCCGCACCCACGGCGTCTCCCGCCCCCACGGGCCCTCCGGTGACGATCACCTGCGACGGCAAGGACATGCCGGTCGATCCGGTGCCCGACGTGGAGAAGCTCTTCGGCGTGAAATTGGTCGACTGACAGGCAGTGACGAACAGAGGAATGGCACTGATGAGTGTTCGGCATACGTTGAGGGCCCGTAGGGGGGCTGTGGCGGCGGTGACGGCGGTCGCCCTGGCGTTCACCGTGGCCGGATGCGGCAGCAGTGGCAAGGACGACAAGGCGAAGGCGAGCACCTCGTCGCAGTCGAAGCCCTCGTCCGACAAGGGACAGGAGTCCGGTGCGTCGGCCGCCACACCGGACTCGACGACCAAACTCGCGGAAGCGACGGGCGAGGGGGGCGTGGTGCTCACCATCAACAGCGTGAAACGTGATTCCGGCGGGTTCCTCACGGTGTCGGGCCAGGTGAGGAACACCGGTTCCGAAGACTTCGTCGCCACGTCGCCGTGGGCGGGCACAGAGCGGGACGTCCTCGCGAGCGGTGACTCGGTGGCCGGTGCGACGCTTGTCGACAAGGTGGGAAAGAAGCGGTACTACGTTCTGCGCGACACGGGGGGCAAGTGCCTCTGCACGATGGGGATCTCCAGTATCAAGGCAGGCCAGACCGTCCCGTTCTTCGCCCAATTCCCCGCCCCCCCGAACACCACGCAGCAAGTCGACTTCCAGCTCCCCACCTTCCCCACCATGTCCGTCCCCGTCTCCGGGTGATCACGCCATGACCAGAACCCGGCCCACAACCCGGCCCACCACCGCCGCGCGCGCCGCCGTGGCGATCGTCGCCGCGCTCGTCCTCGGCGGGGGCGGCACCACCGCGTACGCCGACGAGACGCCGAGCAGCCCCCCACTGCCCGGAACCGAGGCGACGACCGACCCCTCCGTGAAGGTCGACGGGACCTCCCCGAATCTGAAGCTGCCCGAGGGCGGCACGCTCGCCGCGCCCAAGGTGCTGGACATCAAGTCGATCGTCGAGGACCAGGGCGGTGAGGAACGGCGCTCGGACACCAACACCAACGTGACGTTCGCGCTCCAGGCGGAGGTGCTGTTCGCCATGGACAGCGCGGCCCTCTCGCCCGAGGCCAACGACCGCATCCAGGGCATCGCCGCCGAGGTCAAGAAGCAGAAGGCGACCAGCGTGCGCGTCTTCGGCTTCACCGACAACCTCGGCACGCACGAGCACGGCGTGGTGCTGTCCAAGGAGCGCGCGGACGCCGTCCAGAAGGCGCTCTCCCTGTCCCTCGGCCCGGACGTGACGTTCGAGATCCGCGGGTACGCCGAGGACTATCCCATCTCCGACAATTCCACCGAGGACGGCCGCAAGAAGAACCGCCGCGTGGAGGTCAGCTTCACCCGCGGCAGCGGCGGCTAGCACGCGGCGGGCCAACTCTGGCTGCGCGTGCGGCAGTTAGCGCGCGGTTCCGGCGGGTACGCGGTGTTCCGTGGCGTCCGGTCGTCGCCCGCCCTCGGGCGGTGGTGGGAAATGGGTGGGGCAGGACCCAGCCAATCCACAGGAGTGGTTGTTACGGTGCTGGGTATGAAGCCAAGGCTGCTACGGAGACGTACGGCGGCCGCCGGGGTGTGCCTCGTCGCCCTCGCCGCGGCGGGGTGCGGTGCGGGGGCCAAGGGTGCGGACGGGGCCGAGGGCGCCGTGCGGGACAGCGCGGCAGCGGCCGGTGCGGGCAGCACCCCGCGGGTGAAGGCGTCCGGCGCGCTCAGCAGCGACCAGCTCGCCACGGCCGCCCTGGCGACCGGCGACGTGAAGGACTTCGCGGCCGAGCCCCTGGAGGGCGGCACCCCGACCGGCAGCTCGCGGACGTCCAAGCCCGAGTGCATGCCCTTCGTGTCCGTCATCAACGGCACGCCCGACCCCGCGCCCTCCGCGACGGTCTACCGCCGCCTGGTGAACGCCACCGAGGACGGCCGCGCCGACCAGACCGTCGTCACCGAGGTCCTCGGCGCCCACCCCTCCGGCGCCACCGACGTACTCCCGAAGCTGCGCAAGGCCATCGCGGCCTGCGCCGGCGGCTTCAAGACCAAGGGCGGCGACCTGGAGCCCTCCTACTTCAGCGCGGTCAAGGAACTCCCCGCGCCGAAGGCGGGCGACGAGGCGCTGGCCTACGAGCTGATGGGCGTCGCCCAGGGCGACCCCGTGCCGATGGTCTTCCAGGTGGTGCGCAGCGGAACCACCGTCGTCACGTACTACGCCGTGGACGTGACCGGGGACGACACGCCCCGGATCCCCGACGAGCTCGCCGTTGCGCAGGCGGCCAAGCTCAAGTCCTGAGATCCTGACCGGTCGCGATCGTCACGAGGACGCCCGGCCGCAGCCCCCAGCCCGCCATGGCGCCCGCCTCCGCCTCCAGGACGTGCCGCGCGCGCACCCGGACCGCGCCGAGCCGGCCCGGCACCATGGTGCGCACCGCGACGACCCTGAGGTGACGGTCCAGATGGGCCACGTCGATCGCGAAGCGCATGCGGAAGGTGTGCACGCTGCTCGCGGGGCTCAGCAGGATCGCGCCCTCGATGCCGTCGCGGCCGAGCAGGCCCCGGGTGCGGGCCCGGTAGGACGCCGCGATCTCCAGCGGTACGGGTGTCCCGGCGCCGCCGACGACACTCAACTCGCCCGTTCCGTCCCTCCATCGGCCCATGGACAAACGGTAGTGGCTCGCGGGGCCGCCGCGTAGGGTCCGCAACATGGGCCGAAACATCAGGAACCACAACAACCGCCCCTTCGAGGAACTGATCGACGAGGCCGCGTCCGTCTCCGTCGACGGCTGGGACTTCTCCTGGCTCGACGGCCGGGCCACCGAAGAGCGGCCGTCGTGGGGGTACGCCCGTTCGATGGCCGGACGGATGGCGAAGGCCACCGCCGCCCTCGACATCCAGACCGGCGGTGGCGAGGTCCTCGCCGCCGTGCCCCAGCTGCCGCCCCTCGCCGTCGCCACGGAGGGCTGGCCGCCCAACGTCGCCCGCGCCACCGGCCTGCTCCACCCCCGCGGGGTGGCGGTCGTCGCGGACGAGGACAAGCCGCCGCTGCCGTTCGCGGACGGCGCGTTCGACCTGGTCGTCAGCCGGCACCCGGTCACCACCTGGTGGTCCGAGATCGCCCGCGTCCTCTCTCCCGGCGGCACGTACTACTCCCAACAGGTGGGCCCGGCCAGCGTGTTCGAGCTCGTCGAGTTCTTCCTCGGGCCGCAGCCGCCGGAGGTGCGCGGCGCGCGCGACCCCGGCAAGGCGCGCAAGGAGGCCGAGGACGCGGGTCTGGAAGTGGTCGATCTGCGTCTGGAGAAGCTGCGTACGGAGTTCCTCGACATCGGTGCCGTCGTCTACTTCCTGCGCAAGGTGATCTGGATGGTGCCCGGCTTCACCGTCGAGGAGCACCGCGACCGGCTGAAGGTGCTCGACGAGCGGATCCGCACCGAAGGCCCCTTCGTCGCGCACACGACACGCTTCCTGATCGAGGCGCGGAAGCCGCTGAGGCCCCACCGCGCTGCCTAACATCGGGACGTATGGGGACAATTGCTGGCCAACGAATGGGGCGGCGGACGCAGCCGCCGATCACGCCCGTACCCGCCCTCTCCCGCATCCCGCGCGTCCGCATCGGCCGGCCCGCCCTCCTGTGGTGGGGGTGGGCCGGTGCGCTGTTCCTCCTGTACGCGACCATTTCCGCCCGCCGCCACGCCCTGGTCCGCACCACCGGCTACGACCTCGGCATCTTCGAGCAGGCCGTGCGCGGCTACGCGCACCTGCACGCGCCGATCGCACCCCTGCGCGGCGACGGCTTCAACCTCCTCGGCGACCACTTCCACCCGGTGCTCGCCGCCCTCGCCCCCCTCTACCGCCTCTTCCCCTCCCCGTACACCCTGCTCGTGGCCCAGGCCGCACTGCTCGCGCTCGCCGTGGTGCCGCTCGCCCGGCAGGCCGTACGGGTGCTGGGCCGCCGACCCGGCCATGTGATCGCGTGCGGATACGGGCTGAGCTGGGGCATCGCCTCCACGGTCGGCTTCGACTTCCACGAGGTGTGCTTCGCGGTCCCGCTGGTGTCCTACGCGCTCGAAGCGCTGGCCCGCCGCAACTGGCGGCGCGCGCTCGCCTACGCGGCGCCGCTGCTCCTGGTCAAGGAGGACCTCGGGCTGACGCTCGCCGCGATGGGCGGGTACGTCGCCTGGCGCGGCCCGCGCCGGCTCGGCCTCGCCGCGGCGGCGCTCGGCCTGGTGGGCAGCGCGCTCGAATTCAAGGTCCTCATGCCGTACTTCAACCCGGCCGGCACCTACGCGCACGCCGCGAATCTCGCGGCGGCCCACCACTCGCTGCTCTCCACGCTCGCCCTCGCGCCGCTGGACGCGGTGCGCCCCGAGGTGAAGGCCACCACGCTCGTCCTCGTCTTCGCCCCGGCCGCGCTCATCGCCCTGCGCTCACCGCTCGCCCTGATCGCGCTGCCCACCCTGGGCTGGCGGATGCTGTCCACCAACGCCTTCCACTGGGGGACCGCCTTCCACTACTCGGCCGTCCTGATGCCCGTCGTGTTCGCGGCCCTCGTCGATGCGCTGCGGCCCTACGCCGCCGCGGGCGACCCGCTCGCCCGCCGCCATGTGCGGGCCTCGCTCGCGACGGTGGCGGCGGTGACCCTGCTCCTGGTCCCCTCCTTCCCGCTCGCCCAGATCGCCCACCGCTCCACCTGGCGCACCTCCGCACACGTCCTCGCCGTACGCGACCTGCTGCGGCGCATCCCCGACGGCGCGACCGTGGCGGCCTCCAACCGCCTTGTCCCGCAACTGACTTCACGCACCCAGGTGGTCCTCTTCCCGACCTTCCCGGTGCGCTGGAAGCTGTACGACACGGACGGCCCGATCCCGCGCCCCACGGCCCAGTGGATCGTCTACGACCGCGTCCCGCCGGAGTCCTGGCCCTACCCACCGGGCACCTGGCCCTACCCGGGCCCCCGCCAGGACAGGGAGTACGACCTCGCGCTGGCCCGGTACGGCTACGCGCGGGTGGCGGAGGCGGACGGGATCTCGCTGCTGCGCCGCCGGAGCTGAGCGCGGCCCCCGGGGGATGCCGGCACCCGCCCGTTCTGTGTACGGCTCGTGTCCGGGCCGACATCGGACGGTCACATCCAGGCAGCTCCCTTGAGCCAGTGGGGTGAAGCACACCCGGAGTGGATTTTCACCCGCCGGGGCGCGCCCCCGGACACTGCTCGCGCCCGCCGCGACCCCTCTGACCTGCACGGTCAAGCGTGCCGCAGCGAGCGGGGTCACCCACGCGGGGGACCGCGAAACCGTACCCGGCCGGTTTCGGAGCGTAGTTCTGGAGCGCCGTGGCACCCAGCAGCACTTACGAAGGGTTATGGTGGAAACCCCCCCTCGGGCCGGTCCGTATCCCCCCCACGGACCGGCCCGTTTTTTCTTTCCCGGAGTCTCTTTCCCGGGCTTTTCTCTCCCGGCTCTTCTCTCCCGGCCCCGGTCGTCAGCCGCGCTTGGCCCAGATGTTGGTGCCCTCGGTGTCCACGGCGAAGGTGTCGATCTCCTTCAACTCCGCCTCGCCGAGCGGCGGCCCGGCCAGTGCCGCCACGTTCTCCTCCAGCTGCCGGACGCTGGACGCGCCGATGAGCGCGGACGTCATGCGCGGGTCGCGCAGCACCCAGGCGAGCGCCAGCTGCGCCAGGGACTGGCCGCGCCGCCGGGCGATGTCGTTCAGGCCGTGCAGGCGCCGCAGCACCTCCTCGCTCAGCAGGCCCGGGTCGAGCGACTTGCCCTGGGTGGCGCGCGAGCCCTCCGGGATGCCCTCCAGGTACTTGCCGGTGAGCAGCCCCTGGGCGAGCGGCACGAAGGAGATGCAGCCCATGCCGGCCGCCTCCAGGGTGTCGAGCAGCCCGTCCTCCTCCGTCCAGCGGTTGATCATCGAGTACGAGGGCTGGTGGATCAGGGCCGGGACGCCCATCTCCTTCAGGATCCGGGCCGCCTCGGCGGTCTGCTCGCTCGTGTAGGAGGAGACGCCCACGTACAGCGCCTTGCCCTGCTGCACGGCGGACGCGAGCGCGCCCATCGTCTCCTCCAGCGGGGTCTCCGGGTCGAAGCGGTGCGAGTAGAAGATGTCGACGTAGTCGAGGCCCATGCGCTTGAGCGACGCGTCGAGCGACGACATCAGGTACTTGCGCGAACCCCACTCGCCGTACGGGCCGGGGTGCATCAGATAGCCGGCCTTGCTGGAGATGACGAGCTCGTCCCGGTACGGGGCGAAGTCCTGGCCGAAAATCTTCCCGAAGTTGAGCTCGGCCGAGCCGGCCGGCGGGCCGTAGTTGTTGGCCAGGTCGAAGTGGGTGACGCCCAGGTCGAAGGCGCGGCGCAGGATCGCACGCTGGGAATCCAGCGCGCGGTCGTCACCGAAGTTGTGCCACAGGCCGAGCGAGACGGCGGGAAGCTTGAGGCCGCTGCGACCGGTGCGGCGGTACTCCATGGAGTCGTAGCGGTCGGGGGCCGGGAGGAAGCGGAGCGATTCAGTCACGTTTCCCTGCTTATCACGGACTTGTGACAGGCCGAGTTGGGCCGCCGTGACCCGTCCGCAGTACTGTGCTTTCCCTGGGGCGGCCGGTGTACGGGGCGGCGGCGGGCCCCCGGAAGGCAACGAGAGGGTGGAATCGGTGAGTTTGCGCGACCTGGTGTACAGGCTCTATGCGCGCCGGGTGGAAGGCCGCCTCGACCACGACCAGGTGCCCAAGCACATCGGTGTCATCCTGGACGGCAACCGGCGCTGGGCCAAGGCATCGGCCCGCAGCCCCGAGCAGGGCCACCAGGCCGGCGCCAGCAAGATCCAGGAACTCCTCGGCTGGTGCGCCGAGACCGACGTCGAGGTCGTCACCCTCTGGCTGCTCTCCACCGACAACCTGGACCGTCCCGAGGACCAGTTGACCCCGCTGCTCGGCATCATCGAGGACGCGGTACGGGACTTGGCGGCGGACGGGCGCTGGCGGGTCCACCACGTCGGCACGCTCGACCTGCTGCCGGGTCACACCCAGGCCGTCCTCAAGGAGGCCGAGCAGGCCACGCACGACATCGACGGGATACTGGTCAACGTCGCCGTCGGCTACGGCGGGCGCCAGGAGATCGCCGACGCGGTCCGCTCGCTGCTCCTGGAGCACGCGGCGAAGGGGACGTCCTTCGAGGAGCTCGCGGAGATCGTCGACGTCGAGCACATCTCGGAGCACCTGTACACGCGGGGGCAGCCCGATCCGGATCTGGTGATCCGTACCAGCGGGGAGCAGCGGCTCTCCGGGTTCATGCTGTGGCAGTCCGCGCACTCCGAGTACTACTTCTGCGAAGTGTTCTGGCCGGCGTTCCGCAAGGTGGACTTCCTGCGGGCGCTGCGGGACTACGCGGCCCGCCACCGCCGCTACGGCACCTGACCCCAGCCCCCTCCGCCCGGCGCGGGCCGCCGCCTGCGGCCGGTGCTGCCTTCGCTGCGCAGTTCCCCGCGCCCCCTAATCCCTCGGCCGGGTGCGGGCCGTGGTCGCTCTTCGTGCAGTTCCCCGCGCCCCCAGCCCCGGTGACGTGCGGACCGTGCGTGGCTGGTCGCGCAGTTCCCCGCGCCCCTTACCAGCGTGGTGCTGATCCGCACCGGGCATCCTCAGCCCGTCCGGCGTTTGAGGACGAGCGCCGTTCAGGCGCGACCGGGGGTGCAGGGGGCGGAGCCCCCGCCGGGGTTCGAGGGGCGGAGCCCCTCGGGGGGTCTGGGGCGGAGCCCCAGGGCTCAGCCGGTGCAACCGGGGGGACGGGCGGGTGGGTGGGCAACCCCCCCCAGGGGGAACTCCGGGCACACCCCGGGGCATGGCTTCGCTTGTTCGAGGGCATAACACCCCCAGGTCGACGCCCGGCCCACGGGCGTCGGATCTCAGTGGGCGGCAGCAACGCCACCCACCCGGGAGGCCCTTTGCACCAGGACGACCGCGCACCGCGCGCGGGCGACGTGGAGGGCCGGAGCTCGGCCCGCGCAGCACGGCCGAAGCCCGGTCCCCGTTTCCGCGACGCCGTCGCACCCCGACCTCATGCGCCTCTTACGAGGGGGTACGTCCTTCCGTGGTGACCAGCACAAAGCGCCGCATGCCCGACCGGCGCACCTACGTCCTCGACACCAGCGTCCTGCTGGCCGACCCCAACGCGATGACCCGGTTCGAGGAGCACGAAGTGGTGCTCCCCATCGTCGTCGTCACGGAGCTGGAGGCCAAGAGGCACCATCCGGAGCTCGGCTACTTCGCCCGCCAGGCCCTGCGCCTGCTGGACGACTTCCGGGTCCGGTACGGACGTCTCGACGCCCCCATCCCCATGGGCGAGCTCGGCGGCACCCTGCGTGTCGAGTTGAACCATTCCGATCCCGGCGTCCTGCCCGCCGGCTACAGGTTGGGGGACAACGACTCCCGGATCCTCGCCGTCGCCCGCAATCTCCAGGCGGAGGGCTACGACGTCACCGTCGTGTCCAAGGACCTGCCGCTGCGGATCAAGGCGTCGTCGGTGGGCCTGCTCGCGGAGGAGTACCGCGCCGAGCTGGCCATCACCGACTCCGGCTGGACCGGCATGGCCGAACTGCCGCTCAGCGGCGAGCAGGTGGACCTGCTCTTCGAGGAGGAGACGCTCTACGTACCGGAGGCCGCCGAGCTTCCCGTGCACACCGGGCTCGTGCTGCTCTCCGAGCGCGGCAAGGCGCTCGGCCGGGTCGCACCGGACGGCAACGTCAAACTGGTGCGGGGCGACCGGGAGGCGTTCGGCATCCACGGCCGCAGCGCCGAGCAGCGCATCGCGCTGGACCTGCTGCTCGACCCCGACATCGGGATCATCTCGATGGGCGGCCGGGCCGGTACGGGCAAGTCGGCGCTCGCGCTCTGCGCGGGCCTGGAAGCCGTCCTGGAGCGCAGGCAGCACAAGAAGGTGATGGTCTTCCGGCCGCTGTACGCGGTGGGCGGCCAGGAGCTCGGCTATCTGCCGGGGTCCGAGGCCGAGAAGATGGGCCCCTGGGCCCAGGCCGTCTTCGACACGCTGTCCGCGGTGACGAGCCGTGAGGTCATCGAGGAGGTCACCTCGCGCGGCATGCTCGAAGTCCTGCCGCTCACCCACATCCGGGGCCGCTCGCTGCACGACGCTTTCGTGATCGTGGACGAGGCGCAGTCGCTGGAACGGAACGTCCTGCTGACCGTTCTGTCCCGGATCGGGGCCAATTCACGGGTGGTGCTCACTCATGACGTGGCCCAGCGCGACAACTTGAGGGTCGGCCGGTACGACGGTGTGGTGGCCGTCGTCGAAAAGCTGAAGGGGCACCCGCTGTTCGCGCACGTCACCCTCACCCGGTCCGAGCGGTCGCAGATCGCCGCCCTGGTGACCGAAATGCTGGAGGACGTCTCGATCTGAGCCAGTACGCCACGAGTTGGCGCCGTCCGGCGAACGCGAAAGCCTAGCCGGGCGGCGCCTCTTCATGGGTGCGATCGGAAAAAACTCCTGGGGTCCACGAGGTGTGAGGTTTCCCACGCAACGCGGAATTGCCTCGCGGCGTCCGCTTCGGGCAGAGTCTTGGATCCGTCAGGCCCCGCATACGGCACCCTTGTATCTCCGGTACTCCGGTACCCCGCAACTCAATAGCCGACGCCGTATGCCGCCCGCGCATCACGCGGCACTTCCCGCAAGGGAGTTGCCCATCGGGTCAGTTCCTCCCGTGACCCCGCAGTTGGGAGGAGAGAGCCAGGGGCACGATTGCGTCCGCGAGGTCACCCGTGCGGACGCTGCTGGAAGGAAACCGTGTGAGCCGGATTTCGGTCCGGGGGTTCGCGGTGGCGTCTGCCACTGCGGTCACCACCGTTGGCGCCGTGGTCGGCGTTGCCGCAGGCAGCCCCGCCGCCGCCTCGAACGACAACTTCGAGGCCACCGCCGCCGATTCGACGCTCCTGGCGGACATCCCCGCAGGACAGCAGGCCCAGGTGCAGACCGCGTCCCTGGCCCAGCAGGCGGACGCGCAGTCCGCCCAGGCCAGCGCCGCGCAGAAGAAGTCCGCCGAGGAGGCCGCGCGCGTTCAGGCCGCGCAGGACGCCAAGGCCAAGAAGGACGCCGCGGACAAGGACAAGGCCGACAAGGAGGCCAAGGCCCGCGACCTGGAGACCCAGGCGGCCAGCCGCTCGGCGGCCCGTACCGACTTCGCGGTCAAGAGCTCCTACTCGATCGACGAGATCCAGTCGATCGCCCGGCAGATCGTGCCCGCCGGCCAGTTCCAGTGCTTCAGCCACATCGTGAACAACGAGTCGAGCTGGGACTACACGGCCACCAACTCCGGTTCCGGTGCCTACGGTCTCGTCCAGGCGCTGCCCGGCACCAAGATGGCCTCGGCCGGCGCCGACTGGCGCACCAACCCGGCCACGCAGATCAAGTGGGGCCTGAACTACATGAACGACCGGTACGGCAGCCCGTGCGGCGCCTGGTCGTTCTGGCAGTCCCACAGCTGGTACTAGAACACCGGCCGGAGGTCCGGTCCGGACGGTGGACACCCCCGGACCCGCTCAACCTTTCGGAGCCCCGCACCGTCCTTCGGTGCGGGGCTTCGCCCGTGTACGGTCAGGTCCGGACGGTTCGGGGGTAGACGGTGGGGAGACTCAGCGGCGGGGAAAAAGGAAACGGCGGGATCATGTCGAGAGTGCCCGGAATGCTCGGACGGCTGGGTGCCGGTCTCACCCGGTGGGGTGAGCGCCTGGAGGAACGCAGGGCGCAGACGGACGCGGACGCCGATGACGGCCCGCTGATCGTCGAGCCCGCAGCCGGCGACGGGCCGGCCGAGCCGCCCGCCCCCGTGCTCAGGAAGCGCCGCGCGGCGCCCGAGGACGAGCCCCCGGAGCCGTCCGGGCCCGCTGACGAGCACGCCCCCGACCACGTACCGCCGCCGCCCGCGTACGCGCCCGCGGTCGCCGCCCGGCCCGATCCGGTCGACGCCGTGCCGTGGAGCATGCGGGTCGCCGCCGAGGTGGGCTGGCGGCTGCTCGTGCTCGCGGGCACCCTCTACGTGCTCACCCAGGTCATCAGCGCGGTCCGGCTCGTGGTGCTCGCCTTCGTGGCGGCGCTGCTGATCACCGCGCTGCTCCAGCCGACGGTGGCCCGGCTCAAGCGGGCGGGCCTGCCGCGCGGGCTCGCCACCGCCGTCACCGCGATCTCCGGGTTCGTGCTCATGGGGCTCGTCGGCTGGTTCGTGGTGTGGCAGGTCATGGACAACCTGGACGATCTGTCGAGCAAGGTGCAGGGCGGTATCGAGGAGCTCAAGAGCTGGGCCCTCAACAGCCCGTTCCACGTCACCGAGGACCAGATCAACCAGATCGCCAAGAACCTCAGCGACACCATCGGGGCCAACACCAACGAGATCACCTCGGCCGGGCTCCAGGGCGTGACCGTCCTGGTGGAGGTGCTCACCGGGATACTGCTGGCGATGTTCTCGACGCTGTTCCTGCTGTACGACGGCCCGAAGATCTGGCAGTGGGTGCTCAAGCTGGTGCCGGCCGCGGCCCGTCCGGGTGTCGCGGGCGCCGGCCCCAAGGCCTGGCGCACCCTCACCGCGTATGTGCGCGGCACGGTGATAGTGGCGCTGATCGACGCGATCTGCATCGGCGTCGGCATCTACTTCCTGGGCGTGCCCATGGCGGTGCCGCTCGCGGTGTTCATCTTCCTGTTCGCCTTCATCCCGCTGGTCGGCGCGGTCGTCTCGGGCGCGCTCGCCGTCGTGGTCGCGCTCGTCACCGACGGGGTGTTCAACGCCCTGATGGTGCTCGTCGTCGTCCTCGCGGTGCAGCAGATCGAGGGCCACGTCCTGCAGCCCTTCATCCTGGGCCGCGCGGTGCGGGTGCACCCGCTCGCGGTGGTGCTCTCGGTGGCGGCCGGCGGCATGGTCGCGGGCATCGGCGGCGCTGTCGTCGCGGTCCCGCTGGTCGCGGTCACCAACACGGTGGTCGGCTATCTGCGCAAGTACGCCCGCGAGAACGCCCTGCGCAGCGCCCGGGCCGCCGAGGAGGCGCAGCCCGCGGGAACCGCGCCCGCCGCGGCCGGCGCCGACCGGGAATAGCGGGCCCCCGCAACACGACGCGAAAGGGCCCCGCCGGTGTCGTACCGGCGGGGCCCTTTCGCGGTGTACGCGGCTCGCGCGTACGCGGTCGGCCTACTGGGCCAGCGCCGCCTCGGAGTCGAGGGTGACGCCCACGGCCTGGACCACCGCGGCGATCTTGAAGGCTTCCTGGATCGTCTCGCGGTCGACGCCGGCCTTGCGCAGCACCTGCTCGTGCGAGTCGAGGCACTGGCCGCAGCCGTTCACCGCGGAGACGGCGAGCGACCACAGCTCGAAGTCGACCTTCTCCACGCCCGGGTTGCCGATGACGTTCATCCGCAGACCGGCCCGCAGCGTGCCGTACTCCGGGTCGGAGAGCAGGTGGCGGGTGCGGTAGAAGACGTTGTTCATCGCCATGACGGCGGCGGCGGCCTTCGCGGCCGTGTACGCCTCCGGCGACAGGTTGGCCTTGGCCTCCGGCTCCAGCTCACGCAGCACGATGGGGCTGCGCGAGGCGATGGCGGTGGCGAGCACCGTGCCCCACAGCTGCTGGGCCGGGAGCTCGGAGTTGCCGATGACCGAGCCGAGGTTCAGCTTGAGGTCCTTGGCGTAGTCCGGGACCGCGGACTTCAGCGCGTCGAGGGACATGGGTCACTCACCGGCCAGGAGGGCGACCGGGTCGAGGGTGTTCTCGCCCTTGGTCCAGTTGCACGGGCACAGCTCGTCGGTCTGCAGGGCGTCGAGGACCCGCAGGACCTCCTTGGGGTTACGGCCCACGGAACCGGCGGTCACCATCGTGAACTGGATCTCGTTGTTCGGGTCGACGATGAAGACGGCGCGCTGCGCGAAGCCGTCCTCGCCCTCGATGCCGAGGTCGCGCATGAGCTCGTGCTTCGAGTCGGCGAGCATCGGGAAGGGCAGGTCGGTCAGGTCCGGGTGGTCCTTGCGCCAGGCGTGGTGCACGAACTCGGAGTCACCGGAGAAGCCGAGGATCTGGGCGTCGCGGTCGGCGAACTCGTCGTTCAGCTTGCCGAACGCGGCGATCTCGGTCGGGCAGACGAAGGTGAAGTCCTTGGGCCACGCGAAGACCACACGCCACTTGCCCTCGTAGGTCTTGTGGTCGATCTGCTGGAACTCCTGGCCGCTCTCCAGCGACACACAGGCAGTCAGGTCGTACGTGGGGAACTGGTCACCAACAGTGAGCACGCGCTCTCCTTGCGAACGAGGAAGTCCGAATCGAGCGGATTCGGGAAACTTCCTGTGGGGTTGGACGGATTACCGATCCTGGCACAGGCACCATTGATCAGGGAAATAGCTAGACTGGGTCAGCGCGATCGGAGGTGCCTATCAGTGGCCGTAAATAAGAGGAGCGTCGGCAGCAAGGGCAAACAGCCCAGCCTGGCGCAGTTGCGGGCGTTCGCCGCGGTGGCGGAGCATCTGCACTTCCGCGATGCCGCCGCCTCCATCGGCATGAGCCAGCCCGCCCTGTCCGGCGCCGTCTCGGCCCTGGAGGACGCCCTCGGCGTGCAGCTCCTGGAGCGCACGACCCGCAAGGTGCTGCTCTCGCCGGCGGGGGAGCGGCTCGCGGTGCGGGCCAAGGCGGTCCTGGACGCGGTCGGCGAGCTCCTGGAGGAGGCCGAGGCGGTACGGGCGCCGTTCACCGGAGTGCTGCGGCTCGGCGTGATCCCGACCGTGGCGCCCTATCTGCTGCCCGCCGTGCTCCGGCTCGTCCACGAGCGCTATCCGGAGCTCGACCTCCAGGTCCACGAGGAGCAGACCTCCTCGCTGCTGGAGGGGCTCGCCGCCGGGCGCCTGGACCTGCTGCTGCTCGCCGTGCCGCTCGGCGTGCCCGGCGTCAGCGAACTCCCCTTGTTCGACGAGGAGTTCGTGCTCGTCACCCCGCAGGACCACTGGCTCGGCGGACGCAGCGGGATTCCCCGTGACGCGCTGCGCGAGCTGCATCTGCTGCTCCTCGACGAGGGGCACTGCCTGCGCGACCAGGCCCTGGACATCTGCCGCGAGGCCGGCCGCACCGAAGGCGCCCCGGTCACCACGACCGCGGCCGGGCTCTCCACCCTGGTGCAGCTGGTGGCGGGCGGGCTCGGGGTGACCCTGCTGCCGCGCACTGCCGTGGAGATCGAGACGGGCCGCAACGACCGCCTGGTCACCGGGTACTTCGCCGAACCGGCGCCCTCGCGCACGATCGCCCTGGCGATGCGGACGGGTGCCGCTCGCCAGGGCGAGTTCGAGGAGTTCGCGAGCGCTCTGCGCGGGGCGCTGCGCGACCTGCCGGTACGGGTGGCGCGGTAGCGGCGGTGGAGGGGACGGGCCCGAACCTCCCTGCACGGCAGGGGAGTTCGGGCCCGGCGGCTACTCCGTGCGCAGCCCCTCCGGGCGCATCAGGCGCCACAGCGGCGGCAGGGACAGGGCGGTGACCAGCAGGACCACGCCCGCCCCGATGCCGACCATCGACACCGCCGGGACCCAGTCGACCGTCACCGAGCGGCCCACCATCCGCAGCAGCACCGAACCGAGCCCGAGCCCCACCGCCGCCGCGAGCGTGAGCCCGAGCGCCACCGGCACCGCCGACTGCCACAGCACCGAGAAGCTCAGGGTGGAGCGCCGGGTGCCGAAGGCGACGAGCGCCGACAGGAGCTTCTTGCGCTCGCGCAGCTGCTCCAGCATCGACACCAGCAGACTCGCGCCGATCAGCATCAGGACCGCCGCGGCCCCGATGTAGAGACCCTGGCGCACACCGGCGAACCGGGCGCTGGTCCGCGTGCCGGTCAGGGCGCGCGCCGAGCTGAGCGGGTCGGCGCTCGCGGCCAGGTTCAGGACCCGCTCCTTGGCGAGGTCGTCCCCGGGGGCGGTCGAGACGAACACCGTGGAATGGACGGGCAGCTTCACGCCGTGCGGAAGTGCGCCCGGGGTGAGCAGCAGACCGGGGCGGCGCTGACCCGTCGGGTCGGGCCGGGCCGCCGCCTTGCGGGTGCCGGCCGGAACGGTCCAGCGGGCCTCGGCGCCCCTCTTCTTCGAGCCGCTGCTGGTCGGGTCGAGGTAGAACGTGCCGCCGGGGGCGGGCAGTTGCTCGGGCTCCCAGTCGCCGCCGGTCGCGATGAAGGCGTCGCCGTCCTTGCAGGCCGGCAGTGCGGCGGCCTCGGCCAGGTCCGTGCAGGTGCCGATCGTGACGGGGGTGTAGTGCTGGGGCTCCTTGGCCTGCTCGCCCGCGTCGAGCGAACCGAGGACCACCGCGCCGGTCACGCCCGCGGTGCCCTTCAGGGCGCCGACCTCGCGGGCCTGCGCGTCGGGCGTCCGCTCACCGAGCGGCACGACCAGCTGGGCCCGGGTGGTGTCCTCGCCGTTCGCCTTCACGTAGTCGCCCTCGACGGCGCCGAACAGCATCTGCAGGGCGATGGCCCCGGCCACCGCCACGGCGATGCCGTTCACCATGCGGGCCGCCGAACCGGACGTCAACTGGAGCCTGCGCACGGCCAGTTGCCAGCCCACCGGGCCGCCGCCGAGCCTGCGCACCACCGCCTCCACCAGCCAGGGCAGCAGCGCGGTCACCCCGATCAGCAGCAGGACGGTGCCGCCGATCACCTGGGACTGGTTGAACATGCCGTGGTCACGGCCCCGGCCGGCCATCGGAAGCAGCAGGCCGGCGCCGGCCAGCGGCGGCAGCACCCGCCACCACATGCGCCGCCTGCGCGGCACCGAGGTGCGGACCACGCCGAGCGGCTCCACCACCACCGAGCGCATCGCGAACAGCGTCACCGCCACCGCGGACGCCGGCACCGCGAGCGCCACGCCCACCGCGAGCAGCGGGCTCGGGTCGACGTCGGAGGGGAAGACGTTGAGCCCCGCCACCGATACGTCGCCCACGTACTGGCGGCCGATCACGAAGAACAGGGCGCCGAGCACCACGCCCACCACGGCGCCGGCCATCGCCTCTCCGGCCGCCATCCAGCGGGTCATCCTGCGGTCGGCGCCCGCCAGGCGCAGCGCCGCGAGCCTGCGGTCGCGCCGGTCGCCGCCGAAGCGCACGGCGGCCGCGATGAACACGCCGACCGGCATGAGCAGCACCACGAAGATGATGACGATGAGCAGCGCCAGGATCGGGTCGAGCTTCTCCTGCACCGCGTTGACGAATCCCTTGACCCGCACCACGTCGCCGTCGTCGGCCGCGGCCTTGCGCTCCTTCAGGATGTCGCTGCCCGCGTAGTAGGCGAGTTCGTGCGGCCCCATCAGGCCCTGGTCGGCGATGGTCGCGGTGATCCGGTACGGGATGCGTTCGCGCAGCAGCGCGCCGTCGGGGGAGGCCAGCAGGTCGCGCAGGGCGGGCGAGGCGACCATGGTGCCGGGCGCGGGGAGGGTGGAAACCCCGGGCGGCACGGGCGCCTTGGGGCCCTCGCCCTGGAGCAGCCGGCCGCGTACGTCCGCACCCTTGTAGTCGGTGTCGGCGCGGCCTATCAGGAGGGTGTCCTGGCCGGGGCCGGTGTCGACCGAGGCGCCGTAGTCGTTGCGGGCGTTGTCGCGGTCCTGGCGGGCGGTCAGCGCGCCGGGCAGTGCGGTGGTGCCGAGCAGCAGCGCGACGCCCAGGCCCACACCGACGGCGGTGAGCAGGGTGCGCGTCCAGCCCTCGCGGCCTCCGGCCAGGGCGAACCGGGCGCCGAGCGCGAGGTCGCGCAGCAGGCTCATACGGAGTGCTCCAGCATCATGTCGCGGGACTTTCCGTCGCGTACGACGATCTCGCGGTCGGAGTAGGCCGCGACCCGGGCCTCATGGGTGACCAGGACGACCGCCGCGTTGGTGGAGCGGGCCGCCTCGGTGAGCAGCTGCATGACGCGCTCGCCGTTGAGGGAGTCCAGGGCGCCGGTCGGCTCGTCGGCGAAGACGACACGGGGCTTGGTGACCAGCGAGCGGGCCACCGCGACCCGCTGTCCCTGGCCGCCGGAGACCTCGCCGGGGCGCTTGTGCCCGAGGTCGGCGACCTCAAGGCGCTCCATCCACTCCAGCGACCTGCGCTCGGCCTCCTTGCGCTTGACACCGGTCAGGCGCAGCGGAAGCGCCACGTTCTCCACGCAGGTCAGCTCCGGCACGAGCTGGCCGAACTGGAAGACGAAGCCGAACTCGGTGCGGCGCAGCGCGCTGCGCTCGGCGTCCGACATCGCGGACAGCTCACGGCCGTCGTAGGTGATCGTCCCCGAGTCCGGGGTGACGATCCCGGCCAGACAGTGGAGCAGCGTCGACTTGCCGGAGCCGGAGGGCCCCATCACCGCGACGACCTCGCCGGGGTGGATGGAGAACTCGGCGCCGTCCAGGGCCGGGGTGGGGCCGTAGGCCTTGTGCAGGTCGTGGGCGACGAGCAGGGAACCGGCGGGTGTCACGGGCGTACCTCCGAGGCGAGCTGGACGAGGCGGGCGGCGGTCAGTTCGAGCCACCGCAGATCGGCCTCCAGGTGGAACAGGGCGTGGTCGCAGATCAGTTGGTCGGTGAGGTCGCCGCGCCGCTTGCGGTCGGTGAGCACGCGCATCAGACGCAGGTGCTCGGCGCGCTGGGTGTCCAGGACGTCGCCCGCGTCGCGGCCGGTCAGCAGGGCGAGGACGACCTTGGTGTACAGGGTCGACTGGAGGTAGGGCTCCGGCTTCTCCGGCTGCCTGATCCACGACTCGACGTCGGTGACGCCGGCGTCGGTGATGGCGTACCGCTTGCGCTCGGGACCGCCGCCCGCCTCCACGCCGTCGACCTCGACGAGGCCGTTCTTCAGGAGCCGGGACATCGTCGAGTAGACCTGCCCGTAGTGCAGCGGGCGGTCGTGCCCGAACTTCTCGTCGAAGGCGCGCTTCAGGTCGTACCCGTGGCGCGGGCCCGATTCGAGGAGCCCGAGCAGGGTGTGGCCGATGGACATGGGGGTGGTTCCCTTCTTCTCAACTGCCGCGGTGGTTGGGGGAGTCGGCGGGTCGGGGGTGTCGGCGTCCGGGCCGGTGGCCCGGGCCGGTGGTCGGTGTCATTCGGTGCGCAGCCCGTCCGGGCGCATCAGGCGCCACAGCACCGGCAGGCTGAGCGCGGTCACCGCGAGGATCACGGTGGCGCCCGCCCCCGCCAGCGGCAGGAACAGCCACCAGGCGGTGACGCTCTTGTCGACGATCCGCAGCATCAGGGCGCCCAGCGCGGTGCCGCCCGCCACCGCGAGCGCCATGCCGAGGACCACGGGCACCGCGGTCTGCCACAGGACGGACGAGGCGAGCGTCGCGCGCCGGGTGCCGAAGGCCACCAGCGCCGCCAACAGGCGCCTGCGCTCGCGCAGTTGCTCCACCTGCGCGACCAGCATCCCGGCCGCGATCACCCCGAGCGTGACGAGGGACGCGGCCTGGAGCCCGGTCCGGATGCCGGCGTACTGCCGGTCGCGCTCCAGGGTGCGCACGGTGGTGACGTGCAGCCGCGGGGAGAGCCGGGCGGCGGTGTTGCGGATGTGCTCGGCCGCGTCCGGCACCCGCTGGTCCACGGTGAGCATGGCCGAGGTCCGCGCCTGCGAGGCGAGCGCCGAGGCGTCGATGGCACCCGGGGTGGCGAAGATGCCGTACCGGACCTCGCCGCTCGGGTCCGGGCGGCCGGTGACGGTACGGGCGGAGGCGGGCAGCGTCCACAGCCTGGGCGCGACGCCGGGCTCGTCGGACGCGATGTTGACCGGCTTGCCGAGACGGGCCGTGCGGTCCACCCAGGCCGCCTGCTCCGGGTCGTCCGAGGGGTGCACGACGAAGGTGTCGCCGTCGCGGCAGGAATCGATGCGGGCCAGCTCGCGCAGGGTCGCGCAGTCGCCGAGCGTCAGCGTGGTCAGGGGCCGGATGTCGTCGTCCGGGACCGGACCGGGCCAGGACACATAGCTGCTGACGGCGCCGATCACCCGCTGCACACCGGGTGTCTCGCGGAAGGCGCCGATCATGCGCTCGGCGAGCAGGGCGTCGGGCTGGTCGGCCTCGACCGTGTACTGGGCGCGGCTCGCGTCGGCGCCCGTGGCCCTGTTGAAGTCGTCGTGGATGCCGACGGAGAACATCTGCAGCGCCACCGAACCGGCGACCGCCACCGTGATCCCGCTCACCGCGCGCGCGGCCGGGCCGCTGCTCAACTGGAGCCTGCGCACCGCGAGTTGCCAGGAGGCCGAGCCGCCGCGCAGCCGGTCCACCACGGCCTCCACCAGCCAGGGCAGCAGGGCGATCAGGCCCGCCAGGACCAGCGCCGCGCCCGCGCCGATGAGGAGCGGGTCCATGGCCTCCATCAGCTGGGCCTGGAGGGCGGACGGCGCCACCGAGAGCGGCGCCGTGCGGGTCGCCGGGTTCTGGGACACGAGCAGCAGCGCCACGCCGGCCACCGGCATCGCGAGCCGCCACCAGAGCCTGCGGCGCCGGCCCCGTCCGCCGCGTACGACACCGAGCGGCTCGATCACCACCGAGCGCAGCGCGGCCAGGGTCACCACCACCGCGAGGGCGGGCACCGCGACGGCGACGACCAGCGCGAGCCAGGGCAGCGGTCGCAGGTCGCCCGGGTAGAAGCCGAAGCCCCACGGGCCGAGGGGGCCCAGGAGACGGGCGGCCCCCAGGAACAGCAGGGCGCCCGCGGCGAGCCCGAGCACGGCTCCGGCGAGTGCCTCGCCGCCGGCCATCCAGCGGGTGCTGCGCACGTCGGCGCCGACCAGGCGCACCGCGGCGAGCCGCCGGTCGCGCCGCTCGCCGCCGAACCGCACGGCGGTGGCGACGAAGATGGCGACGGGCATCAGGAGCACGACGCAGATGAGGACCACGAGCACGACCAGCAGCGGGTCGAGCGGCTCCCGCTCGCCGATGTCACCGAACCCGGCCGCCGAGGAGGCGCCGGTGTCGGCGGAGAGCGCGGAGCTGCCGGCGTAGTAATAGAGCTCCGAGGGCTCGACCAGACCGGCCTCACCGATGGTCGCGGTGATCGTGTACGGGAGCCGCGGGCGCAGGAGTTCACCCTCGGGGGAGTCGAGCAGGGCGCGCAGCGCGGGGGAGACGGCCATGGTGCCGGGCGCGGGTACGGAGGTCAGGCCCGGCGGCAGCACGGGATCGGCGTTGGCCGGCCGCAGCAGCTTGCCGCCGATGCTGTCGTCGCGGTACTCGGTGTCCGCGGTCGCGTACAGGAGGGAGGCCCGCACGTTCCCGGTGTTCCTTCCGGAGCTCTCCGCGTAGGGCTGGCGGTCGTGGATGCGGGCCGCCCGCGCGTCCAGGAGATGCGGCACCGAGGCCGCGCCCAGGAGCAGGGCGACGCCAAGGCCGACACCGGCCGCGGTGAGCAGGGTGCGGACCCAGCCCTCCCGGCCGCCGCCGAGGGCGAACCGGATGCCGAGGGCGAGATCGTGCAGGCGTCGCTTCATGGGGCAGCACTATACGCACCGGGTATACCTGCTGTGTATACCCGGGGTGCATAGCGCTCGATCATGGGGTCATTACCGGGCAAATCGGGGCGGTGTCGGGAGAGCTCGCAACCCTTGGCACGATTCAATCGTCGGTTCCCATGGGGCAGGTGCTGATTCTCACGTACGGAAAAGACGTGATCGAATCCGCTTTGTCCATACGTGCGGTGTTAGTTTTCTGAGCTGATCTGGCGAGTCTGGTGAGTCATATGAAGGCGAGCGACTGAGGTTATGGGCCGAGCGGAAGAGCGGCGCGCCCGGCAGAGCGGGACGCGCCGGGGCAAGCAGAAGGAGAAGAAGAAAGGCATACGCCGGTTCTTCACCTGGAAGAAGATGCTCGGCACGTTCTTCGGGCTCTGCCTCCTCGCGATGGGCGCGTTCTACGTCATCTACCTGATGGTCCCGATCCCCTCGGACAACCAGGAAGCCCATATGGAGAGCAACATCTACAAGCTCTCCAACGGCCAGGTGCTCGCCCGCACCGGATCGGTCAACCGCGAGAACGTCGGCCTCGACAAGGTGCCGGTCCCGATCCAGCACAGCTTCGTCGCCCTGGAGAACAAGACCTTCTACGACGACAAGGGCGTCGACTTCAAGGGCACCACCCGAGGCATCCTCAAGACCCTGATGGGCAAGGGTGCCCAGGGCGGCTCGACGATCACCCAGCAGTACGTCAAGAACAACTATCTGACGCAGGAGCAGACGGTCACCCGCAAGCTGAAGGAGATCGTGATCTCCCTCAAGGTGGACCAGCGCTACGGCAAGAACGAGATCCTCGCCGGGTACATGAACACCAGCTACTACGGCCGGGGCGCCTACGGCATCCAGGCCGCGGCGCAGGCGTACTACGGCAAGGACGTCTCGAAGCTCTCCCTGGAGGAGGGCACCTACCTCGCCGCACTGCTCCAGGCCCCCAGTCAGTACGACTGGCAGACGGCGGGACCGGTCGGCAAGCAGCTGGTGCAGGGGCGCTGGAACAAGGCCCTGGACAACATGGTCGAGAAGAAGTGGCTGTCCGCCGCCGACCGCGCCAAGCTGAAGTTCGAGCCGCCCATGGACGCCAAGGTCGCCCCCGGCATGGAGGGCCAGACCGGTTACTTCGTGGACGCCGCCAAGAAGGAACTGGCGCGCAACGGCCTGGGTGACGACGTCCTGGCCCGCGGCGGCTGGACGATCACGCTCAACATCGACCCCGCCAAGCAGAAGCTCCTCGAAGCCGCGGTCAAGGCCCAGCTCACCGGCAAGCTCGACCCCAAGAAGCGCAAGGTCGACGCCGACCTCCAGGCCGGCGCCGCCTCGGTCGACCCGAAGACCGGCTCGGTGGTCGCCCTGTACGGCGGCCAGGACTTCATCAAGCACCAGCTCAGCAACGCCACCAACACCAGCTACCAGCCCGCCTCGACCTTCAAGCCGGTGATCCTCGCGGCCGCCTTCAACCAGGGCGCCGAGACGCAGGACGGCAAGCCGATCAAGGCGAACACCGTCTACGACGGTGACAGCAGGCGGCCGGTCAAGGGCAGCGACATCCCCTTCGCCCCGCCGAACGAGGACAACGCGGACTACGGCGACATCAGCGTCCAGGACGCGATGAACAAGTCGGTCAACTCCGTGTTCGCGCAGATGGGTGTGGACGCCCACCTCGACAAGGTGCGCGACACCGCAGTGGCCATGGGCATGACCTCCATCAAGGGCCTCAAGCCCGTCCCCGCCATGACCCTCGGCTCCTACGGCGCGAGCCCGCTCCAGATGGCCGCGGTGTACGCCACGCTCGACAACCACGGCAAGGAAGTCACGCCGTCGATCGTGAAGTCGGCCGAGCACAAGGACCACAAGTACGACAAGCCCGACCCGATCGGCAGCCAGGTCATCAGCCGGGACGCGGCGGACTCCGTCACCTCGGTGCTCACCGGCGTGGTCGACGACGGTACGGCCAAGAGGTCGGTGGCCGACGCCGACAACCGCGACGGCAAGCAGGTCGCCGGCAAGACCGGTACCTCCGACGACAACAAGTCGGCCTGGTTCACCGGCTACACCCCGGACCTGGTCACCTCGGTCGGCCTGTGGGGCGAGGCCGCCGATCCGCGCAGCGTGAAGGTCGACGGCAAGGAAGTCCACATCCCCAAGGGCGGCCAGGTCACCATGACCAACGGCGCCGGCGAGGACGGCCGGATCAACGGTGGCTCCATACCGGCCCGCATCTGGGCCGCGTACACCTTCGACGCGGTCAAGGGCGGTACCGGCAAGTTCGACCTGGAGACCGACCAGGGAGCGGCCAAGGAGCCCGCGTTCACCCCGTCGAAGTCGCCGTCCAGCACCGCCTCGAAGTCGCCGTCCGGCACGACCTCCAAGTCGCCGTCCAGCACCGCTTCGAAGTCCCCGTCCGGCACGACCTCCAAGTCGCCGACCGGGCCGACCGGTTCGCCGACCGGCACGACCTCGCACAAGCCGAAGCCGCCGTCGCCGACGACGTCGACCGGCACCGGCGGGGCCAGCCCGCCGGACGATCCGCTGCTGCCCGGCTGACACGGCCGACGGCCCCCACCCCCGCTCGGGGGTGGGGGCCGTCGCCGTACGGGGCGCGGGTGGACGGGCGCGGGCCCGCCTAGCCGCGGGTCGGCAGCTCGAACCAGACGACCTTGCCGCCGGAGAGCCGGGTCGCGCCCCAGCGTCTGGCGAGGCGGTTCACGAGGAACAGCCCGCGCCCGCCCTCGTCGGTGTCCCGGGCCCGCCGCTGACGGGGCAACTGCGGGGAGTCGTCGCCGACTTCGCAGCGCAGCACGTCCGTCTTGAGCAGGCGCAGCGTCACGGGACGCTCGGCGTAGCGTACGGCGTTGGTGACGACCTCGCTCACCAGGAGCTCCACCGAGTCGGTCAGCTCCTCGAGACCCCACCGCTCCAGGGCCCTGCGGGCCAGCCGGCGGGCCCGGCCGGGGGCGGTCTCCTCCGGGTCAAGGAACCAGTACGCCACATCGCTCGGCGCGATCCCGTCGAAGCGGGCGGCCAGCAGCGCGATGTCGTCGTCCCGGTCGCCAGGCCCGAGCATGTCCAGCACGTCGTCGCAGAGCGCCTCCAGCGGCGGCGAGTGGTCCGGGCCGGTCAACTGGGCGGTGGCGGCGAGCCGTTCGCGCAGCTGCTCGATGCCGGTCCACACGTCGCGCAGCCGCGACTCGACCAGGCCGTCGGTGTACAGGAGCAGGGTGGCGCCCGCCGGGGCGTCCAGCTCGACCGCCTCGAAGTCCACCCCGCCGACCCCGATGGGAGCGCCCGGCGGCACCCGCAGGACCTCGGCCCGGCCGCCCAGGTGCAGCAGCACCGGTGGCGGATGGCCGGCGTTGGCGATGGTGATGCGGTGCGCGACCGGGTCGTACACCGCGTACAGGCAGGTCGCCATGCGGTCGGTGCCGAGCCGCTGGGCCTGCTCGTCCAGATGGTGCAGGACCTCGGCGGGCGGCAGGTCGAGACCCGCCAACGTCTGTGCGGTGGTGCGCAGTTGGCCCATGATGGCGGCGGACGTCATCGAGTGGCCCATGACGTCACCGACGACCAGGGCGACCCTGCTGCCGGGCAGCGGGATCGCGTCGTACCAGTCGCCGCCGACCCGGGCCGTCTCGGCCGCGGGAAGGTAGCGCGAGGCGAGCCGCACCCCGGTGGGCTGGGGCAGGCTGTCGGGCAGCATGGTGCGCTGGAGCTCGTCGGCGATGTAGGCCTCGCGGCCGTACAGCACCGCCTTGTCGATGCCCAGTGCGGTGTGGGTGGCCAGCTGGGCCGCCACCAGCAGGTCGTTGGCCTCGAAGGCCGGCCGCTCGGGGCCGCGCACGAAGACCGCGGCGCCGATCACCCGCCGCCGGCCGCGCAGCGGTGCGAGTATCGCCCGCCGCCCGCCGGGCACCGTACGGTCGGGGCCGAGCAGTTCGGCCAGCGCGGCGCGGGCCGCGGGGGACTCGGCGAAGACGGGGCGCACCCCGCGCAGGACCTCGTTCAGCTCGCCGCCGGTGCGCACCTCGCACAGCTCGGACGCGGGGGTGAGGTCGGGCCCGGCGCCGCCGAGCACCGTGAGGCCCTCGGCCTCGGCGCTCTCGCTCAGCGCCTCGTCCACTAAACGCAGCCGGTCGGTGCGGCGCAGCCGCAGCACGAACGGGGTGGCCGGACGCTCGTCGCCGACCGGCAGCGGGTCGCGCAGATGGACCAGGATCGCGTCGGAGAACGTGGGAACGGTGGCCCGGCACAGACCGAGCACGATCTCGTCGAGGTCTATGCCGCGGGCGATCCGCCGCGTCGCGGCGCCCACGAACCGCAGTTGGTCGCCTTCGCGCCGGGCGGCCGCGGCGCCCGCGCCGCCGTCGTCGGAGGCGCCCACCGAGGGCACGGCGGAGGCGGCGGCGCTGTCGCGGCCCGCCCGCTCGGGCTGCCCCGGCACGGACGCGGTCACGCCCGCGCCCCGTTCGGCCGCGCGGGCGCCCAGTGGCGCGCGCCGGGCCGGGCCCGGCCGTTCCGGTACCGCCGGGATGTCGGCATGGGGCCTCCCCCGCTCCTCCGGAGCGGCATGGGGCCTCCCCTGCTCCTCAAGGGCTCGGGGGAGGGTCTGCTCGGTGGGCCGGGCGAGTTCCTTGCGCCGGCTCTCGTGCGAGGTGGGCTGGGGCTCCGTCACGCGTCGGGTTCCGTCCGTCCGGGATGAGGCATCCACCCTGCCGCGAGCGGCGGCAGTGGCAGCGACAGGGTGGGGATGCGCGATGCCGTGGCGTCACGCGGTGCGCCCACCCCCACGTTCTTGCGGCGCGGGGGAGGCCCCGGCCGGGCGGCGGTGACACCGGGCATGCTCCACCCCCCTGTGGTGACATACGGTCAATTCTCGCACCGGGTCCGCCGATCGGCGCTGGTGGATCCTGCGTGCGCCCGCGGAGGACGATCCTACGTTTGAACCCCGGGGGCGCATCAAGGGTCTCACGACGTCATGTGCGCCGGAGTGCGATCCCAGTCCGCCGGGAGCGCGGGAACGGGCCAGCGCGGATCCGGCCGCCATGCCTCCCAGCCGTCCGAGAACGGCCGGCCCCACGCCGTGATCACCTCGACCGCGGCGTGCCCGGCCGCCCGCACCCGGGACGCGAGTCCGTCGTCCATCAGGCCCACCCGCTGGGCCTGGGCGAACTCGTCCTCGTCCAGCCAGCGCCAACTGCGGTCCGGTTCGACGGCGATGTCGAGGAAGTGGTCCGTGGAGTCGATGCCCGCGGACCAGCGTGCGCGCGGCTCCTCCAGGTTCACGTACCAGTTCTTGAAGCGCCAGTCCCGTTCCCAGAAAAGCCAGACCGACCAGGGCTCACCGGGGCGCGCCAGCTTGAGCACACCGCTGCCGAACCACCGGGAGCGCTCCGTGGTGCGCGGGGCGGTGTAGCGCGTGGCCAGCGGCTCCTGGTAGAGCGGCCGGCCGTCGGTGAGCACCGGCCGTACGCACTCGGTGCCGGGCGCCATCCACACCGCGAGCATCTCGTCGGTGTCCTGCACCACCGTCACCGGACGGCAGATGTGGACCGGTGCCCTGCCGTCGCCCCCCGGGGCCGGGGCGTGATCGCGGTAGCGCCAGAGGATCTGGTCCCCCGGCGCCCAGTTACGGGTGCCGCCTCCTGTGCCTGTCATGTGCAGATATTACGGAGTGCGGGCGCGATCACGCTGCGATTCGGATCACCCGGGCTCAGGGCCGGGTCATCCCGAGGACGTCGAGGGCCGCGTCGAGCTGCTCGACCGTCAGGTCCCCGCGCTCGACGTACCCCGCTTCGAGCACCACCTCGCGGATGGTCTTCCGCTCGGCCAGGGACTTCTTGGCCACCTTGGCGGCCTCCTCGTACCCGATGTACTTGTTGAGCGGGGTGACGACCGAGGGCGAGGACTCGGCGTATTCGCGGGCCCGCTCCACATGCGCGGTGACGCCGTCCACGGTGCGGTCGGCCAGCAGCCGGGAGACGTTGGCCAGGAGCCGGACGGACTCCAGGAGGTTCTTGGCCATCACCGGCATCATGACGTTGAGTTCGAAGCTGCCGGCCGCCCCCGCCGTCGCCACCGTCGCGTCGTTGCCGATCACCTGGGCCGCGACCATGAGCGCGGCCTCCGGAATGACCGGATTGACCTTTCCGGGCATGATCGACGAGCCGGGCTGCAGGTCGGGAAGGCTGATCTCGGCCAATCCGGTGCGCGGGCCCGAGGCCATCCAGCGCAGGTCGTTGCAGATCTTGGTGAGGGACACCGCGACGGTGCGCAGCTGGCCGCTCGTCTCCACCAGGGCGTCGCGCGCGCCCTGCGCCTCGAAGTGGTCCCGCGCCTCGGTGAGCGGAAGGCCGCTGACCCGGGCCACCTCGGCGATCACCGCCGCCGAGAAGCCGTGCGGGGTGTTGATCCCGGTGCCGACCGCGGTGCCGCCCAGGGGGAGTTCGGCCAGGCGGGGCAGGCAGGAGCGCAGCCGCTCGACGCCGTGACGCACCTGGGCCGCGTAGCCGCCGAACTCCTGGCCGAGGGTGACCGGCGTGGCGTCCATCAGATGCGTACGCCCCGACTTGACCACGTCGGCGAACTCGGCCGCCTTGCGCTCCAGGGCGCTCGCCAGGTGGTCGAGCGAGGGGATCAGGTCGGCGGTGACGGCGGCCGTCGCGGCGATGTGGATGGAGGAGGGGAAGACGTCGTTGGAGGACTGCGAGGCGTTGACGTGGTCGTTGGGGTGGACGTCGCGGCCGAGCTTCTCGGTGGCGAGGGTGGCCAGGACCTCGTTCATGTTCATGTTCGACGAGGTGCCGGAGCCGGTCTGGAAGACGTCCACCGGGAAGTGCTCGTCCCAGCGCCCTTCGGCGACCTCGTCGGCCGCCTCCCGGACCGCGCCCGCGATGTCCTGGTCGAGCACCCCGAGTTCCGCGTTGACCTTGGCGGCGGCGGCCTTGATGCGGGCGAGCGCCTCGATGTGGGCGCGCTCGAGGCGTTGCCCGGAGACGGGGAAGTTCTCCACCGCGCGCTGCGTCTGGGCCCGCCACTTGGCGTGTGCGGGCACCCGCACCTCGCCCATCGAGTCGTGCTCGACGCGGTACTCGCTGTCGTTCATGTCGGTGAACCTTCCGCTGTTCCGACCCGGTGCGACGCCCGGGTCCCCGAAAAAGTTGAGCACTTGTCTTGTTCTACCTATTCCCAACACGCCTTACCGGCCAGTAAATACCGGGGGTAACTCATAACCGGGGAGGCGCAATGACGCGCACCAGGCACAGACTTCGCTGTACGTTCGCGGCCGCCGTGGCCGCTGCGGCGGCGTTCGGGGGGATGGCGGCCGGCGCGACCACCGCGCAGGCCGCGACCGCATCCTCCGCGCAGTCCACTCCGCTTCCGCCCGAGCTGGAGAAGATCCGGGCCGCCGAGGCGACCCAGCTGTACGGCGATCCGGCCGAGCGGCCGCTCACGGAGCGCAAGACCGGTCTGATCTCGCTGGGCGACAGCGAGATCTCCGGCGAGGGCGTCGGCACCTACGAGGCCGGCACCAACGGCCCCGACAACTGGTGCCACCGCTCGCCCGACTCCGCCATCCACCGCACCGGCATCCCGGCCGACGAGACGTACAACGTCGCCTGCTCCGGGGCCTACACCGGCAACATCCGGATCGGCGGCACCAAGCAGTACGCCGACGAACTGGTGCAGAGCGACAGCCTCGCCATCAAGGCCCGCAACACCCGCATCAAGATGGTGCTTTTGGTGGCCGGGGCCAACGACGACCTCCAGTTCGGCCCGGTCATGACCGACTGCGTCGAGCGCTACCTGCTGCTCCAGGGCCCCTGCCAGTCCAAGTACGAGTCCGGCTGGCAGGCCCGCGTCGACGGCCTGGTGCCCAAGGTCGAGCAGACCGTGAACGACCTCAAGACCGTGATGCGCGACGCCGGTTACACCGACGGCTCGTACAAGCTCGTGGTGATGGGCTACCCGAGCCCGATCGGCCCCGACTTCCACGACAACCCCGCCTTCCCCGGCAAGCTCGTCTGCGGCGGGCTCGGCTACGACTCCGACACGGTGTGGGGCCGCAACACCGCGGTGCCCGCGTTCGAGGTCGGCATGCGCAGGGCGGCCGAGGACACCGGGGCGACCTACCTCGACAACTCCCGCCTCTTCAACGGCCACGAGGTGTGCATGGAGGACACCTGGGCCCGCGGTCTCTACATCGACCTCTCCAAGCCCGGGCTGCCGGACTCGAACTCGGTCCGCCAGTCCTTCCACCCCAACTACCGGGGCCACGGCGCCTTCGCCTCCTGCCTCACCCAGCTGTACAACTCGGGTGCCAGGGAAGGCAGTTGCGCGGACGCGGCCTCGACCGGGGCGCCCACCCTCTACCCGCTCGCCTGGGACGACGCCTACCGGCCGCTGAAGAACGAGGCGACCGGCAGCTGCCTCGACGTCAACGCCTCCACCAGTGCCAACGGCACGGCGGTCATCGGCTGGGACTGCCACGGCGGCCGCAACCAGAACTGGTGGTACGACGCCGGCCGCAAGTCGGTGCACACCCAGCTCACCCAGGACCGCTGCCTCGACGTGCCGGGGGCGAACTACACCGCCGGCGCCAAGCTGATCATCTGGAACTGCTCGGGCGCGGCCAACCAGGAGTGGGTGCGCCAGTCCGGCACCCTGCGCCCTGCCGCCGCGAGCGGTCTGTGCGCCACGCTCGGCGCCGCCAAGGACCCGCTCACGCTGCGGCCCTGCGACGGCACGGCCGGCCAGCGCTTCGCCTGACCCGCGTCCGCCCGCGCCACCCCCGGCCCCGTCACGGACACCCGTCCGCGGCGGGGCCGAGGTGCGCCACTTCGATGGCGGACGGGGACAGCGCGGACGAGACCCGCACACGGACGCCCGACGCGAGCGGGGTGCGGGCCCGCGCGGCGTACTTGAGCGGTCTGCCGTGCACACAGAAGGCCACCTCGCCGTACCCGCCGCGCGGAATCGCCGTGACCACCCGCCCGGCCGCGCCGACCATCGCCTCGGCCGTCGGCGACGCCTTCGCGCGGCGGTGGAGCACCCGTCGGCGCAGCTCCGTGAGTAAGCCGCCGGATCCGGTGAAAAAGCCCAACTGCGCCACCCCTCCCGGTGGTTGAACCGTCCCGGCCGATGCGGCGGCCGGGTCGATTGCGGACACATGCCAGGATAGGGGCCCAATTCGGCTGGCCCTCAGGGTCTTTGGACCCTATTCGCAGCCGACCGCCGGCCGCCGACCGGCGGGGTGGACGTCGGCCGGGGCGGACGGCGGTGGAGGGATGGGCGGCGAGGGGGTGCGGGGCCCGGTGGTGGCCCCGCCCATCGGAAGGCCGGATCAGGCCTGTCCGGCGCCCCGCACCGGGATGTTGAGGAACGTCGGGGGCTCGGCGGGCGCCTGGAAGAAGTCGTTGCCCTTGTCGTCGACGACGACGAACGCTGGGAAGTCCTCGACCTCGATCTTCCACACCGCCTCCATGCCGAGCTCCTCGTACTCGACGACCTCGACCTTCTTGATGCAGTCCTGCGCGAGCCGCGCCGCCGGGCCGCCGATCGAGCCGAGGTAGAACCCGCCGTGCGTACCGCAGGCGTCGGTGACCTGCTGGGACCGGTTGCCCTTGGCCAGCATCACCTTGGAGCCGCCGGCCGCCTGGAACTGCTCGACGTAGGAGTCCATCCGGCCGGCAGTGGTCGGGCCGAACGAGCCGGAGGCGTACCCCTCGGGCGTCTTGGCCGGGCCCGCGTAGTACACGGGGTGGTCCTTGAGGTACTGCGGCATCTCCTCGCCCGCGTCCAGCCGCTCCTTGATCTTGGCGTGCGCGATGTCGCGCGCCACGACCAGCGGACCGGTCAGCGACAGGCGGGTCTTGACCGGGTGCTTGGTGAGCTCGGCCAGGATCGCGTCCATCGGCTGGTTGAGGTCGATGCGGACGACGTCGCCGTCGGCGGCGAGGTGCTCGTCCGTCGTCTCCGGCAGGAAGCGGGCCGGGTCGGTCTCCAGCTGCTCCAGGAAGACGCCCTCGGCGGTGATCTTCGCGACGGCCTGGCGGTCGGCCGAGCAGGAGACGGCGATCGCCACGGGCAGCGAGGCGCCGTGCCGCGGCAGGCGCACCACGCGCACGTCGTGGCAGAAGTACTTGCCGCCGAACTGCGCGCCGATGCCGATCTTCTGTGTCAGCTCGAAGGCCTTCTTCTCCAGCTCCTCGTCCCGGAAGCCGTGGCCCAACTCCGAGCCTTCGGAGGGCAGTTCGTCCAGGTAGTGCGCGGAGGCGTACTTCGCGGTCTTCAGGGCGAACTCGGCGCTGGTGCCGCCCACCACGATCGCCAGGTGGTACGGCGGGCACGCGGCGGTGCCCAGCGAACGGATCTTCTCCTCCAGGAACTTCATCATGGAGGCCTCGTTCAGGACGGCCTTCGTCTCCTGGTAGAGGAACGACTTGTTGGCCGAGCCGCCGCCCTTGGCCATGAAGAGGAACTTGTAGGCGCCGCCGTCGGTGGCGTACAGCTCGATCTGCGCGGGCAGGTTCGAGCCGGTGTTCTTCTCGTCCCACATGGTCAGGGGCGCCATCTGCGAGTACCGCAGGTTCAGCTTGGTGTACGCGTCGTAGATGCCGCGCGAGAGCGCCGCCTCGTCGCCGCCCTCGGTCAGCACGTTCTGCCCGCGCTTGCCCATCACGATCGCGGTACCGGTGTCCTGGCACATCGGCAGCACGCCGGCGGCCGCGATGTTGGCGTTCTTCAGGAGGTCGAGCGCGACGAACTTGTCGTTGCCCGAGGCCTCCGGATCATCGATGATCTTGCGCAGCTGGGCCAGGTGGGCCGGGCGGAGGTAGTGCTGGATGTCGTGGATCGCCTCGGCGGCGAGCGTGCGCAGCGCCTCCGGGTCGACCTTGAGGAACGTGCGGCCGTCGGCCTCGAAGGTGGAGACACCTTCGGCGGTCACCAGGCGGTACGGCGTGGTGTCCTCTCCCAGGGGGAGAAGGTCGGAGTACTGAAACTCTGGCATTGCGGCCATTCCTCACTCGGCAGACAGCTGCTGGACCTCCATTGGCACAGCACCCTCCAGCGTATGCGGCGCCCGGAGCGCCGCCGCTGTGAGGTAGGGCTCAGTTGGTCGCGGGGGTGATCCGGGGCGGCCGGCGGGCGGTGCCGGGGGGCGCGCGGGGTGGCCCGGGCGGGGTGCGCGGCGGTGGCCCGGCCGGGGTGTGCGGCGGTGGCCCGGCCGGGGTGTCCGGCGGGGTGTCCGGCGGCAGTGGCCGAGTCGGCGCCCTCCCGCGACTAGTCGCGATCTATCGCGTTTGGGTACGCTGCCTCCGTGGACCTCCAAAAGCACGCCCAGCCGGATCCCGCGGAGCCCGCGAAGGCCGGCCTCGTCCAGCACGCCGAGCCTCCCGCGCTGCGGGCCTCCGACGCGGACCGCGACCGCGTCGCCGACATCCTGCGCGACGCGCTCGCCGAGGGGCGGCTCGACGCGGCGGAGCACTCCGAGCGCATCGACGCGGTCTACCGCGCCAAGACGGTCGGCGAACTGGAGCCCCTGGTAAGGGACTTGCCGGTGAGCGGGGCCCGTCCGCACCCGGTGGCCGCCGCCGCCCCGCACGAGACCGAGGAGACCGGCGGGCCGGTCGACGCCGAGAACCTCGTGGCCGTCTTCTCCGCCTCCACCCGCAAGGGCCGCTGGCGCGTGGGCCGGCGCACCAATGCCTTCTCGCTGTTCGGCAGCGTCGAGATCGACCTCACCGAGGCGCTCTTCGAGCAGCGTCTGACGGTCATCAACGCGACTGCGATTTTCGGCAATGTGGAGGTGCGGGTGCCGGAGAATCTGAGCCTGCGCGGCAGCGGCACCGGAATTTTCGGCAACTTCGAGGTGCACACCCTGGAAGCCGATGATCCGGAGGCTCCGGTGGTCGTCGTCAATGGTTACTCGGTCTTCGGCAACATCGAGGCCAAGCCGAAGCGGGGCAAGCGCATCGCCGACCTCCACCACCGGCTGCGCAAGCGGCTCGAATCCTGACGCCCGCGCGGGCGGACGGCGGCGCAGGGTTTTGGCCATCGGCGATCCGAGCGCAGTTCCGCACAACGGAACTCAGTGCATAGGCCCGCGTACAGCGGGTAGGGACTGTCGCATCGTCGCTCGCTCGCGAAGCCGTCGTCAGGAGTAGACCGTGCTGCATCCGCCGCATCATTCCCTGCAGGTCGCCGCCGTTCCCTCGCAGCGTGGTCCAGGTGGTCCAGCTCGGGAGGACCAGGCGGGCCCGTGGCACGCGGAGGCGGTCTGCCGCCGGGACGAGGCGGGCCTGTTCTTCGCCCCGTCGAAGGAGCCGACGGCCGCCCGGCTCTCGCGCGAGGAAGCGGCCAAGCGCGTCTGCGCCCGCTGTCCGGTCATGGTGGAGTGCCGCGAGCACGCCCTGCTGATGCCCGAGCCGTACGGCGTCTGGGGCGGTCTGACGGCCGCCGAGCGCCGGGTGGTGATCGCCCGCCGGCGCCGCCGCGAGGTCGAGCTCAAGAAGTCCCCGTCCGCCGCATAGCCGCGCCCGCGGCTGCGCGCGGCTCTGCGTGAGTGAAGGGGCGCCCCCGCCGCACAACGGGGACGCCCCTTCACTCACGTACGACCACTGCCGCGCGCACGCCACTCACGTACGACCGCTGCCGCGCTTACGCCGCTCACGCGCGAACTGCCGTACTCCCGGGGCTACTTGGCCCGGTCGAAGTCGATCTGGCTGTACGCGCGGAGCTTCGACAGGCGGTGCGTCGAGTCGATCTGGCGGATCGTGCCGGACTTCGAGCGCATTACCAGGGACTGGGTGGTCGCGGTCTCCGCGCGGTAGCGGACCCCGCGCAGCAGCTCGCCATCGGTGATGCCGGTGGCGACGAAGAATACGTTGTCGCCGCTGACCAGGTCGTTCGTGGAGAGCGTACGGTCCAGGTCGTGCCCGGCGTCGAGCGCGCGCTGACGCTCGGCCTCGTCCTTGGGCCACAGCTTGCCCTGGATGACACCGCCCAGGCACTTGATCGCGCAGGCCGAGATGATGCCCTCCGGGGTGCCGCCGATGCCCATGAGCAGGTCGACGCCGGTGCCCTCGCGCACGGCCATGATCGAACCGGCGACGTCACCGTCCGAGATGAACTTGATGCGCGCGCCGGTCTCCCGGATCTCCTTGACGATGCCCTCGTGGCGGGGGCGGTCCAGGATGACCACGGTGACGTCCTCGGGCGAGGAGTTCTTGGCCTTGGCGACGCGGCGGATGTTCACCGACACCGGCGCGTTGATGTCGACGAAGTCGGCCGCCTCGGGCCCGGTGACCAGCTTGTCCATGTAGAAGACCGCGGACGGGTCGAACATGGTGCCGCGGTCGGCGGCGGCCAGGACGGCGATCGCGTTCGGCATGCCCTTGGCGTTCAGGGTGGTGCCGTCGATCGGGTCGACCGCGATGTCGACCTCGGGGCCGGTGCCGTCACCGATGCGCTCCCCGTTGTAGAGCATGGGGGCTTCGTCCTTCTCGCCCTCGCCGATGACGACGACGCCGTTCATCGAGACGGTGGAGACGAGGGTCCGCATGGCGTTGACCGCCGCGCCGTCCGCGCCGATCTTGTCCCCGCGGCCGACCCAGCGGCCCGCGGCCATGGCGGCGGCCTCGGTGACCCGGACGAGCTCAAGGGCCAGGTTGCGGTCGGGGGCCTCGGGGGAGACCTCGAGTTCGGACGGCAGATGATGCTCGGTCATCGGAGCGCACCTTTCTGTACGGCGACGGCCGCAAGGTAAGAGGGTGCTAGGACTCTATCGGCACGTCGACAAATTGAGCAGAGGGGCCCACGTATGAGCAGCGGGATGACCTGAGAACATGGGGTCGTGGCAGGAACGCGCAGCAGCAAGCAGACAGTCCGGAACATGCTGCAGTCGCTCGCGGTGATCGGCATCGCGGCGGCTGTGATCTATGTGTTCATCCCGCACGACGAGTCGGCCGCGCCGCCGCTCAAGGCGGTGAACTACAAGGTCGAGCTCTCGACCGTGCGCCGGGCCGCACCGTACCCGGTGGCGGCCCCCGTCGGCCTGCCCGAGCAGGACAAGTGGAAGGCCACGTCGGTGTCGTACGACGGCGCCAAGAACAACGCCTGGCACCTGGGCTTCCTCGATCCCGAGAACCAGTACGTGGCCGTGGAGCAGTCGACCGCGCCCTCGGACAAGTTCGTCGCCGAGGTGAGCCGCAGCGCGAAGAAGACGGAGAAGTCGCAGCAGATCGCGGGCGCGACGTGGACGTTCTGGGACGGCCCGAAGTACGACGCCCTGGTGCGCCAGGACCAGGGCCACACGACGGTGGTGACGGGGACAGCGCCGTATGCGCAGCTGGTGACGATGGCGGGGGCGCTTGAGTCCAAGCGGGGGAGTGGGTGAGGGGGCTGCTCGCGGGGGCGGCTGCTTGAGGGGGTGGCTGCTTGAAGAGGTGGCCCTCACCTCCCCTCCCTTCCCCTCACCTCCCCTCATCTCCCTCGGTCCCGCCCCTTGGGCTTCTGGCCCTGGCCCCTGGCTTCCGTTGGCCGTGGGAAACCGTTCGGAACATGACGAGGGCCGCCGCACCGGGAAGGTGCGGCGGCCCTCGTGGGGTCCGGCTGCTGCGTACCTGCGTACTGCGTACTCAGCTGTGCGCGGCGCGTGGCGCGGGTGGCTCAGACGGTGGTGACGACGTCCTCGTAGGCCAGGCGCGGGCTGCGGGGGTACCAGGCGTCGGCGCCCGGCTTGCCGATGTTGACGACCATCAGCGGGGTGTGGTCGTCGTCCAGGAACTCCTTCTGCACACCGGAGAAGTCGAACCCGGTCATCGGACCGGCGGCCAGGCCGGCGGCACGGACACCGACGATGAAGTAGGCGGCCTGCAGCGCGGAGTTCAGCAGAGCGGCGCTCTCGCGGACCGGGCGCTCGGAGAAGAAGGCGTCCTTGGCGGCGGGGAAGTGCGGGAAGAGGGCGGGGAGCTCCTCGTGGAACTCGTTGTCCGCGGAGAGGATCGCGACGAGCGGCGCGGCGGCCGTCTTGGGACGGTTGCCCTCGGCCATGTGCTGGACAAGGCGCTCGCGGGCCTCGGGGGAGCGGACCAGGGTGACGCGCAGCGGCGACTGGTTGAAGGCGGTGGGGCCGTACTTGACCAGGTCGTAGATCGCCTGGACCTGCTCGTCGGTCACCGGCTCGTCGGTGAAGGTGTTGGCAGTGCGGGCCTCGCGGAAGAGGAGGTCCTGGGCGGCGGGGTCAAGGGCGAGGGACATCTGTGTCATACCTTCCGGGCTGCTGATCAAGCGATGTGCCTGACGGTACGCCAGGGTTAGGTTAACTTTCAACTAAATGGGGGTGGGGGTGATTAGGGTCACAGGGGGGCTGTGGCGTCCTGTCGCCTCTCGCGTTGTTCCCCGCGCCCCTAAGCAGCAGCGGTGCTGGCCCGCACCGGGCACCTCAGCCCGTCCGGCGTTTGAGGACGAGCGCCGTTCAGGCGCGATGGGGGGTGCAGGGGGCGCAGCCCCCGCCGGGGTCCGAGGGGCGGAGCCCCTCAGGGGGTCTGGGGCGCAGCCCCAGGGCCAGGCACCCTCCAACC
>NZ_JBIDBD010000032.1:0-65736 GCF_043202815.1 Streptomyces sp. NPDC048111
GGGGGTGCAGGGGGCGCAGCCCCCGCCGGGGTCCGAGGGGCGGAGCCCCTCAGGGGGTCTGGGGCGCAGCCCCAGGGCCAGGCACCCTCCAACCCGCTGCACGGGCGGGCGGGTGGGCAAGCCCCTCGGGGGGTGCAGGGGCGAAGCCCCGCCGGGGTCAGAGGGGCGGAGCCCCGCCGGGGTCAGAGGGGCGGAGCCCCTCAGCGGGTCTGGGGCGCAGCCCCAGGGGCCGGGCCTACCGAGCCCCGTCACGGGCGGCGGGCTGGGGGCAAGCGCCCAAGGGGTCCCGGGCCCACCCGGGGCAACGGAAAACCGCTACCCCGCCGCCCCACCGGTAAGGTGCCCGAACGCCTCAAGGTTCCGAGTGGACTCCCCCCGAGAAACCCGCCACGCGTACTCCCGCCGAATGGCCGAAGCAAACCCCATCTCCAGCAGCGTGTTGAACGACCCGTCCGCCTCCTCCAGGACGACCCCGAGCAGCCGGTCGAGCTCGTCCGGGGTGACGGAGGAGAGGGGGAGCTTCCCGGCCAGGTAGACGTCCCCGAGCCGGTCGACCGCGTAACTCACCCCGTACAGACGGAGGTTGCGCTCCAGGAGCCAGCGGTGGACGGCGGGCTCGTTCTCGTCGGGGTGCCGCACGACGAAGGCGTTCACGGAGAGGGAGTGGCGTCCAACCCGGAGCGAGCAGGTGGTGGAGAGCTTGCGGGTGCCCGGCAGCGTCACGACGTACGCACCGGGTTCCGGGGACTCCCAGGAGAGCTCCGCGTCCTTGAGGGCCGCCTCGATGACCTGCCGTACGTCAGTCATGCGGCGAGCCTACGCGAAGGGGTTGGCGAAGGCGGAGGGAGCAGGACTGGCGCATCCGGAGGCCGAACCCCCGGGCACAACCGAAGCCAACCGGCACGGAACAGCCCCCAGCCGCGTACAGCCCCCCCGGCACGGAACGACCCCCAGCCCAGTACAGCCCCCGGCACGGAACACCCCCCGCACCACCCGAAGCCCCCCGGCACGGGACGCCCCCCGGCACGGCACCCCCACCCACGCCCCGCCGGGACGCCTCACCCGTGATGGCCCCGCACCCGGCGCCGATGCTCCTGCATCGCCGCCGTGTACACGTCCGCCGTCGCCGACGCCGCCGTCCCCCAGCCGAAGGACTGCGCGTGGCGCGCGGCCGCCCCGCCCATGCGGTCCACGAGCGCGGGCTCCGCCGCGAAACGCTGGAGCGCGGTCGCGTAGTCCCCGGGGTCGTGGCCCTGCACGAGGAACCCCGTCGATCCGTCCCGCACCGCCACCGGAAGCCCCCCGACCGACGCCGCGACCACCGGCGTGCCGGTCGCCTGCGCCTCGATGGCGACCAGGCCGAACGACTCGCTGTACGACGGCATGACCAGTACGGACGCCGCCCGGAACCAGTCCGCGAGCCGGTCCTGGCCGACCGGGGGTTTGAACCGTACGACGTCACAGATACCGAGCTTCGCCGCCAGCTTCTGCAACCCCTCGGGCTTCGCCAGGCCGCTCCCCGACGGGCCGCCCACGATGGGCACGATCATGCGCGAGCGCAACGACGGGTCCCGGTCGAGGAGTTCGGCCGCCGCGCGCAGCAGGATGTCCGGCGCCTTCAGCGGCTGTATGCGCCCCGCGAAGAGCGGGACGAAGGCGTCCCGCGGCAGTCCGAGGCGGTCGCGCGCCGCGGTGCGCCCGTCGGCCGGGCGGAAGCGGTCGAGGTTCACCCCGGGGTGAACGACGGCGACCTTGCCCGGGTCCGCGTCGTAGAAGCGGACGAGTTCGTCGGCCTCCTCGGCGGTGTTGGCGATCAGCCGGTCGGACGCGTTCACGATCTGCGTCTCGCCGATGACCCGCGCGGCCGGCTCGGGGCTGTCGCCCTCGGCGAGCGCCGCGTTCTTGACCTTGGCCATGGTGTGCATGGCGTGCACGAGCGGCACGCCCCAGCGCTGCGCGGCGAGCCAGCCGACGTGGCCGGACAGCCAGTAGTGGGAGTGGACCAGGTCGTAGTAGCCGGGCCGGTGCCGCGCCCAGGCGGTCATCACCCCGTGCGTGAACGCACAGAGCTGGGCCGGCAGCTCCTCCTTGGCCAGGCCTTCGTACGGCCCCGCGTCGATGTGCCGTACGAGCACGCCGGGGGACATCTCCACGGTCGGCGCGAGCCCGCCCGTGGTGGCCCGCGTGAAGATCTCGACCTCGATGTTGATCGCGGCCAGGCGCTTGGCCAGCTCCACGATGTACACGTTCATGCCGCCCGCGTCGCCCGTCCCCGGCTGGTGCAGCGGGGAGGTGTGGACGCTCAGCATGGCGACCCGGCGCGGTTTGCGGTGCCCGCCGGGCAGCCGGAGCCGGGGCGGCCCCGCCAGGGTGCCGGTGAACCGGGACACGTACTGGCTCACGTCGAGGCCTCCTCGGCTCGGGGCACTGCCTTCGGACGCGGAGTGGGCAGACGGGCACGCCCCTCCAAGGCCCGGAACACCGGAACCCGCCCTTTCATTTCCACTTTGCCAAAATGTTGCCGAACATCCCGCGCCGGGCCCCTCCTCTGCCCGACACCCACCAGCGCCCGTCTCACCCAGCACCCACCGTCCCCCCTCCCCTGCCCGGCACCCCCCAGCGCCCCGCACCCACCAGCGCCCGTCCCGCCCGGGACGCCACCGGGACTCCACCGGCACCGCACCGCCCAGCACGGCCCAGCCCCACCCCGCCCCGCCCCGGCGCCCGCCCCACCTACCCTCGTCCCATGGCTCCACCCGCCCCGCCCGCCAGGCGCGCCCCCGCGAAGCGCCCCGTCGGCACCGTCACCCGCGGCACCACCAACCCGAACCGGCTGCGCCGCATGGACCGCTGGATCGCGGACGTGCACGGAGCCGCGCTGCGCCGCGCGGACGCCCCGGTCGCCGTCGACCTCGGATACGGGGCCGCGCCCTGGACCGCCGTGGAGCTGCTCCAGCGCCTGCGCACCGCGGCCCCCGCCGTCTCGGTCGTCGGCATCGAGATCGAACCGGCCCGGGTCGCCGCGGCCAAGCCGTACGAACGCGAGGGGCTCACCTTCCGGCACGGCGGCTTCGAGGTCCCGCTGGCCGAGCCCCCGGTGCTGATCCGCGCGGCGAACGTCCTGCGCCAGTACGACGAGGCGCAGGTGGCCGCGGTCTGGGCCGGACTCTGCGCCCGGCTCGCGCCCGGCGGGCTGCTCGTCGAGGGCACCTGCGACGAGATCGGGCGCCGCCACGTATGGGTCGCGCTCGACCGCAGGGGCCCGCGCACGGTGACCTTCGCGACCCGGCTCGGCTCCCTGGACCGCCCGTCCGACCTGGCCGAGCGGCTGCCGAAGGCGCTGATCCACCGCAACGTGCCGGGCGAGCCGGTGCACGCCTTCCTGCGCGACTTCGACCGCGCGTGGGCCGCCGCCGCCCCGTACGCCTCGCTCGGTGCGCGACAGCGGTGGATCAGGTCCGTACGGGATCTGGCGGCCGACTGGCCGGTGGTTGACGGCGTACGGCGCTGGCGGCAGGGCGAAGTGACGGTCAACTGGGCGGCTCTGGAGCCTCGTTGAGGACGCATGGCTGCTCGGCGTCGGCGCGGCCCGATCGCCGCGCGCCACGGTCGCGTCGTCGTCCAACGAGTGAACTCCCGTGGCCCGTGGAACGCCTGACGCACACGATTCGTCAGACGAGTGGAGCCGGGCGGGGGATCACGCAAGGGGGTGTGCCCCGTCCGTTGCCCCGGTACCTCTGTCGCTTTGGCGGGGGCCGTGGCAGCATCGCCGCATCAGTGTGATGTTACTGACGGTAAATCACCTGTCGGTGAGCGGTGTTCCGACGTGGGGCGTTCCGGTGCGGGGCCGGAGTCGACTGGAGGGGGAGTTCTCATGCCGAAGAAGCGCCGTTTGGCGACCGCGATCGCCTTGGTGTGCGCCCTGACCGCGCTGGCCGCGCCCGGTACGGCATGGGCCGACCCGGCACCGAAGCCGTCGGCCACGCCGCAGGACCCGCCGAGAACGCTGGACGAGGTGAGCCGGCAGATCGACGACCTGTACCGCCAGGCGTCCGCCGCCACCGACGCGTACAACCTCGCCGAGGAGCAGACCGAGCAGCAGTCCGCGCAGATCGTCCGGCTCGCCCAGGAGATCGTGCTGGGCCAGGAGAAGATCAGACGTCTGAAGGACCAGGCGGGCGCCACCGCGCGCATGCAGTACCGCAACGGCGGCCTCCCGCTGGGCGCCCAGCTGATGCTCAGCGGCGACCCGGACAGCTTCCTGAACGGTGCGGACGCCCTGCGCCGGGGCCAGCAGGCGGCCCAGGGTCTGCTCGGCGAACTGAACAGGACCCAGGCCGACCTGACGGCCTACAGCAAGGACGCGACCGCCCAGTGGAAGGCCCTGGAGGCCAACCGGGTCAAGAAGGAGGCCGCGAAGAAGGACATCACCGCGAAGATCGACGCGGCCGAGAAGCTCCAGTCCCAGCTCAAGGAGCAGGAGCGCGAGCGCCTGGCCGAGCTGGAGCGCAAGAAGGAGTTCGACGCGCAGAACGCCTGGCTGAGCACCGGCATACTGAAGGACATCGGCGGCAGCGCGAGCGAGCAGGGCAAGAAGGCCGTGAAGTTCGCCACCGACCAGATCGGCAAGAAGTACATCTGGGGCGCGGCCGGCCCCGACACCTTCGACTGCTCGGGCCTCACCTCGCAGGCCTGGCTGGCGGCCGGCCACCCCATCCCGCGCACCTCGCAGGAACAGTGGGCGCGGCTGCCGCACGTGGCGGTCAAGGACATGCGCCCCGGTGACCTGGTCATCTACTTCGCGGACGCCACCCACGTCGGGATGTACATCGGCGACGGCGCGATCGTCCACTCCCCCCGGCCCGGCCGGACCGTGACGATCACCGGAGCGGGCTCGATGCCGATCCTCGGCGTCGTACGGCCGGACAAGTGACCGGCGGGCGGGGAGCGGGGGCGCCACGGTCGGGCAGGAAACGGGCAAGGGGCGGCCCGTCCGGGCAAGGGCCGGGCGTCCGGCCGGGCAGCGGCGTACCGCCGGCCGGGCACTGCGCAACTTCCTGGGGCCCGGACAAATGTGGCATGAGGCATATGCCAACCGGCTCCCCGTGATGAACGCCCCATCGCCATTCCGCCGCGCCGGTGGATGACGCTAGGGTCCCGGCTGGTGGGGCGCCGACCGGCGCACCTCCGCGCCCTCGGGGGGAGGGAAGGAATCCGGAACCGACGATGCCCGCATCCCAGCACGTACCCGTACCGCACCAGCGAGCCGCCCCGCAGGACCATCCGGGCGGCTCCGGCGACGGCCCGCTCAACCTGCTGGTCATCGAGGACGACCCGGCGGGCACCTTCACCGTGCACGAGCTGCTCGAAGCGGCCGGGGCCCGGGGCCGCATCCGCACCGCCCGCAACCTCACCGAGGCCGAGCGGCTGCTCACCGACGACATCCACTGCATCCTGATCGACCTCGCGCTGCCCGGCCGCGACCCCGACGACGAGCTGGCCGCCCTGCGCCATCTGCTCCGCCTCGCCCCGCGCCACGCCGTCCTCGCCCTCACCCCGTCCACGCACGCCGAGCGGGCGGCGGAGGCGGTCCGGGTCGGCGCGCAGGACTATCTGTTCCGCGAGGAACTGGACGGCCGGCTCCTGAGCCGTGCCATCCGGTACGCGGTGGAGCGCAAGCGCGCGGACACCGCCCAGTACAAACTCGCCGAGTCGCGGCTGCGTGCCCAGGAGAACGCCCGCCTGGAGCGCGGGCTGCTCCCGACCCCGCTGCTCGACGGCTCGGACCTGCGCTTCGCGGCCCGCTACCGCCCCGGCCGCTCACGGGCGCTGCTCGGCGGCGACTTCTACGACACCGTGCGCACCCCGGACGGCACCGTCCACGCGATGATCGGCGACGTCTGCGGGCACGGCCCCGACGAGGCGGCCCTCGGCGTCGAACTCCGCATCGCCTGGCGGGCGTTGACGCTGGCGGGCCTGTGCGGGGATGATCTGCTCGCCACGCTCCAGCAGGTCCTCGAACACGAGCGGGACAGCGAGGAGATATTCGCGACGCTGTGCACGGTCGACATCGCGCCCGACGGCCGCAGCGCCGGCCTGTGCCTGGCCGGCCACCCCTCACCGCTGATCGCCCTGAACGGCCGGGCCCAGCTGCTGCCGTACGAGAACGGCGGCCCCGCCCTCGGCCTGCTGCCACGTGCCCGCTGGCCGCGCCGCCAGGTCGAACTCGGCCGGGAATGGGGCCTGTTGATGTACACGGACGGTCTGATCGAGGGCCGCACCGATCAGGGCGGCGGCCCCCGTCTCGGCCAGGACGGCATGCTGGAGATGATCAACGATCACCTGGCATCCGGTCTGCGCGGCGAGGGGCTCCTCGAAGCGGCGGTGACCCGGGCGCGCGAACTCAACGGGGGCGAGCTGACGGACGATGTGGCGGTGGTCCTCCTGGAGCGCAAGCGCGCGGACCGGGAAGGACGCCGCCGCGCCTGAGGGCGCCCGGGTTCAGCGGCCGCCGTTGTAGGGCCCGTACGGCCCGTCGCTGCTGGAGCCGCCGCCGCGGCGCCCACCCCGGCCGCCGCCGGAGACCTGCCGGAGCGCGGGCCGTACGTCCACCATGAACACGATGGAGGCGACGAGCCCGGCGAGCTGGAGGAACATCACCGGCACGAGCAGGTTCACCACGACCGTGATGCCGAGGATGATCAGCCAGAACGGCTTGGTCTGCTTCTCCGCCGCGCGGTACGCGTCCTCGCGGGCGATCACGGCGAAGACCAGCGCCACCACGGCGATGACGAGCATGCCGAGAAAGAGCAGCGACGTCAGAAGGCTGAATCCCGAGAGCAACATTGCGGTGTACCGCCTAGGTGAGTGCTGGTGCGTGCGAGTGAGTGCGTGCGCATGGGTGCGGAGTGCCTCGCGGCCAAGGTACTGGTACTCGTCCAACGGGGCGGGCACCTCGAAGGTGCCCGCCCCGCGGACCGGCGTCATCGACGCGAAAGACACGGATGACGCGGAAGACGCGAAGGGCGTTACTCCGCGGGCTTGGCGGCCGGCTTCTTCACCGGAGCCTTGCGCGCGGCGGCCTTCTTGGCGACGGGCTTGTCCGCCGCGTCGGCGCTCCCGGAGCCCGCGACGGGCTGCACGGACTCGACCGGCTCGGCCTGCGCCGGAACGTCCTTGGCGGGGGCGGGACCGTCGCCCTCGACGACACCCGCGATGTCGACGATCTCGTCGGCGGCCTCGCCGCGCCACTGCTTCACGACCTCCTGGCCGTGCTCGGCCACGGAGTCGTAGCCCTCGCGGGCCCTGACCGCGTACTCGGCGAGCACGCCGACACCGCGCAGTGCCAGGTCCTGGGCGTTCTCGCCCAGCTTCTTGAAGTCGCCGTCGAGCGCGCCGATGAACTCGCCCGCACGCGTGGTGACGGCGGCCTGGACCTCCTTGACGCGCGCGGCGGCCTTCTCCTGCACGGCCTTGGGGTCGGTGCGGCGCACGGCCTCAATGCGCTCGGGGGCCTCGGCCTGGATCTTCTCGATCAGCGCCGGAACCTTCTTGGCCTGCTGCCCTGCGATGTCCGCCGTGCCGGCGAGGAAGTAGAGGGGGGTGGGGTCGGTGAGGGTCTTGCGCAGGTCATCGGTGATGGCCATGTCTGTCCTCCCGGATCAGTGCTCAGTTGCTCGCTTGAGGGTGGTCGGCGTCGCCGCCGTCGCCGGCGCCGTGGGTGTCCGTGTCGGTGTCGAGCCCGTTCTCCTTGCGGAAGGACTCGTAGATCTGGAGCAGCACCTGCTTCTGGCGCTCGCTGAGCGACGGGTCGGCGAGAATGACGCTGCGCGTCCCGGCGGCCTCGGGGGCCCGCTCGTCGAGGATCCCGGCCTGCACGTACAGCGTCTCGGCGGAGATCCGCAGCGCCTTCGCGAGCTGCTGCAGGATGTCCGCGCTCGGCTTGCGAAGACCGCGCTCGATCTGACTCAGATACGGATTCGACACCCCGGCGGCATCGGCGAGCTGCCGCAGGGACAGCTGCGCGGTGCGCCGCTGCTCGCGCAGGTACTCGCCGAGATTGCCGACGTTGAGCGATGCCATGCCCCGATGGTGCACCCACCGCGCTAACTATTGCAAGCAGACGCTTGCAAAAGTGTGCCGCGCCACGTCGGGGGGCCGCGCGGCGTTCGGGGGTTGGTTGTCCGTTCTCAGTAGATGTGGCGAGTCCCGGTGGAAGTGAACAGCGACCTGACTGATTCCCTGCCGAACTGATCAGCCAAGGTGGTCGGCCCGTGAGCCTTGATCACTCCGCTGACAGCGCCAGTGGCATGCGGCAGGATGCGGACGCATGACTCTCTCCTCCCGCATTGCCATGCCGGGCCAAGTCCGGTCCGTGGCCGCACAGGATGCGTCCGGTCACCTGTACGTGACCAGCTACGGGACAAGCCCGCTGGAGACGATCGTGACGGTGATGGATTCTGGGGACGTGACTGCTTGGCAGCGCACGTTCGCCGGGACGGGGCGCCCGCAGTCCCGCCTTTCAGCAGACGGCACGCTTTGGGTCGCGTACCCACATCAGGGCGGCCGAGCTTTGGAGGGCGTCCTCCCCGACGGATCCACACACCGAACTATCGTCCCGGAGTGCGAGGCCGGCGAGGAGCTCAGCGCGTTCGTCTTGCTCGACAGCGGGTTCTGCATCGCCTGGGCCGGCGCCTCCCGCATTCTGCGGATGTCGCAGGACGCACAACCCGCCTTTCCCCAACCTCGCGTTGCCCGATACACGTGGGAGGGAAACTGCGTGTGGTCGACGCCGATCGTGCTCGGCGCCGTATCTCATCCGGGTGTAGTGGGGATGGGTGTGGAGACCGGATGGGACGTGCGTCCTCTTCGGCCTTGGGTGCCGGAAGAGGTAGATGTCGATCACTGGGAGCCGCTGCTGGTCTCGGGCGACAGGGTTGCCGCCAGTTTCACCGATGCTCGGGGAGGGCTCGGGAGGACATTCTTCCTTGACCTGGCCAGTGGTGCGATCGTCTCGGCTACCTCACCTGCCCCCTCGGGCCGCAAGGCGATAGCTGGTCCCGGCGAATTTTTGATCGGGTCTCAGGGATATGGGGAATTCACGACAGGCCACTACGACCGCGATGGCAGCACGACAGCCCGGTGGGCCAGTCATGGCGCGATGCTCATTGACGGTCGGGGCACGATCTGCGGCCCTGAACTGGAGAACCGCTTGCCCTCCACGTCGCGGTTCCGGCGGCTGCTGCCGGACAGCAAGCTCGTAGACGGGCCTCCGCTGACGGGCTACTACACGTCCTATCCCGCGATGGACCGCGAGGGAACCGCCGTGTTCTGGCGTGACGGCAAACTCCTCGCCGTCGACGCGGACCTGGATTCGCACGAGTTGTTCGCGATGGATGACAACCGGAACATCATGGGCCGCACCCTGCTGTTGGGTGACGGTCGCGTCGTCGTGTCATTGGACAACGAAGTTCTCACCTTCCACAGCCCACTGGGGCCCCTGGCTGAGGGCCCCTGGCCGTGCGGGGACGCGAATCTCCTGGGCAACCCAGTGCTGGACTGACGCTCCCAGGGCACCGTCACTCGACCGGGGGATTTTAGTGCCGTTCGTTCTGCTCAGTCCCACAAGATCTGCACAGTTGGCATACATGGGGCTGCGTGAGCTGGAGGGGACAGCGCCGTCGCAGGTAGACGGTTTCGAGGTGAGCTGGCGGGATGACCGGGGCTAGTACCGGCGGCCGCTGGTCGAAGCCGTGTCCGTGGCCTTCGAGACAGGGCGGCCAGTGCGAGGCTTTCCGTCGTACCGGGGGCAGCGGCATTTTCCAGGGTTGTACTGGTCGTCGACAACCGGCCTGCACGTGGGGTTCGAGTCCTGGCTGGAGCGTGACCACGCGATGCTGCTCGACTTCACGCCAGAGGTGACGGGGCTGCTGTCGCAGCCTTTGTGGCTGTTCTGGGAGGACGGGCGGGGCAAGAGGATCTCGCATGCCCCGGACTACTTCGCTCGGTTTGAGGACGGGCGCGGGCTGATTGTGGACTGTCGGCCGTTGGATCGAATCGACGCACGGTCGGCAGCCAAGTTCGCAGCGACGCAGGCGGCTTGCGAGGTGGCGGGATGGGGCTACCGGGACAAGCGCATGCTCGACGAGATCGAGCTCGACCACGCCGTCCAGAAGGCCCGGCCCGATCGCCCCCGTGCCAAGTACGCTCGCAGGCCGAAGGCGGCCTGAGTAATGGAGCCCTGGGAAGCCCCGGTCCGGCTCCTGCCACTTCCTCTGCCACCGGTCCACGGGGAGGTCTTCGGCTGGTACCTGCACCGCCTCGCCGCCGCAAACCACGTAACGTCGGGACAACTGGCGAAAACACTGACGCCGTTCAAGAACGCGCTGATCGGCAAGCGGACAGACACGTTATGGCGCTGGACTCCGATGGTTCTGCCGCGGCTGGCACTCCTGACGGGCCTCAATCTCCGCTTCCCCGACACCCTGGAAGCAGCCACAAAGGAAGCGCAGCACATGGTCCGGTCCTGGCTTCTGAACAAGAAGCAGCCCCATCTGCTCTTACGCTGGAACGACCGTCTCGCTCAGCTACCTCCCAAGGAAGCCGCCTACGAGAACATCATCAGGCGACGCGTCGACGAGCGGGAGTTCATCGCCACCTACCCGGAGTTCGTCACCATGCTCGGCATGGTGGCCGACCCTGCTTGGCGAGCACGACGGGCGCCTCGCCAATGGGTGAACCTCAGCCAGCACCGGCGCACGATCGACGCTGTCTACGCAGAAGCCGAGCGGCGGCTCAACGTCCCCTCTCTCCGCGAGAAGCGTCAGTCCCACGCCTTCTCCAACGACGCCCTCTTCCGCTGGACCGACTCATCGGGGAGATCACTGATGCTGGTGATGACGCCGGAGGACCACAACGCCCTACGAGATGATTCCCAGTGGAACTGAGAGGCCCCAGGCCAGAGCCCTTCGGCCGGACAGAACTACTGGGACGACCCCACCTCACGCCCGAACAGGCTCACCGCTGTTCAGATCCGCTGGGTCCTCCACGCTCCGAAGCGTCCCGGCCGAAATGACAAGGCGCAGATCAGGGGCACCTCATCGATTCAGATCTCTCGGGAACGGACAGCAAGTGTCCGTTCCCAGTGGATGTGGCGAGTCCCAGTGATTCTGGCGAACGACCTGGCGGAGGCCTGGCGAAGCCGGCGGGCCTGTACGGTCCACCGCATGGTTGACGAGTTCGACGTGGCTCAGGCTCTGCGCGGCGGGATACCCGACAGGGCGCGGGCCTGGGCCTTCGTTCGGGACTTTGCCGCCGCGTGGGCGGAGCCGCTCACCGACAGCGCGGGTACGCGACCGGAGGAGCTGGAGCGAGCCGAGGAGACGCTGGGGCTCGCGCTGCCGACCGCGCTGCGCGAGGCGTACTCGCTACTCGGTACGCGTCACGACCTCACCGGCAACCAGGACCCGCTGCTGCGCCCTTCCGAGCTGTTCGTGCACGACGAGTTCGGCGGAGTGCTCGTCTTCCGCAGCGAGAACCAGGGATGCGCTTTCTGGGGAGTGCGGCTCCGGGACCTCGACCAGGACGATCCGCCGGTCTTCGTCGAGTCACGGGACGGTTGGGTGCGCTACCTGGAGCGAGTCTCCCTGGCCTGTGTCGAGCTCGTACTCAGCGAGACGCTGCTTGGCGGCGAAGGACGGCTCTACAACGCCTGCGAACTTCCCGCCGAGCTGATTCGGGAGCTGCCGAGTCGGTTCGCGCCGGTGGAGTTTCCCGAGTACCCGATGTGGACGGGTAGGGAGGAGTCACCCGTGCGCTGGTTTTCCGCGCCGGGGAAGCTCTTGCGGCTCGACGGACTGAGTGATCACAGCTGGCTGCACGTTCGGGGCAATACGTTCGCCGACCTGGAGTCGCTTTGCGCCGCCCTCCCCGGCCACTGGGTAGCTGGGTACTCAGAGCCGTTGGAAGCCGGTGAACTGCCTTTCTAGGCACCCGCAGTCCAACACCCCGCGCCTCCTGTCACCCTTCTGCATTCAGGCCCGCGCCACCGCCGAGGACCTCGCAGCTCGTGTCATGACACAGCGTGCTGACCAGCAAGATTCGGGCGGGTCTCAGAGGGCGTGCCCATGCCCTCGTCGCAAATGCCGTGGCAGTTCCTCGGCAAGCGCTGGAAGATGGCGATGTGCAGCTGCCCTACGTCTATTGCGTCAGCAAGTACGACCCCGCCGACCGTGACGATCACGGGCACTACATCGGCACCGAGGACACCATCAGCGATCACGGCGAGATCGAGGCGGCCTATCTTCAGGCGGTCAAGGCGTTCGCCGCGGACACCAGCATCGACCATCTGTCTGTCCGCGAGCCGGAGGTCTCGTCTCTTGCTCATTTCGGCGTTGAGGGATCTCTGGACGGCTTCGGTCTCGACAGGCTCCTTCCCGGCGGCGGTCTTGCCGACTTCCACGACGGAGCGGAGCTGCCGCTGGACATCGGGCTGGAGCTGATTCGCCTCATGCTGCGCGACAGCGGCGCCTGGTGCCGGCTGGAGGTGGAAGACGTGTTCGCAGTGCACGTCGGGTGGGACCAGTACCTCTACGTCGGCAGCAGCCGCCCCTGCCAAGGAGCTCTGGCCCGCGTCCGCGAACTCGGGCTGTTCCCGGAACACCTGGACGCTTCCCCCTACGACTTCGAGCCCGAGGAGGACGGCGTCCTACGGCCAGGCGATGACGCCTTCTGGGCCGGCCTGCACAGCGCAGTTGGCTGCGGCCGCGCCGGTCTCCTGGAAGAGATGTACGTCCAGAACGCCTCGCGATGGCATCGCCTCACGTGCGACACCATCGACACGGTTCGTGCCGGGCTCGCTCCCCGCGCTCGCCTGGCCGTGTGGCCGGCCCTCTCCTCCGACGTCAGCGCCGTCCTCGGCGCCCTTCCCACCGAGGGCATCGTCGAGGGGGTCTGGCAGGACGGGGGAGGTCGGATCCACAGCGTCATCGTTGACGACGACGCATGTGCGGAGCTGGCTGCCCGCATGTCCGATGCCGACGCCGCAGCGCTTCTCCCCGTGAACGCCGATGAGCGTGTCCCTCTCCTCTCGGCTGTCATGCCCGACAGAGACGGAGTCGTGCGGGCGCGCTGGCAGGCCGAACAATCCCTCAGCGACTTGGCCACCTGAGCTCTCAGGGCCACCAGCACCCGGAACTGGTCGGTCGTTGTCAGCTGCCTCCGCGACAACTCGCCACGCGCCGCGTCAGCCGTTCGTCCCGGCCGCGCGTCCGCCGTCGGCATCGGCACCCTCGATGAGCTTCCAGACGTCTGGCCCCCGCCCCCTCAGCCCCCAGCAGACCCCTTGACGGCCAGCAGGTACGCCTGGGGTACCGCCTCGCGGCCCTCGGGCTCGCGGCGCAGGCGGCTCGTCACCGTGAAGCCGGCCTCCGCGAGCAGCGCCGCGATGTGGTCCGGGGCCAGCCGGTTGAAGTCCAGGGCCACCTCGTGGCCGAACGGGTTCGCCAGGTGCAGGGGCTCGTCGCCCACCTGGAACGCGGCGAGCAGGTGGCCGCCGGGGGCCAGCACCCGGTGGAACTCCGCGAACACCCCCGGCAGCAGCTCCCGCGGGGTGTGGATGAGCGAGTACCAGGCGACCAGCGCCGCGAGCGACCCGTCCGGCGCGTCGACGGCCGTCAGCGTGCCCACCTCGTACCGCACCTCGGGGTGCTCCGCACGGGCCAGCTCCACCATGCGCGGCGACAGGTCCACCCCGTGCACCGCCAGGCCGAGGCCGTGCAGATGCGCCGTCACCCGGCCGGGGCCGCACCCCAGCTCCACGACGGGGCCGCCGCCCGCCGCCAGGACGCCCTCCGCGAACGCGCCCAGGATCGCCCGGTCCAGCGGGCGGTCTTCGAGCACGGTGCGGAACATCTGCGCGTAGTCGCTCGCGATGGTGTCGTAGAAGGTGCGGGTCGCCGCGAGGTGCGGGGCGGACGTCAACTCGGCTGCGGGGTACGGCTCTTGGGCGGTCATGGTCGGGGAGCCTAGGCGCCCCCACTGACAGCCCATACGCCCCTTGGGCCCCGCCCGCCGAGCCCCCGGGCGGCCCTCCCTCCGAACCGCCCCGCCGATACCTCCCGGGCAGCCCTCCCTCCACCCCGCCCCGCCGATCCCCCCGGGCCAGCGGCCCACCACCCCACCCGGTCAGAACATGTCCGGGCACCACGGGCGGCGCGCGGTGTGGAGCAGGGCGTCCGCCCGGGCCGCCGCGCCGGCCTCCTCCTCCTGCACGCGGCCGAGCGCGAGCAGCCGCCCCGCCGACTCGTCGCCGAGATACAGCGCGCCCAACTCGCCTATGTTCAGGGTCAGTTCGGGGGTACGCGTGGTCGGTGTGCAGCGCGCTCCCGTGCCGTCGGCCTCCAGGAGGAAGCGGCCCGCCGCCAGTCCCGCGGCGTCCTCCACCGCGAGGACGAGGGAGCCCTCGGCCGCGTACGAGCGCGCCTCAAGGGCGGCCGGGACGTCGAGCAGGCGCAGCCACAGGAAGTCGCTGTGGGTCACGATCCTGGCCGCCCGCGGGTTCGGGAGGTGCAGGGGCAGCAGGTCGTCGGGGGCGCGCAGGCCCGTGCGGACCCTGCGGATCCAGTCGATGGAGCACAGGTAGTGCCACAGGGCGCGCTCGGCCTGCGGGGTGAGGGCGGTCAGCTGCTTCACCGTCGCGGTGTTCTCCGGCAGCTTGGCGTCGCTCCACTGCTCGTCCGCCCGGTACGCCACGAGCCCGGCCGGTTCGCCGGCGGCCGTGCGGTAGACCGCGAAGAAGGGCTCGGTCCAGGGGCCGTCGAGGCGGGCCGCCCCGGTGGCCAGGTCCCACCAGCGCCGGTCACGGCCGACCGCACCCGGCTGGGTTGGCCGGAATCGTTCGAACAGCTCGGAACCGATCTTGGCCGCCTCCGCCGGAGCCACCAGATCGATCCGCCCTCCGCAGGCCGGGCCCGACCGGCGCGGGTCGAGACCGGCGCGGGCGACGTCGATCTCCCACTCGGCGGACCAGGCGGCCGGGCCGTACCCGTACCGCCCGTAGATCGGGTACTCGGCGGCGATCAGGGTGGACGCGACCTCGCCGCGCTCCTTCGCGGCCGCCAGCTCGGCGGCCATCATCCGGGTGAGCAGCCCCCGCCTGCGGTGCGTGGGCGAGACGGTGACGGCGCTGACCCCGCTCACCGGCAGGGCCGCCCCGCCGACCGTCGTCAGCTCCTGGGCGAACGAACGGAAAGTGGCCACGCACCGGCCGCCGTCGAACGCGCCCCGCACCCGGCCGAGGTCACTGACGGCCCGCAGGTCCCGCGCGTACTGCTCGCTCACCACGGGCGGTCGCAGGAACCCCAGCTGCACCGCCTTGATCCAGTCGGTGAACTCGTCCTCGCGGACCGTGCGTACGTCGATGTCTGGCGTGACCGGGGCGTTCATACCGGCCACGCTAAGCGGCCGGTCCTCAGAATGTCGCGCGGATTTCGCCGACCACCGAGGGCCCGCCGAACAGCGGCGCGAGCCCGATCCGCCGGACCACCGGGCCGGCCACGCCGAGCAGTTCGAGGGCGCGGGCCAGGATCGGGCCGAGCGCGCGGGTCGCGCCGTCGTCGACCTTGAAGGCGAGGGCGCGGCCGTCGGCGAGGGCCACGGCCTGCACGGCCTCGGCGCCCATCTTCGACAGGGTGCCGGGCACCTCGCGCATCAGCCAGGTGTCGGGCCGCCGGGTGCCGGCCACGTACTCGGGGTGGGTGCGCATCGCCTCGGCGACGCGGCCCTCGACCGAGTCGGGCGCGGCCGTCGCGAAGGTACGGAAGGCGCGCGCGAGGCCGGTCAGGCTGATGGCCATGAGCGGCGCGCCGCAGCCGTCGGTGCCGACCGAGGCGACCGGCTCGCCGGCGGCGGCCTCGACGGACGTGTGGACCAGGCGCTGGAGCGGGTGGGCCGGGTCGAGGTAGCCGGCCAGGTCCCAGCCGTTGAGCTTGCAGGCCGCGAGCATCGCCGTGTGCTTGCCGGAGCAGTTCATGGTGAGCCGCTCGCGCACCTGCCCCGCCGCCAGGTACGTCTCGGCCTCGATCGCGTCGAGCGGCAGGTCGGGCGGGGTCTGGAGGTCGTCCGGGGTCAGCCCGTGCTCGGCGAGCATCTTGCGGACGAGGTCGAGGTGGAAGCCCTCGCCCGAGTGGCTGGCCGCGGTGATGGCCAGGCGCTCGCCGGAGAGCTCAAGGCCGGCCCGCAGCACGGCGGCGGCCTGCATCGGCTTGTTGGACGAGCGGGGGAAGACGGGCGCGGCCGGGTCGCCGAGCGAGAACTCGACGCTGCCGTCCGCGGCGAGCACCACGAGCGAGCCCCGATGATGGCCCTCGACGAATCCGGAACGGACGACTTCGGCGAGGACCGGGGGTATCGGGGACGTCAGGGCGGTCATGGGAGTGCGGCCTTCCGGGCAGGTGACCTGCCCTGGAGGGATCACGTCCGGATCGGGCGGGTCAATTGAGCAGATCGTCTACTTGTGCTTCCCCATCACGGTACCTGCGGGCGATCTCGGCGCTGCAATCGTCGGCGGTGCGCTGGACCTCCTTGCGGCGCCGCGAGACGTGCTGCTCGTAGCGGATCAGGCGGCCGGTGGCGGTGTGGAGCTCTTCGTCCGTACGGGCGGCCAGGTCCGAGAGCTCGACCTCGGCGTCCATCTCGGCGGCGAGCAGCCGGTACTCCTCGCTGCGCGGCGCGGACAGGGTGACGTGGCGGGCGGACGCCCGGTGCGGGGACGGCGCGTCGGTGAGGATCTCGGCGAGCCGCTCCACGACGGGCGCCTGCGGTCCGGTGCGCCGGGCCAGCTCGGCCCGCAGGATGTCGATCCGCCCGTGCAGCAGCCGCCGTACGTAGCTGAGGTCGGCCTCGTCGCGCTGCGACTGCCGGCGCAGGGTGCGCAGCTCGGCGAGCCGCAGCGCGGCCAGGTCGTGGTCGCGCCGGGGCGGCAGACTGCCGCCCGCCCGCTGGGCCGGCGGTCGCACGGCGGTACGCGGGCTGGTCCGGGTCAGCGATACGGGGCCGGGCGGCTGCCCGGCGCCTGATGTGCTCATGCGTCTTTCCGTCCCCTCGACCGGTGCACGGGGTCTCCCCTGGCCCGAAGGGCCCGGGGCCGGCACCGCCTGTACGCATCGTGCCACTCCGGGTACGGCACGTGCAGGTGCACTGCACCCGTTCAGCCGCTCGGAATTCGGCCGCACCGGTGGCATAGGTTGGGGCGCATGCGAGCGGTGGTGCAGAGGGTGGACGGCGCGAAGGTCGTCGTGGGTGGCGAGACGGTCGGCGAGATCGCGGGCGAGGGACTGTGCGTCCTGGTCGGGGTCACTCATGAGGACACTCCGGACAAGGCGGCGCAGCTCGCCCGCAAGCTGTGGTCGGTTCGCATCCTTGAGGACGAGAAGTCCTGTTCGGACGTGAACGCGCCCTTGCTGGTGATTTCGCAGTTCACCCTCTACGGCGACGCCCGCAAGGGCCGCCGGCCCACGTGGAACGCGGCAGCCCCGGGCGCGGTGGCGGAGCCCCTGGTCGACGCGGTGGTCGAGCAACTCCGGGCGCTGGGCGCCCGGGTGGAGACGGGCCGCTTCGGCGCGGACATGCGGGTGTCCCTCACCAACCACGGCCCGTTCACGGTCGTCGTCGAGGTCTGAGACGCCCTACGGCTCGACCACGACCTCCTGGGCCGCCGCCGTGCCGCCCGCGAGCAGCTCCGCGTCCACCGGCACGTTCCGCTTGATCAGGGCGAGCGCGATCGGACCCAGCTCGTGGTGGCGGGCCGAGGTCGTGATGAAGCCGAGCTGGCGGCCCTCGGCACCGTCGGCCGCGAGCCGCACCGGCGTGCCCGGCCCGGGCAGCAGCACCTCGCTGCCGTCGAGGTGCAGGAAGACCAGGCGGCGCGGGGGCTTGCCCAGGTTGTGGACGCGGGCGACCGTCTCCTGGCCGCGGTAGCAGCCCTTCTGGAGGTGCACGGCCGGGCCGATCCAGCCCACCTCGTGCGGGATCGTCCGGTGGTCGGTCTCGAAGCCGAGCCGCGGCCGGTGCGCCTCGACCCGCAGCGCCTCGTACGCCAGGATGCCGATGAGCGGGCCCGCCTGCTCCGCGTACTTCTCCAGGTCCCCGCGCGGCAGGAACAGATCGCGCCCGTACGCCGTCTCGCGCACGACCACCCCGTCCGGCACCTCGGCGATCGAGCCGGCCGGGAGGTGCACGACCGCGAACTCGCTTGTGCGGTCGGCCACTTCGACCCGGTAGAAGAACTTCATCGACTCCAGGTAGGCGATCAGCTCGCCCTGGGTGCCGGGCTCCACGTGGATCCACACCGTGGCGCCGTCGTCCACGAGGTACAGGGCGTGCTCGACGTGTCCGTTGGCCGACAGCACGAGCGCCTCGGTGGCCTGCCCGGCGGGCAGCTCGCTGACGTGCTGGGTGAGCAGCAGGTGCAGCCAGCTCAGCCGGTCGTCGCCGGTGACGGTGATGACCCCGCGGTGCGAGAGGTCGACGAGGCCGGTGCCGCCGGCCAGCGCGCGCTGCTCGCGGAACAGGTCGCCGTAGTGCGCCGCGACTCCTTCGTCGCGCCCCTCGGCGGGGACGGCGCCGGCCTTGGACAGCAGAGGGCTCTTCATGCGGGCAAGCCTACGACTCGCCGTCCTGGGCCTTCCGCGCGCAGTCCGCGCAGCGCCCGAAGATCGCGAAGTGCTTCATGTCCGTCTCGAAGCCGAAGGTGTCCTTGAGCTTCGCGGTGAAGTCCGCGGCCACCGACACATCGGCCTCGATGACCTCGGTGCAGTCCCGGCACACCAAGTGGATGTGGTGGTGGCGGTCGGCCAGGTGGTACGTCGGAGCGCCGTGGCCCAGATGGGCGTGCGAGACCAGACCCAGCTCCTCCAGGAGCTCCAGGGTCCGGTACACGGTGGAGATGTTCACGCCGCCCGCCGTCTTCCGCACCTGGGTGAGGATGTCGTCGGGCGTCGCGTGTTCGAGTACGTCGACGGCCTCCAGGACGAGCTGTCGCTGGGGCGTCAGGCGGTACCCGCGCCTGCGGAGGTCGCTCTGCCAGTCGGTGGTCACCACGCTCCCAGTGTAGGAGCCGCGGCGGCGGCCGACCCGGCCGGAAGGCGGCCGCTGCGCGGCGGGCGGCCTACTTGAAGAAGGCGATGCCGTCGTCCGGCAGGTCACCGAGGCCGCGGGCCATCTCCGCGACCTCTTCCGGAGTGACGACCTTCTTCAGGTGCGCCGACATGTAGGGACGCAGCTCGACGTCGGGCGTCGCCTTCTCGCCGACCCACATCAGGTCGCTCTTGACGTACCCGTACAGTCGCTTGCCGCCGGTGTACGGGCCGGAGGCCGCGGTGCGGGCGACGGCGTCGGTGACGAGGTCGATCTGCGGCTTCTGGTGGGCGAGCTCGCCGTACCAGACCTCGACGATGCCCTGGTCACGGACCATGACGACCTCGACCTTGCGGTCCTTGTCGATGCGCCAGTAGCCCGACTCGGACTCCAGCGGCTTCACCTTGTTGCCCTCGGCGTCCAGGATCCAGGAGTGCGAGACGTACTCCAGGAAGTCGCGGCCGTCGTGGGAGAAGGTCACGGACTGCCCGAAGTTCGCCTTCTCGGCGCCGGGGAAGTCGGTGACACCGGCGCCCTCCCACGTACCGAGGAGGAAGACGAGGGGGACCAGGTCGGGGTGCAGGTCGGACGGAATCTCGATCATGAGGGCTGCGATCTCTTCGTTGCGGACGGGGTGAGCGTCGGGGTGGTCAGCGCTGACCCTGGTACAGCTTCTTGACGGTCAGCCCGGCGAAGGCGAGGACGCCGACGCAGACCAGGACAAGGAGGGTGGAGAAAACAGCCTCAAGCACGGGGGGCTCCTCGCATGAGCGGGTGTAGGGGCGGTCAGGGCCGGCCCCCAGCCTAATGGGTGGGGGGCCGGCCCTCTCTGTGAGGTACGCCGCCGGTGGCGCGCCCGTGCGGCGGGGCGGATCAGCCCAGGAGCTGCTCCTGGAGCACCACCGTCTGGTGGAAGGGGACCGCGGCGGCCGAACCCTTCCGCGACTGCACGACCAGGGCGACGATGTCGCCCGCCACGAGATAGGCGTGCCGCACGTCGACGGGCCCGGTCGGCGCCGACTCCGCGTAGACGTCGTGCCGTACGTGCGCGACGCCCTGCCCGCCCGGGAGGTAGTCCGTGTCCATCCCGGACTCCCCCTCCACGTCCTTCAGGACGCGCGGCGCCACGCCCGCGTTGGAGAGGTACGGCATGGTGAACGCGCTCTGGTACCCGGAGGTGTGGAAGCGCACCAGGTAGATCCGGGTTGCGGTGCCGTCCGGCATGGTCCAGCCGCGGGCCGCGAACTGCACCGGGCCGCCCTGCGCGAGGTCCTGGCGCATGCTGGGGACGCGGGAGTCGGTGCCGAACTCCTGGAGGAACCGGTCGGCGGTGATCCGGCTCTTCTCGCCCTTGAGCGTGGGGTCGGGGGTGGCCCCGGCCGGGGCGGGCAGCAGCAGCTGCTCCAGCTCGGCGTAGTGGATCATGCCGGGGTTGTCGTCGTCGTACGGCAGCGCGGCCCCCGCCGGAAGCGCCGGCCGCACGAGCCGCGGGTAGTCCCAGCGGCCGTCGCTCTTGGTGGCGAGCCCCGGTACGTCGGTGCGCTCCTGCTGGGTGATGCCGTACGCGACGCCGCTGCCGAGCACCCCGAAGACGGCCACCGCCGCCGTCCAGCGCAGCACACCGCGCAGCACGCGCCGGTCCTTGGGCGGGGCGGGGTCCGCGAGGGGGGCCGGGGGTGCCTCGGCCGGGGCCCGGTCGACCGGCACGGCCGGGGTCTCGCTCGTCAGGTCGGCCGGGGTCTCGCTCGTCAGGCTGGCCGGGGCCTGGTCGCCGGTCACGTCGGTCAGGTCGCTCACACGGACTCCCCGGGGGACTTGATGAGGTCGAGCTGCTTGCGCAGCAGCACCGCCGCCGCGTCGGTGTCCAGCGGGGCCGGTGCGTAGGTGTAGGTGGTGACCATGACGTCGCCCTCGTACGCGTTGCAGAACATCGCGTCGAGCTTCAGCTCGTCGTCCTTGGGCAGCAGGAAGCAGACCGCGTTGGCGTGCCCTCCGATCTTGGGGCCGGCCCGCAGCGCCTTCAGGCTGCTCATGAACTTGCGCTGGAAGTCGTTGAGGTTCTTGATCGCCTCGGCGTTGCCCATCTGGGACAGCCGCATCTCGGTGACGAAGGTGCCGTCGCTGTAGCTGCGCAGGGCGACGCCCTTGACCTTCAGGCCGTCCACCGCGTGGTCCCACTTCTCCCGCTGGTCGGCCGGGAGCCCCCGGTCGCCCTGCTTGAGGAGCGCGCCGGCCTGCTGGGCGCCGAGCGTCTCGTCATTGCCGAACTCGCCGATGTCCGGGCCGAGTTCATAGCCGGTCGGCACCGGCAGGAGCCGGCCGCCGAGCCCGGCGCGGGTGGCGGGCGCGGTGGCCTCGGGCGTGGCCTGCGCGCCGGCCGCGGAGTCCGGCATCACGACGGTGGGCGAGTCGCGGTCGGCGCCGTCCAGGACGTGGAGCGCCGCTACGGCGCCGCCGCCGACGAGCAGCAGCGCAAGGGCGCCCGAGACGAGGGGGACCAGCCGTGCCCGGCGCCGACCGCCGACGGGTACGGGCTCGGTCGCCGGGGTGGGCTCGGCCGGAGACGGCCCGGCGGCCGGGGCGGGCTCGGTCGGGGCCGGTTCGGTCGCCAGAGCGGGCTCGGTCGGGGCGGGCCGCGCCTCGGTGGGCCGGGTGGACTCGGGCTCGTTCGTCATCACAGACGCTCCCACTGCTGCTTGGCCAGCGCCTGGAGCGCGGGCTCCGAGAGGGGGCCGTCGTTCTTGTCGTACGAGATTTCCATGAAGATGCCGTGGCGCCAGGCGTAGGCCCGCCCCTGGTACAGCGGCTCGTAACCGGCCTCGGTGTGCGGCTTGTTGAACACGTAGGTGTGGCCGTTGTCGCTGCCCGGGATGGGCTTGCCGTAGTTGCCCGCCCGGTCGTCAGCGAACATGAACTCCTGCTGCTCGCGGGCGAACGCCTTGGACCGGAGCGCGGTGTCGTCGCGGAACTCGGTCAGGACGACGGTGACGTAGACGTGTTCGTCCACCGACCAGGACGTCGTGGCGCTGCGCCGGAACCCGTCGCGCAGCAGGCCCACGAGCGCCGCTCCGGGCTTCTCGAAGTCGGCGGAGGTCAGCAGCAGGTCCTTGTACTCGGGCTGATGCACCGTCTTCGCGCCGCCCGGCTCGGGCACCAGGAGACGGCGCAGATCGCCGTCGGACTTCTCGTCCCAGCGGTTGGCGGAGATGGTGCGCGCGGTCGTCCCTGCGGTCGCGGGGGTGGTCTTCGACGCGGGCAGGTCCTGCTGGGCGAGCGGCGCGAGGGGCGTCGGCTGCCGCTGGTACTGCACGGCGTACCCGGTGACGGTCCCGGCCAGCACTCCGAGCACGGCCGCCCCCGCGACGACCAGCGCGGTGCGGCCCCGCGGGCGGCGCGCACGGCCCACCGCAGCGGGCGCGGGCGGGTCGAGCGGCTCAGGCGGGTCGAGCGGCGCGGGCGGGTCGAGCGGCGCGGGCGGGTCGAGCGGCTTGGGCGGGCCCGGCGAACCGGACGGCTCGGGCGGCTCTTCGGTTGAACTCACGTGTCCCCCCACAGGACTTGGCAGGTCTTGAGACCATTTGGTGCGACTTGGAACGGGTCTGGAAACGCACAGCGCCGCGGACGGCGACGCCCGCGGCACACAAGGGACCCACAGCCACCCGAAGAGGTTGTGACCTGGCGGATTACAGTTCCGCATATGCCGAACAAGAAGCTCGTGATCAAGGTGACCGCCGGCGCCGACGCGCCCGAGCGGTGCTCGCAGGCGTTCACCGTCGCGGCGGTGGCCGTGGCCAGCGGTGTGGAGGTCTCGCTCTGGCTGACCGGCGAGTCGTCCTGGTTCGCCCTGCCCGGCCGGGCGGAGGAGTTCGCGCTGCCGCACGCCGCGCCGCTGCCGGACCTGATCGCGTCCGTTCAGGCGGGCGGGCGGATCACGCTGTGCACGCAGTGCGCGACCCGGCGGGAGATCACGGAGCAGGACGTCCTGGAGGGCGTGCGGATCGCCGGGGCCCAGGTCTTCGTGCAGGAGATCATGGCGGAGGGCGTCCAGGCGCTCGTGTACTGAGCCGCCCGGCGGGCGGGTCGGCCAGGCGGGCGGGGTCAGGGACGGCGCTTCTTGCCGTCCAGCTCGTCCCACCACTCGTCCGACTTGGGGTCGCCCGAGGGATCGTCCCACCAGCGGTCGTCGGGGCCGCGCCGGTTGGCCACCATCGCGGCGATCGGCGGGATCACCATGGCGACCACGCACATGCCCACCGCCACCGGGACCGACCACAGGCGCACGAAACCCCAGGCGGACACGAAGAGCAGGATGCAGCCGCCCATCATCCAGAAATAGCCGCGCCGGCGCCGGGCCAACATGAATCCAGCGTACGACCCCGGGGCCGGGCCCGATACGGGACCGGCGGGACGGCGCCCGGCCGTGCGGACGGCGCGGAGGGCCGCACCCCGATCCAAAGGCGTCCAACCCCTGGGGTGCGGCCCTCCGGCCGGTCCTGCGTACTCCGCCGAACTCGGCGGTGTGCCGTCAGACGGCGATGGCGACCTCGGCGAGGCCACCGGTCTGGGCGACGACCGTACGGTCCGCGGTGCCGCCCGGCACCAGGGCGCGCACGGTCCAGGTGCCCTCGGCCGCGTAGAAGCGGAACTGTCCGGTGGCCGAGGTCGGGACCTCGGCCGTGAACTCACCGGTCGAGTCGAGCAGGCGCACATAACCGGTGACGGGCTCGCCGTCGCGGGTCACCTGGCCCTGGATGGTGGTCTCACCGGGCTTGATCGTCGAGGCGTCGGGGCCGCCGGCCTTCGCTCCACACATGGGTCTTCCTTACGGTCTCTGCTGGTCTGGGGGCTGGGGGCTGAGCGGGCTGTGCGGGTTACTTGTTGGCGCCGAGCTCGATCGGAACGCCGACGAGCGAGCCGTACTCGGTCCACGATCCGTCGTAGTTCTTCACGTTCTCCTGGCCGAGCAGCTCGTGCAGCACGAACCAGGTCAGGGCCGAGCGCTCACCGATGCGGCAGTACGCGATGGTGTCCTTCGCCAGGTCGACCTGCTCGGCCTCGTACAGGGCCTTGAGCTCGTCGTCCGACTTGAAGGTGCCGTCGTCGTTGGCGTTCTTCGACCACGGGATGTTGCGGGCGGACGGGACGTGGCCCGGGCGCTGCGACTGCTCCTGCGGGAGGTGGGCCGGGGCGAGCAGCTTGCCGGAGAACTCGTCGGGCGAGCGCACGTCGACGAGGTTCTTGGTGCCGATCGCGTTCACGACGTCGTCGCGGAAGGCGCGGATCGAGGCGTCCTGCGGCTTGGCCTTGTACTGGGTGGCGGGGCGGTTCGGGATCTGGTCGCCGTCCACGAGGTCGCGGGAGTCCAGCTCCCACTTCTTGCGGCCGCCGTCGAGGAGCCTGACGTCCTGGTGGCCGTAGAGCTTGAAGTACCAGAAGGCGTACGAGGCGAACCAGTTGTTGTTGCCGCCGTACAGGACGACGGTGGTGTCGTTCCCGATGCCCTTGCCGGAGAGGAGCTTCTCGAAGCCCTCCTGGTCGACGAAGTCGCGGCGGACCGGGTCCTGGAGGTCCTTGGTCCAGTCGATCCGGATCGCGTTCTTGATGTGGTTCTTCTCGTAGGCCGAGGTGTCCTCGTCGACCTCGACGATGGCGACCTTCGGGTCGTCGATGTGGGCCTCGACCCAGTCGGCGTCTACCAGGACGTCGCTGCGGCTCATGTTGTTCTCCTCCGGGGCAGTGTGCGGGGGCGGTGCGGGGGTGCGGGACGGCGCACGCGGCGGGGCGGTTGCGGAGCGCTCCGGCAGGTACGCGGCGGCACGGGGGGGGTGGCCCTGGTCCGGTCGACCTGGAGCGGTCGGGGTGGCCAAGTGGGCCCGGGGGTGCGGGAGTTGAGCGTCCCGCTCAGAAGGGGCGACAGAGCATGGCGGCGACGCGGCACAGGTCTACTGCCCGCCGCTTCGTGAGGTCCGCCTGTCGCTTCATGCGTCCGATCGTAGGGAGGGTAGGCGGGGCGTGTCACCGGTGTGTCGCATGCTGAGACTCGATCATCCGCATATTGATACGCGCCGGGCTCCCCGGTCCCCTCCGCGCGCCCCGGGCCTCCCCCCGCGCCCCGCCGCGCCTGCCCTACGGACACCCCCGTCTCACGATGCGGCCCGGCCCCCTCTGGGGCTCCGCCCCAAACCCCGAGGGGTTCGCCCACCCACCCGCCCGTGCGGCGGGTTGTACCGGCTGAGCCCTGGGGCTGCGCCCCAGACCCCCCGAGGGGCTCCGCCCCTCGAACCCCGGCGGGGACTGCGTCCCCTGCACCCCTACTCAGGGGCTGCGCCCCCGAACCCCCCATCGCGCCTGAACGGCGCTCGTCCTCAAACGCCGGACGGGCTGAAATGCCCCGATGCGGGCCAGCACCGGTGCCGCTTAGGGGCGCGGGGAACTGCGCGAGAAGCGACCACGGCCCGCAGACGGCCGAAGTTTTTGGGGGCGCGGGGAACTGCGCGAGGCAGGCCGGGGTGCGCATGCGGGCCCGCACCAGTCCCGCCAGGGGCGCGGGGAACTGCGCGAGAAGCGGGCACGGGCCGCAGGGGCGTCGTAGCCCCCGGAGGGTTTCGGGGAGGGGCGGGGTGGGGGAGATCAGCCCGCCAGGCGGACCTCAGTACCCTCGCCCGAGAACCGCAACCCCCCCTCGGACGCCGCCACCTTGTTGAGCTTGATGCTCGACGGCATCCCCTCGATCTTCAGGTCGTAGTCCACCGCCTTGCGCAACCGCTGATCAAACCCCGGCACCGGCAGCTTCGGCAGCGACTCCGCCCGGAGCTGCACCGCCCCCGCCCCGGTCACCCCCACCGTGCTGTACGCCGTCACCGTCTGCCCCTGGAGCAGCGCCTTCAGCGTCCCGGGCAGCCTCACGCCCTGGCCCTCCAGCAGGTCCGCGAGCGGGCCCGAGACCTTGACCTGGCCCTTGGCCGCCCGTTCGGCCCCGGCGTAGCCCACCGTGGCCCCCTTGGGCGCGGCCTTCGACAGGTCCGCGTACGAGATGTTCGCCGCACCCTCCGCGCGCCCCGCCACCGCCGACGAGAACGAGCTGTCGATCCTCACCGCGTGCAGCGCGGCCGTCACCTCGGTGACGTTCACCGAGTGGCCCCCCGCCGTCGCGGTCACCCCGGACAGCGAGACGTCGACCTCGTCGAGTTCCTTGCCCAGCACCTGGGTCAGGAACGGGAAGCCCTTGATGTCGACGTCCGGGGTCGAGGCGAGCCGCTGGCTGCTCTGGATCTTGTCGGCCGTCTTCGACTCGGCGATGTTCACCGCGATGCGGTCCGCGGCGACGAAGATGCCACCGAGGACGATCGCGATGATCAGAAGTATTCGCAGTGCGCGCATTGCCTACGTGTCCCCCACCAGTCGGCCGTCAGTCCCCGCCACACGGCCCACTCGGTTCGATCGATGTGAACGGGATGGAATTCGTTCGTTGTTGATCGCAACGACGATCGCGAGCCTAACCCCGGTTCCCCGGGGCACGCCCTAGCCCACCGCGCGCCCGACCAGGTACAGCACCGGCACCGCCGCCGTGAGCGGCAGGGCCACGCCCGCCGTCATGTGGACGAACCGGGACGGGTAGTCGTACGAGGCGACCCGCAGGCCCACCAGCGCGCAGACGCCCGCCGCCAGGCCCAGCAGGGCGCCGGACGCGCCGATGCCCGTCAGGCCGCCCACCGCGATGCCCGCACCCGCCGCCGCGAGCAGGGCCACCGCCACCGAGGCGGCCGACGGCAGCGGCAGGGCCCGGGCGAGGACCGCCACGGCCACCGCAGCCGCGCCCACCGACACCGCGTGCGGCGGCGCCGCCAGGTACCCGCCGGCCAGGATCGCGAGCGCCGCCGAGGCGACCGTCGCCATCAGGCCGTACATCCGCTCGTCGGGGTCGGCGTGCGAGCGCAGCTGGAGGACCAGGGTCAGGAGCACCCACACCCCGAGCGTGCCCAGGATCGCGGCGGGCGCGTTCTCCCGGCCGAGGCCGAGCAGCGCCACGTCCGCGACGAGGCCGCCCGCGAAGGCGAGCGCGATGCCCTGACGGGCCGGCCACATGCCGTTCAGACGGAACCAGCCCGCCGCGGTCACGGCCTGGAGCGCGATCAGCGGCACGACCAGGGCGTACGGGCCCACCGGCGCCGCGACCGCGAGGAGCAGGCCGAGCACGGCGGTCAGCGCCGCGGGCTGCATCCCCGGCGCGATGATCGGAGACCGGCCCTCGGCGCGGGCCCGCTGGGCGTCGGTGATCCGGGCGTTGCCGGTCGTGGTGGGCGGGCTGTAGGCCGGGCCGTCGCCGGCCGTCGGGCCGGGCCGCGAAGCGCCCTGCCCGTACCCCGCCGCGCCGGACCCCGGGCCCCCACCCGGCCCGTGCGCCGCCCCGGCCCCCGAGGGCATGGGCTCGGCCGTAGGCGTAGGCACGGCTGCGGCCGAGGACGCGGGCATCGGCATCTCCGGCGGCAGCGGTACGGACGCCGTGCCGGTCATGGGGTTCTGCGGGTTGGGCGAGTTGGGCAGGTTCTGCGAGCTCTGAAAGTCCTGCTGACCCTGCGCGTACCGAGCGCTCGGGTCCTGCGCGTACCGAGCGCTCGGGTCCTGCGCGTACCGAGCGCTCGGGTCCTGCGCGTACCGAGGGCTCGGGTCCTGCGCGTACTGCGAGTACTGCGAACTTTGGCCCTGCGAGTACTGCGGGTCCTGCGCATACGCAGAGCTCTGCGGGTCCTGCGCATATGCAGAGCTCTGCGGATCCTGCGCGTACTGCGGGCTCTGCGGCGGCACATGGACCGGCTCCTCGGCAAGGGCCCGTACCGGCGGCAGGTACGCCGTCTCCTCCGGACCACCGGGCCGTACCGGCGGCAGGTACGCCGTCTCCTCCACGCCCTCAGTACCCGCTCCCGCTCCCCACGCCTGCCGCTCCGGCTGCGCGTGGCGGCCCCTCCTCGGGGCGGGGGCGGGGGCCGGGCCCGGGCCCGGGTCCGCCGGGGGCTGCGCGGGCGGGATCGTGGGCTGGTACTGGGTGTCCCAGGTCTGGCCCTCCCAGGTCTGGGTGTAGCGCTGGTGGTCCTGGTACGGCTCGTACGGGAACGGCGACCGGGCCTCGGGCCGGTCGTCGGCCCGGGCCGGGGGCTGCGGCGCGACGGGCTGCCCGTACTGGTCGTACTGGTCGTACGGGGGCTGGGGCTGGGGCTGCTGGTGGTACGGGTACTGCTCGCTCATGACGTGGGGGTCACCCTCCTGCGAACGGCGGGAGCACCTCGACCGTGCCGCCCTCGGCAAGGCGTACGGTCTCATGCTTCCGCTTCCCGACGGGGTCGCCGTCGACCAGGAAGGAACACCGCTGGAGTACGCGGGTGAGCTCTCCGGGGTGGCGTTCGCGCACCGCGTCGAGGGCCTCCGCGAGCGTCCGCGCGGCGTACGGCTCCTCGGCGACACCGGCGGCGGACTTGGCCGCGGCCCAGTAGCGGATGGTTCCCGCTGCCATGGTCAGGCTCCTTTCGTCGCCCTCCATGATGGGCTACGCGGCGGGCCGCGCGGCCAGGAGCCAGTGGGCGATCCGCCGCAGCAGCTCGTCCCCGGCCGCGTTCTCGGCGTGGCCCATGCCCTCCTCCAGCCACAACTGCGCAGGTCCGGCCGCCGCCAGCATGTGCGGGTGGTCCACCGGGAAGTACGGGTCGCGGTCGCCGTGCACGATCAGGAGCGGGGTCGGCGCGATCAGCGGGACCGCCTCGACGGGCGAGAGCGGGACCGGGTCCCAGTCCTCGGAGTGGATCCGGGTGGCGAAGCCGAGGCGGCCCACCAGACGTCCCGCGCGCCGGGTGATCAGCCAGTGGACCCGGCGCATGGGGGCCGTGCCCCGGTAGTACCAGCGGGCGGGCGCGCTGACCGCCGCCACTGCTTCGGTGCGCCCCCGCGCGCTCCCGGCGTCCTCGCCGTGTCCCGGCCGGTGCACGGCCGCGTGCCGCAGCACCACCGAACCGCCCATCGAGAAGCCCACGGTCACCACCCGCGCGTACCCGAGCGATCTCGCCCACTCGACGGCCGCCGCCAGGTCGAGCACCTCGCGGTCGCCGACGGTCGAGCGGCCCCCGGAGCGGCCGTGGCCCCGGAAGGAGAACGTGATCACGCCCGCGTACTGGGCGAACACCCCGGCGGCGCGGCGCACGGCGGGCCGGTCGGCCGCGCCCGTGAAGCCGTGCGCGACCACGATCGCGGTGTCGGCCGTTCCGGTGGCGCAAGGGGTGTGAACCGCCTCGATCCGGACGCCGTCGGACGTACGCAGGGTGGCGCGCCGGGGGCCGGGAGTGATCGAGGAAACAGCTGAAGTGTGAAATCGATCATCTGCCTCGGCATTCATGTGGGCTATTCTCCTTGGCAGAGGATCCGGGCAACGTAGCCCCCGGGTCCTTTTGTGTTTCCCGGTCGTTGTTACGGACGGGTGAACAAACGCTCACGAAGGACTCTCGCCGCACATGGGGAACCACGTCCGTGGCAGGGGCCCCGACCGGAGCGCGCATCACGTACGAAGCAGTGCCGCAGCGCCCCCGAGCCCCACGGGCAGGGGGACCCCCCTCCGCAGGGACCGAGGAGGAAAACACGTCATGGCCGAGCGACCCGTGCACGATACGAACCGGACGACCGGGGCAGGAGGAGAGCGATGAGCTCCCTGCTTCTTCTCACCAACGCGCTCCAGCCGTCGACGGAGGTGCTTCCCGCCCTCGGCCTGCTGCTGCACAGCGTGCGGGTGGCCCCGGCCGAGGGCCCGGCCCTGGTGGACACCCCCGGCGCCGACGTCATCCTGATCGACGGCCGCCGCGACCTGCCGCACGTGCGGTCGCTGTGCCAGCTGCTGCGCTCCACGGGCCCCGGCTGTCCGCTGGTCCTGGTGGTCACCGAGGGCGGCCTCGCCGCCGTCACCGCGGACTGGGGCATCGACGACGTCCTGCTCGACACCGCGGGCCCCGCCGAGGTGGAGGCCCGGCTGCGGCTCGCGACCGGGCGCGCCCAGGCCACCTCGGACGACTCCCCCATGGAGATCCGCAACGGTGACCTCTCGGTGGACGAGGCGACGTACAGCGCGAAGCTGAAGGGGCGGGTCCTCGACCTGACCTTCAAGGAGTTCGAGCTGCTGAAGTACCTCGCCCAGCACCCGGGCCGGGTCTTCACGCGCGCCCAGCTGCTCCAGGAGGTCTGGGGCTACGACTACTTCGGCGGCACCCGTACGGTCGACGTGCACGTACGGAGGCTGCGGGCCAAGCTCGGCCCCGAGCACGAGTCCCTGATCGGCACCGTCCGCAACGTCGGCTACCGGTTCGTGACGCCCGAGAAGCCCGAGCGCGGCGCCGAGGACGCCAAGGCGAAGGCGGTCGTGGACGCGGCCACCGCCGAGACCAAGGAGGCCGCCGCCCGCTCCCGGCGGTAGGCGGTCGCGGGCCGGCCCGGCGGGCCGGTCCGACCGGGCCCGGCGGCTGGACCGCACGGGTGGATCACACATGGGCCACGACCTGCGATACGGCCTGCCCAGAGGCGGGTCACCCCGCGTAGACTGCCGCGCGTGGCCAAGGTGACGCGGGACGACGTGGCACGACTTGCGGGTACTTCGACCGCCGTCGTCAGTTACGTCATCAACAACGGACCCCGGCCGGTCGCCCCGGCCACGCGCGAGCGTGTCCTCGCCGCGATCAAGGAACTGGGGTACCGGCCGGACCGGGTCGCCCAGGCGATGGCGTCGCGGCGCACCGACCTCATAGGAATGATCGTTCCGGACGCGCGCCAGCCGTTCTTCGCGGAGATGGCGCACGCCGTCGAACAGGCCGCGTCCGAGCGCGGCAAAATGGTTTTGGTCGGCAACTCCGACTACGTCGACGACCGCGAGGTCCACTATCTGCGGGCCTTCCTCGGCATGCGGGTCGCCGGGCTCATCCTGGTCAGCCAGGGCATGAGCGAGCGCGCGGCCTCCGAGATCGAGGCCTGGGACGCCCGGGTGGTGCTGCTGCACGAGCGGCCCGAGGCGATCGACGACGTGGCGGTGGTGACCGACGACATCGGCGGCGCCCAGCTCGCCACCCGCCATCTGCTCGAACACGGCCACGCGTACGTGGCCTGCATCGGCGGCGTGGAGAACACCCCGTCCGTCGGCGACCCGGTCGCCGACCACGTCGAGGGATGGCGGCGGGCCATGCTGGAGTCCGGGCGCTCCATCGAGGGCCGGCTCATCGAGGCCCCGTACAACCGGTACGACGCCTATCAGGTGGCCCTCGGGGTGCTGGCCCGGCCGGACAGACCGACGGCCATCTTCTGCGCCACCGACGACCAGGCGATCGGCGTCCTGCGGGCCGCCCGCGAGCTGCGCATCGACGTGCCGGGCGAGCTGGCCGTGGCGGGCTTCGACGACGTCAAGGAAGCGGCCCTGACCGATCCGCCGCTGACCACGATCGCCTCCGACCGGCCCGCCATGGCGCGGGCCGCGGTCGACCTCGTCCTGGACGACGGGCTGCGGGTGGCCGGCTCGCGCCGCGAACGCCTCAAGCAGTTCCCCTCACGGCTCGTGGTGCGCCGCTCCTGCGGCTGCGGCTAGGGACGCACCGCTCCGGCCCCAAGTGGCGTCCCGCAGAACGCAGTTGAGGGTGCGGACGGTTGCCGGAGTCCGGGTCTTTATTTCGGGCAAACGCGGTTCTGCCGGGCTTCTTACCCGGTCCTCAGACTGCTCTCATCATCCGTGGCGAAAGTCATAGACATGACCGAGAGCCCCCGCCGCAGCGGCGAACACCCCGAGCAGCAGCCTCAGCACTCCGACTACACGGGCGAGTCCTGGCAGCGAGCCAGGGACGACGCGCGGCGCGAGGGCGAGGCCCGCGCGGCCGCCTATCCGCCGCCGCCCCCGTACCAGCCGGCCACCCCGCTGAGCACCGGCCCCGGCACCACCGTGTGGCCCGCCGGCCCCGCCGCCCACCAGGAGCCCGGGCCCTTCGGACCCGGCACCGCGGGCTTCCACGGCGCGGGCGGTCACGGCGGCGGAGACGGTCACGACGGCGCAGGCACCCCCTTCGCCGGCGGCGACGCGGGCGGCCCCCGGCCGCGCCGCGCCAAGCGCTCGGTCGGCCTGATCGCGGCCGTCGCCATCATCGCGGCGGCGATAGGCGGCGGCACGGCGAGCCTCGTCGAGCACTACGTGAGCAACGACGGTTCGAGCGTCAGCTCCGCGGTGAGCGGCACCAACGCCTCCCACAGCACCAACGGGACGGTCGCCGGGGTCGCCAAGGCCGTCACGCCGAGCATCGTGGAGATCAACGCGACGTCCGGCTCGGGCGAGTCGACCGGCGCCGGCGTGATCATCACGGCCGACGGCGAGATCGTCACCAACAACCACGTCATCGCGGGCTCGACCTCGGTCAAGGTCAAGCTCAGCAACGGCAAGACGTACACCGCGAAGGTCGTCGGCACCGACCCCGACAAGGACCTCGCGCTGATCAAGCTGAACGGGGCGAGCGGCCTCAAGCCGGCGAGCCTCGGCGACTCCAGCAAGATCGCGGTCGGCGACCAGGTCGTGGCCATCGGCTCCCCCGAGGGCCTGACCGGCACCGTCACCAGCGGGATCGTCTCCGCCCTCGACCGCGACGTCACCGTGGCCAAGGAGCAGGGCGGCCAGGGACAGGGGCAAGGACAGGGGCAGGGCCAGGGCCGTGGGCAGGGCGGCTGGCCGTTCGAGTTCGGCGGGCAGCAGTTCAACGGCGACACCGGCTCGTCCAAGACCACCTACAAGGCGCTCCAGACCGACGCCTCCCTCAACCCGGGCAACTCCGGCGGCGCGCTCATCGACATGAACGGCAACATCATCGGCATCAACTCCGCGATGTACTCGCCGAGTTCGGGCAGTCAGAGCGGCGGGTCCTCGGCGGGCAGCGTCGGGCTCGGCTTCGCCATCCCGATCAACACCGTCAAGTCCGACCTCGCCGCCCTGCGCGGCGGCGGCAGCGGCGGCGCGAACACCGGCGGCAGCGACAGCGGCCAGGGCGGCAACAGCTCCGGCGGGTTCGGCGGCAGCTACTGACCGGGGCGGGGCGCCCCGCCCGTCCGCACGGGGCGGCACCCCCGGCCACGGGGGGCCGCACCCGGACCGGCGCGGGGCAGCGAGCCGCCCCGCGTCCCACCGTCCGCATGCGAGGCTGATGTTCACGAGCCGACCAGACGCACCCGAAGGAACCCGCTCATGAGCCCCGCCGAGGACGAACCGCAGCGCATCCTGATCGTCGACGACGAGCCCGCCGTCCGCGAGGCGCTGCAACGCAGTCTGGCCTTCGAGGGGTACGGCACGGAGGTCGCCGTGGACGGCCTCGACGCCCTCGCCAAGGCCGAGGCCTACCGGCCCGAGCTGATCGTCCTCGACATCCAGATGCCGCGGATGGACGGTCTCACCGCGGCCCGCAGGCTGCGTGCGGCCGGCTCCACCACGCCCGTCCTGATGCTGACCGCGCGCGACACGGTGGGCGACCGGGTCACCGGGCTCGACGCGGGCGCCGACGACTACCTGGTCAAGCCGTTCGAGCTGGACGAACTCTTCGCCCGCATCCGGGCGTTGCTGCGCCGCAGCTCGTACGCGGTGGACACGGGCGCGGCCGGGCAGGACGCCGGGAACGTGCTGACCTTCGCGGACCTGAGGATGGACCTGTCCACCCGCGAGGTCACCCGCGGCGACCGCGTCGTGGAGCTGACCCGTACCGAGTTCACGCTCCTGGAGATGTTCCTCGCGCACCCGCGCCAGGTGCTGACCCGCGAGCAGATCCTCAAGGCGGTGTGGGGCTTCGACTTCGAGCCGTCCTCCAACTCCCTGGACGTGTACGTCATGTACCTGCGGCGCAAGACGGAGGCGGGCGGCGAGCCGCGCCTGGTGCACACGGTGCGGGGCGTGGGGTACGCGCTCCGGCCGGGCGGCGCCGAGTGAACGCTCTGCTCCGCCGCTACCGCGCGATGCCGCTGCGCTCGCGCCTCGCGATGCTGGTGGCCACGGCGGTGGCGGTCGCGGTCGCGGCCGTCGCGGTCACCTGCTGGCTGCTGACCCGGGCCCAGTTGCGCGCTGAGCTGGACAGCACGCTGCGCAACACCAGCGCGCCCAGCAGCCTGGTGCAGGCCGCGCTCCAGACGTGCAGCGCGCAGGGCAATCTGCTGCCGGGTCAGAAGCCGTACGCCTACATCCAGGTGGTGCTCCCCGACGGCAGCCGCTGTGTGGCCCTCGATTCGCCGCCCGTACGGGTCACGGCGCAGGACATCGCGGTGGCCCGGGGCCGCAACCCCAAGGCCGAGTCGCTGCACGGCAGCACCACCGAGGACGGCATGGAGGTGCGGGTGCACACGCAGCTCCAGGACTTCGGCGGGCGCTGGGTCGCGGTGTCGCTCTCGCGTCCGCTCAGCGAGGTCGACTCCGCGCTCAACCGGCTCGCGCTGCTCCTGACCGGGCTCGCGGGGATCGGCGTGCTCGCGGCCGGGGCGGCCGGACTCTGGGTGGCGCGGACCGGGCTGCGGCCGGTGGACAAGCTGACCGGGGCCGTCGAGCACGTGGCGCGCACCGAGGACCTCACGGTGCGCATTCCCGTCGAGGGCGAGGACGAGATCGCCCGGCTGTCCCGCTCCTTCAACGCGATGACGGCGGCGCTCGCCTCGTCGCGGGACCGGCAGGCACAGCTCATCGCGGACGCGGGACACGAGCTGCGCACGCCGCTCACCTCGCTGCGGACCAACATCGAACTGCTCGCCCGCAGCGAGGAGACCGGACGGGCCATTCCGCCGGCCGACCGCAAGGCGCTGCTGGCCTCGGTGACGGCGCAGATGTCCGAACTGGCCGCCCTCATCGGCGACTTGCAGGAGCTGTCCCGTCCGGACGCGGTACGGGAGGGGCCGCTGGAGGTCGTCGGGCTCCACGACATCACCCGGGTCGCGCTGGAGCGGGCCCGGCTGCGGGGCCCCGAGCTGACCATCACGGCGGACCTCGCGCCCTGGTACGTACGGGCCGAGCCCGCGGCGTTGCAGCGGGCGGTGGTGAACGTGCTCGACAACGCGGTCAAGTTCTCGCCGCCGCGCGGGACGATCACGGTGGGGCTCGACCGGGGGGTGCTGACCGTACGGGACCAGGGGCCCGGCATCCCCGCGGAGGAGCTGCCGCACGTCTTCGAGCGGTTCTGGCGCTCGCCCTCGGCGCGGGCCCTGCCGGGGTCGGGGCTGGGGCTCTCGATCGTGGCTCGTTCCGTTCGGCATGCGGGGGGTGAGGTGCGGCTCGCGCCGGCGCCGGGTGGTGGCACCCTGGCCACCCTCACCCTGCCGGGTGCCCCGACCCCGCCCCCGGAGTCCCCCTGACGCGCAACCCCCCTGGGGCTGGGCCCGCCCGGGGGGGGTTGCCCACCCACCCGCCCGTGCAGCGGGCTGAAGGGTGCCTGGCCCTGGGGCTCCGCCCCAGACCCCGAGGGGGCTTGCCCACCCACCCGCCCGTGCAGGGGGTCGGACAGGCCCGGCCCCTGGGGCTCCGCCCCTCGAACCCCGATCGCGCCTGAACGGCGCTCGTCCTCAATCGCCGGACGGGCTGAGGTGCCCGGTGCGGGCCAGCACCGGTGCTGCTTAGGGGCGCGGGGAACTGCGCGGGAAGCGACCGCGGCCCGCACACGACCGCGGAGCCAAGGGGCGCGGGGAACTGCGCAAACCCCGGGCACCCCAGCCCCGCCAGGGGCGCGGGGAACTGCGCGAAAAGCGGGCACGGTCCGCACACGACCGAGGGGTTGGGGGCGCGGGGAACTGCGCGAAAAGCGACCGCGGCCCGCACACGACCGCGGAGCCAAGGGGCACGGGGAACTGCGCAAACCCCGGGCGCCCCCAGCACCCCCAGGGGCGCGGGGAACTGCGCAAAAGCCCCCCGCACCCCTCGGCCGATCAGGGCAGGACAGTGATGCGGGTCGGGGACGGTGGGGCCAGGGGGGACGAGGGCGAGGAGTTCGCCGTCAGGTAGGTGTTGAACAGGTCGAGGTCGGACGCCCCGACCAGCTTGTTCGTGCCGACCAGCGCCGGGAACCCGTCCCCTCCCCCGGCCAGGAACTCGTTCATCGCCACGCGGTACGTCTTGGCGGGATCGATCGCCGCCCCGTTCAGCCGCACCGTGTCGGTGAGCACCCGCGCCGCCCCGGACTTCGACATGTCGAGCGTGTAGGTCAGCCCCTTGGAGACCTGAAGGATCTTCGGGGAGGCCGCGTTCGGCCCGCTGACCTGCTGCTGGAGCGCCGTGAGCAGCTGCGCACCGGTCAGGTCGACCACGTTCATCATGTTGGTGAACGGCTGGACGGTGAACGCCTCGCCGTAGGTCACGACCCCGTCGCCCTCACTGCCGCTCGCCTTGTACACGAGGTCGGAGCGGATGCCGCCGGGGTTCATCAGGGCGAGCTGCGCGCCACCCTTGTCGGGCGCGGACAGGCCGGCCAGCTGGGCGTCGGCGATCAGGTCGCCGAGCGGCTTCTCGGGGGCGTCGGAGCCACGGCCGTTGATGTCGGCAGAGATGTAGCCCTGCGGCCGGTTGGCAACCGGTGCCGCCAACTTGCCCCAGCGGGCGATCAGTTGGGTCATGTCCGCGGCCTTGGCCTGGTCGCGGCTCACGATGTGGTTGGCCGACTTCGGGGACCGTACCGCCGTGCGCACGATGTCGTTGGTGCGGCGGTCGTACGTCAGCGTCGTGTCCGTGTACAGCTTGCCGAACGACGCCGCCGAGGTGACCATGCGCGGGTTGCCCGCCGGGTCGGGGACGGTGCAGACGTAGGCCTGGTGGGTGTGGCCGGTGATCAGCGCGTCGACCTTGGGCGTGATGCCCTTGGCGATGTCCACGATCGGGCCCGAGATGCCGCTGCCGGGCCCGTTGGTGTCGCAGCTGTCGTTGTAGGCGTTGCTGACGGGCATGCCGCCCTCGTGGATCAGGGCCACGATGGACTTGACGCCCTGGCGGTCCAGTTCCTTCGCGTACTTGTTGATCGTGGCGATCTCGTCGGCGAACTTGAGCCCCTTGACGCCGGAGGCGGTGACGACGTCCGGGGTGCCTTCGAGCGTCACGCCGATGAAGCCGATCTTGACGCCGTTCTTCTTCCACACCGTGTACGGCTTGAGGATCGGCTTCCCGGTCTTCTCGCTCGTCACGTTGGCCGCGAGGTAGGGGAAGTCCGCGCCGCGGAACTTCTTGCCCTTCTCGTAGCAGCCCTCGGTGGGGTGGCAGCCGCCGTTCTGCATGCGGGCCAGCTCGGTGGCGCCCTCGTCGAACTCGTGGTTGCCGACGGCCGTGACGTCCAGCTTCAGCTTGTTGAGCGCCTCGATGGTCGGCTCGTCGTGGAAGAGCCCGGACAGCAGCGGACTCGCGCCGATCATGTCGCCGCCGGCCGCGGTGATCGAGTACGGGTGACCCGCGCGGGCGGTGCGGAGCGAGGTGGCGAGGTACTCCATGCCGCCGGCCGGTATGGACTTGGTGGTCCCGTCGACCTGACGCTCCGTCACCGCGCCGGCGGATCCGGCCGGGGGCTCCAGGTTGCCGTGGAGGTCGTTGAAGGAGAGGAGCTGGACGTCGACGGTGCGGTCCGGCTTCGGGCCGTGGCCGTGGCCGCGGTCGTGCGCGTCGGCGGGCATCGCGGCGACGAGCGCCCCGACGGTGGCGAGTCCGGCGGCCCCCGCCCACAGTCGTGTGGCGGCACGCTTCATGTGGGGTTTCGCTGGCATGTGGTCGTTGAGTCCCCTGTGAGTTTCCGGTGAATTCCCGGCGCAGCCTAAGGTCAACGCGCGTAGCGCAACAGGGGTTCGCGGGTTACGAGCTGGTTGCCGTTGGCCGCGGGAGGCGCGACGGGACGACGGCGGGCGGGCCCGGCTCCCCGGCAACCCGGATCACCGCGGGCCCCGCCGTACCCTCGTACCCATGACAGACGCAGGCGCCCCCATCCCGTCCTCCCGTGACATCGAGACCCTCGACGAGCTCAGCCACGACCAGGCGCGCACCGTCCTCGACCTGCTCGACGAAGCCGCCCGCACCGACGGGCAGCAGGCGGTCTCCGAGCAGGGGCGGCTCCAGTTGCGCGGCGGCCGGCGCGAGGGCGTGCGGCATTTTCTGCTCACCGTGGGCGATGCGCTCGCCGGATACGCCCAGCTGGAGGACACCGACCCGATCGAGGCGCCCGCCGCCGAGCTCGTGGTGCACCCCTCCTTCCGCGGCCACGGCCACGGCCGGGCCCTGGGCAGCGCACTGCTCGGCACGACGGGCAAGCGGCTGCGGGTGTGGGCGCACGGCGGCCACGCGGCGGCCCGCCACCTCGCGCAGGTGCTCGGCCTGACCCTGTTCCGCGAACTGCGCCAGCTGCGGCGCCCGTTGAGCCCCCCGGACATCGCCGAGCCGGTCTGGCCCGAGGGCGTCACCGTGCGCACCTTCGTCCCGGGCGAGGACGACGCGGCCTGGCTCGCGGTGAACGCGGCGGCCTTCGCCCACCACCCCGAGCAGGGCTCGCTCACCCAGCGCGACCTCGACGACCGCAAGGCCGAGCCGTGGTTCGACCCCAAGGGCTTCTTCCTGGCCGAGAAGGACGGCGAACTGGTCGGCTTCCACTGGACGAAGGTGCACGCCGACGAGCGGCTCGGCGAGGTGTACGTCGTCGGCATCCGGCCCGACGCGCAGGGCGGCGGCCTCGGCAAGGCGCTGACCGCCACGGGCCTGCGCCACCTGGCGGCCGAGGGGCTGCCGACCGCGATGCTGTACGTGGACGCGGACAACACGGCGGCCCTGGCCGTCTACGAGCGCCTCGGCTTCACCACCCACGAGGCCGACCTGATGTACCGCGCGGAGTCCTGAGAGCGGCGCGGGCGCGGCCCGGCCCCCGCCCCCGGGGGCCCGGGTCCGCTTGCCCGCACGTCATGTCCTCGTAACCAGCCATTCAGACACGCTTGCGACGCTCGGACAATGAAGCCGCCGGCGCCCGCCCCCCGGAACGGAAGAGTTCCCCCGCCCAGCACCTCCCGGGCCCTCGCTCCCGCGCTCTCCGACGCGCTGGGAAGCCCGGGTGCGCGGAACAATGGGGACATGAGCCAGCAGCCGAGCGCCGAGGTCCCGTCCAAGTCCGCCCAGCCGTCCGTCGGCTCCCTCGCCGCGCACCGGCCGCACACCCTGGCGGCCGCCGTCTCCGACCTGGAGCCGGACATCGATGCCGACCTGGACGCCTACGAGGACGAGAGCGAGGGCGACGAGCTGCCCTCGGGCCGCTTCCTCGACCGCGAGCGCAGCTGGCTCGCGTTCAACGAGCGCGTCCTCGAACTCGCCGAGGATCCGGCGACCCCGCTGCTCGAACGGGCCAACTTCCTGGCGATCTTCGCCTCGAACCTGGACGAGTTCTTCATGGTCCGGGTGGCCGGCCTCAAGCGCCGCATCGCCACCGGCGTCGCCACCCGCTCCGCCTCGGGCCTCCAGCCCCGCGAGGTCCTGGACCTGATCTGGACGCGCTCGCGCGAGCTCATGGCCCGGCACGCCGCCTGCTACCAGCAGGACGTCGCCCCGGCCCTGGCCGACGAGGGCATCCACCTGATCCGCTGGCCCGAGCTCACCGAGAAGGAGCAGGCCCGTCTGTTCACCCTGTTCCGGCAGCGGATCTTCCCGGTCCTGACCCCGCTGGCGGTGGACCCCGCGCACCCCTTCCCGTACATCTCGGGGCTCTCGCTCAACCTCGCCGTCGTGGTGCGCAACCCCGTCTCGGGTCACCGCCACTTCGCCCGGGTCAAGGTCCCGCCGCTGCTCTCGCGCTTCCTGGAGGCCTCGCCGCAGCGCTACGTGCCGCTGGAGGACGTGATCGCGGCGCACCTGGAGGAGCTGTTCCCCGGCATGGAGGTGCTCGCGCACCACATGTTCCGGGTGACGCGCAACGAGGACCTCGAAGTCGAGGAGGACGACGCCGAGAACCTGCTCCAGGCACTGGAGAAGGAGCTGATGCGGCGCCGCTTCGGGCCCCCGGTGCGCCTGGAGGTCGAGGAATCCATCGACCCGTACGTACTCGACCTGCTGGTGCGGGAGTTGAAGGTCTCGGACGCCGAGGTCTACCCCCTGCCGGGCCCGCTCGACCTCACCTCCCTGTTCGGGATCTCCGCGCTGGACCGGCCGGAGCTGAAGTTCCCGAAGTTCGTCGCGGGCACCCACCGCGACCTCGCCGAGGTGGAGTCCGCCTCCGCGCCCGACATCTTCGCCGCGGTCCGCGAACGCGACGTCCTGCTGCACCACCCCTACGACTCGTTCTCCACCTCGGTGCAGGCCTTCCTGGAGCAGGCCGCGTCCGACCCGGACGTGCTCGCCATAAAGCAGACCCTGTACCGCACCTCGGGCGACTCCCCGATCGTGGACGCGCTGATAGACGCGGCCGAGTCGGGCAAGCAGGTGCTCGTCCTCGTCGAGATCAAGGCGCGCTTCGACGAGCAGGCCAACATCAAGTGGGCGCGCAAGCTGGAGGAGTCCGGCTGCCACGTCGTGTACGGGCTCGTCGGCCTCAAGACGCACTGCAAGCTCTCCCTGGTGGTGCGCCAGGAGGGCGAGACGCTGCGCCGCTACAGCCACGTCGGCACCGGCAATTACCACCCCAAGACGGCCCGCCTCTACGAGGACCTGGGGCTGCTCACCGCCGACCCGCAGGTCGGCGCCGACCTCTCGGACCTCTTCAACCGGCTGTCCGGCTACTCCCGCAGGGAGACCTACCGCCGACTGCTCGTGGCCCCCAAGTCCCTCAGGGACGGGCTGGTTTCGCGGATCCACAAGGAGATCGCCCACCAGCACGCGGGGCGTCCGGCCTATGTCCGCATCAAGGTCAACTCGATGGTCGACGAGGCCGTCATCGACGCCTGCTACCGGGCCTCGCAGGCGGGCGTACCGGTCGACATCTGGGTCCGCGGCATCTGCGCGGTACGGCCCGGGGTGCCCGGACTCTCGGAGAACATCCGGGTCCGCTCGATCCTCGGCCGCTTCCTCGAGCACTCCCGGGTGTTCGCCTTCGGCAACGGCGGCGAGCCCGAAGTGTGGTTCGGCAGCGCCGACATGATGCACCGCAACCTCGACCGCCGCATCGAAGCCCTGGTCCGGGTCGCCGACCCGGCCCACCGCGCGGCCCTGATCCGGCTCCTGGAGACCGGTACGTCGGACACCACCGCGTCCTGGCACCTGGGCGCCGACGGCAACTGGACCCGGCACTCGGCCGACGCCGACGGCCAGCCGCTGCGCAACGTCCAGGAGATGCTGATAGACGCCCGGAGGCGCCGGCGTGCGACACCCTGACAACACGGCGGCCCCGCACCGGACGGGCGAGTACCGCGACCCTCAACCGCCGTGTCACACACGTGAGTTGACGGCTGACTTCCATGACGCCCGGGCGGGCGAGATCCTCGCTCCCTATCTGCACGCGCAGGCCGGGGAGTTCCTGCGCGGGCTGCGGCTGCACCGGGAGGCGGGGCCCGACCTGCCGTCCGCGCAGGAGGCCGCCCGCGCGCTGCGGGCCGCCGCCCGCCGCATCAGCGCCACCCTGCACACCTTCCGCCCGCTGCTCGACGGCGCCTGGGCCGATCAGCTGCGCACCGAACTGGCCTGGCTCTCGGTCACACTGGCGGGCGAGCACGCCTGCTCGGCCCGGCTCACCCGGCTCCTGGACGCCCTGCACCGGCTGTCCGGCACCCCGGTGCCGCCGCCGCGCGGCGACACGGGCACCCTCGCGGTGGGCGCCGCCCGTGCCGGGGCGCTGCTCGACCGGCAGCTGACGCTGGCCCGCACCCGGGCCCATTCGGCGGCGCTCCAGGCGCTCGGCTCCTCCCGCTTCCACGCGGTGGCGGACGCGGTCGCCCTGCTCGCGGGGGAGGTGCCGATCGGTCCGGCCGCGACGGCCCGCGCCGCCGAAGTGCTCGTGCCGGCCGCCCTGGAGGCGGAGCACCGCCTCGAACAGGCGGTGGCGGCACTGCCGTTGGCCCGCGCGGCCCACCCGTACAACGCGGAGGCCCTGGTCCAGGAGAGCGAGAGCCAGGACACCCCCTGGCACCAGGTACGGCTGCTGCTGCGGCTGCACCGCTACGCCCAGGAGGTGCTGGCCCAGGGCGGGCCGGACGGGCCGGAGGGGCCGGACGGATCACGCGGACCGTACGGGCCGGGCGCACAGCACGCGAGCGGCGGGCCGGACGGCGGGCACGGGCCCGGCGAGCGGCTGTCGGCCGCCGGGCGCGCCCTCGACCGGCACCGGGACGCGGCCTCGGCCGCCGCCGCCGCGTCCGCCGCCGCCCGCACCCCGCGCATCGCCCCGGCCACGGCGTACGCGCTCGGGGTGCTGCACGCCGACCAGCGGCACGAGGTGGAGGCGGCGCGCTTCGTCTTCCAGCGGATCTGGCAGCCTGTGGCGGTGACCCCTGCACCCTCGGCGACCACGGCGGCCCCATGAGCACCGCACCCGGCCCTACCGTCCTCGCCGCGGGCTGCGTCCTGTGGCGCCGCTCGCCGTGGGGCGACGGCGGCCTGGAACTCTGCCTGGTGCACCGGCCCAAGTACGACGACTGGTCGCACCCCAAGGGCAAGTTGAAGCGCGGCGAGGACGCGCTCGCGGGGGCGCTGCGCGAGGTCCTGGAGGAGACCGGGTTCACGTGCGTGCCCGGGGCCGCGCTGCCCACCGCGTACTACACCGACGCCCAGGGGCGCCCCAAGCGCGTCGACTACTGGGGCGCCGAGGCCGGCGAGGGGCGCTTCACGCCCAACGACGAGGTCGACCGGCTGCTGTGGCTGGCGCCGGCCGCCGCCCACCACCGGCTGACCGAGCCGCGCGACCGCCAGCTGGTCCTCGCGCTCCTCGACGCGCTGCACTCGGCCTGAAACCGGCCCTCCGGGACACGCGGCCCGCGCGGCGCGGGTTCCGTATGCCTGCCGAACACGAACCGGTAACGGTCGGCACCGCACTGCCCGCCACGGTTCACCTTCCGTTAACTCTCCCCCGCAGACCGCTTCACCTGTTCTGCCTAATTTCGGCCTTACACGGTGCACGGCACCCCGCCCCACCGACCATCCAACGCACGCCGCCGTACAACGAACGGAAACCGGCGGCTCCCGGAAGGAACACCCGAAAGTGAAGCTTCAGCGCAAGAACCGGCTCCGCGCCACCGCCCTCGGCGTCATCGCCGTGTCCAGCGCCCTGGCCCTCACGGCGTGCGGCAGCGACAACAACAGTGGCGGGAGCACGGGCGGCAGCGGTGACAAGACCACCGGGGCCGCCTCCACCGTGAAGTGCGACGGCGCCAAGGGCCAGCTCCTGGCCTCCGGCTCGTCCGCGCAGAAGAACGCCATGGACCTGTGGGTCAAGAACTACATGGCGGCCTGCAAGGACGCGCAGATCAACTACAAGTCCTCCTCCTCCGGTGACGGCATCGTCGCGTTCACCCAGGGCACCGTCGGTTTCGCCGGCTCGGACTCCCCGCTCAACGCCCAGCAGGTCGAGGACTCCAAGAAGGTCTGCACCGGCGGCGGCCAGGGCATCAACCTGCCCATGGTCGGCGGCCCGATCGCGATCGGCTTCCACGTCGAGGGCGTCGACACCCTGGTCCTCGACGCCTCCACGATCGCCAAGATCTTCAACGGCAAGATCAGCAAGTGGAACGACGAGGCCATCGCCAAGCTGAACCCGAACGCCAAGCTCCCCGACCTGGCGATCCAGGCCTTCCACCGCTCCACCGACTCGGGCACCACCGACAACCTCACCAAGTACCTCTCCGCCGCCGCCAAGGCCGACTGGCCCTACCCGCCGGCCAAGAAGTGGGCCGCCTCCGGTGGCCAGGCCGCCTCCGGCTCGGGTGACGTCGCCGCCCAGGTCAAGCAGGTCAACGGCGCGATCGGCTACTTCGAGCTCTCCTACGCCGCCTCGCAGTCCATCAAGACCGTCGACATCAACACCGGTGCCGCCGCCCCGGTCAAGGCGACCGCGGAGAACGCGTCCAAGGCCATCGCCGCCGCGAAGATCGCCGGCACCGGCAAGGACCTGGCGCTGAAGCTCGACTACACGACCAAGGCCGACGGCGCCTACCCGCTCGTCCTCGTCACCTACGAGGTCGCCTGCGACAAGGGCAACAAGCCCGCCACCCTCGGCGCGGTCAAGTCCTTCCTGTCCTACACCGCGAGCGCCGACGGCCAGAAGCTCCTGACCGACGCCAGCTACGCGCCGATCCCGGCCGAGATCAACGCCAAGGTCATCGAGACGGTCAACTCCCTCTCCTAGAACCACGGTTGAGCCGCCGGGCCGAAGACCCGGCGGCTCGCGTGGGGCGGCGGCCCCGATCCGGCCCCGCCCCACACCATCCGGTGCACCGCCGCCAGGGGGCTCCACGGGCCCCCGCCCACAGACCGGAAAGATCATGGCTTCTTCCATAGCAACCGACACTCCGCCGCCACCCGCACCCGGGCCGGCGGCACTCCGCAAGCAGTCCACCGGCCGCGCGGGCGACAAGATCTTCCTCGGTCTCTCCCGGGGCTCGGGCATCTTCCTGCTCGTCGTCATGGCGGCCATCGCCGTCTTCCTCAGCGTCCGCGCCGGCATCGCCATCTCGAAGGACCAGGGCAACTTCCTGACCACCTTCGACTGGGACCCGGCCGGCAACCCGCCCGCGTTCGGCATCGCGGTCCTGCTCTTCGGCACCGTCGTCAGCTCGGTCATCGCGATGGTCATCGCGGTCCCGGTGGCCGTCGGCATCGCCCTGTTCATCTCGCACTACGCGCCGCGCAGGCTGGCCGCGCCGCTCGCGTACGTGGTCGACCTGCTGGCCGCCGTGCCCTCGATCGTCTACGGCGTCTGGGGCGCCCTGTTCCTGGTGCCCTACCTCGGCGGGCTCAACGAGTGGCTCGACCAGTACATGGGCTGGACCTACGTCTTCGAGAAGACCGAAGTGGGCGTCGCCCGCTCGATGTTCACCGTCGGCATCCTGCTCGCGATCATGATCCTGCCGATCGTGACCAGCGTCAGCCGCGAGGTCTTCCTCCAGGTCCCGCGCATGAACGAGGAGGCCGCGCTGGCCCTCGGCGCCACCCGCTGGGAGGTCATCCGGCTCTCGGTGCTGCCCTTCGGCCGCTCCGGCGTCATCTCCGCCTCGATGCTGGGCCTGGGCCGCGCGCTCGGCGAGACGATGGCCGTCGCCACGGTCCTCTCCCCCAGCTACCTCCTGTCGCTGCACGTCCTCGACCCCGGCGGCGGCACCTTCGCGCAGAACATCGCCGCCAAGTTCGACGAGTCCAACCAGCTCGGCCGGGACGCCCTCATCGCCTCCGGCCTGGTCCTCTTCGTGCTCACCCTGCTGGTCAACGGCGCCGCCCGCATGATCATCGCGCGCCGCAAGGAGTACTCGGGGGCCAACGCGTGAGCGCCGCCCGCCTCCCGTACGCCCGTACCGCAGCCCCCGAAGGGAGCCCCGCATGACTCACGCAGCCGTTCAGGACGCACGCCCGGCCGTCCCGGCCCCCCGCACGGCCGGCCTCAGCGCCCGCTCCCTGCCGCGCTGGGCGGGGGCCGGCTTCGCCGCCGTCTCGGTGGCGCTGGCCGTCGGCATCGGCGTCGCCTTCGACCTGCACAGCAAGGTCCAGTGGGGCCTGATCGCGGCCCTGCTCTTCATCCTGGTCTCGTACGCGGTCACCTCGGCCGTCGAGAACAAGCGGCAGGCCAAGGACCGGGTGGCGACCTCCCTGGTCTGGGTCTGCTTCATCCTCGCCGTGATCCCGCTCGCCTCCCTGCTGTGGACGACGATCAGCCGCGGCACCAAGGTGCTCAACGGGTACTTCCTGTCGCACTCGATGGCCGGCGTCCCCGGCTTCGAAACGGGCGGCGGCGTCTACCACGCGCTGATCGGCACCCTGGAGCAGGTGGGCCTCGCCACCCTGATCTCCGCGCCGCTCGGCCTGCTGACCGCGGTCTACCTGGTGGAGTACGGCAAGGGCGCGCTCGCCAAGTCCGTCACGTTCTTCGTGGACGTCATGACGGGCATCCCGTCCATCGTGGCCGGCCTCTTCATCCTGACCCTGATGCTGATGTTCGACCTGGGGCCCTCGGGCTTCATGGGCTCGCTCGCCCTCGCGATCCTGATGCTGCCGGTCGTGGTGCGCTCCACCGAGGAGATGCTCAAGCTCGTCCCGAACGAGCTGCGCGAGGCATCGCTCGCCCTCGGCGTACCGAAGTGGCGCACCATCCTGAAGGTGGTCCTGCCCACCGCGATCGGCGGCATCACCACCGGCGTCATGCTCGCCATCGCCCGCATCGCCGGTGAGACCGCCCCGATCATGCTGCTCGTCTTCGGCAGCCAGCTGATCAACACCAACCCGTTCGACGGTGCTCAGTCCTCGCTGCCCTTCTACATCTGGGAGCAGTACCGGGTCGGCAGTGACGCGGCGTACGACCGCGCCTGGGCCGGGGCCCTGGTCCTGATCGCCTTCGTCATGATCCTCAATCTGGTGGCCCGCGGCATCGCCCGCTGGAAGGCCCCCAAGTCCGGTCGCTGACGCGACACTTCGCGGTCCCGCCGTCCGGGGCCGCCCCACCGGCGACCGACTCCGCACGCTCGAAAGAAGCAGTGATTCCCATGGCCAAGCGAATCGACGTATCCGGCCTCTCCGCCTACTACGGGGCCCACAAGGCGATCGACGACATCTCGATGACGGTCGAGCCGCGCTCCGTGACCGCCTTCATCGGCCCGTCCGGCTGCGGCAAGTCCACGTTCCTGCGCACCCTGAACCGCATGCACGAGGTGACCCCCGGCGGGCGCGTCGAGGGCAAGGTCCTGCTGGACGACGAGAACCTGTACGGCTCCACGGTCGACCCGGTCGCGGTGCGCCGTACGGTCGGCATGGTCTTCCAGCGCCCCAACCCCTTCCCGACGATGTCGATCTTCGACAACGTGGCGGCGGGGCTCCGCCTGAACGGCACGTACCGCAAGAGCGAGCTGGCCGACGTGGTGGAGAAGTCCCTGAAGGGCGCGAACCTCTGGAACGAGGTCAAGGACCGCCTCAACAAGCCGGGTTCGGGGCTTTCCGGCGGGCAGCAGCAGCGGCTGTGCATCGCGCGGGCGATCGCCGTCGAGCCGGACGTGCTGCTCATGGACGAGCCCTGCTCGGCGCTCGACCCGATCTCGACGCTGGCGATCGAGGACCTGATCGGGGAGCTGAAGGAGCGCTTCACGATCGTGATCGTGACGCACAACATGCAGCAGGCGGCGCGGGTTTCGGACCGTACGGCGTTCTTCAACCTGGCGGCGGTGGGGCAGCCCGGAAAGCTGATCGAGCTCGACGACACGGCCCGCATCTTCTCGAACCCATCGGTCCAGGCCACCGAGGACTACATTTCGGGGCGCTTCGGGTAGGGCAGGCTGGGGCGGCTTGGCCCTGGGTGGGTGGGTCCTGGGTGGCTTTCCGGCGCGGCTTGGCCCGGCCCCGGCCCGGGTTCGGCTCGGCCCTGGGCGGCTTGGCCCGGACCCGGCGCGGGTTCGGCTCGGCGCGGGGCGGTATCAGCCCGGCTCGGCCGCCGGCCGGCTCGGCTCCGGTCGGGCCGGCTGGGCTCGACACAGGCCCTGCCGGGCTTGGGGCTGGGCGGTTTGGCTCGGCCCCAGTCCTGGCTCGCGCTCGGCCCCGGTCGAGCTTGGTTCGGGGCGGCTTGGCCCGGCCGGGGTGACGTCCCCTTTGACCGTCTGCGGTGCTGCATGGCGGTGCCACCGCCGACGAACGGCCCGCCTTCCCCGACCCGGGGAGGCGGGCCCTTTACGGTGTGGCCCTTGGGGCTGCCCTGCCTCTGCCAGGGCCGGGGCACCTACTGGGGCTGCGCCCCAGACCCCCAGGGGGCTGCCCACCCGCCCGCCCGTGACGGAGGTCGGAGGGCGCCTGGCCCTGGGGCTGCGCCCCAGACCCGCTGAGGGGCTCCGCCCCTCGAACCCCGGCGGGTTTGCCCACCCGCCCGCCCGTGCAGCGGGCTGGAAGGGTCCGGCCCCTGGGGCTGCGCCCCAGACCCCCCGAGGGGCTCCGCCCCTCGAACCCCGGCGGGGGCTCCGCCCCCCTGCACCCCCCTTTCGCGCCTGAACGGCGCTCGTCCTCAATCGCCGGACGGGCTGAGGTGGCCGGTGCGGGCCAGAACCGGTGCTGCTTAGGGGCGCGGGGAACTGCGCAAAAACCCCCACCACCCCCACCCCCGGAGGGTTACGGGAAGGGGCGGGGAGGGGCCCACAAAAGCCGAACCCCCGCCCCCCCGGCAGAGCCGAAAAGGACGGGGGCAGCGGCCCGGCCAAACCCAAGCCGACCCGGCCAAACCCAGGCTCAGCCAACCCCTCAGGCCCGGCCGAACTAAGGCCCAGCCAAACCCCCGGCGCTAGCCGAAGAAAAGGTGGACCACCAGGTAGCTCAGCGCAGCGACCAGCGCGGCCGCCGGCATCGTGATGAACCACCCCAGAATGATGTTCTTGGCAACCCCCCACCGCACGGCATTGACCCGCTTGGTAGCCCCCACACCCATGATCGCCGAAGTGATCACATGCGTCGTGGAGATCGGCGCCTGGAACAGGAACGACGACCCGAACATGATCGACGCCCCCGTCGCCTCCGCGGCGAACCCCTGCGGCGGATCCAGCTCGATGATCTTCCGCCCCAGCGTCCGCATGATCCGCCAGCCACCCGCGTACGTACCGAGCGACAGCATCGCCGCGCACGCGATCTTGACCCAGATCGGAATCTGCCCGCCGGCGTCCTGAACGTCCGCGATGACCAGCGCCATCATCACGATGCCCATCGTCTTCTGCGCGTCCTGCAGACCGTGGCCCAGCGCCATGCCGGCCGCCGAGACGGTCTGCGCGATGCGGAATCCGCGCTTCGCCTTGTGCGGGTTCGACTTGCGGAACAGCCACAGGATGGCGCACATCACCAGGTAACCGACCACGAGGCCGACCACCGGCGAGACGAACATCGGGATGACGATCTTGTCGAGCACCCCGGACCAGTACACGGTCGTACCGCCCGCGAGCGCCGCGCCGACCATGCCGCCGAACAGCGCGTGCGAGGACGAGGAGGGCAGACCGAAGTACCAGGTGACCAGGTTCCAGATGATCGCGCCGACCAGCGCCGCGAACAGGATCCCCATCCCCTTGTTGCCCTCGGGCGTGGAGATGAGGCCCTCGCTCACGGTCTTGGCGACACCGCTGCCGAGGAAGGCGCCGGCGAGGTTCATCACGGCGGCCATCGCCAGCGCGGCCCGGGGCGTGAGCGCCCGCGTCGACACCGACGTGGCGATCGCGTTCGCCGAGTCGTGGAAACCGTTCGTATACGTGAAACCGAGCGCGACCCCAATGGTCACGATCAATGCAAAGGTGTCCATGCCGGGGTCAGGACTCCTTGACGGCGATGGTCTCCACCGTGTTCGCCACGTGCTCGAACGCGTCCGCCGCCTCTTCGAGAACGTCCACGATCTGCTTGAGCTTGAGCACCTCGATGGCGTCGTACTTGCCGTTGAAGAGGTGGGCCAGCAGCTTGCGGTGGATCTGGTCGGCCTGGTTCTCCAGGCGGTTGACCTCGATCCAGTACTCGGTCAGGTTGGACATCGTCCGCAGGTTCGGCATCGCCTCGGCGGTCAGCACGGCCGCCCGGTTGAGCACCTCGATCTGCTGCTCGACGCCCTTGGGCAGTTCCTCCACGTTGTAGAGGACGACCAGGTCGACGGCCTCCTCCATGAAGTCCATGATGTCGTCGAGGCACGAGGCGAGGTTGTAGATGTCCTCGCGGTCGAACGGCGTGATGAAGGAGGAGTTCAGCTGGTGGAAGATCGCGTGGGTGGCATCGTCCCCCGCGTGCTCCGCTGCCCGCATACGCTCCGCGATCTCGGCCCGGGACGCGGAATCCGCTCCGAGCAGTTCCATGAGGAGCTTCGAGCCCGTGACGATGTTGTCCGCGGATGCGGAGAACATGTCGTAGAAGCTCGTCTCCCTGGGGGTCAGACGAAAGCGCACGTGGGGTCCTCGGAGTGCTTGGGATTCGGTCAGGCTGATGCTAGGCGCATCATCCGGCCACGGCTAACCGGCGTTCTTCAGTGTCGCCCATCAGGCACAGTGATCCGCACGGGCCCCCACCAGGGATCCGGAAATTCGTTACCATATACCCATGAGGGGTATCCATCCCCTTGCCCCACACGGCAAGCCGCCTGGCACATGGCAGCAGACAACGGGAGGACGCGATGACGACCACCGAGGCAGCCGGCCCCACGGTCGAGGCCGACGGGACCGCCGAGGACGCCACGGCGACCGACCCGACCCCTGCCGCCGGCCCGACCCCTGCCGCCCAGGCGACTCAGGAGACTCCGGCGATTCACGCGACGGTGACCGATCACGATCACGGCGTGCACGGGTACCACAAGCAGAAGGACGAGCACCTCAAGCGGCTGCGCCGGATCGAGGGCCAGATCCGCGGCCTCCAGCGCATGGTCGACGAGGACGTCTACTGCATCGACATACTCACCCAGGTCTCGGCGTCCACCAAGGCCCTGCAGTCCTTCGCGCTCCAGCTCCTGGAGGAGCACCTGCGCCACTGCGTCGCCGACGCGGCAGTGAAGGGCGGGGACGAGATCGACGCGAAGGTCGAGGAGGCCACCAAGGCCATCGCCCGCATGATGCGCACCTGACCCGACCCGGCGAACACCGCGCTCGGGAGTCCGGGTCGGGGTGCGCCGGGGCCACACGGCCCGGCCGCGCCCCGGCCCGTCGTCGTGCCCGCGCCGCCCGGCTAACCCCAGGCGTCGCGGTCCGGTGACGGCCCCCGCCGCCCCGCGTTCACGTTCAGCACCTCGTCGATGAGGTCCGGGCTGAGCCGGTCCCCCTCCGCGGCGGATGCCGCGATCATCAACTCACCGCACAGTTCGATCTCGACGAGGGCCACGTGGTCCTGGACGGTCGCACCGCGAAGCGAAGCCACGCACATCACCTCTTCTTCGACCTCTCCACTCAGCCGGTCAGCCGGTCAGCCGGTCGATCGGGCAGCCGGGCAATCGGTCCATCAACGGTCATTCGGTGATTCGGTCATTCGGTCAATCGGTCCATCAGTGGTCAGTCGGTCGGTCAATCGGTCGGTCGGTCGGCGGGCAGTCGGTCGGTCGGTTCCGCCAGTTGGCCCGGGCGGCCCGGGCGAACGGTTCGCGCGGGCGGTCAGTCCGCGCGGTACGCCCGTCCGACCTCACGTCGACTTCCTAGCGTAGGGAGCGGGACACGCACCGCGCATGGCACGGACGGACCATTTCCGCCACCGCCGCCCCACCTGAGGGAACCATTTCTGGCTGATTACGGCTGGATCTTCCCGTCGAAGATGTCCCGCGCCTGAGGCAGCCGTACGGTCACGGCGGCCCCGAATCCGGACAGCAGCGTCGTCGAGGCGACCGCGACCGGGCGGCCCTGGTTGACGTAACTGAACTGCTCGCGCACCTTGCACAGCCGCCCCGCCTCGTCGACGTACGCGTCGAACGGCACCGTCGCCCTGGAGAACCCTTTCGCCACCTTCGCGGGCAGCGGCGCACTCCCCCGGTAGTGCCGCACCCGCACGCCCGCGAGGCTCTCCTCGCCGACGTACGTCACGCCCTGCGCACCCCGCAGCAGCTCGGCGGCGGCGTACGGATCCGTGGCGCCGCCCGTGACCAGGTTGCCGTCGGCCAGCGTGGCGGTGTCGACCCGTACCCATTTGTCGGCGGGCACGCCCGCGCCGCGGTTCTTCATGTAGAGCGCGCCCGGCGCGAAGAGTTCGGTGATCGGGAGCCGGCCGGGCGTCCCCTTGGCGTCCTGCGGCAGGATCACCGTCAACTCGCCCGTCCTGCGCCGGAAGTCGTACGTTCCCCGGCCGCGAATCGTGACCCGGGTGCCGCCGGTGGCCATCTCCATGGACGTGGTCGCCTGTGAACTGCCCGCCGCGACCAGCCGGTCGGCCACCGTGCGCACCACTGCGGCCGGGTCGGGCGCCGGCCCGCTCGTGATCTCCGCGCCGGCCCCGCCGCACCCGGCGGCGGCCGCGATCACCCCGCCCACCACCGCGGCGGTCACCATCGCACCCGCTCGCCCGGCTCCGTGCCGTTGCACCACCATCGCCGTCGAACCCCCAACGCCCTTGGACTGGCCCGTTCTCCTAACGACCGCGGTACGGCCCCCGTCACGCCCGCAGTACGGTGGTGAGGTGCCCCACCAGACCACCCTCACGGAACGCGGCAGCTTCGCGGTGGCCCGTTGCTCCTGCGGCTGGACGGGCCCCGCCCGCCGGAGCCGCGACCGGGCCCGCACCGACGCCGCCGACCACCAGAGACCCGCCCCCGAGCCCTCCGCCGCCGGCTGAACCCGGTTCGGCGCGGGGCGCGCGGGGAAGGAGCCAGCGCAGCGCCGCCCACCCCCGGGAGCCCCCATGCGCCGCCGCACCCTCCTGACCGCAGCCACCGGCGTGACCGCCACCGCCCTCACCGCGGCCGGCTGCGGCAGCGCCGCCGGGCCCGGGCCCGCGCCCTCGACGAGCGGCCGTACGGGCCCGAGCCCCTCCCCCAGCACCTCCGCCCCGGCGGCCGACTGGAACGCCCTGGCCCACTCCCTGGAAGGCAAGCTCGTACGGCCCGGGGACGCCGACTACGCCGCCGCCCGCCAGCTCTACAACACCCGCTACGACGACCAGCGGCCCGACGCCGTCGCGTACGTGGCCCACGCGGCCGACGTCCAGGAGTGCCTCGCCTACGCCCGCGCCCACCGCGCCCCGATCTCCGTCCGCAGCGGCGGCCACGACTACGCGGGCTGGTCCTCGGGGACCGGGCGGCTCGTGATCGACGTCTCACGGCTAGGCGCGGTGTCCCCGGACGGCACCGTGGGCGCCGGCGCCCGGCTCCTCGACGTCTACGGCGGCCTCGCCGCGAGCGGCCGTACGATCCCCGGCGGCTCCTGCCCCACCGTCGCCGTCTCGGGCCTGACCCTGGGCGGCGGGCACGGCGTCACGTCCCGTGCGTACGGACTGGCCTGCGACAGTCTGACCTCCGTCGACCTCGTCCTGGCCGACGGCCGGAAGGTGACGGCGAGCGAGAAGCAGGAGCCGGACCTGTTCTGGGCGCTGCGCGGCGCCGGCAACGGCAACTTCGGCGTGGTCACCGGCCTCACCTTCCGTACCCACGAGGCCCCGCGGGGCGTGACCGCGTATCTGACCTGGCCGTGGCGCCAGGCCCGCGCGGTGATCGGCGCCTGGCAGGAGTGGGGGCCGGACCAGGACGACGAGATCTGGTCCGCCGCGCACCTGGCGGCCGGGCCGGGCGGCGCCGAACCCACCGTCACCGTCTCCGCGTTCTCCCTCGGCTCGTACGGCGACCTGCAGAACGCCCTCGACCGGCTCGCCGACCGGGCGGGCGCCCCCGCGGCCACCGTCGCCCTGCACCGCACCGGCTTCCAGGACGCGATGCTCCTGTACGCGGGGTGCTCCACGTTCAGCCGGGCCCAGTGCCACCTGCCCGGCACCACTCCGGGCCGCACCCCGCAGGGGGTGCTCCAGCGCGAGACGTACGCGGCGACGTCCGACTTCTACACCACGGCGCTGCCCGACCCCGGCCTGCGTCAACTCCTGGGCAGCGCCGAGCAGTTCACCCGCCTCAAGGCATCGGAAGGAGGCGCCGGCACGGTCGTGCTCACCGCGCTCGGCGGCGCGGTCAACCGGGTGTCGCCCGACGCGACCGCCTTCGTGCACCGCACCTCGCGCGTGCTCGCCCAGTACGTCGCCGCTTGGCGGCCCGGCACCTCCGGCGCGGCCCAGCAGGACTGGCTGACCCGCACGCACGACGCGATGCGCCCCTACGCCTCGGGCGCGGCCTACCAGAACTATCCGGACCCCCGGCTCACGGACTGGCGCACCGCCTACTACGGCTCGGCCGCCCCGCGCCTGGCCCGGCTGAAGAAGCAGTACGACCCGGGGCGGCTCTTCGACTTTCCGCAGGCCCTCTGAAGGCCCGCCCCATACGGACCTTGACGGAGTCTCAGGCTGCCAGGTCCCGCTCTGCGGTGCCGGAGTGCTCGACCGGGCCGGGTGCCGAGGGCACCACGGTCAGCACCCGGCGCGAGTGCACCAGGCGGCCGAGCCGCGGCGAGCGGGCGACGGCCGCGACGACCGGGGTGAGCAGCAGCTGGGCGAGCGGCGCGAGCAGCAGCGCGACGGCGGTGCCGAGCGCGAAGCCGCCCACCACGTCGGTCGGGTAGTGCACGCCCATGTAGACCCGGCAGAAGCCTTCGAGCAGGGCGAGACCCAGCGCCATCAGGCCGAACTTCCGGTTGGCTACGAAGAGTCCGGCGCCGATGGCCATGGCGAGCGTGGCGTGGTCACTGACGAAGGAGAAGTCGCTCTTGCCGCCGACCAGGACGTCGAGTCCCTTGTGGTCGAGGAAGGGGCGGGGGCGCTCCACGAAATCACGGATGGGGATGTTGACCAGGACGGCGATGCCCGCGGCCAGCGGCGCCCACACGATCCCGGCGACCGAGGCGACCGCCGACTGCCGGTCCTCCGCGCGCCTGACGCTCCACCAGCACCACAGCACGACGAGGACGAGGCCGAGCAGGATCCCGTACTCGCCGACGAAGGCCAGGGCCGCGTCAAGCCACGAAGGGGCGTCCTTGGCGAGCCCGTTGATGTCGTAGAGCAGGCTGACATCGGGATTCGCTCCGTCGAATGCGAGTCCAGCCATGCTGAGGCCCCTTGCCTTGTTGCGTCCTGCTACCAACCCCCGTGGTCAGTACCTGCATCAGTCACTGTCCAGGAAACGCCCTCGGCTGCCGCCGCGTTCCGCTCTCCACCGAATGATCACGACGACGTTATCGAAGAGTGACTCGTTGTCGCAGCTCAGGGCCTTGGCTTCACGGAGAGTTCAAGCCATCGAGGGTCGGGTTCAGGCCCCCGGCTTGAACGTCGGCAGGGCCGCCGCGCCGTCCTTGGTGACCCGCGTCGCCCCGAAGTAGTCGGGTGCGTCGATCTTGTCGAAGCGGATCACGGCGCCGGTGTACGGAGCGTTGATCATGTACCCGCCCCCGACGTAGAGACCCACGTGGTGGATGGCTCGCGAGTTGCCGAGGTCGGTCGAGAAGAACACCAGGTCGCCGGGGAGCAGCTCGTTGCGGGCGGGGTGGGGGCCCGCGTTGTACTGGTCGTTGGCGACGCGGGGCAGCGTGATCCCGACGCTCTGGTACGCGGCCTGGGTGAGCCCCGAGCAGTCGAAACGCCCGCCCTGCTCGGGCGTGCCCTCACCGCCCCACAGATAGGGCGTGCCGAGCTTCTGCTGCGCGTAGTAGATGGCTCCGGCCGCCTGCTGCGAGGGCTGCACCCGGCCGACCGGGGCGGCGAAACTCTTCTCCAGGGAGCGGATGGTCTTCACATAGCCCTGCGTCTCCGCGTACGGCGGAACGCCCTTGTAGCGGATGACGGCGTACGCCCCCGCGTTGTACGCGGCCAGCATGTTGGAGCTCGCGTCGCCGGGCACGTCCTTGACGTATTTGGCCAATTCACAGTCGTAGGAGGCCGCCGACGGAATCGCGTCGGCGGGGTCCCAGATGTCGCGTTTGCCGTCCCCGTTGCCGTCGATGCCGTGGGTCGCCCAGGTGGCGGGCATGAACTGGGCGATGCCCTGCGCGTTGACCGGGCTGACCGCGGTCGTCTTCCAGCCGCTCTCCGAGTAGAGCTGCGCGGCGAGCATCGCCGGGTTGAGCGCGGGACAGAGCGCGCCCCACTTCTGCACGAGCGGCTGGTAGAGCGCGGGCACCGCGCCCTTGGCGAGCCCGACCGAGCCGGTCGCCGCGGAGGCGAGGCCGGCGGCGGCCGAATACGTACCGACGACGAGCAGCGCGACGAAGCTCAGGCACACCCCGAACCCGACCGCTCCGACCACCCAGACTCTGCGCACCCCTCAACCCTCCCCCATGGAGGCGCGGTTCACCGCCACTTCGTCCGCACTCGTGTCGGACCCTCGCTCATTCAGCCATGAAATCCGCCACGCGTCAGCGGGTCAGGCAGGCACACACCATCGGCCGGTCCGACCGGGTCGCCCGGCCGGCGTCGCCGTCCTGAGCGCCCGCCCCGGACTGACCGCTCGTCAGCGACGGCCCCCCGGCCGTCGGTTCGGGTGCGGCGGCGGCCTTGGCCGCCCCGGCCGCCGGCGCGGGAGTGCCCGCCGCCTCCGCGCGCTGGAACAGCGCCTTGGTGCGCGGCCCGAAGACGATGCTGTACGAGACGTCCGGGTCGTCACCGCCGTACTGGTAGCCGCCGATCACCCCCGCCACCGCCCCGCCCTCGACCACCCACGGGCTGCCGCTGGTGCCGCTGGGGAAGGCGGGGCAGTCGATGCGCTGCTGGGCGTCCCCGTACGCGACCGAGGTGTTCGTGCAGACCTGCGGGACCTCGGTGTCGGAGGGGTAGCCGGTGACGGTCACCGCCTCCCCGGTCACGCGGCCCGCGAACAGCGGGGCGGCGCCCACCACGTCCTGGACCGGCCGGCCGCCCTCGGAACCGGCCCCGAGCACCGCGAACGCCACGTCGCTGTCCTGGTCGCCGTCCTCGGTCCAGCTGTCGTCCTCGTACACCGACTCCACCGGCCACGTCCCGTACGGCGCCGAGCCGTCCCGGTAGCCCGGCGCGAACACGGCCCTGCCGCCCTCCGACTCGTCCACGGGCAGGCAGTGCGCGGCGGTGACGATGATGTCGTGGCCGGCGCTGCGCACCACGGACGCGGTGCAGTTGTGCCCGCTGTCGAGCCCCCCGCTGAACAGCGCGCCCACCCGGGCGTTGGCCGCGGTGGCCGGCGCCGCCTCGGTCCGGCCCTTCGCCTCGGCGTCGTGGGCCCCGTACGCCGGTATGACGAGGAGGACGGCGGCGGCCGACAGCGCGCCGAACCGCTGGCGTCTGGTCGCGAACTTCGTCCCGAAGAGGCCAGTGCGCTTCATACGGTGCGTCTCCTGGTGGTCGGCGGGCGGGCTGCGGACTCGAACACTGTGACTTTCGATGCCCCGCCTGAGAGCGACCATGAACCTTTTCTGAGAAGTTTCTATGAACCGGCGGGCCGCCCCCCGACCTGCGCCGTCGCCCCCGACACGGCAAGCGGCCCAAGAGTGCAACAACGACAGTCATTGCCCGGAGTCACTGTGCGTGATACACAGAGTGACCATACGCGTTTTCGCATTCAACCGGTCCACCGCAGGTCAGGGCGGTGAGACCGGCACATGTGTGCGAGGGCGGGTAAAGAGAGTCGACAAGGCGTCTTACTCCGCCGGTTTCATCAGCGAAGATAGAACCTGACCCATGCCATGGGGCAGGGGCATCGAACTACCCGACAGGGGCGGTGAGTTACATGTACCTGGCAGCCGGAAAAGGCGACATCACCACCATCATCGGCGGAATCGCCCCCAACTGGGGGCCGTTCGGGACGCTCGGCAACGAGGCCCGCATCATGGTGGAGGTGGTGATGGCGGTCGCCATCCTCCTCTGCCTCGGCATCGCGGTATGGGGTGCGGCCAAACAACGGATCGGAGCGACGGCGCTGCGCGACACCTTCAGCGCCGAACAGGGCAAGGGCCTGATCGTGGCCGGCCTGACCGGAGTCTTCATCATCGGCTCCCTCGGCACGCTCTTCACCATCGTGTACGGGATGGCCGTCTGACCCTGCGTCAGCCGACCGCCGACCCCTCCCGTACCCCTCACACCATCCGTCCGTCGCGCCCACCGGCAGAGGTTGCGTCTCCCTGATGTCGAGTCACCACACCGCGCCCGCGCGCGAACCAGCACGGCTACCGTCGTACTACGCGGATCCGCACACGGTCGAGGGGGCGCAGGCATGAGTTTCGACGACGAGCCGGGCCACGGCGGGAGCGATGCCGGCCACGCCGACGACCGCTACAGCACGCTCGGCGGCACCCGCCAGACCCGCACCCGCATGCCCGAAACCCCCGGCGACCCCTACGGCTCCACCCGCCGCCAACCGCGCAACACCCGTTCCCTGGTGATGGTGGTCGGCGTCGTGGTCCTGCTGGTGGCGGCCATCGCCTTCGCGAACCGGGGCGGCGACGACACCCCCTCCACCACCGACCCCGCCTCCGGCCCCGGCCCCGCCGCCCGGGCCACGGGGGCGACGGGGACGAAGCCGGTGGCGGGGAAGCAGGGGGGGATCGCTTCGGGCTTCGCCCATGATGAGCAGGGGGCGCAGTCGGCGGCGGCGAATTATGCGGTGGCGCTGGGGTCGGACGGGATGTTCAAGTCCAGTACCCGAGGCGACATCGTGCGGGCCACCCACGACCCGGCGGTGGTGGACGGGCTGCTCGGCAAGCTCGACCAGGCGTACACCTCGGCCTTCTTCAAGAACGTCGGCCTGAACGACGACGGCTCCACCCCTGCCGGGCTCACCTTCGTCTCACGGACCGTCCCGGTCGGCACCAAAGTGATCCAGCAGGACGGCGCCTCAGCGACCGTGGAGGCCTGGTGCACCGGCCTCGTGGGTCTGGCCGGTACGGGATCCACCAAGCCCGTGACCCAGACCTGGTTCACCATCACCGAGAAGCTCAAGTGGACCGAAGGGGACTGGAAGATCGAGTCCTCGTCGCAGACGGAGGGCCCCACCCCCGTCAGCGGTGACAACCGCGCCTCGACCGCCGACGAGATCGCCAAGGCTGTTCAGGGATACGGAGGCTTCACCTATGCCCGGTAGCCGGCGCGCGCTGATGTACTCCCTCCTCGCGACCCTGCCACCCTCGGTGGTGCTGCTCGCCTCCGGCGCATGGGCGGCTCCTAGCCCCTCTCCGACCCCGAGCGGGGGTCCGAGCCCCAGCCCGAGCAGCAGCAACAACCCCTGCGATCTCATCGTCGGCCTCGCCAAGGACTACTGCGAGAACGGCAGCGCCAAGAGCGGGTCCAAGCCCACCACCCCGGACACGGCCGGCGCAGCCGACCCCCTGACCTCCCTGGCCAAAGGCTGCGCAGACGCCGCCGCCTGGATCGTCGGCAAGCTCTCCGACGCCGTGAAGAACACCGCCACCGTGGACTTCACCAACGACAGCTTCCGCACCCAGTACGCCGTCGTCTTCGCCGCCGCCACCTTCCTCACCCTCGTCCTGTGGCTCCTGGCCGTCGCCAAGCGCGCCATCCGCGGCGTCCCGCTGTCCACAGCGATCTCGGAGGCCGTCGGGTTCCTCTGGCTCACCGTGCTCGCCTCCGCCTTCACCCCGCTGATCCTCTACACCGTCGTCTCCGCGACGGACGCCGTCACGGAAGCCATCGCCAACGCCACCGGCAACCAGTCGGACGTCTTCTTCGGCTCGTTCTCGGCCGCCCTCAAGAAGGGCACCGACATCGGCGGCGGCCCGATCATGCTGATCGTCGTCGCGCTCGTATCGATCCTCGCCGCCGGCGTCCTCTTCCTCGAACTGGTCGTCCGCGCCGCCCTGTTGTACGTCGGCGCCCTCCTCGGCACCGTCGTCTACGCCGGGCTCGTCGACAAGAACATGTGGGGCCACGTCCGCCGCTGGGCCGGCATCATGATCGCCGTGGTCATGGTGAAACCCGTCATCGTGATCGTGCTCGGCCTCGCCGGAGCGCTCTCCTCCGGCAAGGGCCCCGACTCCTTCTCCGCGGTCGTCTCCGGCCTCGCCATCATCCTGCTCGCCATCTTCGCCTCGGCGATGATCTACCGCTTCGTGCCCGGCTTCGGCGACGAGATCGCCTCCGCCCGCACCAACCGCAAGCAAGCCACCGACGGCTCCCAGGCCGCGGCCCTCATCTCCTCGCCCGCGGCCCTCGTCTCGCAGGGCATCAAGACCCACAGCGGCCGCGGCAACCAGGGAGGCGGCGGTGCCACCCAGGCCCGCCCCGCCAACCCGCTGTCCGGCGGCGTGGCCGCCCACAGCGCCCGGGGCTCCGCGAGCGGGGCCGGCGGCGGGGTCGGCGGCGGAACTGTCCCCTCCGCCGCACCCCCGCCCCGCAGCGGCTCAGGACCCACGTCCGGCACGCCGCACACCCACCGCCGCAACTCCGGCGGAACCGCAGGTAACAAGAACACTGGAGGTGGAGGGCGTTGACGACCCAGTCCCAACCGGTCGCGCCCCGCCGCACGTATCTGATCGGCCGCGCCCGGCCATCGGCCGTCGTCGGCAAGAACCGCGAGACCGGCGAGATCGTCCTGATCATCGGCGGCGCGTTCCTCGGCATGATGTGCGGACTCCTCGTCCCCGTCCTGTCCCTGCGGATCGTGCTCCTGATGGGCTTCCCGTTCCTGGCGCTCGCCGCGGTCTACCTGCCGTACAAGCACCGCACGTTCTACAAGTGGTTCGAGATCAACCGCAGCTACAAGCGCTCGCTGCGCCGCGGCACCGCCTACCGCTCCGGCGCGGCCGAGGCCGGCGTGGGGCTCGACGGGCGCGAAATCGAGGTCGGCCCGCCGCCCGGGATCGGCCACGTCAACTGGCTGGCCGCCCCCTTCGGGCCCGACGAGATCGCGGTGCTCCTGCACGCCGACCGGCGCACGGTGACCGCCGCCATCGAGATCGAGGGCCCCGGCGTCGGCCTGCGCGACAGCGAGGACCAGGAGGCCCTCGTCGACCGGTTCGGCACCCTCCTGAAGCACGTCGCCAACGGCGACGGCTTCGTGACGCGCCTCCAGATGCTCGCCCGCACCCTGCCCGCCGACCCCGACGCCCACGCCAAGGACGTCGCCCAGCGCGGCGACACCAAGGCCCCCGGCTGGCTCCAGGAGTCCTACGAGCAGCTCCAGTCGATGGTCTCCACCTCCAGCGAGCAGCACCGCGCCTACCTCGTCGCGTGCATGCAGTACAGCCGCGAACTCGCCGCCGAGGCCCACGCGATGGCCCGCGCCGCCAACCCGCACGGCCGCAAGCTCGACCGCGACGCCGGTCTCGCCGTCGTCATGGCCCGCGAACTCACCGATATCTGCGCCCGGCTGGCCGAGGCCGACATCCGCGTACGCCAGCCGCTCGGCCAGAGCCGCCTCGCCTCCCTCGTGCACTCCATGTACGACCCGGACCACCCCATCGACCACATCCAGGCGATGACCAAGCGCAACGCCTGGCCGGCCGAGCTCGACGCCGTGGAGCCCACCTATCTCCAGGCCAAGACCCGCGAGTCCTCGACCCGGGCCCCCTGGTGCCACGCCACGGCCTGGGTCAAGGAGTGGCCGATGACCCCGGTCGGCGTCAACTTCCTCGCCCCGCTGCTCGTCCACACCCCGGACGTGATCCGCACGGTCGCCGTCTGCATGGACCTGGAGCCGACCGAGGTCGCCATCGAGCGGATGCTCACGGAGAAGACCAACGACGAGGCCGAGGCCTCCCGCGCGGCCAAGATGAACCGCACCGTCGACCCGCGCGACATCGCCGCCCACGGCCGGCTCGACCAGCGCGGCGAAGACCTCGCGAGCGGCGCGGCCGGCGTCAACCTGGTCGGCTACATCACGGTCTCCTCCCGCTCGCCGGAGGCCCTGGCCCGCGACAAGCGGACCATCAGAGCCTCCGCAGGCAAGTCGTACCTGAAGCTCGAATGGTGCGACCGCGAGCACCACCGCGCCTTCGTCAACACCTTGCCGTTCGCGACCGGAATCCGCCGCTAGCCGAGAGGCAGTACCCGCCATGCGAGATCCGCTGTCTCTGGTCACCGACGCCTTCACCGCCCTGCTCTTCGGCAAGGTGGAGACCACCCGCCTGCCCGTCCGCACCTCCACGGGCCAGGCCCAGGCCGTCTACTTGCCGACCGCCGCCCCCGGCCTCGGCGACTCCGGCGTGATCATCGGGCGCGAGGTCTACAGCGGCAAGGGCTACATCTACGACCCCTTCCAGCTGTACGGTCAGCAGCTCCCGGCCCCGCACTGGCTGGTGCTGGGCGAGTCCGGCAACGGCAAGTCGGCCCTGGAGAAGACCTACGTACTGCGGCAGTTGAGGTTCCGCGACCGGCAGGTCGTGGTCCTCGACGCCCAGGGCGAGGACGGCGTCGGCGAGTGGAACCTCATCGCCCGCGAGCTGGGAATAACTCCCATCCGGCTCGACCCGATGACGGCCATGGACGGCGGCATCCGGCTCAACCCCCTGGACCCGGCGATCACGACCACGGGCCAGCTCGCCCTGCTGCGCACGATCATCGAAGTGGCGATGGGGCACGGCCTGGACGAACGATCGGGTTTCGCGCTCAAGGTGGCGCACGCCTACGTCAACGCCACCATCACCGACCGCCAGCCGGTCCTCACCGACATCGTGGAGCAACTGCGCCACCCCGAGGCCGAATCGGCCGAGGCCATGAACGTCGACATAGACGACGTACGGGCCTGGGGCCTGGACGTCGCCCTGGTGCTCGACCGCCTGGTCGACGGCGACCTGCGCGGCATGTTCGACGGCCCGACGACGGTCGGCATCGACCTGGACGCGCCCCTGATCGTCTTCGACCTCTCGCACATCGACCGCAACTCGATCGCGATGCCGATCCTGATGGCGATCGTGGGCGTGTGGCTGGAGCACACCTGGATCCGCCCCGACCGCAAGAAGCGCATCTTCCTCGTCGAGGAGGCCTGGCACATCATCAACAGCCCCTTCGTGGCGCAGCTGTTCCAGCGCCTCCTGAAGTTCGGCCGCCGGCTCGGCCTGTCCTTCGTGGCCGTCGTCCACCACCTCTCCGACGTCGTGGACGGAGCGGCGGCACGGGAGGCCGCCGCCATCCTCAAGATGGCCTCGACCAGGACGATCTACGCCCAGAAGGCGGACGAGGCGAGGGCCACGGGACGCGTCCTCGGCCTGCCGCGCTGGGCCGTGGAGATCATCCCGACCCTGACCCCCGGCATCGCGGTGTGGGACGTGAACGGCAACGTCCAAGTGGTCAAGCACCTGATCACCGAACGCGAACGCCCCCTGGTCTTCACCGACCGCGCCATGACGGAGTCCGCGGCGACGGACGACATCCTGGCCTCGGAGCTGGACTCCCAACTCGAATCCGAGACGGAACGCCGGGCGGCGATGATCGAACGCCAACTGTCCGCCGCACCCGACTCCTCCGAGTCCACGGTGGCGTGACGTGAGCACGACCGGCACCCCGAGAGGCGACCAGCGCGGCATCCCCGACTCCCTGCTGGTCGGCCTCCTGGCCTTCCTCCTCGGCCTCACGGTCCTGGTGTGGACGGCCACCGGCCTCGGCGGCCTCTTCACGCACGGCGCCTGGCCGCCCGGCGTATCGTTCACCCACAGCCCGACGGCCCTGCGCGCCCTGGTCGTGGCCCCGCACGACCTCGCCGCCGCCTGGCCCGACACCCCGCCGGACGCCCTCTCCGGCTACGGCCTCTTCTGGGGCCTCCTGGTCGGCGAACTCCTGATCCTGATCGTCCTGACGATCTTCGCCCTGGGCACGTTCACACGCTGGCGAGCGGTACGAGCGAGAGCCAAGACCCGGTCCGGGCTCGCTCCCGCCATGGACCGGTCCGGGCTCGCTCCCGCCATGGAGTCGAGCCCGACCCCCGTCGTGGAGTCGGGCCCGGCCCCTGCCATGGAGTCGGGCCCGGCCTCCGTCGTGGAGTCGGCTCCCGCCGCCGCCCTGGAATCCGGTCTCGCCCGTACCGCGGGCAACGTCCCGGCTCCCGCCACGGGCGTGCCCGCCGGGGGCGTCGGCGCCCCCGCCCGGCCCGAGTCCCCCCTGGGCGAGCGAGGCCCGGCCCCCGAGGAAGCGCGGACCCGGCACAGCCCGGCCCCCGGAGCCCCGGTCGCCATCCCCGGCGCCGCCGAGCATCCGGCCCCCGGCCCCGAGCAACCCCTCGACCCGCCCGTGCCGGCGGTGCCGATCGGGCCGGCCACGGTGCCCGGGCCGGCTTTCACTGGAAGGGGGGTGCCGACCCCCCGGACCGAACAGCCCACCCCCCGGCTCCACTTCGGGCCCCCGGCCTCCCGCAGGCCCGCCGCCCTCCAGGCCATCCAGGACGCCGAGGGCGCCGCCCTGATCGTCACCTCGGACCCCACCCTGTGGGCCGAGACGAAGGACGCCCGCGCGAAGCTCGGCCCCGTACACGTCTACGACCCCACCCACCGCTGCGACACCCCCGCCCGCCTCCACTGGTCGCCCACCACAGGCTGCACCGACCCGGACACCGCCGCGGCGCGAGCCACCGCGCTGCTCGCCCCCGTCCGCCCCCAGGCCCGCATGGACGCCGCCATGGCGGACACCGCGGAGACGCTCCTGCGCTGCTGGCTGCACGCCGCCGCCCTGGAGAACCGCGACGGCAGGGCGACCAAGCAGCTGCACCGCTGGGCCCAGGGCACGGCCGCCCACGAGGCCGTACGCATCCTGCGCACCCACCCCAAGGCCCAGAGCGGCAGCGCGGGCCTCCTGGAATCGGCCCTGACGGCCTACCCCGAACGCCGGGAAGTCGCCCAGGAGTTGACCGCCCGCGCCCTGAGCTGCCTCTCCTCGATCCACATCCGCGAGGCCTGCACACCGAACCGGCCCGATTCGCTCGCGCTGGAATCATTCGTCGACGAGGGGGGCACCCTTTATGTGGTGGGGGAAGCGATCGAGGATCCCCGCTCCCACCCCGGCGCGATGCCGCTCCTGACGGCACTCGCCTCAGACGTGGTCGAGCGCGGCCGCCGCATGGCCGAACGGTCATCTGACGGTCGCCTCGACCCACCAATGACGCTGGTCCTGGACGACGTCGCGGCCGTGGCCCCGCTCCCCGGCCTGCCGGAACTCCTATCGAGGGGCCAGGACCGCGGCCTGGCACCCCTGGTGCTGCTCCGCTCCCCGGAACAGGCCCGAGCCCGCTGGACGGAAGCCCTGACCTGACACCGCCCGCTCCCCCCGCACATCAGGGCCGCTCCAGCACCATCTCCAGATCGCGGCAGCCGTCGTCCCCGAGCAGAGCGGTGACGCCGGTGGGTACGAACCCGGCCTTGCGGTAGAAGCCCTGGGCGCGCGGATTGTTCTCGTGCACGAAGAGCCGGGCCCGCTCCAGGCGCGGCTCCTCCAGTTCCCAGGCCCAGGCCAGGGCCGCCGCGAACAGCCGCTCGGTCAGCCCGCACCCACGGTGCTCCGGCCGCACGAACACCCCCACGAGGTGCGCCTGCGCGACCCCGATCCGGTCTCCGAACAGGGCCTCGCCGTCGGCGGACTCGACCAGTACGGTCACACTGCCGGCCCAGGATCCGTCGGGGCCCTCGGCCACGAACTGCCGCACGGAGTTCCCGTGCGCGGCCCCTTCGGCACGGTCCTGCCAGAACGCGTCGGGCTGGGCGGAGGCCTTCTCGTACGTGTCGAGGAAAGCGACCGGAGCCGCAGGATCGGCCAGCGAGGCCAGCCGCAGCTCCTTGACCTTCGGCCATTCCTCGGCGCGCACAGGGCGTATGACGTGTTCCATGCAGGGATACTGCCACCCGCACGGGCCGGCCCACAACGCGAAAAAGCCCCGCACCGTGACCGTAATCCCTTACAGTCTGGTGCGGGGCTTTCCCCACAATTTGTTCGGCGGCGTCCTACTCTCCCACAGGGTCCCCCCTGCAGTACCATCGGCGCTGAAAGGCTTAGCT
>NZ_JBIDBD010000033.1:0-64316 GCF_043202815.1 Streptomyces sp. NPDC048111
TGGGGGCGCGGGGAACTGCGCGGGCCCCGGGTGCGCCCGCACCGGCTAGGGGCGCGGGGAACTGCGCGAGAAGCGACCACGGTCCGCAGACGACCGAGGGTTGGGGGCGCGGGGAACTGCGCGGGCCCCGGGTGCGCCCGCACCGGCTAGGGGCGCGGGGAACTGCGCGAGAAGCGACCACGGTCCGCAGACGACCGGGGGTTGGGGGCGCGGGGAACTGCGCGGGCCCCGGGTGCGCCCGCACCGGCTAGGGGCGCGGGGAACTGCGCGAGAAGCGACCACGGTCCGCAGACGACCCAGGGTTGGGGGCGCGGGGAACTGCGCAAACCGGCGCCCAGCACCCCCACCCCAGCCACGCGCAGCGAACGCCCCATGTCCCGGCGCCCACGGGCGAGGCGCCCCGGGATACGGTCGGGGCGTGCCGGACAGTTGCCCCATTCCACCCGCCCCCGAACTCTTCACCTGGGAGTTCGCCACCAACCCCTACCCCGCCTACGCCTGGCTCCGCGAGCACGCCCCCGTGCACCGGACCCGGCTCCCCAGCGGGGTCGAGGCCTGGCTCGTGACGCGGTACGGGGACGCCCGGCAGGCCCTTGCCGACCAGCGGCTCTCCAAGAACCCGGCGCACCACGACGAGCCCGCCCACGCCAAGGGCAGGACGGGCATCCCCGGCGAGCGCAAGGCCGAGCTGATGACGCATCTGCTCAACATCGACCCGCCGGACCACACCCGGCTCCGCCGCCTGGTGTCGAAGGCGTTCACGCCCCGTACGGTCGCTCAATTCGCGCCCCGCGTACAGGAGTTGACCGACCAGCTCATCGACGCGTTCGCGGCGGCGGGCGAGGCCGACCTCATCCACGATTTCGCCTTCCCGCTCCCCATCTACGCCATCTGCGATCTGCTCGGCGTCCCGCGCGAGGACCAGGACGACTTCCGCGACTGGGCGGGCATGATGGTGCGGCACACCAAGCCGGGCCAGAAGGGCAGCCCGCGCGGCGGTGTGGCGCGCTCGGTCAAGAAGATCCGCGAGTACCTCGCCGAACTCATCCACCGCAAGCGCGAGAACCCCGGCGACGACCTCATCTCACGGCTCATCGAGGCCAGCGACCACGGTGAGCACCTGACGGAGAACGAGGCCGCCGCGATGGCCTTCATCCTGTTGTTCGCCGGGTTCGAGACCACCGTCAACCTGATCGGGAACGGGGTCTACGCGCTGCTGTGCAACCCGGCGGAGCGCGCGCGGCTCCAGGCCTCGCTCGACGCGGGGGAGAGCGGGCTCCTGGAGACCGGGGTCGAGGAACTGCTGCGCTACGACGGGCCGGTGGAGCTGGCGACGTGGCGGTTCGCCACCGAGGCGCTCACGCTCGGCGGGCAGCACATCGCGGCCGGCGACCCCGTGCTGGTGGTGCTCGCCGCCGCCGACCGCGATCCGGAGCGCTTCGCCGAGCCGGACACCCTCGACCTCGGCCGCCGCGACAACCAGCACCTCGGATACGGCCACGGGATCCACTACTGCCTCGGTGCGCCGCTCGCCCGGCTCGAAGGACAGACCGCCCTCGCGACGCTGCTGCGCCGCCTTCCTGACCTGCGGCTGGCGGTGGAACCTGACGATTTGCGCTGGCGCGGCGGGCTCATCATGCGCGGACTGCGCACCCTGCCGGTCGAGTTCACGCCGCCGGGATGAAGATCGCCCGCGGTCACCGATCTGACGGCCCGTCAAGACTGTGACTTTTATGTGATCGCGGGTGCATCGACTTGTGACTGACGTTCGAGTACGGCTACGTTCACCGTTCATTCGGCTCAGCAGTCACACGGAAGGCCTCATTCATGCGCTCCGGGAATGGACGGCATCGTCGACCCCGTCAGGCACCCGCCCTCGTCGTAGCGGCGGGAGTGACCGGCTCGGCCCTCGCTCTTCCGCTGCTCGCCGCGACCGGCGCGAACGCCGCGGACGCGAACACCTGGAACCAGGTGGCCTCCTGCGAGTCCGGTGGCATGTGGAGCGCCGACTTCGGCAACGGCCTGTACGGCGGGCTCCAGTTCTCGCAGGCGACCTGGGAGGCGTACGGCGGCAACGAGTACGCCCAGCGCGCCGACCTCGCGAGCCGCGCCCAGCAGATAGCCGTGGCCGAGAAGGTGCTTGCGGCCAAGGGGCCCCAGGCCTTCGCGAACTGCGGCACCGCCGCCGGGCTCACCACGGGCGGCGGTTCGGCGGACGTGGACCCGGGCGTGCCCGACACCGGCACGACCGCCCCCACCGCCCCGCCGGCCAAGACCCCCGACGCCACCCCCGCCCCGGGCACCCCGACCCCGGCCACCCCGCCCCCCGGCGCCGCCCTGCCGGGCGACCCGGCCAAGTCCCCCGCGCCGTCCGCTTCCACCCCGGCCGGCGGCAAGCACCGCGGAACGCCCGCGCCGGAGGAGGGCAAGGGCACGACGCCCGGTGCCACGGGGTCGACCGCTCCGGGTGCTTCGGGTACCGCGGGCGGCTCGACGGCGCCGACGGGCCCGGCCGGCTCGAACGGGCCGGGCGATCCCAGCGGTTCGAACAATTCGGGCAACTCGGCCGATAGCCGCGATTCCGGACGCCACGCCTCGAGAGGTGACGACGCCTCACGTGAGAGCGGCAACACCCCGGCGGCCGACGGCGACTACACCGTCCGCCCCGGCGACAACCTCTCGGTCATCGCCGAGGCGAACAAGGTCGAGGGCGGCTGGCCCGCGCTCTACCACGCCAACGAGAAGCTGATCGGCACCGACCCGAACCTCATCCTGCCTGGCCAGAGCCTGGACCTGACGAAGGTGACGGGCGCTGCGGCGACCCCGAACTCGACGCCGAAGCAGGGTTAGTTCGCGGGGCTATGTCCGTTGTGTGCAAGTGAGACATGGGTCTCTTCGCCCCAACTGGCGTGTCCCGTCTGCCCGGTCCGTCCGCCCCGCCCCTCACCTGCGTAAACGCCCCTTCTGTGGCGGCAAGTAGGGGGGATTTCTCCCCGATGTGCGTCTTTGAACATTGGCGGGGCGTGTGTTTTCGTCGGACTCGCTCGTCACCGCGAGCCCCGTCGACCGAGCACGCCGAATCCTGCCGTCGGCCGATGGGAACAGTCGACGCTTATGCGCCGTAGGCAGGAGCGGGGGACCCAAGGTAAGTGCCGGGCCCGGCAGTTCACAGGACTGCCGCAACGGCTTGGGGTGAAGACGGACGCACCACGTCCGGCCGGGCAGCTCACGCCCGAACCCGACAGCTCACCTCGCAGGCGTCGGTGAGGAGAAACTCCATGCTGCTTTCCAGCAAGGGCAAGCACCGCCGCCCGTCCAAGGCCGTCCGTGTCGCCACGCTGGCCGGTGTCACCGGTGCCGTCGTCGCCGCCCCGCTGATGGCGGCCGGCAATGCCTCCGCCGCCTCCGTGTCGACCTGGGACGCCGTCGCCCAGTGCGAGTCCGGCGGCAACTGGTCCATCAACACCGGCAACGGCTACTACGGCGGCCTGCAGTTCTCGCAGTCCTCCTGGGCCGCCGCCGGCGGCACCCAGTACGCCGCGCGCGCCGACCTCGCCACCAAGGGCCAGCAGATCGCCGCCGCCGAGAAGCTGCTCGCGATCCAGGGCCCGGGTGCCTGGTCCTGCGCCGGCGCCGGCAACCTGACGTCCGGCGGCGCCAAGGCCGACGTCGACACCTCCGGCTCGTCCTCTTCTTCGAAGTCCTCGAAGCCCAAGCAGGCCAAGCCGCAGCAGAAGACGCAGCGCGCCGAGTCCGCCCCCAAGGCCAGCCGCAGCGAGCAGCGCAGCGAGCCGGTCAAGCAGGGCGACGGCGAATACACCGTCAAGTCCGGCGACACCCTCGGCACCATCGCGACCGCCAACCACACCAAGGGCGGCTGGCAGCACCTGTTCGACCTGAACAAGAACATCGTCAAGGACGCGAACCTGATCTTCCCGGGCCAGAAGCTGCACCTCGGCTGAGACCGGTAGCCCTCGGGCCGCCCCGGCCCGGCGCGCATGTCCCCCGTGCGCGCCGGGCCGGGGTTTTCGCTGTTACCGGACAGTAGTCTTGTGGTCGTTTGCCCGGGAATCCAGGCCATTGGGCCCTTTTTCGTCCCAGGAGGCGGGCACTCGGCTGGCCGGAGCCCCGGAGCCGGTTAGGCTCTTGTCGCAAGGCGAAGCGACCCCGCATGTCCCTGCACTGCTTGCGTCACATCTAGCGTCACATCCCAGAAGGAGATGCTCGTGCCGTCCATCGACGTCGTCGTAGCCCGGGAAATCCTGGACTCCCGAGGCAACCCCACGGTCGAGGTCGAGGTCGGCCTCGACGACGGCAGCACCGGCCGTGCTGCAGTTCCGTCCGGCGCCTCCACCGGTGCCTTCGAGGCCATCGAGCTCCGCGACGGAGACCCCAACCGCTACGGCGGCAAGGGTGTCGAGAAGGCCGTCCTCGCCGTCATCGAGCAGATCGGCCCGGAGCTCGTCGGCTACGACGCCACCGAGCAGCGCCTGATCGACCAGGCCATGTTCGACCTGGACGCCACGGACAACAAGGGCTCGCTCGGCGCCAACGCCATCCTCGGTGTCTCGCTCGCCGTCGCGCACGCCGCCTCCGAGGCCAGCGACCTGCCGCTGTTCCGCTACCTGGGCGGCCCGAACGCGCACCTGCTGCCCGTCCCGATGATGAACATCCTCAACGGTGGGTCGCACGCCGACTCCAACGTCGACATCCAGGAGTTCATGATCGCGCCGATCGGCGCGGAGTCCTTCTCCGAGGCCCTTCGCTGGGGTGCCGAGGTCTACCACACGCTCAAGGGCGTCCTGAAGCGCAAGGGCCTGTCCACCGGCCTCGGCGACGAGGGCGGCTTCGCGCCGAACCTGGAGTCCAACCGCGCCGCCCTCGACCTCATCGTCGAGGCCGTCAAGGAAGCCGGCTACGTCCCGGGCAAGGACATCGCGCTCGCGCTCGACGTCGCCGCGTCCGAGTTCTACAAGGACGGCAAGTACGAGTTCGAGGGCAAGTCCCGCTCGGCCGCCGAGATGACCGAGTACTACGAGGAGCTCGTCTCCGCGTACCCGCTGGTCTCCATCGAGGACCCGCTGTTCGAGGACGACTGGGCCGGCTGGAACACCATCACCTCGCGTCTGGGCTCCAAGGTCCAGATCGTCGGTGACGACCTGTTCGTGACCAACCCCGAGCGCCTGGCCCGTGGCATCGAGGAGGGCTCGGCCAACGCCCTGCTCGTCAAGGTCAACCAGATCGGCTCGCTGACCGAGACGCTGGACGCCGTCGAGATGGCCCAGCGCAACGGCTTCAAGTGCATGATGTCCCACCGCTCCGGCGAGACCGAGGACGTCACCATCGCCGACCTCGCCGTCGCGGTGAACTGCGGCCAGATCAAGACCGGCGCCCCGGCCCGCTCGGACCGCGTCGCCAAGTACAACCAGCTGCTGCGCATCGAGGAGATCCTCGACGACGCCGCGGTGTACGCGGGCCGCAGCGCGTTCCCCCGCTTCAAGGGCTGAGCAGCCCGACCGGCTGAGCAGCCTGTCCGGCTGAGCAGCCTGTCCGGCTGAGCAGCATCAACGGCTGACGCCCTAGCCAGTCGTCCGTACGTCCCCGGCCGCGGTCCCGTACCGTGTCCGGGGACGTACGTGTGTGAAGGGGAGGCGGGAGACGATGGGCAACGACGCCGAGGTCAAGGACCGCGACCGGTTCTCCACCGCGGCCCGGCTCAAGGTGCTCGGCGAGCAGACCGCGGCCCGTGTCTACCGCTCGCAGCGCAAGCGCCAGGCCCGCCGCTCGCGGCTCACCGGCCGGGCCGCGCTGCTCGCGCTCGTCATGTGCTCGCTGATCGTCGCGCTCGCCTACCCCATGCGGCAGTACGTGTCGCAGCGCGGCGACATCTCCGACCAGCAGCGCAAGGCCGCCGACGCCCGCGAGGCCGTCGAGCGGCTGCGGGACGAGAAGGCGCGGCTCCAGGACGACGCGTACATCGAGAAGCTGGCCCGCGAGCACCTGCACATGCAGTTCCCGGGCGAGACCGGCTTCACCGTCGTCGACCCGGGCGCCGCCGACAAGCACCGCGAGGACAAGGGCGCCACCGGCCGCGCCTGGCACTCCAACCTCTGGGACGGCGTCGACAAGGCCGACCGTTCCGCCAACTGACCACCGCTAGCGATAGAGACTGACCCAGGCATGGAAACGCCCCCGCCCCAGACCGTACGCACCGAGCCCACCGACGCGGACATCGCCGCCTTCAAGCAGCAGCTGGGCCGCCCGCCGCGCGGTCTGCGCGCCATCGCGCACCGCTGCCCCTGCGGCAACCCCGACGTCGTCGAGACGGCCCCGCGTCTGGAGGACGGCACGCCGTTCCCGACGACGTACTACCTGACGTGCCCGCGGGCCGCGTCGGCCATCGGCACCCTTGAGGCCAACGGCGTCATGAAGGAGATGACGGAGCGTCTGGCGAGCGACCCCGAGCTCGCCGCCGCCTACCGCGCGGCCCACGAGGACTACATCGCGCGCCGCGACGCCATCGAGGTCCTGGAGGGCTTCCCCAGCGCGGGCGGCATGCCGGACCGGGTCAAGTGCCTGCACGTCCTGGTGGGCCACTCGCTGGCCGCCGGGCCCGGCGTGAACCCGCTGGGCGACGAGGCCATCGCGATGCTGCCCGAGTGGTGGGCCAAGGGCCCGTGCGTGACGCCGTGCGGCGAGGAGGGCGAGAAGTGACCCGGGTCGCCGCCGTCGACTGCGGCACCAACTCCATCCGCCTGCTCGTCGCCGACGCCGACCCGGTGACCGGCGAGATCACCGACCTCGACCGGCGCATGACCATCGTGCGGCTCGGCCAGGGCGTGGACCGCACCGGCCGGCTCGCCCCCGAGGCGCTGGAGCGCACGTTCGCCGCCTGCCGCGAATACGCCGCCGTGATCAAGGAGTTGGGTGCCGAGCGCATCCGGTTCGTGGCCACCTCCGCCTCGCGCGACGCCGAGAACCGGGACGACTTCGTGCGCGGGGTCGTCGACATCCTGGGCGTCGAGCCCGAGGTGATCTCCGGTGACCAGGAGGCCGCGTTCTCCTTCACCGGCGCCACCAAGGAACTGAACGGCGGCGGCGACTACCTGGTGGTCGACATCGGCGGCGGCTCCACCGAGTTCGTCGTCGGCTCCACCGGCGTCGAGGCCGCCCGCTCCGTCGACATCGGCTGTGTGCGGATGACCGAGCGCCACCACCCCGGCGACCCGGCGACGCCCGAGCAGATCGCCGCGATCCGGGCCGACATCGAGGCCGCCCTCGACCTCGCCGAGCAGAGCGTGCCGCTGCGCGAGCCGCGCACCCTGGTGGGCCTCGCGGGCTCGGTGACCACCGTCGCCGCGATCGCGCTCGGCCTGGACGGCTACGACTCCGCCGCCATCCACCATTCACGCATCTCTCACGACGACGTCGCCGCGGTCACCGAGCGCCTGCTCGCCTCCACGCACGAGGAGCGCACCGCCATCCCCGTGCTGCACCCCGGCCGCGTCGATGTGATCGCGGCCGGCGCGCTGGTCCTGCTGGCCGTCATGGAGCGCACCGGGGCGCGGGAGGTCGTGGTCAGCGAGCACGACATTCTGGACGGAATCGCCTGGTCGATCGCCTGATCGCGGTCCCCGGAGGCGCTCGTGGACCGGTCGCGCGAAAAGGTTCGTGAAGTTCTTCACAAGGATTCGGGGCCCCCGGGCCGAAGAAAGTGCTCCCAGGACCGCTTTCTGAGGCGCGGGGGCCCCATCCGCAGGGGATCCAGACGGTGACGGCCGGGCGACGCCTGCGAATCCTGCGGGGGTGGTCCAGTCGGCCCCAGGCCGTACGGGCCAGTTCAGAGGGGGTGAGCAACGATCTCGCCCGGCCCGTGGTTCCCCCGCGCCACCATGACCTCGGTCACGTGGGCCGCGCAGTGTAGCAGAGGCCCTTGCGATCCTTGTGAAGGGGCGCACGAGCAGGGGTCCACGAGCGGGTGGATACTCGATGGCATGAGCACCACGGAGCGTCCCAGGATCCTCGTAGTAGGTGGCGGGTACGTAGGCCTGTACGCAGCGCGACGCATTCTCAAGAAGATGCGTTACGCGGAAGCGACCGTCACGGTCGTCGACCCGCGCTCGTACATGACGTACCAGCCCTTCCTCCCCGAAGCCGCCGCAGGCAGCATCTCGCCGCGTCACGTCGTCGTCCCGCTGCGACGCGTCGTGCGCGGAGCCGAGGTGCTCACCGGCCGGGTCACCAGCATCGATCAGGACCGCAAGGTCGCCACGGTCGCGCCGCTCGTCGGCGAGGCCTACGAGCTGCCCTTCGACTACCTGGTCATCGCGATGGGTGCGGTCTCCCGCACCTTCCCGATCCCCGGCCTCGCCGAGCAGGGCATCGGCATGAAGGGCGTGGAAGAGGCCATCGGCCTGCGCAACCACGTTCTGGAGCAGCTCGACAAGGCCGACTCCACCACGGACGAGGACGTCCGCCGCAAGGCGCTGACCTTCGTCTTCGTGGGTGGCGGCTTCGCCGGCGCCGAGACCATAGGCGAGGTGGAGGACATGGCCCGCGACGCGGCCAAGTACTACACCAACGTCAAGCGCGAGGACATGCGCTTCATCCTGGTCGACGCCGCCGACAAGATCCTCCCCGAGGTCGGCCCGGAACTCGGCCGCTGGGGCAAGGAGCACCTCGAGGGCCGCGGTGTCGAGATCTACCTCTCGACCTCCATGGACTCCTGCGTCGACGGCCACGTCGTGCTGAAGAACGGCCTCGAGGTCGACTCCAACACCATCGTGTGGACCGCGGGCGTCAAGCCCAACCCGGCGCTCTCCCGCTTCGGCCTCCCGCTCGGCCCGCGCGGCCACGTGGACGCCCAGCCGACGCTCCAGGTCACCGGCACCGACTACATCTGGGCCGCCGGCGACAACGCCCAGGTCCCCGACCTCGCCTCGCGCAAGGCCGGTGTCGAGAACGCCTGGTGCCCGCCGAACGCCCAGCACGCGCTGCGCCAGGCCAAGGTCCTCGGCGACAACGTGGTCTCCGGCATGCGGGGCTTCCCGCAGAAGGAGTACGCGCACGCCAACAAGGGTGCGGTGGCCGGTCTCGGCCTCCACAAGGGCGTCGCGATGATCGTCATGGGCAAGATGAAGATCAAGCTCAAGGGCCGGCTCGCCTGGTACATGCACCGTGGCTACCACGGTCTGGCCGTCCCGACCTGGAACCGCAAGATCCGCGTGATCGCCGACTGGACGCTCGCGATGTTCCTCAAGCGCGAGGTCGTCTCCCTGGGCGCCATGGAGACCCCGCGCGAGGAGTTCTACGAGGCGGCCAAGCCGGCTCCGGTTCCCGCGGCCAAGGTCGAGGAGAAGACGGAGCAGAAGGCCAAGGCCTCCTAGCTCCCGCGGCAGTACCAGCAGGACCCAGCAGTACCCCGAAGGGGCCGTCCGCCATCCGTGGTGCGGGCGGCCCCTTCGGCGTGCCCGGGGCCCGGCGCGGGGCGTCCGCGGCACCGGGCCCGTCCTGACGCGGGCCCGGCGCGAGCCGCGTGCGGACCGGCGCGGGAGACGCGGAGACCGGCTTCCGGCCAAAAAGATGGTGTATGCAGCCACCCTGTCACTCCCCTGCGCGCTAGCGGGATTGCCGGGCGCACGGGCACTGTTGTGCAGGGTGCTGGGACATTTCTGCGAGGCACGGAGGTGTGCACGATGGCCGACGCGGCGCTACGGCTGACCGCTCTTGCCGAGGACTTGCTGGGGGAGGCCCTGCCCGTACGGATCCGGGCCTGGGACGGCAGCGAGGCGGGCCCGCCCGGCGCACCGGTCCTCGTCGTACGCCACCGGCGCGCCCTGCGCCGCCTGCTGTGGAAGCCGGGCGAACTGGGCCTGGCCCGCGCCTGGGTGGCCGGCGAGCTCGACATCGAAGGTGATCTGTACGGCGCCCTCGACCTGCTCGCCGGGCTGATCTGGGAGCGCGGCGACTCCACGGACTCCGTCCATCCGGTGCGCGACCCCAGAATGCGCGCCGCCGCCAAGGCCCTCGTCCGGCTGGGCGGCGCCCTGCCCCCGCCGGCCCCGCCCGCCGAGGAGATGCGGCGCCCCGCCGGCCGGCGCCACACCAAGCGCCGCGACAAGGACGCGATCAGCCACCACTACGACGTCGGCAACGACTTCTACGAGCTGGTGCTCGGCCCCTCGATGGTCTACTCGTGCGCCTACTGGGAGAGCCGGGACTCCACTCTTGAGGAGGCCCAGCGCGCCAAACTCGACCTGGTCTGCCGCAAGTTGGGCCTCAAGGAGGGCGACCGGCTGCTCGACGTCGGCTGCGGCTGGGGCTCGATGGCCATCCACGCGGCCCGGGAGTACGGCGCCCGCGTCGTCGGCATCACGCTCTCGCGCGAGCAGGCCGCGTACGCCCGCAAGCGCATCGCCGAGGAGGGGCTGACCGACCGTATCGAGATCCGCGTCCAGGACTACCGGGACGTCAAGGACGGTCCCTACGACGCCATTTCCTCCATCGGGATGGCCGAGCACGTCGGCTCGGTGCGGTACGCGGAGTACGCGGACATCCTGTACGCCCTGCTCACGGAGGGCGGCCGGCTGCTCAACCACCAGATCGCCCGGCGCCCCGAACGGGACGAATCGGCGTACCACGTCGACGAGTTCATCGACCGGTACGTCTTTCCCGACGGCGAACTCGCCCCGGTGGGCCGCACCCTGGCCATCCTGGAGGAGGCCGGGTTCGAGGCCCGCGACGTCGAACCCATCCGGGAACACTACGCCCTGACGCTCCGTCAGTGGGTGGCCAACCTGGAGTCCGACTGGCCCCGCGCGCTGCGCCGCACCACCCCCGGACGGGCCCGCATCTGGCGGCTCTACATGGCGGCCTCGGCGCTCTCCTTCGAACGCAACCGGATCGGCGTCAACCAGATCCTGGCGGTCAAGACCCCGCCGGGCGGCGCCTCGGGGATGCCGCTGCGGGCGCGCACCTGGAACTGACCCCGGGCCCGGACCGCCGGACGGTGAAGGGCCCGGGAGGAAGCCTCCCGGGCCCTTCAACTGCCATATGCGTTCAGCGGGTCGGTGCTATTCCGTCTTGATGGCGGTCAGCATGTTGAGCCGCGCGGCGCTGCGGGCCGGCCACATGGCGGCGAGCACACCGACCAGGGCGGCGAGCAGCAGGAAGATGCCGATCCGGTCCCACGGGATGACCAGGGCGTAGTTCGGGATGGACTTCTTGATCGTCTGCCCGATGGCCCAGGCGAGGAAGGAGCCGAGACCCACGCCGATCACCGCGCCGAAGAGCGAGATGACGACGGCCTCCAGACGGATCATGGTCTTGACCCGCCCGCGGTCCAGACCGATCGCCCGCAGCATGCCGATCTCCTGCTGGCGCTCGAACACCGACATCGCGAGGGTGTTCACGACGCCGAGGACGGCGATGATCAGGGCCATCGCGAGCAGCCCGTACATGATGTTCAGCAGCGTGTTGATCATGCCGCCGAAGGTGTTGCGGATGTCCTGCTGGTCCATGATGCTGATCGCCGGGTTGTCACCGAGCGCGCTGACCAGGGCCTTCTCGTTGGCGCTGGTGGCGCCGCCGTCCGTCTTGACGAAGACCTGCGGCATGTAGGGCTGGGTGTCGTGCTGGTCGGTCAGGCTGGTCGGCGCGAGAACGGTGTTCAGGAACTCGTTCTTCTTGAAGACCGCGCCGATCGTCAGCTGACCCTTCTTCTTGTCGCTGAACTCGACCGGGAGCCGGGCGCCGGGCTTCCAGCCGTGCTTGGCGGCGGTCTCGTCGTCGACGGCTATCTGCCCCTGCGCGAGGGTGGCGAGGGAGCCCGACACCGTCTCGACGTTGATGACCTTCTCGATGTCGCCCGGCGTCACCGCGGCCACCGACTCGTCGAAGCCGCCGAGCTTGAGGAAGGAGGACTGCGTGGGGGAGACCGCCGAGACACCGGGCGCCTTGCGGAGCGCGGTCAGGACGTCCTTGTCGAGCCCGGAACCGTCGGCCGCCATCTGGACCATGTAGTCGGCCTTGATGTTGTCGGTGGTCATCTTGTCGATGGCCGTGCCGAGCGTGACGCCGAGCACCGAGAGGCCGGTGACCAGGGTCAGACCGATGGCGAGGGCGGAGGCGGTGGCGCCGGTGCGGCGGGGGTTACGCACCGCGTTCTGGCTGGCGAGCTTGCCGGAGACGCCGAACACCTTGCTCAGGGCGGGGCGCACGAGCGCGATGACGGGGCGGGACAGGAGCGGGATCAGGATGATGATGCCGATCAGCGCCAGGAAGGCGCCGAGGCCGATGGTGTACTTGCCGTCCTTGCCCGCGGCGGCGCCGGCCACGATGGCGGCGGCCCCGCCGAGGGTGATGACCCCGCCGATGGAGTTGCGCACGACCAGGGACTTGGTGGTGGCCACGCCGTGCACGCTGTTCATCGCGGCGACCGGCGGGATCTTCGCGGCGCGCCAGGCGGGCAGCAGCGCGGCGATGACGGTGACGAGGATGCCCACGGCGAGCGCGGCGATCACCGGCGTGGCCGAGATGACCAGCGGGCCCGCGGGGACCTTGGCCCCGAACATGCCGATGGCGGACTGAAGCCCGCTCGCCAGACCCACGCCGAGCGCGAACCCGATGGCGGAGGCGACGGCGCCGACCACCAGCGCCTCGGCGAGCACCGAGCGGCGGACCTGGCCGCGCGAGGCGCCGACGGCACGCATCAGGGCGAGCTCACGGGTGCGCTGGGCGACCAGCATGGTGAAGGTGTTGGAGATCAGGAAGATGCCGACGAACAGCGCGATGCCGGCGAAGACCAGCAGCATCTGGTTGAGCCCGCTCAGGCCCTCCTCGATGTCCTTGGCCTCCTGGGCGGCGAGCGCCTTGCCGGTCTTGGCCTCGGCGTTCTCGGGGAGCAGGGGCTTGACCTCGTCGAGGATCTTCTGCGCGTCGGCGCCGGGGGCGGCGGCCACGCTCACGTTCTGGAACCAGCCGGGCTTCAGGTACAGCTTCTGGGCGACGGCGGTGTCGAACAGGACGAGGGAGCCGCCCGCGTTGACCTGGCCGTCCTCGGTGGTGAAGACGCCCGCGAGCCGGTAGGTCCTGACCGGCCCGTTGGTGGCGACGCGCACGCTGTCGCCGACGTGGTACTCGCCCTTGTCGGCGGTGTCCTTGTCGAGCGCGATCTCGTCGTCCTTCACGGGGCCGTGGCCCTGGGCGAAGGTGTACGCGGGGTCCTTGCCGTCCTTGCCCGGGGCGAAGTTGCCGCCCTTGTTGGCCCAGCCCTGGCCGATCAGCTTGCCGTCGGTGCCGGCCACCCCGGCGAAGCCGTCGACCCGGCCGGTGGCGGAGGCGACCCCGTCGAGCTTCTCCATCTTCCGGAGCGTCTGCCCGCTGACACCGGGGTCCCGCTCGCTGTCGTCACGGCTGCCGTAGGTGGACACCGCGACGGCCACCTTGTCGTAGCTCTTGGCCGACTGGTTGCGGAAGGCGCTGCCGAGGGTGTCGGTGAAGACGAGCGTGCCGGACACGAAGGCGACGCCGAGCATGACGGCGAGCACCGTCATCAACAGCCGGGCCTTGTGCGCGAGTACGTTGCGCAGGGCGGTCTTGAACATGGGTTTCTCAGTCCTGGGAGGTGTTCTGAAGGCGGTGGGTGCGAGTGCGGGGCGCGTCCGGGCGGGCTGTTCGCGCAGTTCCCCGCGCCCCTGGCGGGGCTGAAGGTGGCCGGGGGTTGCGTAGTTCCCCGCGCCCCCAACCCCTCGGCCGTGTGCGGACCGCGGTCGCTTCTCGCGCAGTTCCCCGCGCCCCTTAACTGCTCGGTGCTGGCCCGCATCGGGCATTTCAGCCTGTCATGGGGGTCCCCCCTGGCCCTTTAGGCCTTGGGGGAGTTTGAGGACGAGCGCCGTTCAGGCGCGAAGGGGGGGTCCGGGGGCGCAGCCCCCGAAAGGGGTCCGGGGGCGCAGCCCATGGCGGCTCGGGGTCAGCTGGTGCGGCCCTTCGCATCGAACGCCTTCATCCGGTCCAGCACCCCGTCCGCGGTGGGCCGCACCATCTCGTCCACGATCCGCCCGTCGGCCAGGAATATGACGCGGTCGGCGTAGGAAGCGGCGACCGGGTCGTGCGTCACCATGACGACGGTCTGCCCGAGCTCGCGCACCGAGTTGCGCAGGAAGCCGAGGACCTCCGCGCCGGAGCGCGAGTCGAGGTTTCCGGTCGGCTCGTCACCGAAGATGATCTCCGGCTGGGAGGCGAGCGCGCGGGCCACCGCGACGCGCTGCTGCTGGCCGCCGGAGAGCTGGGTGGGCCGGTGCCCCAGCCGGTCGGACAGACCCACCATGGCGATGACCTGGTCGAGCCACTGCTTGTCGGGCTTGCGGCCCGCGATGTCCATGGGGAGCGTGATGTTCTCCAGGGCGGTCAGCGTGGGCAGCAGGTTGAACGCCTGGAAGATGAAACCGATCTTGTCCCGCCGCAGCTGCGTGAGCTGCTTGTCCTTGAGCGACCCGAGCTCGGTGTCACCGATGCGGACCGAGCCGGCGCTGAAGGAGTCGAGACCCGCGACGCAGTGCATCAGCGTGGACTTGCCGGAGCCCGAGGGGCCCATGATCGCGGTGAACTCGCCCTGCCGGAAGTCGACCGTGACCTGGTCCAGGGCGACGACCTGGGTCTCGCCCGTGCCGTAGACCTTCGACAGCTCGGTGGCGCGGGCGGCCACCGCGGTCGCGCGGTGTGCGGTGGGGATGGTGGTCACGGAGGTGCTCCTGTCGAACGGCTTTCGGGGACTCCTCCATCCTTCCCGCCGTCCGGCGCCGCATCGTCAGTCCCTGTGCCCGTTCTCCGGCCCTCTTGAGTCGGACGGCGCGGCCCCCGGTGTCCTCCTGAGGTATGACGGCGCCCCTGAGACCGGGCCCGCTCCAGCCGGGCTCGACCGCCGCTCCGCGAGGACTCCGGCCGACTGTGCCAGCGTCGGGGTGCGGCCAGGAAACGGTGCGTCGACTTTCCGTCATTCCCTACCGGAATTCCGAGGCGCCCCGGACGCCGTGCCAACCGCCTGCGGCATGTGCCAACACCGCTGCGAGCTGTGCTGACGCACCCTCAGGCGTCAATAAAATAAGACAACATCGGATGGTTGTTCCGCTGTTCGGGGGATGCGCCGGGCTAGGCTCGTCCCGCGAAACGCGGAGCCGCGCGCCCTTGCCCGGATGGTGGAACGCAGACACGGCGAGCTTAAACCTCGCTGGCCTTCGGGCCGTGCCGGTTCGAGTCCGGCTCCGGGCACTCAAGCTGCAGTCCGGCCCCCGCGCGTCGGGGTGTCGGACCCTTGCACCCCCCTCTTCCCCGCGTGAAGATCCTCCCTAGGCATTACGTGCTTCCTTTGCACGCCCATTACCCTTGACGGCAAGGCCGCGCACGGTGGCCATGGAGGAGTGAAATGAGGAGCAGCAACCCGGTCTTCTCGCGACGGGGCTTCAGCCGCGACAACGGCTACGCCGGTTTCAACACCGCGCAGTCGCCGCAGGCCGGGGGCAACCCTTACGCGCAGGCGCCGACGAACCCCTACGCGACGAATCCCTACGCACAGCAGGACACGCAGCAGGGCGCCCCGCAGGCGCCGGCCCGTTCCGGTGTGATGACGATCGACGACGTGGTCTCGCGCACCGCGATCACGCTCGGCACCGTCGTCGCCGGTGCGGTCGTCGCCTGGCTGGCGCTGCCGGTCGACGCGGCGAACATCGGCAAGTCGTACGGCATCGCGATCGGCGCCGCGCTGATCGCGTTCGTCCTGGCCATGGTCCAGTCCTTCAAGCGCACACCGGTGCCGGCACTGATCATCGGGTACGCCGCCTTCGAGGGCGTCTTCCTCGGTGTCATCAGCTCCGCCGTCACCACGCACGTGTCGGCGGGCGCGGTGCCGCAGGCGGTGCTCGGCACGATGGCGGTGTTCGCCGGCGTGCTGATCGCCTACAAGACCCGGCTGATCCGGGTCAACCGCCGCTTCACCGGCTTCGTGATGGCCGCGGCCATCGGCTTCATGCTGCTGATGCTGGTGAACCTGCTCTTCTCGGCGATCGGCGGCGGTGACGGTCTCGGCTTCCGCAGCGGTGGCCTCGGCATCCTCTTCGGGATCATCGGCATCCTCCTCGGCGCCTGCTTCCTGGCCCTCGACTTCAAGCAGGTCGAGGACGGGATCACCTACGGGGCGCCGCGCGAGGAGTCCTGGCTGGCGGCCTTCGGCCTCACCATGACCCTGGTGTGGATCTACCTGGAGGCGCTGCGGCTGATCTCCATCCTGTCGGGCAACGACTGACACCGTTGACCGCGTACGTCACGAGGGGCCCCGCCCGGCACATGCTGCCGGGCGGGGCCCCTCGCCGTTGTGCCGCGCGCTTCACCGGCCGCGCTCACCGGCCGCGCTCACCGGCCACTCTCACCAGCCGATCGACAGGGTCAGATCCGTCGGCGGGTTCGCGTTGCCCAGGATCTGCACCGACGACTGGTCGTCGATGTCGTCGTACGGGAAGCCGTAGGCGCGCCCCGCCAGACCCACCGTGTGGAAGAAGGCCGCGTAGTCGTTCTTGGGGCCGGCGCCCCGGTAGTACGCGGACGGGGTGTGCCACAGCGAGGTGTCCTGGGCCACGCCCCGGTTGAACGCGGCGCAGAACTCCGCGCCCAGCCGCTTCTCCACGTCGCCGCCCGAGGCGAGCGCCCCCGAACAGGCCATGACCTCGCGCGAGGTGGGCCGGTGCAGGGTGAAGGGGCCGGCCCCGTTGCGGGTGAAGGTCAGGGTGTCGCCCGAGACGCGTCCGGAGAACGTCTCGCCCGGCAGGTTCAGGGTGAAGGGGTGCGAGGCGTAGTAACTCCACGTGGCGTTCACGGTGGAGGTCAGGTAGTCGGAAGGGAAGGCGGCGGCCGAGCGCGGGGCCACGATCCGGTAGCCGTTCTGCAGCGGCCGGAAGGCCGCCCCGACGCCCGCCGCGTACGCCGCCATGACGTCGGCGCGTGAGCGGCTGATGCCCCGTGTCGTGTCGTAACCGCTGGAGGTCTGGCGCAGCCGGGCGGTCATCGGGAAGCCGAACTGGTCGACCTGGGTGGTGTTCCCGCCGTACGCTGCCTGGCCGTTGACGAAGGTGTACTCGTACCAGTCGTAGTAGACGTCGTTGTTGGGGTCGGACGGGTTGTTCGGGTCCGGGCCGCCCCAGCCCTGGTCGTCGGGCGACACGGGGATGAAGAGCGGGGAGCCGAGCGAGAGGTAGATGCGGCCCCCGCGGATCGAGGAGGGCGAGGGCACCCGGCCGCCGACCTGGGCCAGCGTGAACGACATGTTCGGGTAGTTCACGCCGTGCTTGGTGAGGTGGCCCGGCGCGGTCGCGTCCAGGTGGTTGATGTGGGCGGTGCTGCCGTCGGGCCTGAGGTAGGACCACTGCCCCGGAGTGATCTGCCCGAGCACGGTGACGTAGACGCGGTCGTCGGTGTAGGCGCCGTGGGTGTTGTTCTGGAAGAGGATCGGGAAGCCGGCCGCGGCGGGTGCGGCCGCCGGGGCGTGGGCGGGCGGTGCGTCGGCGGCGGTCGCCGTGGTGGCGCCCGCGCCGAGCAGCAGCAGGGCTGCGGCGAGGAGGAGCCGTACGGTCTTCATGCCTGTCCGCCCTCCCTCAGTGGCCGAAGCCGAACCAGTTGACGTTGACGAAGTCGGCGCCCTGGCCGCTGGTGAAGGTCAGGTACACGTCGTGCGTGCCGGTGACGCCGGTGATGTTGGCGGGGACGGTGCGCCAGCTCTGCCAGCCGCCCGTGTTGGCCACGGCGAAGCTGCCGACGGGCGCGCTGCCCGGGCTGTCCAGGCGCACCTCCACCAGACCGCTGACCCCGCCGGCCGCGCCGCTCGCCACCCGTGCGGAGAACTGCCGGGCCGCCGTCGCACCGAAGTCCACGCCCTTGTAGAGCGCCCAGTCGCCGTTGGCGAGCGAGCCGATGTCCTGGCCGCCGCCGCTGTCGGTGGTGGCCTCCTTCACCACGCCGGACTGCTGGTCGTACGACTCGGCCTGGAGCGTGCCGTACGCGTCACGGCCGCCCGCGGGGGGCGTGGTCGGCGGGGTGGTGGTGCCGGAGCCCGAGGTCTGGACGGTGACGTAGTCGACGACCAGGGGGTGGCCCGGCTGGGTGCCCGCGTCGGGGCCGCCGCCGAAGGCGTCGGGGAAGCCGCCGCCCATGGCCACGTTCAGGATGACGAAGTAGCCGTGGTTGGTGGCGTTGGTCCAGGTCGTCGCGTCCACCTGGTTCTGGCTGACGGTGTGGAAGGTGACGCCGTCGAGCGAGAAGCGCATCTGCTCGGTGGCGCCGGAGCGGTCCCACTCGACGGCGTAGGTGTGGAAGCCGCCCTGGCAGGTGGAGCCGGCGCAGGCCTTCTGGCCGCCGATGCCGGTGGTCTCGTTGCAGGGGCCGCCGGGGCTGGTGCCGCAGTGCATGGTGGACCAGTTGTTGTTGAGGCCCTGGACGTTCTCCATGATGTCGAGCTCGCCGATGCCCGGCCAGTTCCACCAGTTGCCGCGGAAGGGTGCGCCGAGGGCCCAGAACGCGGGCCAGTAGCCCTTGGCGGCGGCGCCCGTGACGTCGGGCATCTGGAGGCGGGCCTCGATGCGGAGCTTGCCGCCGGCCGGGGGCTGGAAGTCGGAGCGCCGGGTCTCGACGCGCCCCGACGTCCAGTTGCCGGCCGCGTCGCGCTGCGGGGTGATGCGCAGGTTCCCGGCGCCGTCCAGGGCGACGTTGCTGGTGGCGGAGGTCATCGTCTCGACCTCGCCGGTGCCGAAGTGGGCCGGGCCGCCCGGGTAGCTGGTGCCGGTCGTGTACTGCCAGTTCGCGGTGTTGACGCCGGAGCCGGCGGGGCCGTTGAAGTCGTCGCTGAACACGGTGGACCAGCCGGCCGGGGGCGGGGGCGGGGAGGCGCTGGCGGGCAGGGCGACGACGGCGGCGGACGCCACCGCGAGGCCGAAGGTGGACAGTACGGCGAGCAGGGCCCGGCGGGCGGGGCCGCGTCTGTGGGGCGTGGGGCGCATGGGGGGTGCCTCTCTCGGAAAGAGAGCGCTCTGAGAGCGCTCTCAACGACGGGCTGCGCGGTCACTGTGCTCCCCGTCGTCGGGAGCGTCAAGAGGTAAAGCAGTGAAAGCCCTTACGGGGAAGGGGAGTTCACCTACTGAAGGCGGGGCCGGGGCGCGGACCCCGGGCGGTGGCGCGGCTCTCCGGATGGCGCGCGTACGCTCCGGGCCGTGCCGCGGGCCCCGGGCGGTGGCGGGCAGCGCTGCGCCCCGTCGGCCGGGGCCGACGGGGCGCAGGGGCGGTGTGTGCTTCCCGCGGGGGCCGCGGGAGGCCGAACGGTTCCTCCTGGAGCTAGAGCAGCCGGCGCGCGGCCCGCCTCAGGTCGTACTCGTGGATGATCGCCTTGGCGTGCCCGTAGGTGAGATCGTGCTCGCTCCGGAGCCAGCTGACCTTCTCCTCGAATCGGAAGAGGGAGGGGCCTTCCTCGACGGTGCGGAGCCAGTCGGACACTTCACGACCGGTGCAATGGGGGATGCGGGAGAGCAGGTTGCGGTGGGTCTCTTCGGAGAAGACTTGGGACATCGGCGCCTCCGGAGGCATTGCGCGTGTGGTCCTTCCCTGCACGGTGCCTGAGGGTTCGCGTATTGGCAACAGTGCGGGACGGGCGCGTAGGGTCGCGGCGTGCTCGATGTGAACCCGCTGATCCTGGCCGTGGACCGTTTCGCCGACCGGCTGCGCGCCGCGCCCGAGAGCCGGCTGCGCCGTGGCGCGGCGGCCGAAGGGCTCGCGCTCGCACGGGAGTTGGCGATCCGCGCGCAGCGCGTCGAGGACCCGGCGCGCGAACCCCTGCTGATGCCGGACGCCGGCGTCTTCGCGGTCGCGGACCAACTCGTGGTCGCCGCACGGGATCTGGCGCAGGCCCTCCGGACGGCGAAGACCCCGCCCGGCGGGGAGCCGGACGGGGCCGTGGAGCCGGCGAAGGCCCTGGAGCTGGTGGAAGCCGCGGCGCGGCGGGCCTTCGGTTAGACCGGGGGCCGGGCCGGGTCGGCTTCGGCGGGTTGAACGCGGCCTGGCCGGGCTCGGCCGGGGGGCCGGGCCGGGTTCCTCAGAGGGAGGCGATGACCCGGTCCGCGAGGATGTAGACGCTCTCCTCGCCGCAGGCGAAGGTCAGCGCGTACGCACCGGACACTCCCGAGCCGCCCAGCAGCACCGGCGCCTCGCCGTCGCGCAGCGCGTCCGAGAGGCGCTCGGCGGTCTCGCGGTGGCCCGGGGTCATGCAGAGCGTGGTGCCGTCGGCGAAGACGTACACGTCGAGCGTGCCGAGCGGTCCCGGGCGCACGTCGGCGAGCGCGGTGCGGGACTCGGCGAGCTCCTCCAGGCGCGAGACGGTGGCCTCGTGGTCGGCCACGACCGGGGTCTGGACCGGCACGAAGTCCGGGTGCGAGGGGTGGCGGCGGCGGGCCGCGGCGAGTTCGGGGGAGTCCTCGGGGAACTCCTCCGCGCTCTCCAGGGCCTCGGCCATCTCCAGCGCGTCGGCCTCCAGGCCCGCGAAGTCCGCCTGGCGGGGCAGGAAGAACCCGGCGTCCTCGCCGAGGCCGGCGAGCCCGCCCAGCATCGGGGAGGGCGCGTCCGCGGCGTCCCTGGCCTCCTGGGCGGCCCAGAAGGCGCGCGCCTCGGCCAGCTCGCGCTCACGCTCCTCGGCCAGGGCCTCGGCGACGGCGGCCCGTATCTCGGCGGCCGGCGTCCCGGCGGAGCGGGCCTGCTGGGGCAGGCTCACGCCGGGGTCGGTGCGGTGTTCGGCACGGGCGGCTGCCAGGTCTTCGCGCAGAGCCACGACCTGCTTGCGCAGCCCGTGGGCGGCGTGCAGGGCAGCGGCGCCCACGGCCGTGGCAGCGGCCGTGGTCAGCAGCAGGGCAAGAGGCATGGCGCTCACTGACGTACTCCCGGATTCAAACGATTCCCCGACTTCCTACATCAGCTTGTCGTGAGCCCGCTCCTGCTGTCAGTGCATTACGTCACGAAATGGACAGGTCTTTGTGCCTGGGTTTGAGGGCTCCATCCACTCTGACCTGCAAAGATGCGGTTTTCGAGGGAGATACGTCACATCATGGGGGAGATTCGGTCACGGTTAGGACGCGGAACGATTGCCTGTGAGCGCCCTGTGGGACGGGGGGCCCTGGTCAGGGGGCCCGTCGTCGCGCTCCGTCGTCAACCGGTGCCTCAAAACGCGTCAACGCTGCGTCGACCAGAGGTCAACGCAGCGCTGTCGCCGTCCTGTTGGCGCGGTGCGCCGGTTTTCAGCTGAGGCGCTCGATGACCATCGCCATGCCCTGACCGCCGCCCACGCACATGGTCTCCAGACCGAACTGCTTGTCGTGGAAGCGCAGGCTGTTGATCAGGGTGCCGGTGATGCGGGCGCCGGTCATGCCGAAGGGGTGGCCGACCGCGATGGCGCCGCCGTTCACGTTCAGCTTGTCCAGCGGGATGCCCAGGTCCTGGTAGGACGGGATCACCTGGGCGGCGAAGGCCTCGTTGATCTCGAACAGGTCGATGTCGTCGACCGTGAGCCCGGCGCGCTTCAGGGCCTGGCGGGACGCCTCGACCGGGCCGAGGCCCATGATCTCGGGCGACAGGCCGGTGACGCCGGTCGAGACGATGCGGGCCAGCGGGGTCAGGCCGAGCTCGCGCGCCTTGGTGTCGCTCATGATCACCAGGGCGGCGGCGCCGTCGTTGAGCGGGCAGCAGTTGCCGGCCGTGACGAGCCCGTCGGGACGGAAGACCGGCTTGAGGCCCGCCACGCCCTCGACGGTGACGCCCGCGCGGGGGCCGTCGTCCTTGCTGACCACGGTGCCGTCCGGGGTCGTGACCGGGGTGATCTCGCGCTCCCAGAAGCCGTTCTTGATGGCTTCCTCGGCGAGGTTCTGCGAGCGGACGCCGAACTCGTCCATCTCCTGGCGCGAGATGCCCTTGAGGCGGGCCAGGTTCTCGGCGGTCTGCCCCATCGCGATGTACGCGTCCGGAATCAGGCCGTCCTCGCGCGGGTCGTGCCAGTTCGCGCCCTCGGACTGGGCGACGGCGGCGGTGCGCGCCTCGGCGTCGGCGAAGAGCGGGTTGTGGGTGTCCGGCAGGCCGTCGCTGCTGCCCTTGACCGAGCGGGAGACCATCTCGACGCCGGCCGAGATGAACACGTCGCCCTCGCCCGCCTTGATGGCGTGCAGGGCCATGCGGGAGGTCTGGAGCGACGAGGAGCAGTACCGGGTGATGGTGCAGCCCGGCAGGTGGTCCATGCCCATCTGCACGGCCACGATGCGGCCGAGGTTGTGGCCCTGCTCGCCACCGGGAAGACCGCAGCCGAGCATCAGGTCGTCGATGTCGCGCGGGTCGAGCTCGGGGACCTGGGCGAGCGCGGCCTGGATGATCGTGGCCGTGAGGTCGTCGGGGCGGAGGTCCTTGAGCGACCCCTTGAAGGCGCGGCCGATGGGGGAGCGGGCGGTCGAGACGATCACGGCTTCGGGCATCACGGCTCCATGGGGTGGGACGGCAGGACTCCCTGGGAAGTTACCCGTACGTAGTGGATTGGTCATCCGGGGTGGCGTGTGATGCCGGACTCTTTTCTAAGCGCCCGCTCAGGCGGACCGGGCCGGGCCCGCGCCCGGCCCGCCCGAGCCGTCAGCGCCCGGTGTGCGAGCCGTTGGGGGCCGGCTCCTCCACCGCCGCCGGCAGGCGCCTGCGGCGGCGGTACTTCAGCAGCGCCCAGGGCGCACGGGCCGCGGTGACCTCGGTGCCGGCCTGGGCCGCCGCGGCCGAGGCCGCCTTGGCGACCGGCAGGATGTCCTCGTTGCGCGAGGCGTCGGGGTGGTCGGACTCGGGCCACAGACCGAGCGCGGCGCACAGCGTGGGCAGCACCGCCATCGCCGCGGTCGCGTACCCCTCGGCGGAGGGGTGGTAGTTGTCCGGACCGAACAGCTCACGCGGATTCGCCTCGAACTCCGGGCCGAGCAGATGGCCCAGCGAGACCGTGCGCCCGCCCTGCTCCACCACCACGATCGTCTGGGCCGCGGCCAGCTGGCGCGAGACCCGCCGGGCCAGCCAGCGCAGCGGCTGGTAGACCGGCTCGATGGTGCCCAGGTCCGGGCAGGTGCCCACCACCACCTCGGCCCCGGCGGTGCGCAGTCGGCGCACGGCCGCGGACAGATGGCGCACCGAGGCGGTGGGCGCCATCCGGGTGGTGACGTCGTTCGCGCCGATCATGATCACGCACACGTCGGGGAGCCGGGCCGGGTCGGCCAGCAGCAGCGACACCTGGCGCTCCAGATCGTCCGAGCGGGCCCCCGGCAGGGCCACGTTCCGCAGCGTCACCATGCGCTCGGCGACCGCCGCGAGCCCCGAGGCGAGCAGGGCAGCGGGCGTCTGGCCCGCCCTGCGCACCCCCTGCCCGGCCGCCGTGGAATCACCCAGCATGCCGAGCCTCAGGGGCGGTGTGCCGTCCGCGTACGCGGTGCCGTACAGCCCGTCGGCGTTCGGCACCTGCGGGGAGCCGCCCGCGCCGGCCACCGAGCGTCTCGCGAGGGCGAGCTCGGCCAGGACGACGCCGACCGCCGCCCCCGCGATCAGCCCGATGCCGCCGCCGCCGAACGCCGCGCCCGTCGCGATCCGCCGTGCCACCCTCGCCCTCGATCCGGTCCCCGCCACCGCCACCTCCATGGAGCTTGCAGTCGTACAACAGCTAACTGCCCGGTAGCGGGTGCCGCTCAATCCAGTGCAAAGGTGAACACCCCGTCGTGGTCCGCATACGCTGGCGGGTACCTAATCGGAGACCCGGAGACAACGGTGCGATTCCACGACTCGATGATCAGCCTCGTAGGCAACACCCCGCTGGTGAGGCTCAACAGTGTGACCCAGGGCATTCAGGCGACAGTCCTGGCCAAGGTCGAGTACTTCAACCCGGGCGGCTCGGTGAAGGACCGGATCGCCGTCCGCATGATCGAGGCGGCCGAGCAGTCCGGCGCGCTCAAGCCCGGTGGCACCATCGTCGAGCCGACCAGCGGCAACACGGGTGTGGGCCTGGCCATCGTGGCCCAGCAGAAGGGCTACAAGTGCATCTTCGTCTGCCCTGACAAGGTCTCCACGGACAAGATCAACGTGCTGCGCGCGTACGGTGCCGAGGTCGTGGTCTGCCCGACCGCCGTGGACCCGGAGCACCCGGACTCGTACTACAACGTCTCCGACCGCCTGGTGCGCGAGACGCCCGGCGCCTGGAAGCCGGACCAGTACAGCAACCCGAACAACCCCCGTTCGCACTACGAGACCACCGGTCCCGAGCTGTGGGAGCAGACCGAGGGGAAGATCACCCACTTCGTCGCGGGCGTCGGCACCGGCGGCACCATCAGCGGCACCGGGCGCTACCTCAAGGAGGCCAGTGACGGGAAGGTGCGGATCGTCGGCGCGGACCCGGAGGGCTCCGTCTACAGCGGCGGCTCCGGCCGGCCGTACCTGGTCGAGGGCGTCGGCGAGGACTTCTGGCCGACCGCCTACGACCAGACGGTGACCGACGAGATCGTCGCCGTGTCCGACAAGGACTCCTTCCAGATGACCCGCCGCCTGGCCAAGGAGGAGGGTCTCCTGGTGGGCGGCTCGTGCGGCATGGCCGTGGTGGCCGCGCTCGAGGTCGCCGAGGGCCTCGGCCCGGACGACGTCGTCGTGGTGCTGCTTCCGGACTCCGGCCGCGGCTACCTCTCGAAGATCTTCAACGACGAGTGGATGGCGGACTACGGCTTCCTGGAGGAGGCCGGCCCCTCGGCGCGCGTCTCGGACGTGCTCGGCTTCAAGGAGGCCGGCCACCTGCCGTCCCTGGTGCACATGCACCCCGAGGAGACGGTCGGCCAGGCCATCGAGGTGCTGCGCGAGTACGGCGTCTCGCAGATGCCCATCGTGAAGCCGGGCGCCGGGCACCCCGACGTGATGGCCGCCGAGGTCATCGGCTCGGTCGTGGAGCGCGAGCTGCTCGACGCGCTGTTCGCCCAGCGCGCCCTGCTCGACGACCCGCTGGAGAAGCACATGAGCGCCCCGCTGCCGCAGGTCGGCTCGGGCGAGCCGGTCGGCGACCTGATGTCGGTGCTCGGCAAGGCGGACGCGGCGATCGTGCTCGTCGAGGGCAAGCCGACCGGCGTGGTCAGCCGCCAGGACCTGCTGGCCTTCCTGGCCCGCACCCCGCAGCAGCTGGCGTAACGACCGCGCCCCGGTGCCCGCCGGGCCCAACTCCCGTGCGGGAGGCGGGAGTCGGCGGGCCACCGGAGCCGTCGCCCAACCGGAACGCGCGCGACACGCGCGCGCAGCACTGCCTTAACACGCCTCGTGCACAGTGGTGGTCGTCGGCGGAAGGACCCCGGGCAGGGGGATCCGTCCGGCGGGCCAGTGGCGTCGAGGAACCTCCGGAGCGGCTCCCGGACTTCCCGCCGGCGCCCAGGGCGCGGCGGGGTGTGTCCCGGTCCCGCGCCCCGCTCGGGGGCCGCCGTCGTCCCGACCCCGGGCGACCGGGGGTTCGGCGGCCCCCGCGGTCAGCTCCGCCGCTCTCCGTTCATCCGCTCTCCCGCGGCCCGGCCCGCCCTGTGCGCAACGGCATGGGGCGCCGGGGCCTCGTGTGCCCGGGGGCGCCCGCCCGTCAGTCGTCGTCGTGTGAGCGGTGGCGCAGGCGCGGCCAGCGGTGCGCGGCGTGCACGGCGTTGACGGCGACGATGCCGAACCAGGTCACCAGCAGGCCCTTGAAGCCCGCGTTGACCCCGCCGATCGCGGACAGCGGCACCGCGAGGATCAGCGAGACCATGGCGAAGCCGAAGCGCTCGCCGAAGTTGCTCTCCGAGCCGCTCGGCGCCGGGCGTCCGCCGCGGGTCACCACCATCTGCTGTTCCGCCAGCTGCCGCCGCACCCGCCGGTCCACCGAGGTGTCGACCCGCTGCTCGACCTTCTCCAGGAAGGAGTCGACGAGGGCGGACTCGTACTCGGGGCCGAGCTCCCTGCGGGCGTGCAGAGTGGCGTCGAGTTCCTTCTTGAGCTCGGCGTCCTTGGTGAGGCTGGGCCTGGGCTCGGTGTCACGGGCGTCCATGGTTTTCAACGTACGCAGCGCCGTCCGGATCCACACGGGGGCTAACCCCCGTATCCGCTCCGCGCGGCCATCGGCTCCCGGGGGGACGAGGAGGCGTGCGGGCTTGCCCGGCTGTATATCGTCATGCAGAGTTCTCGGTGTCTGAATAACTTGTCGACGGCCCGCACCCGGGCCGTTGCCGCCACGTCCTGAAATGGTGGTGTTCGCGCATGCTGTCCTCCCACGTCGTGGACGCCTCGCGGGGTTCGGCGGACCGGGCCGTCGTGCTCGACGGCGCGCACCTGCCGGTCGCCGACGTCGTCAGGATCGCCGACGGCGCGGCGCGCCCCGTGCCGGACGCCCCGGCCCTGCGGCGCGTCGAGCGCGCCTGGCACACCGCGCGCGAACTCGCCGCGTCCGGGCGGGTGTACGGGCGCTCGACCGGGGTCGGGGCCAACCGCACCGAGGCCGTGCCCACCGAGGCGGCCGCCGGACACGGCCTGCGGCTGCTGCGCAGCCACGCGGGCGCGATCGGCGCCCCGCTGCCCGCCCGCGAGGTCCGCGCGATGCTCGCGGTCCGGGCCAATCAGCTGCTCGCCGGCGGCGCCGGGCTGCGGCCCACCGTCGTGAGCGCCTTGTGCGAGGCCCTGGAGGCCGGGGCGCACCCGGTGGTCAACGAGTTCGGCTCGGTCGGCACCGGCGACATCGCCGCCCTCGCCCAGGTCGGCCTGGCGCTGGCCGGTGAGCACCCCTGGCAGGGCGGCCCCGAGCCCGCCGCCCAGCCCCTCGACAACAACGACGCGCTCGCCCTGATCAGCTCCAACGCCCTCACCCTCGGCCAGGCCGTGCTCGCCCTCGACGAACTGCGCCGCCTGGTCGCGGCCACCGAACTCGTGGGCGCCCTCTCGCTGCTGGCCGTGGACGGCTCCTACGAGGCGTACGCGGAGCCCGTGCACGCGGCCCGGCCGCACCCCGGCTCCTACGCCACCGCGGCCCGGATGCGCGCGCTGCTCGGCGCCCCCGAGCGGCCCACCCCGCCGCTCGGGCGCATCCAGGACCCGTACGGATTCCGCTGTCTGCCGCAGATCCACGGGCCCGCGCACGACGCGGCCGCGGCCCTGGAGGGGGTGCTCGCCGTCGAGATCAACGCCGCCGCCGAGAACCCCCTGATCTCGCCCGACGACCTCGCCGCCTACCACCACGGCGGCTTCTACCTGGCCCAACTCGCTTTGGCGCTCGACCACTTCAGGCTCGCGGTGACCCAGGTGGCCCGGCTCTCCACCTCGCGCCTCTCCGCCCTCAACGAGCCCGCCTACACCCGGCTCAAGCCGTTCCTCGCCGACGGCGAACCGGCTTCGTCGGGCGTGATGATCCTGGAGTACGCGGCCGGGGCCGCGCTCGGTGATCTGCGGGCCTTCGCCGCCCCTGCCTCGCTCGGCCACGCTGTACTCTCTCGGGGCGTCGAGGAGCAGGCCAGCTTCGCCTCGCTCGCGGCCCGCCAGAGCCTGCGGGCCGGCGGGCCGCTGCGCCTGGTGGTGGGGTGTGAACTCGTCGCCGCGGTACGGGCGTTGCGCCAGCGCGGGCTCACCCCCGACCCGGAGCTTCCGGTCGGCCGGGCGTTCGCGCTCGCCTGCTCGGTGCTCGACGAGGACGCCGGTGACCGGCCGCTGACCGCGGACGTCGACCGGGCGGCCGCACTGCTCGACCGGTTCCAGGATCTGTACGCATGAAGGGGGACGGCATGACCGAGGGCCCTGCCGCACGGCTGCAGCAGCTCTTCGAGGGGCGCAGACTGACGCCGACCCAGCGGCGCATCGCCCACTGCATGGTGCGCCGCACCGCCGACGTGCCGTTCCTCTCCAGCGTGGAGCTCGCCGAGCTGGCCGGCGTCAGCCAGCCCTCGGTGACCCGGTTCGCGGTCGCCCTCGGCTTCGACGGCTATCCGGCGCTGCGCCGCCATCTGCGCGAGGTGGCCCCCGCCCCGGCCGACGACAGCGCCGAGACCTCGTACAACGAGTACCAGCAGGCGGTGCGGGCCGAGATCGAGAACCTCCAGCACCTGGCGGGCCTGCTCGCCGATCCCGGCCCGGTCGAGGACGCGGGCCGGCTGCTCGCCGCCTCCCGGCCGCTGCCCGTGCTCGGTCTGCGCGCCGCCTCCTCTCAGGCGCGCGGCTTCGCCTACTTCGCGGCCAAGGTCCACCCCGATGTGCGCCTGCTCGACGAGGGCGGCACCATGCTGGCCGACCGGATCGACGCGGCGCTCCGGGCGGGCGCCTCCGCGCTGCTCTGCTTCGCGCTGCCGCGCCATCCCCGTGAGGTCGTGGAGGCGCTGGCGTACGCGCAGTCGGCCGGGCTCACCGTGGTCACGGTCGCCGACTCGGCGTTCGCGCCGGTCGCCAAGTACAGCGACCTGCTCATCCCGGCGGCCGTCGGCACCGGGCTCGCCTTCGACACCGCGTGCGCGCCGATGCTGCTCGGCCGCGTCCTGCTGGAAGCCATGTGCGACGACCTGCCGGACGCGCAGGCCCGCCTGGAGGAGTTCGACGCGAAGGCCGCGGCGCGGGGCCTGTTCGTGGACTAGCCCGGTACGGGACCGCGCGGGGCCGTACCGGGCTCACGGGTGGCCGGGGCCGGCGGCGCCGCGCCCGGTGGGGGGCGGCGCCGCTGAACTGCCCTGGGGCGGGCCGGAGTTGGACGGCCCGGCCGGGACCGGCTCCGGGGATGCCGGTGTGTTCAGATCTCCAGTCCGTCCTCGATCTTCTTCAGCTGGTGGCGGGCCATCGCGAGGTTGGCCCGCTTCTTGTCCAGCGCCAGGTACAGGAACAGCCCGTTGTTGCCCCGGCCCTTGAGGAGCCGGATCAGGTGGTACTGGCCGCCGAGCGTGATCAGGATGTCCTCGATCTCGTCCTTGAGGCCGAGCATCTCCATCGTCCGCACCTTGGCGCGCACCACATCGGTGTTGCCCGCCGCGGCCACCGCCAGGTCGAGGTCCTTGCCCCCGCCGAGGGTGCCGAGGGCCATGCCGCTGCTGTAGTCGACGAGGGCGGCGCCCAGGCTGCCCTCGATCGAGGTCATCGCTTCCTTGAGCGTGGTTTCGGTGTTGCTCATCGGGGTCGTACTCCCTTTCCTTCGGGGGCTGTTCCGGCTCGGTGTGCCGGTGCCGTTCATGGGGTCTCCTGCCGGTCGAGGGCGCCGTCGATCAGCTCGCCGACGCGCGTGCTGGAGCGGCGCGCTTCGAGGTGCAGCCGGCCGACGTTGACGCGGGGTTCCGCGAGGAGGGTGAGCACGGCGGTGGAGCCCGCCGCGTAGGTGGCGACATAACCCCGGTCGCCGCGCACGAGCAGCTCGCGGAAGCCGCCCTGGCCGGTGGTCTCGGTCAGCCGCTGGGCCACGCCCAGGGCCGCGGCGGTGAGCGCGGCGACACCCTCCACCGCGTCGGCCGCACCGTCCTGGGCGAGCACGAAGCCGTCCGAGCTCGCCGCGAGCGCGCCGGTCAGTTGAGGCAGCCGTGCCCTCAACCGCCGTAGTTCTTCCAGGACTTCAGCGACTTCCGCCTCCGCCGCCATGAGCTGTCTCCTCTCGGCGCGCTGCCGCAGGGCGCGGATCACAGCGTGGCCTCCAGTGCGTCGCGCAGCCGCCGGAGCAGCGCGACATCGGGGGCGGTGGTGGTCTCCGCCGCCATCCGGGCGGCCCACGACGCGCCGAGGTCCGGCGTCGGCGCGGGAGTTCGGGGGGTCTCGACGGCACCGGCCGCCGCCAGCCTGCGCACGTCGATCAGGGTGTGGAAGGCGGGGCGGCCCAGCTCGCGCGCGATGTCCTGCGGGGTGCGCCGGCCGTCGACCCGGGCGAGCACCGCCCGCTGGCGCGGGGTGAGCGGCGCGTCCGGGGAGGGCCTGCCGCGCATGAGGGGGGCGGCGTCCAGGTCGGGCGTCGGCCAGATCCGGTCGAGCAGTTCGCGCCGGCGGGCCACCTCGCGCTCCACGGCCGCCGCCGGGACGGGCCGCACCGTCCCCATCCAGTGCGCCACGCCGTAGCGGAAGCGGGTGGGCCCGCTGGTGGGGGCCAGCGCGAAGAACGCCGCGTCGTGCAGGGCGCCGAGGTGGCAGAGCTCCAGTTCGCCGTCGCCCACCTGGCCGCTCTCCACCAGGAAGCGGGCGACCCGGCCGAGCGGGCCCGCCCGGTCGACGGCCTCGGCCCAGCCCTCGGGCCGCAGTCGGCCGGCGGTGGTGAGCAGCACGTCGATGCCGGGCGCCGCGGGGCTCTCGGCGTGCACCACCTGGCCGTCGCGGAGGTAGAGCGTGCCCCGGTCGCGCAGCAGGGCTCCGGTGGCCCGTTCGGCCACCAGGCGTATGAGCATGGGGGAGACGGCGGTGCGCGCCCCCTGGACGGGTCTCTCCAGCGCGGTGCTCATCACAGCACCAGCCGCTCGGCCAGATCGCGCAGCCGCAGCCGGGCCAGCGCGAGGTTGCCCTCCTCGCGGTCCAGCCACAGGTGCAGGAAGACGCTGCTGTCGAAGGCCGTGTCGACGAAGCAGAGCACGTGGTAGGCGGTCCGGGTGGTGATGATCAGGTCCTCGACGGGCGGCTCCGCGACCGGCCGGTCCTCGGCGCCGGTGCCGGCCGGCACGCCGAAGCCCGGGTGCTCGGCGGCCGTGCGGGCCAGTTCCGCGGTCTCGGCCGCGGTGGCCTCGTGGTCGCCGCCGGGCGACTGGCCGATGGCTCCGAGGGCCAGCCCGCTCGTCCAGTCGGCCACACCCGCCCCGAGCGCTCCGGGCAGCAGCATCGCCTCAAGCAGGCACTCGTCGATTCCGGGCACGCGGAACCCCCTCCCGGCGCGGCGCATGGATGTCCTGGGGCCGCCGGGTCGAGTGGCACGGCAGCGACGGAGACGTTACGCACCGTCGCATCCGCTGGTGGGAGTTCTGGCATTTTCCAGCGGCGCATGCCCGGCTTGGCTAGGGTGCCGCCCTTCGGGCAGATCCGAACTCCCGGTGCGGGCCCACGAGTTCGACGTATCCGGCCGAGTGTCGACGGTGGCTCACACCAGGGCGTCGGCGTGCTCGCCGCCGGCCTCCGCGACCAGGTCCTCGACGGACTGCGGGCTGCGCACGGTCGCGAACCGGACACCCTCCGCGGTGGCTGTGAAGCCGTGAATCCCGGGCCTGGCAAGGGAGTTGTAGGAATAGTGGTGGGCGAAATAGTACGCGCCGGTGTCCAGAACCGCCGTGTAGTCGCCCTGTTCGAGCAGCGGCAGGGGGCGGTTCTCGGCGAGCAGATCGCCCGCGAAGCAGGCCGGGCCCGCGATGTCCTGCGCGACGGCCGGCCCCTGCTTGGGGCGGCCCTTGGGGTCGTACGCCTCGATCCGCAGCGGCCAGGACGCGGGTGCGTACACGGTACGGGCCGCGATCTGCACCCCGGCGTGGGTGACCGCGATGGGCCGGCCGCCCGAGCTCTTCGCGTACTCGACCCGGGCGAGGACGGTGCCGTGCTTGGCCAGCAGCGAGCGGCCGAATTCCGTCACCAGGCCGTAGCGCCCGTCGAACAGACCCGGCACCTCCTCCTTCAGGAGACGGGCGTAGGCGGCGTACGTCGGCGTCTCCTCGTCGGAGCCGAAATTGACCGGGAGGCCGCCGCCGATGTCGATGGTGTCGACCTGCCGCCGGCCCACCGTCGCGTTGATCTCCTCGGCCAGCTCGTAGGCGACCCGGACGCCCTGGGCCATCAGGGCGAGCGCCACGCCCTGCGATCCGGAGTGGGTGTGCAGCCGGGTCAGCCAGGGTCGCTCGGCGTACGAACGCACGACCCACTCGCGGGCGCCGTCGTCGAGCAGGGCCACCCCGAACTTGGAGGTGGCGGTGGCCGTGGACAGCGCGTCGATGGAGCCGGCGCCCAGCTGGGGGTTGATGCGCAGGCCCACCGGTGAGGCGAGGGCGACGCCGTCGGGCCCGTCGGCCTCCCGGGCGGCGATCAGCCCGTCCAGGCGGGCCAGCTCCTGCGGGTTGTCCGCGTTGACGGCGATGCCGAGGGCGAGCGCCTCGCTCAGCTCGGCCGTGGTCTTGGCCGGTGAGTCGAGCACCGTGTGGACGGCGTCGATCCCGGCGGCCCTGGCCAGCGCCAGCTCGCCGGGGCTCGCGACCTCGGCGCCCAGGCCCTCGGCGCCCAGCAGCCGCAGCACCGGCACCAGCGGACAGGCCTTCACGGCGAAGGCGTGCAGCACCGGCCCGTCGGTGACGGCCGCGAACGCCTCCCGCAGGGCGGCGGCGCCCGCGCGGATGCCGGTGATGTCGAGCAGGGCGACGATGGGGGCGTCGGGCCCGGCCAGGCCCTGCTCCACCGCGGCCCGCACGGCCTGTGCGCGGCGCAGGGCCGCCGTCGTCCCGGCCGTGGGGGACGTTGCCTGGGAGGTCATGCGATCAAGCCAATCACCGGGCGGCCCCGAGCGCAGTGCCACGGATGTATTGACTAGTTCTATTCAGTGACCCAGGATGTGAATATCCGGATCAGGTCACGAGGAGGCATCGCCATGTCAGGACCCCGCCCCGTACGGGCACCGCGCGGTACGGAACTGAGCGCCCTGGGATGGCAGCAGGAAGCCGCCCTGCGCATGCTCCAGAACAACCTCGACCCCGAGGTCGCCGAGCACCCCGACAAGCTCGTGGTCTACGGCGGCACCGGCAAGGCCGCCCGCGACTGGCGCTCCTTCGACGCGATGGTGCGGACGCTGCGCACCCTCAAGCAGGACGAGACGATGCTGGTCCAGTCGGGCCGCCCGGTCGGCGTCATGCAGACCCACGAGTGGGCCCCGCGCGTCCTGATCGCCAACTCCAACCTGGTGGGCGACTGGGCGAACTGGGAGGAGTTCCGCCGTCTGGAGCAGCTGGGTCTGACCATGTACGGCCAGATGACCGCCGGGTCCTGGATCTACATCGGCACCCAGGGCATCCTCCAGGGCACCTACGAGACGTTCGCCGCCGTCGCCGCGAAGAAGTTCGGCGGGACGCTGGCCGGCACGATCACGCTCACCGCCGGCCTCGGCGGCATGGGCGGCGCCCAGCCGCTCGCGGTCACCATGAACGACGGCGTGGCGATCTGTATCGACGTCGACCCGCGCGCCATCGAGCGCCGCATCGAGCACCGCTACCTCGATGTGAAGGCCGACTCGCTGGAGCACGCGCTCCAGCTGGCCGTCGAGGCCCGTGACGCCCGCCGCCCCCTGTCGATCGGACTGCTCGGCAACGCGGCGGAGCTCCTGCCGCGGATGCTCGCCGAAGGCGCCCCGATCGACATCGTGACCGACCAGACCTCGGCCCACGACCCGCTGTCCTACCTCCCGGTCGGCGTCGACTTCGACGACATGGCGGCGTACGCGGCGAAGGACCCGGCGGGCTTCACCAGCCGTGCCCGTGAGTCCATGGCCCGGCACGTCGAGGCGATGGTCGGCTTCCTGGACGCCGGCGCCGAGGTCTTCGACTACGGCAACTCCATCCGCGGCGAGGCCCAACTGGCGGGCTACGAGCGGGCGTTCGCCTTCCCCGGCTTCGTCCCGGCCTACATCCGGCCGCTGTTCTGCGAGGGCAGGGGCCCCTTCCGCTGGGCGGCCCTGTCGGGCGAGGCGTCCGACATCCACAAGACCGACAAGGCGATCCTCGACCTGTTCCCGGAGAACGAGTCGCTGCACCGCTGGATCAAGATGGCCGGCGAGCGCGTCCACTTCCAGGGCCTGCCCGCGCGCATCTGCTGGCTCGGCCAGGGCGAGCGCGACAAGGCCGGCGACATGTTCAACGACATGGTCGGCAACGGCACCCTCGCCGCGCCGCTCGCGATCGGCCGCGACCACCTCGACTGCGGCTCGGTGGCCTCGCCGTACCGCGAGACCGAGGCGATGCTCGACGGCTCCGACGCCATCGCCGACTGGCCGCTCCTGAACGCCATGGTCAACGTGGCCTCCGGCGCGTCCTGGGTGTCGATCCACCACGGCGGCGGGGTCGGCATGGGCCGCTCCATCCACGCGGGGCAGGTGTCGGTGGCGGACGGTACGAAGCTGGCGGGCGAGAAGATCCGGCGCGTCCTGACGAACGACCCCGGGATGGGGGTCATCCGGCATGTCGACGCCGGGTACGACATCGCGGAGCGGGTGGCGGACGAGAAGGGCGTACGCGTCCCCATGCGAGAGGGCACCCCCGAATGACCCCGCACCCCGACCCCCTCACCGGGGCTCCGCCCCGGACCCCGGAACCCCCCACCGGGGCTCCGCCCCGGACCCCGTTCGCGCCTGAACGGCGCTCGTCCTCAATCGCCGGACGGGCTGAGGTGGGCCCTGCCGAACCCGCCCCCGAGTCCGGCTCTGCTGGGGTCGGCCCTGCCGAGGCCGGCGCTGCCAAGGCCGACCCTGCCAGGGGCGCGGGGAACTGCGCGGGCGACCCGGTACGGTCCGCGGGCGAAAGCGGGGTTGGTGGGGTGGCCTCCGCCGAGCGCGCTGCTGAGGTCGGTCCTGCTGGGGGCGCGGGGAACTGCGCGAGCGACCCGGCACGGTCCGCGGGCGAAAGCGGGGTTGGTGGGGTGGCCTCCGCCGAGCGCGCTGCTGAGGTCGGCCCTGCTGAGCACCCCAAGGGCGACCCCGGCATCGAGCCCCCGCGCAGTGGAGGGTCCTCCTTCCTGGAGATGTGGCGCGACCTGCGGCCCCTGGGCCGCGACACCACCACCCACGGCTACCGCCGCTACGCCTGGACCCCCGCCGACACCGACTGCCGCGCCTGGTTCAAGACCCAGGCCGAGTCCCGCGGGCTCACCTACGAGATCGACCGCAACGGCAACCAGTGGGCCTGGGCCGGTGACCCGGAGGCCGGCGACGCCGTCGTCACCGGTTCGCACCTGGACTCCGTCCCGGACGGCGGCGCCTTCGACGGCCCCCTGGGCGTCGTCTCGTCCTTCGCCGCGCTCGACGAACTCCGGCGCCGCGGAGCCGAGTTGACCCGTCCTCTCGCCATCACCAACTTTGGTGACGAGGAGGGCGCACGGTTCGGCCTCGCCTGCGTGGGCTCCCGGCTGACCGCGGGACAGCTGACCGTCGAGGCCGCGCACCGCCTGCGCGACCAGGACGGGATCAGCCTCCCCCGGGCCATGGAGCGCGCCGGGTACGACCCGGACGCCATCGGCCCCGACCCCGAACGCCTCGCCCGCATCGGCGCGTTCGTGGAGCTGCACGTCGAACAGGGCCGGGCCCTCGACCTCAGCGGGGACGCCGTCGGCATCGCCTCGGCCATCTGGCCGCACGGCCGCTGGCGATTCGACTTCGCCGGGGAGGCCAACCACGCGGGCACCACCCGTCTGGTCGACCGCCGCGATCCGATGCTGACGTACGCCGAGACGGTCCTCGCCGCCCGCCGCGAGGCCCAACTCGCGGGCGCCGTCGCCACGTTCGGCAAGATCTCCTGCGAGCCCAACGGCGTCAACGCCATCCCGTCGATGGTGCGCGGCTGGCTGGACTCGCGCGCCGCCGACCAGTCCACCCTGGACACGGTCGTCGCCGCGATCGAGCGGGCCGCACGGGAGCGGGCCGAGCGCGACGGCGTGGACCTGAACGTCGTGCGCGAGTCCTTCACGCCCGTCGTGGAGTTCGAGCACGCCCTGCGCGACGAGCTCGCCAAGATCCTTGGCGGGGACACCCCGGTCCTGGGAACCGGCGCGGGACACGACGCCGGAATCCTCTCCGGCTCGATCCCGACCGCCATGCTCTTCGTACGCAACCCCACCGGCGTCTCGCACTCGCCGGCCGAGTCCGCCGGCGAGGACGACTGCGTCGCCGGTGTGCTCGCACTCGCCGATGTACTGGAGGGCCTGGCGTGCAGGTGACGTACTGGCTGGAACACGCCTGGCTCGACCCCGAGGTCGAACCGGACGTGCTCGTGGAGGTCGCCGACGGGCGGATCACCGCCGTCCGCAAGGGCGTCGGCACCCCGCCGCCCGGCGCGGTCGTGCTGCGCGGGTTCACTCTGCCCGGCCTCGCCAACACCCATTCGCACGCCTTCCACCGGGCGCTGCGCTCCACCGTCCAGGTGGGCTCGGGGACGTTCTGGACCTGGCGCGAGGTCATGTACCAGGTCGCCTCCCGGCTCACCCCGGACTCCTACTACGCGCTGGCCCGCGCGGTGTACGCGGAGATGGCGCTGGCCGGGATCACCGCCGTCGGCGAGTTCCACTATCTGCACCACGCGCCCGGCGGCACTCCGTACGACGACCCCAACGCGATGGGCGAGGCGCTGATCGCCGCGGCGGCCGACGCCGGAATCCGCATCACGCTGCTCGACACCGCCTACCTCTCCTCCGGGTTCGGGGCCGCGCCCGACCGCCACCAGCTGCGCTTCTCCGACGGCGCCGCCGACACCTGGGCCCAGCGCTGCTCTGCGCTCAAGGAGCAGGGGCACGCGCGGATCGGCGCGGCCGTCCACTCCGTACGGGCCGTCCCCGCGCGGGAGTTGGGCACCGTCGCCCAGTGGGCCCAGGAGCGGCGGGCCCCGCTCCACGTCCACCTCTCCGAGCAGATCGCGGAGAACGAGGGCTGCCTCAAGGCGTACGGCATGACGCCCACCCAGCTGCTCTCCGAGCACGGGGTGCTCGGGGCGCGGACCACCGGCGTCCACAACACCCACCTCACCGACGGGGACATCGCGCTCCTCGGCTCCAGTGGTACGGGCACCTGCATGTGCCCCACCACCGAACGCGACCTCGCCGACGGGATCGGGCCCGCGCTCGCCCTCCAGCGGGCCGGGTCCCCGCTCTCGCTCGGCAGTGACAGCCACGCCGTGATCGACATCCTTGAAGAGGCGCGGGCCATGGAGCTCGACGAGCGCCTGCGCAGCCGGACGCGCGGGCACTGGACGGCGGCGGCGCTGCTGCGGGCGGCCACCGTCGACGGGCATGCGGCGCTGGGTTGGGGGGAGGCGGGGCGGATCGAGGTGGGGGCGCTTGCCGATCTCGCCACGATCTCGCTGAGTTCCGTACGTACGGTGGGGGCTGTGGGGCGGCTTGCGGGGGAGGTTGCTGTGTTTGCGGCGTCGGGGGCGGATGTCACGGACGTCGTGGTGGGGGGTCGGCCCATTGTGCGGGCCGGCGCCCACGCCCTCCTCCCCGACGTCCCGTCGGCCCTGGCCAAGGCCATCACCCACCTGACCCGTTGACCCGGGGGGTTTGCCCACCCGTGCAGGGGGTTGGAAGGTTCGGCCCCTGGGGCTCCGCCCCAGCCCCTGGGGGGTTCGCCCACCCACCCGCCCGTGCAGCGGGCTGGAAGGGTTCGGCCCCTGGGGCTCCGCCCCAGACCCCGAGGGGTTTGCCCACCCACCCGCCCGTGCAGCGGGTTGTACGGGCTGGGCCCCTGGGGCTGCGCCCCAGACCCCCTGAGGGGCTCCGCCCCTCGAACCCCAGCGGGGGCTCCGCCCCCCTGCACCCCTGCTCAGGGGCTGCGCCCCCGAACCCCCCTTCGCGCCTGAAGGGCGCTCGTCCTCAAACGCCGGACGGGCTGAGGATGCACATGCTGGCCGGCACCGGTGCAGCTAGGGGCGCGGGGAACTGCGTGATCAGGTACATACGAGCCGCACCCACCCCCCGGAGGGTCTCGGGAAGGGGTGGGGTGGGGATAGAAAGGACACCATGCGCACCACCCTCGTACGGAACATCACCACCCTCCTCACCAACGACCCCCAACACGATTCCGGCCCCCTCGGCCTCATCCAGGACGCCGCCCTCCTCATCGAGGGCGACACCATCGTCTGGACGGGCCGCACGGCCGACGCCCCGCCCGCCGACGACGCCGTCGACGCGCAGGGCCGCGCCGTCATCCCCGGCTTCGTCGACTCCCACTCCCACCTCGTCTTCGCGGGCGACAGGACCCAGGAGTTCAACGCCCGTATGAGCGGCCAGGCGTACGCCGCCGGCGGCATCCGCACCACCGTCGCCGCCACCCGCGCCGCGAGCGACGAGGAGCTGGGGGCGAACGTCGCCCGCTACCTCGCCGAGGCGCTGCGGCAGGGCACCACGACGCTGGAGACCAAGTCCGGGTACGGCCTCACGGTCGAGGACGAGGCCCGCGCGCTGCGCATCGCGGCCCAGTACACCGACGAGGTCACCTACCTCGGCGCCCACATCGTGGCCCCCGAGTACGCCGACGACCCGGCCGGCTACGTCGATCTGGTCACCGGCGCGATGCTGGACGCCTGCGCCCCGTACGCCCGGTGGGTGGACGTGTTCTGCGAGAAGGGCGCCTTCGACGGGGACCAGGCGCGGGCGATCCTCACCGCCGGCCAGGCCAAGGGGCTGCTCGCGCGCGTCCACGCCAACCAGCTGACGTACGGGCCGGGTGTGCGGCTCGCCGTGGAGCTGGGGGCCGCCTCCGCCGACCACTGCACCCACCTCACCGACGCGGACGTCGACGCCCTCGCGAGCGGCGACACGGTGGCGACCCTGCTGCCCGGCGCCGAGTTCTCCACGCGCGCCCCATGGCCGGACGCCAGGCGGCTGTTGGACGCCGGGGCGACCGTGGCGCTGTCCACCGACTGCAACCCGGGTTCCTCGTTCACGTCCTCGATGCCGTTCTGCATCGCACTCGCCGTGCGCGACATGGGGATGACCCCCGACGAGGCGATCTGGGCGGCGACCGCGGGCGGCGCCGCGGCCCTGCGGCGCACCGACATCGGCCGTCTGGCCCCGGGCTCCCGCGCCGACCTGGCGTTCCTGGACGCGCCCTCGTACGTCCACCTCGCCTACCGTCCCGGTGTCCCGCTGGTCAGCGAGGTCTGGCGGGCGGGCCGCAAGGTGGTCTGAGCCGGTCCCCATGGGCCCGGCCCGGAGGTCCGGCCCCGGAGGTCCGTCCCTGGGGGCGCGGCGACGTCCGCCGGGCCCCGGCGGACGCGGGATCAGGAACCGGCGAGCCGGTCGATCTCCGCGGTCTCGCCCTGCGCGAGCAGCCCGAAGAGCCGCAGCACCTCCTCGCGGGTCACCCCGGCGAGCTGGCGCGGGGGCGCGTCCGGGTCGTCCAGGTTCTCCCACAGGAGCCAGAGCAGTTCGCCGCTGGGGAAGGCGCTGAGCGACCAGCCGTTCTCGTGGGTCAGGGAGACATCGGGGTGCTCGTCGTCGGCGTCGGCGAGGCCGTCGAGGATCGTGCGCATCGTCGCCTCGTCGGGCGCCTCGACCGAGGTGCCCGACAGGTCGGTCATGAAGTAGCTCATACCGTGCATTAGCTCATGACCCGAACCCGGTGCGCGCGACCGGGGCGCCCGCGCGCAGTGACGGCGGCGTACCGGGTTTCCCCGCACGGCCACAAAGCACCGGAGGCTCCCTACCGTCGGGTGAAATCCGCCGGTACCGTCCAGGTTCAGCGTGGCTCGGGGGAGGACCGGGGGGTCGAGAGGTGAGCAGTCAGCGCGCGCGGGGCGCCGTCGAGCGTGACCGGGGGCGGATACGGGTGGTGCGGCCGGGTGATCTGAGCGCCGGGGATCTTGAGGTCTGGCGCGAGCTGCGGGCCAAGTCTCAGGCGCCGGAGAATCCTTTCATGGAGCCGGAGTTCACCCTGGCCGTCGGGCGGGTCAGGGCATCGGCGCGGGTGGCCGTGGTCCGTGACGGCGATGAGCCCGTGGCCTTCTTCCCTTATGAGAAGGGCGCGTTGGGGCAGGGCCGGGCCATCGGATTCGGTGTCTCGGACTGTCAGGGCGTCATAGCCGCTCCCCAACTGGCGTTGAAGCAGGGCGAGTTGTTGCGGGCCTGCGGTGTGTCGTCCTGGGCGTTCGACAACCTGGAGGAGGGGCAGTCGCTCTTCGCGCCGGACGCGGCGGCCCGCTACGCCTCCTTCGTCATCGACGTGGGCGCCGGATACGCGGCGTACGAGTCGGTCCTGCGGCAGCAGTCGCCGAAGTTCTTCCGGACCACCACCGCCAAGGAGCGCAGGCTCGGGCGGCAGGCCGGGGAGGTCAGGTTCGTCTTCGACGAGCGGGATCCCGCGGCGCTGGTCCGGCTCATGGAGTGGAAGTCCGCGCAGTACCGCCGCACCGGGCGGCGTGACCGCTTCGCCCAGGAGTGGATCCAGACGCTGGTGCGGCAGCTGGCCCACACCCGCGCACCCGGCTGCTCGGGGGTGCTCTCGGTGCTGTACGCGGGCGGCCGGCCGGTCGCCGCGCACTTCGGGCTGCGCTCGCGCACGGTGCTGGCCTGCTGGTTCCCGGCGTACGACCCGGAGTTCGCCAAGTACTCGCCGGGCCTGGTGCTCCATCTGCGGATGGCCGAGGCCGCGGCGGCCGAGGGCATCGGGATGCTCGACCTCGGCCGGGGGGCCGCCGAGTACAAGGACGCGCTGAAGACGGGGGAGATACCGGTGTACGAGGGGGCGTCCACCCGGCCGGGCACGGGCGCGGTGCTGCACTGGATCGGCCGGGAGCCCGCGCGCCGGGCGCACGGCTTCGTACGCGAGCGGCCACGTCTCGCCGAGTTCGCGCAGCGCGGCCTCAAGCGGGCCGCCCGGCTGCGCGGCACCGGACAGTAGCCCCACGGGGCGCGGCCACCGAGGCCACGAGGAACGACCCGGAGCACGGGGGGAACAGTGATGTCGGACAGATCGTCACCCGCGGCGCGGCGGCCGGAGGGCGGAGGTTCCGCCCGTCGGCCGGAGGGCGGGAGTTCCGCGGGCCCGCGCGACAGCGGGCTGAGCAGGCAGGGCGGAGAGGGCGGGCAGGGCGGGCAGAGTGGTGCGCGGGAGGCGGGGCCGGGCGGCGGTCCGCGGGAGGCGGGGCCGGGCATCGGGTTGGGCATCGGGCCGGGCGTCGGGCCCGGTGTCGGTCTCGGTGCGGGTCTCGGCGCGGGTCTCGATGCGAATATCGGTGCGGGTATCGGTGTGGGGGTGCTCGATCTCGACTCGCCCGACGGCAGCGTCCTGTCCCTGACTCCGGCCCCCGGCGGCCCCCCGATCGGCCCCGGTGAGGTGTACGTCCTGGTCAGGCTGCGGGGGCGGCCGGTCGGGACGGTGCTCGCGCGGGTCGGTGCGGGCGAGGACGCGGCCGAGGTCCTCGCGGCGGCGGCCCGCGCGCGGCTCGCCGGGGCCGCGCCGGCCGTGCCGACCGCGCCCGGAGCGCCGACGGCGCCCGTCGCCGCGCCCCCGCGGGCCTCGGTGATCGTCGGTACCCGGGAGCGACCCGCTCAACTCGCCCGCGCGCTCGACTCGTTGCTCGCCCAGGACCATCCCGATCACGAGATCGTGGTCGTCGACAACAACCCGGCGACCGAGCGGACCCGTCTCCTCGTGGAGCGCCACTACGCCCCGCGCGGCGTGCGCTACGCCGTCGAGCCGGTGCCGGGTCTGGCCGCCGCGCACAACCGGGGCGTCGCCGTGGCGGGGGCCGAGGTTCTCGCGTTCACCGACGACGACGTGATCGCCGACCGGAGCTGGCTGTCCTCGCTGACCGCGCCCTTCGCGGCCGACCCCCGGCTCGGCTGCGTCACGGGCCTGATCCTGCCCGCCCGTCTCACCACGTCCGCCCAGATCCTGCTGGAGAGCCACGGCGGGTTCAGCAAGGGCTTCGCGCCGCGCCGCTTCGACCCGCGCAGGCCTCCCGCCGACGAGCCGCTGTTCCCGTTCACCGCCGGCCGGTTCGGCTCCGGCGCCAACATGGCGTTCCGGGCCGGCGCCCTGCGCGCGATCGGCGGCTTCGACCCGGCGACCGGCACCGGCACCGCGGCCCGGGGCGGCGACGACCTGTACGCCTTCGCGCGGATCGTCGTCGCGGGCCACCGCCTCGGCTACACCCCCGACGCCCTGGTCTGGCACCACCACCGCGAGACCTGGCAGGACCTGGAGCACCAGGCGTACGGATACGGCGCCGGGCTCACCGCGTACCTCACCGCGCTCGTCGCCCGCCGCCCGGCACTGCTGCCCGCGATGCTCGCCCGGGTGCCGCGCGGCCTCGTCCACGCCCTGGCCATCAGCGCCCACCGCGGCGCCGGGGAGGAGGCGGTGCCGGGCGAGCACGGCGCGCGCGGATACGCGTGGCCGCGCTCGCTGTCCCGGCTGGAGCGCCGGGGCATGCTGTACGGGCCGCTCGGCTATCTGCGGGCCAGGCGCCGGGTGCGCGGTCTGCGCCCGCCGTGGGAGGGGGAGCGGTGAGCGGTAAGGAGGGGGAATCGGTGAGCGGCGCGGGGGCGGTGAGCGGCGCGGGTTCCCGCATCCCGGTGCTCCTCTACCACGCGGTGATGGCGGACCCGCCCAACTGGATCGCCGAATTCACCGTCACACCACGGCAGTTGGAGGACCACCTCGACGTGATCCGCGACAGCGGGCGCACGCCCGTCACCATCGGCGCGCTCGCCGCCCACCTCGCCGGGCGGGCCCCGCTGCCGCCCCGGCCCGTCGTGCTGACCTTCGACGACGGCTTCGCCGACCTGCCGGGCCGCACCGCCGAGGCGCTCGCCGCGCGGGGCATGCCCGCGACCGCCTACCTCACCACCGGCGCGATCACCCCCGGCCGCCGCAGCCTGCTGCCGCCCGCGCCGATGATGACGCTCGACCAGGCCGCGTCCCTGGAGGCGTACGGCCTGGAGGTCGGCGCGCACACCGTCTCGCACGCCCAGCTCGACACCCTGGGACGGACGGCTCTGCGGCACGAACTCACCGCGTCCAAAGCCGTGTTGGAGGACGCGCTGGGCCACTGCGTCGACCACCTCGCCTATCCGCACGGCTACAACAGCCCCGCCGTGCGCAGGGCCGCCCGGGCGGCCGGGTACGCGACGGCGGTCGCGGTGCGGCACGCGCTCAGCTCCGAGCGCGACGAGGCGTACCGCATCGCCCGGCTCATCGTGCGCCGCGGCCACACCCCGGCCGATGTCGCCGCGTGGATGCGCGGCGAGGGGGCGCGGGCGGCCCCGTACCGCGACTCGCCCCTGACGGTGGGCTGGCGGCTCTACCGCCGGACCAGGGCCGTTGTGAAGGGGCCGGTCTTCGCGGGGTGACCTCGGCCGGGGGCGTTCACGGCGCCGGCCCGCAGGCCCGGCCCGTTCGCGAGGCCACCCCACGGGAGCGGGGAGTGTTCCTATACTGCGCTGAAGGGGACAGCCAGGGACCAGCGGCGTTGACGGCCGCGACCACATCCGTGGGGGGAGTCGCACTGTGCAGCAACGTGTGCCCGCGCCGGCCCGGGGGAGCGCGCAGCGGCCCCCCGAGGACGCGGAGGGCGAACGGACGGCGGACGGCCCGGCGAAGGGCGCGCGGCGCCGGTCCGCCTCGGACCTGATACGTCTTCAAGTCCTGTTCACCTGGCTCCCGTTGCTCGTCGCCACCGCCCTATGGGTGTACGCGCTGCCGCGCATCGACTTCCGGCACATGGACGACTGGGGCCTGCTCGACCGGCTGCCCGCCGCCTTCTTCCTCTCGCTCGCCGTGCTCACCGCCGGCTTCGTCGTCAGTCTGCGGCGGGCCGGCACCGCGCCGTGGTGGCCCGGCCTCTACAGCGTGGCCCTGCTCTTCGCGCTCAAGGCACCCACCTCGATCCTCTACGACGCGGTGCGCTACCCCTGGGCCTCCAAGCACGACGCGGTCGTCAACCACCTCCTCGCCAACCAGGAGCTGCGGCCCGGGGTGCCACTGTCCGGCAACATGGCGGCGTACGACCAGTGGCCCGGATTCTTCACGCTCAACGCGGGCCTGGTGCGGGCGTTCGGCGTCGACACCGCGGCGTCCTACCTCAACTGGGCCCCGCTGTTCTACGGGGTCGTGCTCATCCCGGTCCTCGTCCTCGTCTACCGCACCTTCGCCGAGGACTGGCGCCTGGTGTGGACCGGGGTGTGGATCTTCGAGGTGGCCAACTGGGTCGGCCAGGACTACTTCTCGCCCCAGGGCCTCGCCCTGATCCTCGACCTGGCCGTGCTCGCCGTGGTCTTCCGCCACTTCGTACGCCCCGGGGCCGCGGGCGAACTGCGCTCGCGGGCCCACCTCGACCCGGCGGCGGCCGCGGTGCCGCCGCCCACCACGGGGCGCCAGCGCGCGGTCTGCGTCGTGATCCTCGCCCCGCTGATCGCCGCCATCAACTTCACCCACCAGCTGACCCCGGTGATGCTGTGCGTCGCCCTGGTCGCGCTCAATCTGACCCGGCGCTACCGCAATCCCGGTCTGCTCGTCGTGACGGCCGTGATCATGCTGATCTGGGACGTCACGATGGGCCGTCCGCTCTTCGTGGAGACGCTCTCCTCGCTCAAGGAGTCCGTGGGCAACCTCCTCAACAACTCCCGGGCCGGGTACGCGGGTGAACTCACCGGCACCGGACCGGTGTTGCAGGGGCGCGCGGACGTGGTGATGGTGCTCGCGGTGGCCGGGCTCGCGGCCGTCGCGGTGGTCCTGCGGCGCCGGCTGACCCGCAGCGCGCTGCCGCTGCTCCTGGTGTCGGTGGCCCCGGTGCCGCTGTTCGCGGTCAACGACTACGGCGGCGAAATGCTCTTCCGGGTCTATCTGTTCGGGCTGCCGGGGGCGGCGTTCTTCGCGGCGGCGGCGCTGGTGCCGGCGGTGGTGGTTCCGGCGGCGGTGGTTCCGGCGCCGGCCGGGGCGGAAGCGGCCGGGCCGGCGGCGGGGCAACCGGGTGCCGAGGGTGGGCCGGCGGAGGGTCGGGGCGGCCGGTCGTGGTCGCGGTTCTGGTCCGGGGTGCGGACATGGGCACGGGTGCGGGCGCGGATACGGGTGCGGGTGCGGCCGGGGGTGCGGCGGCGGATCGGCGCCGTGGCGCTGCCGGTGGTGCTGGTGCTGCTGGTCGCCGGGTTCGTTCCGGCGTACTACGGCAAGGAGCGGATGTACTACACGCCGCCGGCCGAGACGGCGATGGTGACCCGGGTCCTCGACAACGCGCCCAAGGGTTCGATGATCCTCGCGGTCACCGGGTCCTTCCCGCAGGCGCTGCACCGCTACGACCAGCTGGAGCACTGGTACGTGGCCGAGCAGGAGGAGCCGCAGAACGCGATCATGCTGCGGGATCCGGTGGGGTATCTGGTGCCGCAGCTGCCGCAGGACGGGAGGCCGGTGTACTTCATCCTCACGCGGACGCAGGATGTGTACACGGCGGGGGAGGGGTTGTTGCCGGCCGGGGGGTTTGCGGAGCTGCGGTCCAAGCTTGTGGCTTCGCCGAGGTTCAGGGTGGTGGACGAAAATGCCTACGGCACGGTGCTGCAATACGTGGCCCCCCGCCCCCACTGACCCCGCCGGGCCTCCGCCCCGGGCTCAGGCTCCTGGGGCTCCGCCCCAGACCCCGGAGGCGCTCGCCCACCCACCCGCCCGTGACGGGCACCGAGAGGCCCGGCCCCCTGGGGCTCCGCCCCAGACCCCGATCGCGCCTGAACGGCGCTCGTCCTCAATCGCCGGACGGGCTGAGGTTGCCGGTGCGGGCCAGCACCGGTGCCGCCAGGGGCGCGGGGAACTGCGCGAGGAGCGACCGCGGTCTGCACACGGCCGACGGTTTGGGGGCGCGGGGAACTGCGCGAGGAGCGAGCACGGTCTGCACACGGCCGACGGTTTTGGGGCGCGGGGAACTGCGCGTACTCCGGGCACACCAGCACCCCAGGGGCGCGGGGAACTGCGCGTACCCCGGGCACACCGGTGCTGCCAGGGGCGCGGGGAACTGCGCGAGAAGCGACCGCGGTCCGCAGACGGCCGACGGTTTTGGGGCGCGGGGAACTGCGCGTACCCCGGGCACACCAGCACACCAGCACACCAGCACACCAGGGGCGCGGGGAACTGCGCGTACCCCGGGCACAGGCGGGACTCGGCGGTTCGGCCGGGGTACTTACGGGAGGTGGGCGCATGGCACGGGCGCAGGGCTGGATCAGGGGCGGGGTCGCTCAGTCGCAGGGCTGGATCAGGGGCGGGGTCGCCCTGTCGGGGTGGATCGCGCTGGCGGCGACGGCTCTGCCCGCGGCAGGCCCACCCCGCTGGATCCCCGTACTGCTGTTCGTGACGCTGGGCCCCGGCTTCGCCCTGCTGTACCCGCAGCCCACCGCGCTGCGTCCCGGCGCCCGGCTTGAGGCCCTCGCCCTGGCCGCCCCGCTCAGCCTGTCGTTCGGGGCGCTCGTGTCCACGTGCCTCTTCCTCGTGCACGGCTTCTCGGCGACCGCCTTCCTCCTCTCACTGGCCGCGTTCTCGACCGTCGCCTGCGCCTTCCCGGGCCTCCCCCTGCCCGCCGCGACCCGGGGCGCCGCCGAGCGGGGGAAGCGGGTGAAGTGAGGGGCGCGCCCTAGCCCGGCGGGCCCGGGGCGAAGCAGCGGTGGACCACGGACGCCGCCGCCACCGCGCACCACCCCGCGAACACCACAAGCCCCACCCCCGCGAACGCCCCCTGCGCAGCCCAGCCCACGACCGTGAGGACCCACACCAGCACCGCCGTGATCCGCCAGTGCGCCCCGAGCGCCCGCAGGGCGACCGCGGCCAGGCCCAGGCACAGCAGGTGCAGGGGCAGCGGGAGCCAGCGTTCGACGCCGCTCTGGCCGGCGAGCCCCGCCGTTTCGGCGAGGAAGCGGGCCAGCTCGGCGTGCCAGGGACCGGAGAGCGGATCGGGCGGTACGCCGAGGATGACCGGCGCGGTGTGCAGCCCGGCGAACGTCACCCCCAGGCCCGCCGCGAGCAGCGCGGGACGCGGCCGGTAGAGGGAGACGGCCGCGCTGTACACCACGATGAGCAGCACCCCGGCGGTCAGGCTGACGGGCGGCAGCGCGGACAGCAGCCCGGCGCCGTTGAGCCGGGGGTCGGCGACGTCCGCGGCGCGGGACAGGGGCACCCAGAACAGCCCCGAGGCGAGGCCGAGCAGCAGCCACAGGGCGGTCGCGAGCCGTGACTCGTCGCTCTCGCGGGCCGCAGGGTCGGGCGGCAGACGCAGGTGCAGGGTGGTCGCCGAGCCCTGTTCGGGGCGGGCACCGGGGACGTACACGGGGATGCCGAGCGCGGGCGTCGCGGTGTCCATGCCGCCGCGCAGATACGCGGTCTGCGTGGCCCAGCGCGTCCCGTACTCCTGGGCCTCCTCGGTCCTGGCCGCCTGGGCCCGGCGGGCCCAACTGGTGCCGAACTCCTCGGACTTGGGTGAGCGTGGCGGGTGCGGTGCGGCGCGTCCTGCGAGCGCGGCGCGCAGTCCCGGCACACAGCACAGCGCCATCACGCTCATCGCGCACAGCTGGGCCCAGCCCGCCCCGGAGATGCCGAACCCGCCGAGCAGCACCGCGGCGCTGCCGAGGACCAGGGCGCACATCGCGCCCTGGAGGAGCGCCAGCATCCCGGTGCGGCCCTGCACGCGCAGGACCCCGATGTACAGCTCGACGGCGACCCGGGGGATCGCGGCCACGGCCAGCAGTTGCAGGACCAGCGTGCCGTGCCGGGCGTAGTCGTCGCCGAACGGGCCGAGGATCCGGCGGGCGAACACGACGAGGAACAGGACGACCGGGATGAGCAGCAGCGCCATCCGGCGCAGCGCGCCGCGCACCCCGTCGGCGAGCCTGTCGGGGCTGTGCGAGGAGTGCGCGGTGAGCGAGGAGGCCATGTTGATGGCCATGAACTCCATGGTCCCGCCGACCGTGTACGCGATGAAGAAGAAGCCGTTCTGGGCGGCCGGGAAGCGGACGGCGACCATCACGGGCAGCAGGTTGATCATGGCGAGGGAGAACAGCGCGCCGACCGAGTCGCCGGCCAGGAAGCGGCCGATCTCGCGCAGTTCGGGGACCGGCCGGTCGCGGTCGGCGGCGGCCTGTGCGGGGATCAGACGCCGGAAGACCAGCCAGCCGAGCGGCAGGACGGACAGCGCGGTCGCCGCGGCCCACGACACGAAGACGCCGAGCGCGAGCGCCGAGAACACGGCGAGCAGGAGCAGCTTGCCGAGCGAGAACACGGCGTTGCCGACCGGCACCCAGATCGCCTTGCGCAGACCGGTCAGGACGCCGTCCTGGAGCGTGAGGACGGCCCAGGCCACCGAGGACACCGTGAAGAGCGCCCCGGCGGTGAGCCCGGAGAGGGGGGCGTACGAGGGCCCCCACAGCGGCAGCGTGAACAGGAACACGACACAGGCGAGCGTCACGACCACGGTGCTGGCCGTATAGGCGCGGCGCACCAGGAGCCCGGTGGAGCGCCCGGCCCGCGGCACGTAGCGCACCACCGCGCCGATCATGGTGGTGGCGGTGAGGGAGGCGAGCAGCTTCATCGCGGCGATGGCCGCCGAGCCCTGGCCGACGGCCTCCTCGCTGTAGTAGCGGGCCGCGACCAGCCAGAAGCCGAGGCCGAGGGCGGCCGAGACGGCCGTGGAGAGCATCAGCGCGTAGGCGTTGCGGAACATGGAGTCGGCGCCGTCGGCGGGGGGCCCCGGCGCGTTGTCGGCGGCCCGGTCGGGCGGCACCGCGGTGCGGTCCTCGATCTCGGATCCGGCCGTGTCAGCCACCGGCGGGGCCGCCCCTCGCGGGCCGTACGCCCGCCGCGCGCAGCACCTCGACGGTGCGGGCCGCCTTCAGCGGGTCGACGGGCAGGGCGTGCCGGGCGAACCAGCGGCCCGGCGCCGGCGCGGGGGAGGGGTCGGTGAAGGCCGCGCCCGCGTAGTCGTCGAGCGGCGGGTCGTACAGGTAGCCCACCGTGATGCGCGCGCGGGCGAGCGCCGCGCGGGCGGCGTCGCGGTCCTCGACCAGCAGCGGTACCCGGAACAGGGGCTGCGCCGGGCCGGCCCCGGGGCGGGCCCACTCGGTGGCGAGCAGCCGCTCGGTGCCCGCGCGGTGCGCGTCCAGGACGCCGTCGAGCCTGCCGAGTCTTCGGCCGATCCGGGCGAGTCGGCCCCGGCCGGGCGTCGCCCGGTAGTCGTGCATGTCGACCCGGGCCCAGGAGTGGAAGGCCGCCAGGTTCGGCGCGACGGAGACGGCGTGGCCCAGCTCCTCGGGGCGCAGCGCCATGCGGATGTCCTCGCGCTCCTGCTGTCCGAGCATCCTGAGCACCGCCCAGGCGGCGGGGGCCAGGCGCAGTCCGCGGACCGCCGCCTCGGCGTACGGCCGTGCCCAGTAGGCGAGTTCGGCGCCCGGGGCGCGGGGGGCGAGGAGCGCGTCGCGGGCCTTGGCGAGCGCCTCGCGCAGACCCGGGTCGGCGACGGTGAGGAAGCCGCCGGCCTTGGCGGCGGTGTGCTTGGAGAGGCTGAAGACGGAGGCCTGCCCGAAGGTGCCGACCTTGCGCCCGCCCACCTCGCTGCCGATCGCGTGGGCCGCGTCCTCGATGAGCGGGATGCCCAACAGGGCGCAGCGGGAGGCCAGTTCGGGCGCCGGGTCGGGGTTGCCGTACAGATTGGTGGTGAGCACGGCGGACAGCGTGGGCCAGAGCGCCGCGGGGACGGCGGCCGGGTCGATCGAGCCGTCGCGGGGGTCGAGCGGCGCCTGGACGGGCCTCAGCCCGGCCGCCAGCACCACGAAGAAGATCACGTCGTCGTTGACCGGCGACATCAGCACCCGGCCGCCCGGCGGGCACCAGTGCCGGAGCGCGACGTACAGACCGAGGCGGCAGGACGGCACATAGAGGCACTCACGCCCCAGCCGTTCGCGCATCGCCGCTTCGAGCCGTCCGTACGCCATGAAGTCCCCCCAGACCCCCCGCATCCCCAGCAGTCAATGTGACCCAGTGCGCACCGCTTCGTCAACAACGCGCCGGGGCCCGCACCTTGACGGTACGGGCCCCGGCGGACGGCGGTGTTCACTCGTCGAGCGTCAGCCCCTTGCGGAGCTTGCGCAGGGTGCGCGAGAGCAGCCGGGAGACGTGCATCTGGGAGATGCCGAGCTCCTCGCCGATCTCGGACTGCGTCATGTTGGCGACGAAGCGCAGCGAGAGGATCTTCCGGTCGCGCGCGGGGAGTCCGGCGATCAGGGGCTTCAGCGACTCGATGTACTCGACGCCTTCGAGGTCGTGGTCCTCGTAGCCGATGCGGTCGCCGAGCGCGCCCTCGGAGTCGTCCTCCTCGGGCTGGGCGTCGAGCGAGCTGGCGGTGTACGCGTTGCTCGCCGCCATCCCTTCGACGACTTCTTCCTTGGTGATGCCGAGGCGTTCGGCGAGCTCGCCCACCGTGGCCGAGCGGTCCAGCTGCTGGGCGAGTTCGTCGCCCGCCTTGGCGAGGTCCAGGCGGAGTTCCTGGAGTCTGCGCGGCACCCGCACCGACCAGGAGGTGTCGCGGAAGAAGCGCTTGATCTCGCCGACGATGGTCGGCATCGCGAAGGTGGGGAACTCCACCCCGCGGTCGTACTCGAAGCGGTCGATGGCCTTGATCAGGCCGATCGTGCCGACCTGGATGATGTCCTCCATCGGCTCGCTGCGGGAGCGGAAGCGCGATGCGGCGAACTTGACCAGGGCGAGGTTCAGTTCGACCAGGGTGTTGCGCACGTAGGCGTGCTCGTGCGTGCCCTCTTCGAGCGCGTCGAGACGGGCGAAGAGCGTCTTGGACAGAGCGCGTGCGTCGACCGGGCCGACCTCGGCGAAGGGCGGGATCTCGGGAAGTCCCTCAAGTCCCTCGGTTTCCTGCGATCGTGCGTGTGGGGGGCGGATGTCCTGCGGTTCCTGCGTGATCGACGTATCCGCATACGATTCGTCGAGCCGGGGTGACATGGGTCTCCTCCATCGTTCTCGGCATATGGCTGCCGATGCCCATACGTGTTGTCCGCGGTGTGCGGCGCCTCCGTGGCCGGTCGTGTTGAATAGCTGTCTCTCCTACCCCTACCCGCTTTAAGTAGGCTCTCGCAAGGCTTCTTTGTCCGTACATGTCCGCTTTGGCGTGATGTTCGGCTTCCAGAAGACGTAGGGAAGGCGTAGTGTTCTTGGGAAGTTACGACGAATCGGCGAAGAGGGACGGCATGGACCGCGGCACGGTCGGCAGCACGAATCGGGGCCGGCTCCGGGTCGGAGTCCGCACCGTGGGCTCCAGCGAGGTTCTGACTCCGGCGGGTGAGCTTGATCACCACACGGCGGATCTGCTCAGGGAACCCCTGGAAGAGGCCCTCGGTCAGGGACGCACCCGGCTCGTCGTCGACTGCTCACAGCTGGAGTTCTGCGACTCCACCGGACTGAACGTGCTGCTCGGCGCCCGCCTCAAGGCGGAGGAGCTGGGCGGCGGGGTGCACCTGGTGGCCATGCAGCCGGTGGTGGCGCGGGTATTCGAGATCACGGGGGCGGAGGCGGTCTTCACTGTGCATGATTCGCTGGATACGGCTCTGTGTGACTGACACCGATTCGTTCGGGCAGGAGAGCAGACTGAAGACATTGGCGAATCGGTGAGGTGAAGCGCTGATGAGCACCACCCGGGAGCAGGCTCCGGGCGACCGCGGGCCCGAGTCCCAAGGCGCCGGGCCGGGCGACGTGCCGTCCGAAAACGACGGCGCGGACGCCGTCGTGTCCGCGCGCGTTCTCGCGCTCACCGGGGCGAGCGGCATCGTCCCGATGGCCCGCGATTTCGCCCGGCAGGCCCTCTACGACTGGGGCTGGCTCCCGGCGGCCACCGCGGAGGGCCGGGCCGCCTGCGAAGACGTGCTGCTCGTCGTCTCCGAGCTGGTCACCAACGCCTGCCTGCACGCCGAGGGCCCCGAAGGGCTGCGCGTCTCGCGCACCGCGAAGGTGCTGCGTCTCGAGGTCAGCGACCTGGGCTCGGGCCAGCCCGCGCCGCGCACCCCGCACCGCGCGGGACGGCCCGGGGGTCACGGCATGTTCATCGTGCAGCGGCTCTGTCTGGACTGGGGCGTGGTGCGCACGCCCGGGGCGCCCGGCAAGACGGTGTGGGCGGAACTCGCGGCACCCGCGTAACTCCGGTTCGGTGATCGGCGGGCCCCGGCCCGCGACGCGACGGCACCACCCCTTACGGTGACCGGCGGTTTCCTCCGCCGGTCCGTCGGCATGTCCGGACCCTGATCCGGCCCCGTCCCTTGTCTTCCCTCCGCAAGGTCCCCGGCGTACCTTGAGCGCCCAATCTGATGCGCCGTCAGTAATGCGGCGGGCCTCGGACCGACCGGCCATAAGGGGAACTTGAGGTGTCGTACCGGAAGAGGACAGCCCTCGCGCTGGCGACGGCGGTGGCGGGCTCGGTGGTGCTGATCACCGCGCCCGCGGCCCAGGCGTCCGTCGTGGACGTCAACTACGACTGCAAGACGCCGATCGGGGCGAAGAGCGCCGTCTCGCCCATCGACATCAAGGCGGTCAAGACCGGCAGTTCGTACCAGGTGACGATGACCTTCCAGAAGGGCGTCTCCTCCAGCCCGGTCGCGCTCGGCGCGGGCGCGATGAACCCCAGCGCGCTGATCGACCTCGGCGGCGCCGACAAGGGCACCATCGCGGTCAAGGGCCCCGCCAACACCGCGGAGATCCCCGCCAACTCCCCCATCAAGATCAGTGACTTGTCGGGCACCTACGTACCGAAGGGCAGCGGCAAGGTCACGCTCACCGCGGGCGTCCTCACCATCAAGGCGCTGGGCACCGTGACCACCTGCACCGCGAGCAACAGCCCCCGGCCCTCCCTCGAACTGGACGTCACCGCGGCGGGCGGCGGGGGCACCACGAGCGGCGGCAGTACGAGCGGGGGCAGTACGAGCGGCGGCGCCCCGGCGGCGCTGCCCAAGACCGGGCCCCTCGACTCCGCGGTCGCCCTCGGCACGCTCGGCGCCACCGTCGTCCTGGTCGGCGCGGCCGGAGTGCTCTGGCTGACCCGCCGCGGTCGGCGGGCCTGACCCCTCCCGCCCGTACCGCCCGCCGCGGGGCACCGCCCCGCACCCGAGGAGCCGCCGATGCGTCCGATCCGCCTGGCCCTGCCGGCCCTGGTCCTGCTGCTGTGCGCGCTCCCGGCGCCCGCCGCGCAGGCCGCACCGGCCCGGGGCGGGGAGTGGACCGCCGCGCCCGCATCCGGCTCCGGGAGCGCCGGCGCGCGGCCCTGTTTCTATCTGGAGGGCGCACCCGGCGCGGTCCTCCAGGACACCCTGGCGCTGAGCAACCCCTCCGACGCCCCCCTCACCCTGACCCTGCGCGCCGCCGCCGCCCGCAACGCCGCCGACGGGAACATCGCGGCGGACGACAGCCCCGACCCCTGGATCGCCCTGGCCGCGTCCGAGGTGCGGATCCCGCCGCACACCCGCGCCGACGTGCCGTTCGCCGTCACCGTGCCTCCCGGCGCCGGGCCGGGCGACCATCCGGCCGCCCTCGTCGCCACCGCGGCCGGCCGCACGCAGGCGACCCGCGTCCAACTCCGGGTCTCCGGGCCCGCGTTGAGCGCCCTGACCGTCGAGGCCGTACGCGTCGACACCGCGCGCGGTCTGATCCGCTACGCCCTGGTCAACCGCGGCAGCACCACCCTGGCCCCGCGCCTGGCGCTGCACGCCGACGGGGTGTTCGGGCGCGCCCTGGACCGGCCCGCCAAGGCGCTGCCCGTCGAGCTGCTGCCCGGACAGCGCGTCGAGCTGAGCGAGCCCTGGGCGCACCCGCCCGCCCTCGACCGGGTCGCCGTCCGCCTCGATGTGACCGCCGGCGGCGGCGCCCGCGCGACGGCCCGGGCCGACGCCGTCTTCGTCTCCCGGGGCGCGGTCGCCACAGCCGCTCCGGTGCTGCTCGGCGCGGCGGCGGGCGCCCTGCACATCGTCCGGCGCCGGCGCGGCCGGGGGTCCGGGCCCGGGTGGACCGCGCGGCGCCGGCGCGGCCGTGCTGCCGCAGCGGACGAACCGGCCGTACCAGAGCCCGAGTTGGCGCAGACAGGAGCCGTTCAGTGAAGCCACGCCCCAGGGGCGCCGCCCTCGCCCTGCTGCTGTCCGCGGTGCTGGCCGTGCTGGCCGTGCCCGCCGCCGGGCCTTCCTGGGCGGCGCCCGAGAAGCCCGCGCCCGGCGTCACGCTGTCCCGGGCGGAGGCCGCCAAGGGGGCCGATCTCACGGTCACCGGCAAGGGCTGGCGGCCGGGGGCGCTGCTCATGCTCCTGGTGTGCGGGCAGTCCACGCCCGAGCTCGGCGTCACCGGCGGCACCAACTCCTGCGCCAACGCCGACGGCCAGGCCGTCACCACGGACGGCGGCGGAGCCTTCAGCAAGGTGCTGCCGGCCGCCGCACCGCCGAAACCCTGCCCCTGCGTGGTCCATGTGGCCACCGTGCAGGGTGAACAGGCCGTCGTGGACACCGAGTTGAGGATCACCGGTCACCCGGTGGCGCCGCTGCCGGTCTCCGGAGAGGGGCGGCTCGCGGTGCTCACCGAGCCGCGTCTGGACGGCAGCAGCTCCCTGCTGACCTGGTTCGGCGCGCCGCCCGCCCGCACCCTGGTCTTCACCGTCGGCAACCTCGGCACGTCGCCCGTCAAGGATCCCGTCTTCCAACTCGGCACCGCCCACGGCGTGTTCGCGCCGCAGTGGGAGGACCGGCAGTGGAAGGGCACCATCGCGCCCGGCCAGAAGGCCGAGGTCAAGCTCGATTTCGAGCTGTCGGCCGGCGCCCACGGCGACTACCAGGTCTCGCTCCAGTACGCCAAGAAGCTGCTCGCCACCGAGCCGTGGGGGGTGGACCGCCCCTGGGGCGTCACCCTCTTCTGGATCCTGCTCTGCCTGGTGGTGCCCGCCGCGCTCTTCCGCATCGGCATGGCCGTCGTCGACCGGGTGCGCCCGCGGATCCCGGGCCGGCCCCGAGCGCCCCGCCACCGCGGCGTGCGGCTGTCCGACGTGACCGCCCGGCTGCCGAGGACCGGGCGCGCTCCGGACCCCACGGCGGCGGCGCCCGCCGAACCGGCCCGGCACGAGCCCGGCGCCGCGCACCCGACCACGGCCGCGCTGCCGTGGTTCACCCCCGACTCCGCACCGTCCGAGAACCACCCCAACCGTCCATGACGTTCACGACGAAGGGAACTACGTGACCACGCAACGGAGGATGAGCGCGGCCGGTCTCGCGCTGATGCTCGGCGGCGCGGGGATCATGCTGGCCGCAGGTCCCGCACAGGCAGCCGAAGTCTCGTACGCCACCGAGTGCATACCGCCGTCCATCTCCGGTCTGCCGCCGGTCGAGGGCACGACGAAGGTGCAGATCACCGCGCCCGCCACGGCCAAGGTCGGCGACGAGGTGGACGTCGTCTGGAAGTTCACCCAGGCCGCGTCGAACAACCCGAACGTCCTCGACCTCAACAAGGACGTCGTCCAGCCCACGGGCACCCTCAAGGCGGCGGGCGCGCAGAGCGCCGACCTCGCGATGAAGGGGCCGCGCACGAACCCGCCGATCCCCAAGAACAGCCCGATGGTCCTCTCGGACATGACGGCCAAGCTGAAGCTCACCAAAGCGGGCGACGTCACCCTGACGCCCGGCGCGTACAACATCAACGTCAACCAGATCATGTCGACCGACACCAAGTGCTCGCCGAAGGAGGCGGTCGGGGCCGGCGCGACGATCAAGGTGACGGACGCGGGGGGTGCCTCCGGCGGAACGACGAGCGGAGGCACGACGTCGGGCGGTACCACGTCGGGCGGCACGACGGGCGCCACGACCTCCGGCACCACCGGCGCGACGACGTCCGGCACGACGGGGGCGACCACGTCCGGCGGCACCACCGGCGCGACCACCTCCGGCGGCACGACGGCCTCGGGCGGTACGACGGGGGCCACCACCTCCGGCGGCAGCTCCGGCGCCACCACCGGCGGCAGCGGCGGCCAGAGCGACTTCCCCGGCAAGGAGGTCGCCGTCACCTTCGCCTGCACCCCGCCCGGTCCGGCGAACATCCAGGGCAAGGCGACCATCAACGCCAAGAAGAGCGGCGGGAGTTACGCCCTCACCGTCACCATGGCCAAGGGCGTCATGAACAGCCCGGCCGACCTCCCGGCGGGCGCGCTCAAGCCGTCCATGCAGGTCGTCGTCGGCGGTGCGGACAAGGGCTCGGTGACCGTCACGGGCCCGGCCAACCCCGACCCGATCAAGTCGGGGGCGCCGGTCAGCCTGACCGACATGACGGGCACCTACAAGCCGGGCGCCTCCGGCAAGTCCACGCTCAGTCCGGGCGACCTGTCCATCGACGTCACCCTGGGCGGCTCCCCGATCCACATCCCGTGCAAGGTCTCGGGTGCGGCCCCGGTCTCCCTGGAACTGGACACCGCGGCCCAGCCGGGCGGCGCCGCGGGCGGCACCGGCACGGCGGGCACGTCCGGTTCCGCGGGCACGTCCGGCTCGGCGGGCACCTCGTCCTCGGGCGGCCTCGCCCAGACCGGTGCGAGCGACAACGGCGCCCTGCGCGCCCTCGGCCTGGTCGCGGGCACGGTGCTGCTGCTCGGCGGCGCGGTCTTCACGTTCACCCCGTGGCGGCGGTTGCGCGGCACGCGCTGAGACCCGCCCCGGAAAGCGAAGGGGCCGCCGCACCTCCCGGTGCGGCGGCCCTTGCGGTGCGGGGGTTGCGTCAGTGGACGCTGCCCATCATCACCTTGACCTTGCTGCGGTACATGTAGACCGCCAGACCCGCGACGACGGCCGCGGCCGCTTCGAGGCCGATGACCCCGACGCCGTTCAGGCTGACACCGCCCAGGGACAGCAGGCCCGTGACACAGTCACCCGCGGTGACCGCGAGGAACCAGATGCCCATCATCTGCGAGGCGTACTTCTGCGGCGCCATCTTCGTGGTGACCGAGAGGCCGACCGGGGACAGGCACAGCTCGCCGATCGTCTGGATCATGTAGATCGACACCAGCCACATCGGGCTGACCTTGGTGCCGTCGCCCGCCATGTTCATCGGGACGATGAAGACGAAGAACGACGCACCGACCAGGACCAGGCCCATCGCGAACTTCACGATGGTGTTGGGCTCCTGGTTCTTGCGGGCCAGCCAGAGCCACAGCCACGCGAAGACCGGCGCGAGCGCCATCACGAACAGCGGGTTCAGCGACTGGTACCAGGTGGCCGAGAAGCCGAGGCCGAACACGGAGTCGGCGGTCTTGTCGTCCGCGAACAGCGACAGCGTGGAGCCGCCCTGGTCGTAGATCATCCAGAAGACGGCGGCAGCGATGAAGAACCAGATGTAGGCGCTCATCTTCGTCTGCTCGGTGGCCGACAGCTCCTTGTCGCGCTTGATGCGCGTCAGGACGGCGACCGGGATGAGCAGACCGGCCAGCGTCAGCGGGACCAGCGCCCAGTTCAGCGTGTACGCGCCGAGGGCCACGACGGCGCCGTAGAAGACCGCCACGGCCAGGGTGGCGAGGACGACCTTGACGAGGATGCCCTTGCGCTCCTGCGCGCTCAGCGGGTTCGGAACGACGCTGCTCTTCTCGCTCAGGTTGCGCGTGCCGACGAGGAACTGGGTCAGACCCAGGCCCATGCCGACCGCGGCGAGCGCGAAGCCCAGGTGCCAGTTGTGCTCCTTGCCGATCGTGCCGACCACGAACGGGGCCACGAAGGCGCCGAGGTTGATGCCGACGTAGAACAGCGTGAAGCCGCCGTCGCGGCGCGGGTCCTCGGGGCCGTCGTACAGGTGGCCGACCATCGTGGAGATGTTGGCCTTGAGGAGACCGGAGCCGACCGCGACCAGGATCAGGCCGACGAAGAACATCGCCTGGCCGGGGATCGCGAGCGAGGCGTGACCCGCCATGATCACGAAACCGGCGATGGCGACCGTCTTGCGGGCGCCCCAGACGCGGTCGCCGAACCATCCGCCCGGCATCGCCATCAGGTAGACCATCGAGACGTAGACGGAGTAGATCGCCGTCGCCGTCGCGGTGGTCATGGCCAGGCCGCCGCCCTGGCTGCCCGTGGCGGCGTCGGCGCCGCCCGAGACCAGGTAGTAGATGAGAAGCGCACGCATGCCGTAGTAGGAGAAGCGCTCCCACATCTCGGTCATGAAGAGAGTGGCCAGGCCGCGGGGGTGGCCGAAGAAGGTCTTCTCGGTGCCAGGGGTACTGGCGGAGTCCTTCGTCAGGCTGGACGCCATGGTCGATCCTTGCTTGCTCGGGACGCGCGCTTCGTGAGCGTTGAGTCGCGCCCGGTGGGGGAGGGCCGGCACCGGCATGGGGGCTGTCCCCCCAACGCCTTTGGGGTCCGGCTCCGTGGGGGAGCGCGGGAAGGACAGACCACACCGGGATCCACACCCCGTGCGCTTCTTCGCGCTGGGGCCCGGCCCGTAGGTCATTCACCGAACGTCAAGACTGGCAAAGCCAATCCTGTGCAGAAAAGAGACCCTTGGCGCGCCAAGCAGGCCAAAGGTCCTTGAGTAGTGCTATAGGCGTCGGGACACCATACGTCACCACAGTGCGGCATATGGAAGGACTTGAGAGATGGATCACAGGCATCCCTGGAACCAATGACCCTGATTCGAAGGTGTCAAACAAGATCGCTCCATAGACCCGCAGGGTGGGTGGATCACCTGACGCATTGTCGCCGCCGCGGACTACCATCACCCCCATGACCCGTGTACTGCTCGCCGAGGACGACGCGTCCATCTCGGAGCCACTGGCCCGCGCCCTGCGCAGGGAGGGTTACGAGGTCGAGGTGCGCGAGGACGGCCCGACCGCCCTCGACGCCGGACTGCAGGGGGGCGCCGACCTGGTCGTGCTCGACCTGGGGCTTCCCGGCATGGACGGCCTCGAAGTCGCCCGGAGGCTGCGCTCCGAGGGACACACCGTCCCCATCCTCGTGCTCACCGCCCGCGCCGACGAGGTGGACACCGTGGTCGGCCTGGACGCCGGCGCCGACGACTACGTGACCAAGCCCTTCCGGCTGGCCGAACTCCTCGCGCGGGTCCGGGCGCTGCTGCGCCGCGGCGCCACCGAGCCGGCGCCCCAGCCCGCCACCCACGGCGTGCGGATCGACGTCGAGTCGCACCGCGCCTGGATGGGCGACGAGGAGCTCCAGCTGACCGCCAAGGAGTTCGACCTGCTGCGCGTCCTGGTGCGCGACGCGGGCCGGGTCGTGACGCGTGACCAGCTGATGCGCGAGGTGTGGGACACCACCTGGTGGTCCTCCACCAAGACGCTCGACATGCACATCTCGTGGCTGCGCAAGAAGCTCGGCGACGACGCGGCCAACCCGCGCTACATCGCCACCGTCCGCGGAGTCGGCTTCCGCTTCGAGAAGAGCTAGAGCACCGGGACAGATGCGCCGCCGGCTGATCAACTCCACACTCGCCGTCGTCCTCGTGGTGATCGCGGTCTTCGGCGTCTCGCTCGTCATCGTCGAGACCCGCACCATCAGCAGCAGCGCCCAGGAGAGCGTCGACTCCGAGGCGCTGCGGCTGGTCTCCGTCGTCGACAGCCGCACCCTGGCGAACGAGACGATCAACGCGCAGGTCCTGAACGAGCAGATCGACCCCAAGCGGTACGCCCGGATCTCCATCCCGGGCCGCCCGGTGATCCAGATCGGGCAGAAGCCCGAGGGCACCGTCATCAAGGGCACCGCCGTGGGCGAGCGCGGCGAGTCCGTCCTGGTCGAGGAGCCCCGCTCGACGGTCACCAAGGAGGTCGGGCGCACCCTGCTCATCATCGGCGCGGTGGCCCTGCTCGCCATCGTGTCCGCGGTGCTCCTCGCCGTACGCCAGGCCAACAAGCTGGCCTCCCCGCTCACCGACCTCGCCGAGACCGCCGAGCGCCTCGGCTCGGGCGACCCGCGCCCGCGGCACAAGAGGTACGGGGTGCCCGAGCTCGACCGGGTCGCCGATGTGCTCGACTCGTCGGCCGACCGCATCGGGCGGATGCTGACCGCCGAGCGGCGGCTCGCCGCGGACGCCTCGCACCAGCTGCGCACACCGCTGACCGCGCTGTCCATGCGGCTGGAGGAGATCGCCCTCACCGACGACCTCGACACGGTCAAGGAGGAGGCCACGATCGCGCTCACGCAGGTGGAGCGGCTCACCGACGTGGTGGAGCGCCTCCTCACCAACAGCCGTGATCCGCGCACCGGTTCGGCCGTGGTCTTCTCGCTGGACGAGGTGGTCAAGCAGCAGCTGGAGGAGTGGCGCCCGGCCTACCGCAGCGCCGGCCGCGCGATCGTGCGCTCCGGCAAGTCCGGTCTGAAGGCGGTCGGCACGCCGGGCGCGGTCGCCCAGGTGCTGGCCGCGCTGATCGAGAACTCGCTGATGCACGGCGGCGGCACGGTCGCGGTCCGCACCCGCGTCACCGGCAACCAGGCCGTCGTGGAGGTCACCGACGAGGGCCCGGGCGTGCCGCCCGACCTCGGCGCCCGGATCTTCGAGCGGACCATCAGCGGACGCAACTCCACGGGCATCGGCCTCGCGGTCGCCCGTGACCTCGCGGAGGCGGACGGGGGCCGCCTGGAGATGCTCCAGCAGCAGCCGGCCGTGTTCGCGCTGTTCCTCAGCCGCGAGGCCCGCGGGCGCCGGGACCCGGAGTCCACGACGACGATCCGCTGAGCAGGGCCGGGACGGGCCGGGGCCTGCGCCCGGGCCGGCGCCCGGGGCCGCGGCCCTCGGGGTCAGCGCTCGGCGTCAACGCTCGACGTCAGCGCTTGGCGGGGACGGCGGGGCGGGGGTCGTCGAGAAACGATTCCGCCGTCTGTACTGCCTCCCGGGCCGGGAGGGCGCGGAAGACCCAGGTGCGGTAGGACCAGAACCGGAACAGGGTGCCGAGCCCGATGCCGAGGAACTTGAAGAAGTTGTTCTGCCACGGGCTGTTCCAGCCGAAGCCGTACGTCGCCGCGTACAGGATGCCGTTCTCGATCACCGCGCCGACCACGCTGAACAGCAGGAACAGGGTCAGCTCACGGGCCCGGCCGCTCTTCTCGCGGTCGCGGTAGGTGAAGTAGCGGAACCCCAGGTAGTTGAACGTGATCGCGATGGCGGTCGCCAGCAGGCTGGCCCGCACCACCTGGAGCTCCGTGGAGTGCCGCAGCAGGTTGAAGGCGCCCATGTTCACGAGCACCCCGAGACCGCCCACGGCGCCGAACTTGGCGACCTCGCGTACGAGCAGTCGCAGCCGCGACGGCGATGCGCCCTGTGCACTCATGGTGATCGCCAGCCCTGTCGGAGTCGGTGTGCCTGTCGGTGTGCTTGTCGTGCCAGTCAACCCGCCCATGCTAACCACCCCCCTGGCGCGATGCCCGTGGGTACCCGCGTTCCGGCCCCGGGAACCGGCCCATGGAAGGCCCGCCGGGGCGGCGGATACCCTGGGGGCGTGACGTTCCCGGTAGTCGGCATGGTCGGCGGCGGTCAGCTCGCCCGCATGACCCACGAGGCGGGCATCCCCCTCGGCATCAGATTCAAGCTCCTCAGTGACACCCCGCAGGACTCGGCGGCCCAGGTGGTGAGCGAGGTCGTCGTCGGCGACTATCGCGACCTGGACACGCTGCGTGACTTCGCGCGCGGCTGTGACGTGATCACCTTCGATCACGAGCACGTGCCCACCGAGCATCTGCGGGCCCTGGAAGCGGACGGCGTCGTCGTCCGGCCGGGGCCCGACGCGTTGGTGCACGCCCACGACAAGGGGGTGATGCGCGCCCGCCTCAGCACGATCGGCGCGCCCTGCCCCCGTCACCGCATCGTGGCCGACCCGGCCGACGTGTCGCGGTTCGCCGAGGAGGGCGACGGCTACCCCGTCATCCTCAAGACGGTGGTGGGCGGCTACGACGGCAAGGGCGTGTGGTTCGTACGCTCCGAGGCGGACGCGGCCGACGCCTTCAAGGCGGGCGTCGACGTGCTCGCCGAGGAGAAGGTCGACTTCGTGCGGGAGCTCGCGGCCAATGTCGTGCGCTCCCCGCACGGCCAGGCGGTGGCCTACCCCGTCGTCGAGTCGATCCAGGTGGACGGCGTGTGCGACACCGTGATCGCCCCCGCGCCCGACCTGGACGACGAGCTGGCGGGCGAGGCCCAGCAGCTCGCCCTGCGCATCGCCGAGGAGCTCGGCGTCGTCGGCCACCTCGCGGTCGAACTCTTCGAGACCCGCGACGGGCGCGTCCTCGTCAACGAGCTGGCGATGCGCCCGCACAACTCCGGCCACTGGACCCAGGACGGCGCGATCACCTCGCAGTTCGCCAACCACGTCCGCGCCGTCCTCGACCTGCCCCTGGGCGACCCGCGCCCTCGGTCGAAGTGGACCGTGATGTGCAACGTGCTCGGCGGCGACTACCCCGACATGTACTACGCGTACCTGCACTGCATGGCCCGGGACCCGCAGCTCAAGATCCACATGTACGGCAAGGAAGTGAAGCCCGGCCGCAAGGTGGGCCACGTCAACACGTACGGCGACGACCTCGCGGAGGTCCGCGAGCGGGCCCGCCACGCGGCCGACTACCTCAGAGGAACGATCACCGAATGAGCGCCACTCCTGTCAACGGTCCCGTCGTCGGCATCGTCATGGGTTCGGACTCCGACTGGCCGGTCATGGAGGCCGCCGCCAAGGCGCTCGACGAGTTCGAGATCCGCTATGAGGTCGACGTCGTCTCCGCGCACCGCATGCCGCGCGAGATGATCGCGTACGGCGAGGAGGCCGCGGGCCGCGGCCTCAAGGCGATCATCGCGGGCGCCGGCGGCGCGGCCCACCTGCCGGGCATGCTCGCCTCGGTGACCCCGCTCCCGGTGATCGGCGTGCCCGTGCCCCTGAAGTACCTGGACGGCATGGACTCGCTGCTGTCCATCGTGCAGATGCCCGCGGGCGTGCCGGTCGCCACCGTCTCGGTCGGCGGGGCGCGCAACGCGGGTCTGCTCGCGGCCCGCATCCTCGCCACCCAGGACGCCGAACTCCTCACCCGCATGCGGGAGTTCCAGCAGGAGCTGAACGACCAGGCCACCGAGAAGGGCAAGCGGCTGCGCACCAAGGTCGAGGGTTCGGGCGCCTTCGGATTCGGAAAGTGACTCCCATGAGCCACCTCGAAGAAGCCCGCGCCCTGCTCGCCCGCCACCCCGTGGTCGACGGCCACAACGACCTCCCCTGGGCGCTGCGCGAGAAGGTCCGCTACGACCTGGAGCGCTGCGACATCGCGACCGACCTCACCGGCCGCACCCACACCGACCTCGGCCGGCTGCGGCTCGGCGGGGTCGGGGCGCAGTTCTGGTCGGTGTACGTACGCACCGACCTCGCGGGTGACGAGGCGGTCAGCGCGACCCTGGAGCAGATCGACTGCGTCGACCAGATGCTGGCCCGCCACCCCGGCGACCTGGCGCCCGCGCTCACCGCGGACGACATGGAGAAGGCCCGCGCCGAGGGCCGCATCGCCTCCCTCAAGGGCGCCGAGGGCGGCCACTCGATCAACAACTCCCTCGCCACGCTGCGCGCCCTGTACGCGCTCGGCGTGCGCTACATGACGCTGACCCACAACGACAACCTCGCGTGGGCGGACTCGGCGACGGACGAGCCCCGCGTCGGCGGGCTCTCGCCCTTCGGCCGAGAGGTCGTCCGCGAGATGAACCGCCTCGGCATGCTGGTGGACCTCTCGCACGTGGCGGCGACGACGATGCGCGACGCGCTGTCGACGTCGTCGGCGCCCGTGATCTTCTCCCACTCCTCCGCCCGGGCGATCTGCGACCACCCGCGCAACATCCCCGACGACGTGCTGGCCCAGCTGCCCGGCAACGGGGGCGTGGCCATGGCCACCTTCGTACCGAAGTTCATCCTGCCGGCGGCGGTGGCGTGGACGCAGGCGGCGGACGAGAACCTGCGGGCGCACGGGCTCCACCACCTGGACACCTCGCCGGAGGCGATGAAGCTCCACGAGGCGTTCGAGGCGGCGAATCCGCGGCCGATCGCCACGGCCGCGACGGTGGCGGACCATCTGGACCACATGCGGGAGGTGGCCGGGGTCGACCACATCGGCATCGGCGGCGACTTCGACGGCACCGCCTTCACGCCCGCCGGCCTGGACGACGTCTCCGGCTACCCGAACCTGGTGGCCGAGCTGCTCTCGCGCGGCTGGTCCTCGGCGGACCTGGCGAAGCTGACGTGGTCCAACGCGGTACGGGCACTGCGCGACGCGGAGTCCGTCGCGGCCTCCCTGACCACGAGCTTCCCGTCCAATGCGACGTTGTCCATGCTGGACGGGTAGGGCGCGGGGGCGCGGTTGCCTGGGGTGCGGGTTGCCCGAGGGGGCGGGCCGCGCCGGGTCCTTTGCGCAGTTCCCCGCGCCCCTGAACCCGCTGCCGGGCCGGCACCGTGCGTGGCTGGTCGCGCAGTTCCCCGCGCCCCTAAACCCTCGGTCGTGTGCGGACCGTGGTCGCTTCTCGCGCAGTTCCCCGCGCCCCTGGCAGGACCGGTGCGGGCCAGCATGCGCATCCTCAGCCCGTCCGGCGATTGAGGACGAGC
>NZ_JBIDBD010000034.1:0-62515 GCF_043202815.1 Streptomyces sp. NPDC048111
GGGGGTGCAGGGGGCGCAGCCCCCGCCGGGGTCCGAGGGGCGGAGCCCCTCAGCGGGTCTGGGGCGCAGCCCCAGGGGCCGAACCCTTCCAGCCCGCTGCACGGGCGGGCGGGTGGGCAAACCCCCCGGGGTCCGAGGGGCGGAGCCCCTCAGCGGGTCTGGGGCGCAGCCCCAGGGCCCGGCACCTTCCAACCCGCTGCACGGGCGGGCGGGTGGGCAAACCCCCCGGGGTCCGAGGGGCGGAGCCCCTCAGCGGGTCTGGGGCGCAGCCCCAGGGCCCGGGCCTATCCAACCCGCTGCACGGGCGGGCGGGTGGGCAAACCCGCCGGGGTCCGAGGGGCGGAGCCCCTCAGCGGGTCTGGGGCGCAGCCCCAGGGGCCCAGCCGATACAACCCGCCGCACGGGCGGGCGGGTGGGCAAACCCCCCGGGGGCCGGCCCCAAGCCCCCCAGGGCCGAGCCCCGGGTAGGGCGCAAATCAGCCCCGGCCACCCCGAGCCGCCCGCCCGGCAGCCCCACCTTGTCCACGGCCCCCCTGGCTGCGACCACCCGAACCACCCTGCACACGGGACCCGGCCCCCTGAGCACGGGCCGACGAACCACCCTGCGCCCGGGCACCCGAACCGCCCTGCGCCCGAGCAGCCGAACCACCCTGCGCACGGCCACCCGAACCACCCTGCGCCCGAGCAGCCGAACCACCCTGAGCCCGGGCACCCGAACCACCACCCGAACCCCCCTGCGCCCGGGGCGCACCGCCCCGGCGGGAGCGGGTGCGGGTGCTCCCCGAGGGGGCCCGCTTCGGTTCCGGCTGGGGCGGGAGTTCGATGACCACGGGAACCCCGGACGGCTCGCGCGCACCGGTCACGCGGACCAGCTCCTCGGAGCTGGACTTGATCTCGGCCATGCGCGGACGGATCCCCGCGAACGACATCAGCTTGGTCATCTCGCGCTTCTCGTCCGGCAGGACGAGCGTGACAACGCTGCCCGACTCGCCCGCCCGGGCGGTGCGCCCACCGCGGTGGAGGTAGTCCTTGTGGTCCGTCGGCGGGTCGACGTTGACGACGAGGTCGAGGTCGTCGACGTGGATGCCGCGCGCCGCGACATTGGTGGCGACCAGCGCCGTGACCTGCCCGTTCTTGAACTGGTCGAGCGTGCGGTTGCGCTGCGGCTGGGAGCGTCCGCCGTGCAGGCCGGCCGCCCGTACCCCGCTCGCGAGGAGTCGCTTGACCAGCCGGTCGACGGAACGCTTGGTGTCCAGGAACATGATCACGCGACCGTCGCGGGCCGCGATCCGCGTGGTGACGGCCTTCTTGTCGGTCTCGTCCATCACGTACAGGACGTGGTGTTCCATCGTGGTGACCGCGCCCGCCGACGGGTCGACGGAGTGCACCACCGGGTCGGTGAGGAACATCCGGACCAGGCGGTCGATGTTGGCGTCCAGGGTCGCGGAGAACAGCATCCGCTGGCCGTCCGGCTCGACCTGCTTGAGCAGCGCGGTGACCTGCGGCATGAAGCCCATGTCGGCCATCTGGTCGGCCTCGTCGAGGACCGTGACGGCGACGTTCTCCAGGGAGCAGTCGCCTCGTTCTATGAGGTCCTTGAGACGGCCGGGGGTGGCGACCATCACCTCGGCGCCGCGGCGCAGCGCGTTGGCCTGCTTGGTCAGGGACAGGCCGCCGACGACGGTGGTGAGCCGCAGGTTCACGGCCGTGGCGTACGGGGTGAGCGCGTCGGTGACCTGCTGGGCGAGTTCACGCGTCGGCACCAGGACCATGGCGAGCGGCGCCTTGGGCTCGGCGCGCCGGCCCGCGGTGCGGGCGAGCAGGGCGAGGCCGAAGGCGAGGGTCTTGCCGGAGCCGGTGCGCCCACGGCCGAGGATGTCGCGGCCGGCGAGGGAGTTGGGCAGGGTGGCGCCCTGGATGGGGAACGGCTCGGTCACGCCCTGCGCGTCGAGCGTCTTGAGGAGCGCCGCGGGCATGTCCAGGTCGGCGAACGCCTCGACGGCCGGCAGCGCGGGGGTGAGGGTCTCCGGCAGCTGGAACTCGCCCTGCGGCGCCATGGTCCGGCCCTTGGCGGACTTCGCGGACTTGGCGGCGGGCCTGCCGGTGCCCCTGCGGGCGCCGGAGCTGGAACCGGAACCGGAACGGGAGCCGGTACCGGAACCGGCACCGGAGCGCTTGCTGGTCATGCGCGTCATACGGAATTTGCCTTCCTGGGACAAGACAGCACAAGCCGGGACCCGCACCTGAGGGTGCGGGCCCCGGCTGCGAAATTCGCGAGCCACGGAATCCGCGGCTGCAAAATACGCCTCGTCGGCGAATTAGGCGGGAACGATGTTCTCCGCCTGCAGGCCCTTCTGGCCCTGGGTGACCTCGAAGGAGACCTTCTGGCCCTCAAGGAGCTCACGGAAGCCGGAGGAGGCGATGTTGGAGTAGTGGGCGAAGACGTCGGGGCCGCCGCCGTCCTGCTCGATGAAGCCGAAGCCCTTTTCCGAGTTGAACCACTTCACGGTGCCAGTAGCCATGTCATTTCTCCTAAGACAGGGGCAGTTCCGGAAATCCGCGGATTTACGGATTCCTCGTCGCCGCATTGAGCCCATCCGGAGAAACCCGGAAAACAAATATGCGCCTGAGGAAGCATTCCCGTCAGGCGCACATAAAGTATATGGGTACCAAAACTGCAACACGTCCACAGTAGCATGCCGCGGCTGAGGCCACCGTGACGGCGGTTACAGCCGCTCGATGATCGTCACATTGGCCTGGCCGCCACCTTCGCACATCGTCTGGAGGCCGTAGCGCCCGCCGGTGCGTTCGAGCTCGTGCAGCAGGGTCGTCATGAGCTTGGCGCCGGTCGCGCCCAGCGGATGGCCGAGTGCGATGGCGCCGCCGTTGACGTTGACCCGGTCCGGGTCGGCGCCGGTCTCCTTCAGCCAGGCGAGGACGACCGGCGCGAACGCCTCGTTGATCTCGACGAGGTCGATGTCGTCGATCCGCAGACCGGTCTTCTTCAGGGCGTACGCGGTGGCGGGGATCGGCGCGGACAGCATGCGGACGGGGTCCTCGCCCCGGACCGAGAGGTGGTGGACGCGGGCGCGCGGGGTCAGGCCGTGCTCGGCGACGGCGCGCTCGGAGGCGATGAGCAGGGCCGCCGCCCCGTCGGAGACCTGGGAGGAGCAGGCCGCGGTGATGGTGCCGCCCTCCAGGACGGGCCGGAGCCCGGCCATCTTCTCCAGCGTGGTGTCCCTGCGCGGCCCCTCGTCCGTCGTCACCTCCCCGTGGGCGACGGTCTCCCGGGCGAAGCGGCCCTCGTCGATGGCGCGGACGGCCCGCCGGTGCGAGCGCAGGGCGAACTCCTCCATGTCGCGGCGGGTCACGCCCCACTTCTCGGCGATCAGCTGGGCGCCGTGGAACTGGTTGACCGGCGCGTCCCCGTAGCGGGCCCGCCAGCCCGCGCTGCCGAGGAAGGGACCGTCGGTGAGGCCGAGGGGTTCGGCGGCCTGGCGGGAGGCGAAGGCGATCGGGATCATCGACATGCTCTGGGTGCCGCCCGCCACCACCAGGTCCTGGGTGCCCGACAGCACGCCCTGGGCGGCGAAGTGGACGGCCTGCTGGGAGGAGCCGCACTGGCGGTCGACGGTGACGCCGGGCACCTCTTCGGGCAGGCCGGCCGCCAGCCATGCCGTACGGGCGATGTCGCCGGCCTGGGGGCCCACGGTGTCCAGGCAGCCGAAGACGACGTCCTCGACGGCGGCCGGGTCGATGCCGCTGCGCTCGACCAGCGCCTTCAGCACATGGGCCCCGAGGTCGGCGGGGTGCACCGCCGAGAGCCCTCCGCCGCGCCGCCCCACCGGGGTGCGCACCGCTTCGACGATGTAGGCCTCGCTCATGCCAACTCCCCTATCGCATCGGTGTGTTACGTACGCAGGGCGATGCCGTCCAGGACCATCGAGAGGTACTGGCGGGCGATCTCCTCGGGGCTGTGCCGGCCGCCCGGCCGGTACCAGGACGCGGCCACCCACACCGTGTCGCGCACGAAGCGGTAGGTGAGGCGGATGTCGAGGTCGGCCCGGAAGGCGCGGGCGGCGACGCCCCGCTCCAGGGTCCCCAGCCACGCCTTCTCGAACTTCTGCTGCGAGTCGGCGAGGTAGTGGAAGCGCGGGAGCGCGGCCAGGTGCGCGGACTCCTTCTGGTAGATGGCGACGGCGGCGCGGTGCCGGTCGATCTCCCGGAAGGACTCGGTGACCAGGGCCTCGATGGTCTCCCGCGGGCCGAGTCCGGCGGCGAGCACGGCGTCGTAGCCCGCCCAGAGCTCGTCCAGGAACGTCGAGAGGATCTCGTCGAGCATCGACTCCTTGGAGTCGAAGTGGTAGTACAGGCTGCCCGCGAGCAGGCCCGCCCGGTCGGCGATCTTCCGTACGGTGGTGGCGTTGTAGCCCTGGGCGGCGAACACCTCGGCCGCCGTGGCGAGGAGTTCGCGCCGCCGCTCGGGCACGGCGGTCACCTGCGTCTTCTTCTGGTTCGTGGGCTTCTTGTTCGTCGGCACCGGGCCATTGTGTCGTCCCGGCTAGGGGTGCTGGCTGCTGACGGAGACGACCTCGCCGGTGAGGTACGAGGAGTAGCCGCTGGCGAGGAAGACGATGACGTTGGCGACCTCCCAGGGTTCGGCGTGGCGGCCGAACGCCTCGCGGGCGGTGAGCTCTTCGAGGAGTCGGGCCGAGGTCACCTTCACCAGGTGCGGGTGCATGGCGAGGCTGGGCGCCACCGCGTTGACCCGGACGCCGAGTTCGGCGGCTTCGACGGCCGCGCACCGGGTGAGGGCCATGACGCCCGCCTTGGCGGCGGCGTAGTGGGCCTGGCCCGCCTGGGCGCGCCAGCCGACGACGGAGGCGTTGTTGACGACGACGCCGCCCCGGCCGGAGTCCTTGAAGGCGCGCAGGGCCGCGCGGGTGCAGCGGAAGGTGCCGTTCAGGGTGACGTCGAGGACCTTGGACCAGGCCTGGTCGGTCATGTCGACCAGGGAGCAGGTCCCGCCGAGACCCGCGTTGTTGACCACGATGTCGAGTCCGCCGTGTTCGTGTGCGGCGAGCGCGAAGAGGGCGGCGACCTGGTGTTCGTCGGTGACGTCGCAGGGCAGTGAGGCGACGCGGTGGGCGCCGAACTCGGCGGCGAGCGCCTGCTCGGTCTCCCCCAGGCGGCGGGCGTGGGCGTCGCCGATGACGATCCGGGCGCCCTCTTCGAGGAGCCTGCGGGCGGTCGCCCCGCCGATCCCGGCGCCGGCCGCCGCGGTGACGACGGCGGTGCGGCCGTCGAGCAGACCGTGGCCCGGCACGTACTGAGCCTTGTTGTCCGTCACGGCGCCACGTTAACCTACCAAACACTTGTTAGGGAAGGATGGTGTGCCGCCCCCATGGACCTGGATCCCACCCCCGCCCAGGAGGCCCTGCGGGCCGAGGCGCGCGACTGGCTCGCCGCCCACGTCCCCGCCGCCCCGCTCCCCTCGCTGGAGACCGCGGCCGGCTTCGCGGCCCACCGGGAGTGGGAGGCGCGGCTGCACGCGGACCGCTGGTCGGTGGTGTCGTGGCCCGAGGAGTTCGGGGGCCGGGGCGCCGACATCTTCCAGTGGCTGGTCTTCGAGGAGGAGTACTTCGCGGCGGGCGGCCCCGGCCGCGTCTCGCAGAACGGCATCAACCTCCTCGCCCCGACCCTGTTCGACCACGGCACGCCCGAGCAGCGGGCGCGGATCCTGCCGGACATGGCGAGCGGCGCGACGATCTGGGCACAGGCCTGGTCGGAGCCGGAGGCGGGGTCCGACCTCGCCTCGCTCAGGTCACGGGCCGAGCGCACGGCCGGGGGCTGGCTGCTCACGGGCCAGAAGACCTGGTCCTCGCGGGCCGCGTTCGCCGACCGCGCCTTCGGCATCTTCCGTACGGATCCGGACGCGGCCCGGCCCCACCAGGGCCTCACCTACCTGATGTTCGACCTGCGCGCGCCGGGGGTGACGGTCCGTCCCATCGGCCGCCTCGACGGGAAGCCGGCCTTCGCCGAGCTCTTCCTGGACCGCGTCTTCGTGCCGGACCAGGACGTCATCGGCGAGGCAGGGGCGGGCTGGCGCATCGCGATGTCGACGACCGGCAACGAGCGCGGCCTGATGCTGCGCTCCCCCGGCCGCTTCCTCGCCTCGGCCGCGCGCCTGGTGGAACTGTGGCGCACGGCGGGCGATCCGGCGGACACGGCGCTGCGCGACCGCGTCGCGGACGCGGTCATCGGGGCGCGCGCCTATCAGCTCTTCACCTGGGCGGGCGCCTCCCGCTTCGCCGCGGGCGGGGCCATCGGCGCCGAGTCCAGCCTCAACAAGGTGTTCTGGTCGCAGTACGACATCGCCCTGCACGAGTGCGCCCTCGATCTGCTCGGGCCGTACGCGGAGCTGTCGGACGAGGCCGACGAGGCTCCGGGGCACGGGAGTTGGGCCGAGAACCACGTCTTCTCGCTGGCCGGCCCCCTCTACGCGGGGACCAACGAGATCCAGCGCGACATCATCGCCGAGCGCCTGCTCGGCCTCCCCAAGGGGCGCCGATGAGGTTTCTGCTCACCGCTCAGCAGCGTGACTTCGCACGCTCCCTGGACGCGATGCTGACCGCGGCCGACGTGCCGCGGGCGGTCCGGGCCTGGAGTGCGGGGGACGCCGGGCCGGGGCGGGCCCTGTTCTCGCGGATCGCCGAGGCCGGGGTGTTCGCGCTGGTGGCACCCGAGGCGTACGACGGCGCCGGGCCGCTGCCCCTTGAACTGGCCCTCGTCTGCGTGGAGTTGGGGCGCCACGCGGTACCGGGGCCGGTCGTGGAGACGGTGGCCGCGGGGGCACTCCTGGGCCGGCTCGCGGAGCTGGGCGAGCCGGGCCCCGCCAAGCGGCTGCTGCCCGCGATCGTCTCGGGCAGCTGCGCGGCGAGCGTCCTGCTGCCGGGAGCCGGCCCGTACGCGCTGGACGCCGACACGGCGGACGCGGTGCTCACGGTGACGGGCCGGGAACTGCGGCTCGCCCCGGGCCACGGGCCCGTACAGCCGTCGGCCGATCCGGCCCGCCGCCTGGCCCGTCCGCTGCCCGGCGGTGAACTCCTCTTCGCGGGGCCCGAGTTGGCCGGGGCCGCGGATCACGCCGCGCTGTGGGGGCGGCTCGCGGCGGCCGGGCAGTGCCTCGGGGTCGCCGAGGCACTGCTGGCGCGGACCGTGGCGTACGTCAAGCAGCGCACCCAGTTCGGGGTGCCCGTCGGGTCGTTCCAGGCGGTCAAGCACCGGCTCGCGGACACCCTGATCGCGGTGGAGTTCGCGCGGCCCCTGCTGTACGGGGCGGCCCTGTCGCTCGCACCGGGCGAGGTGGCCGCGGCGAAGGTGACGGCCGGGGAGGCCGCGTACGGCGCCGCCCGCACCGCGCTGCAACTGCACGGTGCGGTCGGCTACACCCAGGAGCTCGACCTGTCGCTGTGGCTGCGCAAGGCGCGCCCGCTCAGGGACGCCTGGGGGTCGCCCGCGCAGTGCCGTGCGGCGGTGCTCGGCGGCTGAGCGGGCGGGCGGTGCGGGGCGCTCAGTGGATCTGGCCCGTCGGGCGGACCACCACGGTGTTCACCTCCACGCCGGCCGGCTGGGCCAGTGCCCACACGATGGCCTCGGCGACGTGCTGCGGGGTCATGGCCGGGCCGCCCGGCACCGTGCCCGTCGGGTGGCTCGACCAGAACGGGGTGTCGACGCGGCCGGGCGCGACCAGGGTCACACCGACACCGGAGCCGGTCACCAGGACGCGGGTGTTCTCGGCGAGCGAGGTGAGCGCGGTCTTGGACACCGAGTACATGTTGCCCGGGGTGTTCTTGATCCCGGCGGTGCTGCCCACCATCACGACGCGGCCCCCGCTCTCGGTGAGCGCGGGCAGCGCGGCCTTCACGAGGACGGCCGGGCCGAGGACGTTGACCAGGAGCATCTCGCGCCAGTGGTCGGGGTCGCCGTCGGCGAGGTTGTCGTGGGTGGAGAACCCGGCGTTGGCCACCACGTGGTCGAGCCGCCCGAACGTCTTGAGCGTCGCCTCGACGGCCGCGCCGATCGAGGCGAAGTCGGTGGTGTCGGCGGCCACCGCCAACAGCCGCTCCCCCGCGCCCAGTTCGGCCGCGAAGGCATCGAGCCTGGCCTGGTCGCGGCCGGTGACGGCCACCCGGTGCCCGGCGTCCACCAGGCGCCGGACGGTGGCGGCGCCGATCCCGCTCGCCCCGCCGGTGACGAGGGTGACGGCGCCGCTGTCGTGTTCGCTGCTCATGAACTCCCCTGTTTTCCTCAGCCCGTTGACGTGCCCTCGCGACTGTAGCGGCGGCGGGCCCCGTTCAGGCGTCCTCGCGCACCCCTTCCTCGCCGTTGCCGCGCCGGATGGTGCGCAGGGCGGCGCCCGGCCGCCAGACCCGTACCACCAGTTCGTCGTGTCCGAGGCCGGTGAACACGACCTCGGTCAGTTCGGCGCGAAAGAGGAGGAACGGTTCGGGGGGCGACACCTGGGCGACGAAGAACGCCCGCACGGCGGGGTCGGTGACCTCCACGGCCCGACCCGCGACCCGGACGTCGCCGTCGGCCATCTTCGCGTCGGGCCCGGGGTTGGCCTGGATCGCGAAACGCGGGTCGCGGAGCAGGTCTCGGGCCTTCATCGAGCCCGGCATCATGCCGAGCCACAGCTCACCGCCCCGGAACTCCACCTCGAGTCCGGTCACCCGGGGCGAGCCGTCCTTGCGCAGGGTCGCCAGGACCTGGTGCCGGTACTTCTTGAACCGCGCCTCCACGAGTCCGGCGAACTCCGCCTCCGCCTGCTGGAACGCCGCCCAGCCCACCGCGGTGGGCCCTGTCTCCTCGGTTGCCACGTCTGTGTTCGTCACCCGTCCAGGAAACCCCGGATACCCGACATCTCCTGTCCGGATTACGGCGCGGGCAGGGTGACGACCGCCATGTGGCCCTCGGCCCGCACCGTCGTGGCGCCGCCGTCGGTGCGCAGCGCGTCGTAGGTGTCGAGGCGCACGCCGCCGGCGAGGGCGGGCGCGTCGAGGGCGACGACCAGGACGGGGCCCGCGACCGTGAGGCCGCCCCGCACGACGGCGACCTTTGGGGCGGGGTGGCCCCGGCGGAACATCACGTTGAAGTTGACGACCGGGCCGGCCAGGAGGTGGCAGTCGGTGGGGGCGTCGCCGGGGAAGTGCTGGGGCACGAACCGCTCGTCCACCAGGCGGCGCCGGCCGGCCACGGTGAGGTCCATGCCGGCGCCCTCGACGAGGGTGAGGATCCGCTCGACGCCGGGGAAGCCGGAGAACGGGCCGTCCTCGCCGACGTCCGCGAGACTGACCCGCCAGGCGAAGTCCGCGGTGCCGGCGCCCTCGGGGTGGGCGGCGACGCCCCGGGTCACCCCGCCGCCGTTCCGCCACGGCACGGCCCGCCGAACGCCGGCCCGCAAAACCGTGACGCCCCCGGCACCGCCGCCGCTCCCGGTGCCGCTCACGCGACGATCCCCTGCGCACGGGCGGCCCTGAGCCAGAGCGGGAACTCGCCGAGCAGCCGTCGTACGGCTGGGCGTCGGTCACCCGGGTGAAGTGCGGGCATGCGCCTCGGCTCCGTTCGCTTGGCCGGTCCGGCGGGTCGGGGGTGACGAGGCTACGCCAGAGGCGTCGCGGGCCGTCCGCCCGGGCATGCCGCGGCGCCCGCCCAGTCGTCCGGTCGGGGACAGTGGGGCGGGCGCCGGTCAGTTCCGCACGTCGTTGTACGGGACGATGAGGGGTCAGACCATCAGCGAACGGTCCGTGGGGCGGATCGGGGCGGGCAGGTCGCTCGCACCGGTCAGGTAGCGGTCGACGCCGCGGGCGGCGGAGCGGCCCTCGGCGATCGCCCAGACGATCAGGGACTGGCCGCGGCCCGCGTCACCGGCGACGAACACGCCGTCGACGTTGGTCGCGAAGTCGGCGTCCCGGGCCACATTACCCCGCTCGTCGAGTGCGAGGCCGAACTGCTGGACGAGGCCGTTGGCCTGGTCGGTGCCGGTGAAGCCCATGGCGAGGGTGACCAGCTGTGCGGGGATGGACCGCTCGGTGCCGGGCTTCGGGGTCAGCTTGCCGTCGATGAACTCGACCTCGGTCAGGTGCAGCGCCTTGACGTTGCCGTCCTCGTCGCCCTCGAAGTGGGTGGTCGAGACGGAGTAGACGCGCTCGCCGCCCTCCTCGTGCGCGGAGGTCACCTTGTAGAGCATGGGGAAGGTGGGCCAGGGCTGGTTCGGGTTCCGCTCGTCGCCCGGCCGCGGCATGATCTCCAGCTGGGTGACGGAGGCCGCGCCCTGGCGGTGGGCGGTGCCCACGCAGTCCGCGCCGGTGTCACCGCCGCCGATGACCACGACGTGCTTGCCCTCGGCGGTGATGGGGGGCGCCACGAAGTCGCCCTCCTGCACCTTGTTGGCGAGCGGCAGGTACTCCATCGCGAAGTGGATGCCGTTCAGCTCGCGGCCCGGGACCGGCAGGTCGCGCGAGACGGTGGCGCCGGCCGCGATGACGACCGCGTCGTAGCGCTTGCGCAGCTTGGCGGCGTCGATGTCGCGGCCGATCTCGACCTCGGTGCGGAACTTGGTGCCCTCCGCGCGCATCTGCTCGATGCGGCGGTTGATGTGCACCTTCTCCATCTTGAACTCGGGGATGCCGTAGCGAAGCAGACCGCCGATGCGGTCGGCGCGCTCGTACACGGCGACCGTGTGGCCCGCCCGGGTCAGCTGCTGGGCGGCGGCCAGGCCCGCCGGGCCCGAACCGATGACCGCGACGGTCTTGCCGGACAGGCGCTCGGGCGCCTGCGGCCGGACGTCGCCGGTGTCCCACGCCTTGTCGATGATGGAGACTTCGACGTTCTTGATGGTGACGGCGGGCTGGTTGATGCCCAGCACGCACGCCGACTCGCAGGGCGCCGGGCACAGCCGCCCGGTGAACTCCGGGAAGTTGTTGGTGGCGTGCAGGCGCTCGGAGGCGGCCCGCCAGTCCTCGCGGTAGGCGTAGTCGTTCCACTCGGGGATGAGGTTTCCGAGCGGACAGCCGTTGTGGCAGAACGGGATGCCGCAGTCCATGCAGCGGCCGGCCTGCTTGCTGATGATCGGCAGCAGGGAGCCGGGAACGTAGACCTCGTTCCAGTCCTTGACTCGCTCGCCCACCGGGCGGGTCTTGGCGACCTCGCGCCCGGTGGTCAGGAAGCCCTTGGGGTCAGCCATTGGTCGCCGCCTCCATCATCTTCTCGGTGGTCTCCTGCTCGGAGAGACCGGCGAGCTCAGCGGCGTCCTTGGCGGCGAGCACTGCCTTGTACGTGGTCGGGATGATCTTGCTGAAGCGGTCCACGTGCGCGGCCCAGTCGGCGAGCAGCTTCTCGGCGACCGTCGAGCCCGTCTCCTCGAAGTGGCGGCGCACGACGTCGTGCAGCCACTGCTTGTCGGTCTCGCTCAGCGCCTCGATGGCGCCCAGGTTGCCGGAGTTGACGTTGTCGCGGTCCAGGTCGATCACGTACGCGATGCCGCCGGACATGCCGGCCGCGAAGTTGCGCCCGGTCTCGCCGAGGACGACCGCGTTGCCGCCGGTCATGTACTCGCAGCCGTGGTCGCCCACGCCCTCCGAGACGACGGTGGCACCGGAGTTGCGGACGCAGAAGCGCTCGCCGGTGCGGCCCCGCAGGAACAGCTCGCCGCCGGTCGCGCCGTAGGCGATGGTGTTGCCCGCGATCGTGGAGTACTCGGCGAGGTGGTCGGCGCTGCGGTCCGGGCGGACGATGACGCGGCCGCCGGACAGGCCCTTGCCGACGTAGTCGTTGGCGTCGCCCTCCAGGCGCAGCGTCACGCCGCGCGGCAGGAAGGCGCCGAAGGACTGGCCCGCCGAGCCGGTGAAGGTGATGTCGATGGTGTCGTCGGGCAGGCCCGCGCCACCGAACTTCTTCGTCACCTCGTGGCCGAGCATGGTGCCCACGGTGCGGTTGATGTTGCGGATGGCGATCTGCGCGCGGACCGGCTGGGCGGCCTCGGGCGAGTCGGCCTCCAGGGCTTCGGCGGCGAGCTTGATGAGCTCGTTGTCGAGCGCCTTCTCCAGGCCGTGGTCCTGCTCGACCAGCGCGTGGCGCACGGCGCCCTCGGGCAGCTCGGGCACGTGGAACAGCGGCGCGAGGTCGAGGCCCTGGGCCTTCCAGTGGGTCACGGCCCGGTCGGTGTCGAGGAGTTCGGCGTGGCCGACGGCCTCCTCGATCGTGCGGAAGCCGAGCTCGGCCAGGATCTCGCGGACCTCTTCGGCGATGAACTCGAAGAAGTTCACGACGAATTCGGGCTTGCCGGAGAAGCGGTCGCGCAGCACCGGGTTCTGCGTGGCGATGCCGACCGGGCAGGTGTCCAGGTGGCAGACGCGCATCATGACGCAGCCGGAGACGACGAGCGGCGCGGTCGCGAAACCGAACTCCTCGGCGCCGAGCAGTGCGGCGATGACGACGTCGCGTCCGGTCTTGAGCTGGCCGTCGGTCTGCACCACGATGCGGTCGCGCAGGCCGTTGAGCAGCAGCGTCTGCTGGGTCTCGGCGAGGCCGAGCTCCCAGGGGCCGCCCGCGTGCTTGAGGCTGGTGAGCGGGGAGGCACCGGTGCCGCCGTCGTGACCCGAGATGAGGACGACGTCCGCGTGCGCCTTGGAGACACCCGCGGCGACCGTTCCGACGCCGACCTCGGACACGAGCTTCACATGGATGCGCGCGGCCGGGTTGGCGTTCTTGAGGTCGTGGATCAGCTGGGCCAGGTCCTCGATGGAGTAGATGTCGTGGTGCGGCGGCGGCGAGATGAGGCCGACGCCCGGGGTGGAGTGGCGGGTCTTGGCGACCCACGGGTAGACCTTGTGGCCGGGCAGCTGGCCGCCCTCGCCGGGCTTGGCGCCCTGCGCCATCTTGATCTGGATGTCGTCCGCGTTGACCAGGTACTCGCTGGTGACGCCGAAGCGGCCGGAGGCGACCTGCTTGATCGAGGAGCGGCGCGCCGGGTCGTACAGGCGGTCCGGGTCCTCGCCGCCCTCACCGGTGTTGGACTTGCCGCCCAGCTGGTTCATGGCGATGGCGAGCGTCTCGTGCGCCTCGCGCGAGATGGAGCCGTACGACATGGCGCCGGTGGAGAAGCGCTTGACGATCTCGGAGACCGGCTCGACCTCGTCGAGAGGGATCGACGGGCGCCCGCTGCTGAAGCCGAACAGGCCGCGCAGCGTCATCAGGCGCTCGGACTGCTCGTTCACGCGGTCCGTGTACTGCTTGAAGATGTCGTAGCGCTTGTTGCGGGTGGCGTGCTGGAGGCGGAAGACCGTCTCCGGGTCGAACAGGTGCGGCTCGCCCTCGCGGCGCCACTGGTACTCGCCGCCGATCTCCAGGGCGCGGTGCGCCGAGGGGGTGCCGGAGGCGGGGTAGGCCTTGGCGTGCCGGGCGGCGACCTCCTTGGCGACGACGCCGAGTCCGGCGCCGCCGATCTTGGTGGCGGTACCGATGAAGTACTTCTGCACGAAGGCCTCGTCGAGGCCGACGGCCTCGAAGACCTGGGCGCCGCGGTAGGAGGCGACCGTGGAGATGCCCATCTTGGACATGACCTTCAGGACGCCCTTGCCGAGCGCGTAGATCAGGTTGCGGATGGCCTGCTCGGGCTCCAGGCCCTCGATGAAGGTGCCGGCCCGCACGAGGTCCTCGACGGACTCCATCGCGAGGTACGGGTTGACCGCGGCGGCGCCGTACCCGATGAGCAGCGCGACGTGGTGCACCTCGCGGACGTCACCGGCCTCGACCAGCAGGCCCACCTGGGTGCGCTGCTTGGTGCGGATGAGGTGGTGGTGCACGGCGGCGGTGAGCAGCAGCGACGGGATCGGCGCGTGCTCGGCGTCGGAGTGCCGGTCGGACAGCACGATCAGGCGGGCGCCGCCCTCGATCGCGGCGTCGGTCTCCTGGCAGATGGCCTCGATGCGGGCGGCCAGCGCGTCGCCGCCGCCGGAGACCCGGTACAGGCCCGACAGCGTGGCGGCCGTCATGCCCGGCATGTCGCCGTCGGCGTTGATGTGGATCAGCTTCGCCAGCTCATCGTTGTCGATGACCGGGAAGGGCAGGGTGACGCTGCGGCAGGAGGCCGCGGTGGGCTCGAGGAGGTTGCCCTGGGGGCCGAGCGTGGAGCGCAGGCTGGTGACCAGCTCTTCGCGGATCGCGTCCAGCGGCGGGTTGGTGACCTGCGCGAACAGCTGGGTGAAGTAGTCGAAGAGCAGCCGGGGGCGGGCCGAGAGCGCGGCGATCGGCGAGTCGGTGCCCATGGAGCCGAGCGGCTCACCACCGGTGCGGGCCATCGGCGCGAGGATGACGCGGAGCTCTTCCTCGGTGTAGCCGAAGGTCTGCTGGCGGCGGGTGACCGAGGCGTGGGTGTGCACGATGTGCTCACGCTCGGGCAGGTCCTCCAGCTCGATCTCGCCGGCTTCCAGCCACTCCTTGTACGGGTTCTCCGCGGCGAGGGACGCCTTGATCTCGTCGTCCTCGATGATGCGGTGCTCGGCGGTGTCCACGAGGAACATCCGGCCGGGCTGGAGGCGGCCCTTACGGACGACCTTGGCCGGGTCGATGTCGAGGACGCCGACCTCGGAGGACAGGACGACGAGCCCGTCGTCGGTCACCCAGTAGCGACCCGGGCGCAGCCCGTTGCGGTCGAGGACCGCGCCGACCTGGACGCCGTCGGTGAAGGTGATGCAGGCCGGGCCGTCCCAGGGCTCCATCATCGTGGAGTGGAACTGGTAGAAGGCGCGGCGGTCCGGGTCCATCGACTCGTGGTTCTCCCACGCCTCGGGGACCATCATCAGGACCGAGTGGGGCAGCGAGCGTCCGCCGAGGTGGAGGAGTTCGAGCACCTCGTCGAAGGACGCGGAGTCGGAGGCGTCCGGCGTGCAGACGGGGAAGATGCGGTCGATCTTGCCGGCGCCGGAGTTGAAGAGGTTCGACGCGAGCTGGGACTCGCGGGCCACCATCCAGTTGCGGTTGCCCTTGACCGTGTTGATCTCGCCGTTGTGCGCGACGAAGCGGTACGGGTGGGCCAGCGGCCAGGAGGGGAAGGTGTTGGTGGAGAACCGCGAGTGCACGACGGCGACGGCGGTGGCGCAGCGGCGGTCGGAGAGGTCCGGGAAGAACGGCTCCAGCTGGCCGGTGGTCAGCATGCCCTTGTAGACGATGGTCCGGGCGGAGAGCGACGGGAAGTAGACACCGGCCTCGCGCTCGGCGCGCTTGCGCAGCACGAAGGCCTTGCGGTCGAGCGCGATGCCCGTCGAGTCGCCGTCGGCGACGAACAGCTGGCGGAAGGCGGGCATGGTGGCGCGGGCGCCGTTGCCGAGCAGTTCGGGGGTGACGGGGACCTCACGCCACCCGAGGACCGTGAGGCCCTCCTCGCCGGCGATCGTCTCGATCCGTGAGACGGCTTCGGCGGTCTCCTCAAGCGGCAGGAAGGCGATACCGACGGCGTACGAGCCCGCTGCGGGCAGCTCGAAGTCCGTGACCTCGCGCAGGAACGCGTCCGGAATCTGGAACAGGATGCCCGCACCGTCACCGGAGTCCGGCTCGGAGCCGGTGGCGCCGCGGTGTTCCAGGTTGCGCAGTACGGTCAGGGCCTGCTCGACCAGCTCATGGCTGGCAACACCGGTGAGGGTGGCCACGAACCCGACACCGCAGGCGTCGTGCTCGTTACGGGGGTCGTACATCCCCTGCTGGGCGGGGCGACCGTCCATGGGCGACCAGGCGTCGGAACGCATCGGCTCTCCCGTCGTCGTCGTGGCATGTTCACAGCCGAGGGACGACGTTGGCCCTCTGCAAAATTTTGTGCAGGCTACATGATGGAACGTATCTCGGGAACCGGATAGTTCATTCCAGCATGCGGACACCCGGTGTCGGCTTCATTGCCCACGGGGGCGCACAGGAGTGCGGTTCTGGGTGTGTACGGCCTATGCCCGGCGGAAAAAGATTCGAAACCGCCGAGTAACGATTAGTTATGTGGGCCTCTGCATACCCCGCCATTCTACGGCGTGCGGCTCGATTGCGCGCGGGAGGAATGTCACACGGGGCGGGGCCGATGGCCCCGCCCCGTGTCCTGCCCGTGTCCCGCCCGCGTACCGGCGCGTCAGCCGATGGCGGTACCGAAGAAGGAGCCGATGCCGAAGGTGAGGGCCGCCGCGGCGCCGCCGAGGGCCAGCTGGCGCACGCCGCTGAACCACCACGAGCGGGCCGTCACCTTGGCGACCACCGCGCCGCACCCGAAGAGGCCCACGAGCGCGAGCAGCACCGCCGGCCACAGCGCGGACGCGCCGAGCAGATAGGGCAGCAGGGGAAGCAGCGCGCCGAGTGCGAAGGAGGCGAAGGAGGACACCGCGGCGACGGTCGGCGAGGGCAGGTCCGACGGGTCGATGCCGAGCTCCTCGCGGGCGTGGATCTCCAGCGCCTGCTCGGGGTCCTGCGACAGCTGCCGGGCGACCTCGCGGGCGAGCTCGGGCTCGACGCCCCGCGACATGTACAGCTCGGCGAGCTCGCGCTCCTCGTCGGCCGGGTGCTTGCGCAACTCCCGCCGCTCGATGTCGAGTTCGGCCTCGACCAGCTCGCGCTGCGAGGCGACCGAGGTGTATTCGCCGGCCGCCATCGAGAAGGCGCCCGCCGCGAGACCGGCGAGCCCGGTGATGACGATGGTGCGGTGCGAGACCTCGCCGCCGGCCACTCCCGTCATCAGGGCGAGGTTGGAGACCAGACCGTCCATCGCACCGAACACGGCCGGGCGCAGCCAGCCACCGTTGACGTCACGGTGGGTGTGGTTGTCGCGGTGCGCCTCGTGCAGCGTCGCGTCGGTATCGATGATGGACACAGCTATCCCCTTGCTCTCAGCCGCGGGCACCCCGTAGGTCCCGCGCCCCCTCTACAGCGTCGAAAGTACGCGCGATGTAAGGGCCGCGCCAGCAAGCAAGGCCTTACTTAGTGAGGCTCGGCTCAGTAAGCAAGGCCTGGCTGTGCGCGGGTCGGGGGCCGACGCCCGCGATCTGCTCGGCACCCTGGAACGGGCGGTCGCCGGGTCGGCCCGGAACGCGCCGGCGTCCGTGCGGTCACCGAACCGGCCGACCGCGGGAGACAATCCCGGCATGACCCGGATCACCGTGCTCGGCAGCACCAACATGGACCTCGTCGCCTACGTCACGACCGCGCCCCGCAGCGGCGAGACGGTCACCGGCCACGAGTTCCGCACCGTTCCCGGCGGCAAGGGGGCCAACCAGGCCGTCGCCGCCGCCCGGGCCGGGGCGGACGTCGCGATGATCGGCGCGGTCGGCACGGACGAGTTCGGCGGACGGCTGCGCACCACGCTCGAAGGCGCGGGCGTCGACATCGACCTGCTGCGCACCATCGAGGGCCCTTCCGGCACCGCCCACATCGTCGTCGACCGCGACGGCGGCAACTCGATCGTCGTCATCCCCGGCGCCAACGGCTCGCTCACCTCGCTCAGCCACGCCGACCGCGCGGTGATCGCCGAGGCCCGGTCCCTGCTGCTCCAGCTGGAGCTTCCGATGAGCGCGGTGATGGAGGGCGCCGAGACGGCCCGCCGCAACGGGGTCCGTACGATCCTGACGCCCGCGCCGGCCCCCGAGCAGCCCCTGCCCGCCCAACTCCTCGCCGCCACCGACCTGTTGGTCCCCAACGAGCACGAGGCCGCGGCGCTGACCGGCATCACGGGCGACCCCGAGCGGGCCGCGCGGGCCCTGCTCGCCCTGGTGCCCGAGGTCGTGATCACGCTGGGCGCGCGCGGCTGCCTCTACGCCTCGCGTACGCGTCCGGAGCCGGTGGCGGTGCTGGCCCCGCCGGTCACGGCGGTGGACACCACCGGTGCGGGCGACACCTTCGTGGGCGCCCTCGCGGTGGCGCTCGCCGAGGGACGCGAGATGACGGGCGCGCTCGCCTGGGCGTCCACGGCGGCGGCGCTGTCGGTCCAGCGGCCGGGGGCGGCCACGTCGATGCCCTACCGGACGGAGATCGACGCGTAGCGCGGCCTTCGGGCGGGGCTGTCTTGGGGGCGGGCCGCTCGGGATCGGGGGGGCCTCCAGCCCCGGCAGGGCTGGAGGCGACCGCCCGGGTCAGGCCTTCTTCGGCTCCGGCTCGGCGGCCAGCGACTCCGCCTTCGGCTCGTCGGCCGGCTCGGCCTTCGGCTCCGAGGTCGCCCGGTCCGCCGGCTCGGCCGTCGGGTGCGCGGTCGCGCCCTCGGCCTGCGTGGCGGTCGGCTCTGCGGGATCCTTCGGGGACGCGTCCTTGTCCAGGGACACCGGGTCGTCGTCCTGGGCGCCGGGCTCGACGATCGCCTCGCGGCCGGGCCGCCGCTTCGCCGAGACCACGATGTAGGCGACCGCGAGCAGGAAGACCCCGCCGGCCGTCCAGTCGTTGAGGCGCAGGCCCAGGATGTGGTGGGCCTCGTCGACCCGCATGTACTCGATCCAGAACCGGCCCGCGCAGTACGTGGCGACGTACAGCGCGAACGCCCGGCCGTGGCCCAGCTTGAAGCGGCGGTCGGCCCAGATGATCAGGAAACCGGCGCCCACGCACCACAGCGACTCGTACAGGAACGTCGGGTGGTAGGTGCCCGCGATCCGGTTCGGGCCCTCGCTGATCTTCAGCGCCCACGGCACGTCGGTGGGACGGCCGTACAGCTCCTGGTTGAACCAGTTGCCCCAGCGGCCGATGGCCTGGGCGAAGGCGAGCCCGGGGGCCAGTGCGTCGGCCCAGGCCGGCAGCGGGATGCCCCGGCGGCGGCAGCCGATCCAGGCGCCGACCGCGCCGAGCGCGACCGCGCCCCAGATGCCGAGGCCGCCCTCCCAGATCTTGAAGGCGCCGACCCAGTCCTCACCGTCGCTGAAGTACAGCTGGTAGTCGGTGATGACGTGGTAGAGCCGGCCGCCGACGAGGCCGAAGGGCACCGCCCACACGGCGATGTCGGCGACGGTGCCGGACCGGCCACCGCGTGCGACCCAGCGCTTGTTGCCGTACCAGACGGCGACGAAGACACCGATGATGATGCAGAAGGCGTAGCCGCGCAGCGGGATCGGTCCGAGGTGGATCACGCCGGTCGACGGACTGGGGATGAAGGCAAGTTCCATGGCAGGGTCGACGCTACCGTGCCGGGCGGGCGCAGCGGCACCCGCCCGGCAACTTATGAGTAACGACGGCCCCTCCGCCTCAGGCGGCCGGGCTCGCCTTGCCGGGCTTCTTGCCCTTGTTGGCCTCGGCCACCCACTTCTTCAGGGCCGCCGGGGTGATCTGCTCGCTGCCCTTGGCCGGGAAGACGGACACGCCGTTGAGCTGGACGGTCGGCGTGCCGTTGAACCTGCCCGCCTGGAACGCCTCGTTGGACTTCACGACCCAGCTGTTGTGCGTGCCGCTCTCGACGCAGGAGCGGAAGGCCGGCGTGTCCAGACCGGGCACCTTCTTGGCCAGGTCGAGCAGCTTGGCGTTGTCCGCGAAGGCGTCGTCCATCTCGTCGGGCTGGTTGGTGTAGAGGACGTCGTGGTACGCGGTGAACTTCCCCGCGTCCTGCGCGCAGGCCGCCGCGTTGGCCGCGTGCAGCGAACCGGCGCCGCGCGTCTTGTCGTCGATGAGCGTGGCCAGGTGGTACTGGACGCGGAGCTGCCCGCTGTTGACCAGTTGGTGCACGGTGGCACGGAAGCCGTTCTCGAACGCGGCGCAGGCCGGGCAGCGGAAGTCCTCCCACACCGTGAGGGTGGACGGCGCGTCCACCGCGCCGGTCGGGATGGCGGGCTTGTTCTTGTCGTCGGATCCGGAGGGCGCGACGACCGGGCCGCTGGTGCTCGCGGCCTTGGCGCTGTCGTTGCCGCCCGCGTTGGCGGCGATCACACCGATCACGGCGGCCAGGGCGAGCACGCCCACCACGGCACCGGCCACGATCAGCTGACGCCGGCGGCGCTCGCCCGCCTTCTGCTGCTCACGTTCTTTGACGAGCCGGTCGCGCGCGGCCCTTTTCGCATCGGGGTTCTTGTCACTCACACCCGCAGCAACGAACCGGGGAGGCACGCCCGTGCCTCCCCGGTCCCAGTTCCACCCGTACGGGTGAGGTGTGCGAACGCGCCCTACGAGGCCCTGCGAACGCCCTCGGCGAGCTCGGCCGCCAGTTCCCGTACGGCGGTGAGGCCCGCCGCGTGGTCGGGGGCGTCCAGCATGCGCTTGACGAAGGCCGAGCCGACGATCACGCCGTCGGCGAACGCGGCGACCTCCTTGGCCTGGGCGGCGTTGGAGACCCCGAGGCCCACGCAGACCGGGAGTTCGGTGGTGGCCCGGGTCCGGCGCACCAGGTCCTCGGCCGACGCGCCGACCGAGGCGCGGGTGCCGGTGACGCCCATCAGGGACGCCGCGTACACGAAGCCGGAGCCGGCCGCCGTGATCTGGGCGAGGCGCTCGTCGCGGCTGCTGGGGGCGACCACGAAGACGGTGCCGAGGCCGTGCTTCTCGGCGTGCTCGCGCCACACCCCGGCCTCCTGGACCGGCAGGTCGGGCAGGATGCAGCCCGCGCCGCCCGCCTCGGCGAGCTCGGCGGTGAAGCGCTCGACGCCGTAGCGGTCGACGGGGTTCCAGTACGTCATGACCAGGACCGGCTTGCCGGTGGCCTCGTGCGCCTCGCGGACCGTGCGCAGCACGTCGGCGATCTTCACGCCGCCCTTGAGGGCGATGTCGTCGGCGGTCTGGATGACGGGGCCGTCGAGGACCGGGTCGCTGTGCGGCAGGCCGACCTCGACGACGTCGGCGCCGCCGTCGAAGGCGGCCTTGACCGCCTCGATGCCGCCGTCGACGGTCGGGAAGCCGGCCGGCAGGTAGGCGATGAGCGCCGCCCGGTCCTCGGACTTGGCCCGCGCGAGGGTGTCGTCCAGCAGAGTCACGTTCCCGCTCACTTGGCGTCTCCCTCGATCTCGGCGAGGCCCGCGGCGTCGGCGGCCACCTCGGCGTCGGTGCCGTACAGGCCGAAGTAGCGCGCGGCCGTGTCCATGTCCTTGTCGCCGCGGCCGGACAGGTTGATCACGATCAGACCGTCCTCGCCGAGCTCCTTGCCGACCTCCAGCGCGCCCGCGAGCGCGTGCGCCGACTCGATGGCCGGGATGATGCCCTCGGTGCGCGAGAGCAGGCGCAGGGCCTGCATCGCCGCGTCGTCGGTGACCGCGCGGTACTCGCCGCGGCCGGTGTCCTTGAGGTAGGAGTGCTCGGGGCCGATGCCCGGGTAGTCGAGACCCGCCGAGATCGAGTACGGCTCGGTGATCTGGCCCTCCTCGTCCTGCAGGACGTAGGAGCGCGAGCCGTGCAGGATGCCGGGCTCGCCCGCGGTCAGGGTGGCCGCGTGCTCGCCGGACTCGACGCCGTGGCCGGCCGGTTCGCAGCCGATGAGGCGTACGGAGGCGTCGGGGATGAAGGCGTGGAAGAGGCCGATCGCGTTCGAGCCGCCGCCCACGCAGGCCACCGCGGCGTCCGGCAGGCGGCCGGCGCGCTCCAGGATCTGGCGGCGGGCCTCGACGCCGATCACGCGGTGGAAGTCGCGCACCATCGCGGGGAAGGGGTGCGGTCCGGCGACCGTGCCGAAGAGGTAGTGGGTGCGGTCGACGTTGGCGACCCAGTCACGGAACGCCTCGTTGATGGCGTCCTTGAGGGTGCGGCTGCCGGAGGCCACCGGGATCACCTCGGCGCCGAGCATCCGCATGCGGGCCACGTTCAGGGCCTGGCGCTGGGTGTCGATCTCGCCCATGTAGATGGTGCAGTCGAGGCCGAACAGGGCACAGGCGGTGGCGGTCGCCACGCCGTGCTGGCCCGCGCCGGTCTCGGCGATGACCCGCGTCTTGCCCATGCGGCGGGTGAGCAGGGCCTGGCCGAGTACGTTGTTGATCTTGTGCGAGCCGGTGTGGTTGAGGTCCTCGCGCTTGAGGAACACCCGGGCGCCGCCCGCGTGCTGGGCGAATCGGGGCACCTCGGTGAGGGCGCTGGGGCGGCCGGTGTAGTTGACCAGGAGGTCGGTCAGCTCGGCGGCGAAGGCGGGGTCGTGCTTGGCCTTCTCGTACTCGACGGCCACCTCGTCGACCGCGGCGACCAGCGCCTCGGGGATGAACTTGCCGCCGTAGGCGCCGAAGTAGCCTTCGGCGCTGGGGACTTGACCCTCGGGGTCGGGTACGAAGAACTCGTTCGCGTGGGACATGCGGATACCTCGCAGGGGCGTGTGCGGCCCCGGTCCTGGGTTGGCTGGTGGGCGGGTGTGCCGGACGCCGTGGCGGGTGCGCGTGGTGCGCGACCGTCCGCCGTGGCGGGCCGGTCGCGCGGATCCCCGCGCCCCGTGCGGGGCGTTCAGCTCAGCCGCGTCGCCATCGCATGCCGTTGACCTGGCCCGGTTCCGAGCCGATCACGTACCGCACCCGCCGTCCGTGCACCCGGCGCGCCGGAGCGCGGCAGCCGCGGGGGCGGCAGCCGGGGGCGAGACGGGCGGCGAGGGACACGGGGTCAGCTCCGCCCGTGGCGCAGGGCCGGGTGGGCGCCGGCGGCGACCAGGTCGGCGACGGCCGCGCGCGGGTCCTTGCCGGTGACCAGGGACTCGCCGACCAGCACCGCGTCGGCGCCGGCGTTGGCGTACGCGATCAGGTCGTGCGGGCCGCGCACGCCGGACTCGGCGATCTTCACGATGTGGTTCGGGATCTCGGGGGCGACCCGCTCGAAGGTGCCGCGGTCGACCTTGAGGTCCTTCAGGTTGCGCGCGTTGACGCCGATGATCTTGGCGCCCGCGGCCACCGCCCGCTCGACCTCGTCCTCGTCGTGCACCTCGACCAGCGGGGTGAGCCCGATCGACTCGGCCCGCTCGATCAGCGACTCCAGGGCCGGCTGGTCCAGGGCCGCCACGATGAGCAGCACCAGATCGGCGCCGTGCGCACGGGCCTCCCACAGCTGGTAGGCGGTGACGATGAAGTCCTTGCGCAGGATCGGGGTGTCGACCTTGGCGCGCACGGCCTCCAGGTCGGCGAGCGAGCCGCCGAAACGGCGCTGCTCGGTCAGGACGGAGATGACGGACGCGCCGCCCGCCGCGTAGTCGGCGGCCAGGGCCGCGGGGTCGGCGATCGCGGCGAGCGCGCCCTTGGAGGGGCTGGAGCGCTTGACCTCGCAGATGACCTTCACGCCGTCCCCGCGCAGGGCCGCGACGCCGTCGCGGGCCGCGGGGGCCTTGGCGGCGCGCTCCTTGAGCTCGTCGAGGCCGACGCGCGCCTGCCGCTCTGCGAGGTCGGCGCGGACGCCTTCGATGATCTCGTCGAGCACACTCACGCGAGCGGCCCCCTTCCGGGACGGTGATGTCGGTCAGGACGAGGGTGACCCTCCACAGCGGTCACGATCAGCCATGACGATGGTATCCGCACCGGGGCGAAGCGAGCGCATCCGGTTGACTCGCATCCCAGGAAGTGGGACGCGACCTGCGGGTTTGCCGGTCCGTCATGGGGCGAGCACAGAGCCGAACGGCAGGTTCCGGACCACCGAGAACACCACGACGACCGTTCCGATCAGCCACCACTGGCGGTCGCCGACCGCGATCCGCAAGGGCAGCCCGCGCGCCGAGCGCACCGCCCACAGGACCCACACCGCGGCGAAGACCAGGTATCCGGCGACGGCGAGGGCGTTGGAGTGCACGGCGGCGGCGAAGTGCCCGGTGACGAAGTCGTGGGCGCTGCGCAGGCCGCCGCAGCCCGGGCAGTAGAGGCCGGTGAAGCGCAGGAGCGGGCAGACGGGGTAGTGGCCCGGCTGGTTCGGGTCCACCAGGCCCACGTAGGCGAAGGCGGACGCCACCGCGCCGAGGGTGCCGAGCGGCACGAGCAGCCTGCGCAGCGGGGTGGCGGGGCCGGCCTGCCGGGCCGGGCGCGGCGGCGGGGCCGGGGCGGCCCCGGGTGCCGGGTGCGGCGGCGGGGACGGGGCGGCGGGGACGGGGTGCGGCTGGGCTTGGTCCACCGGGTGATTGTGCCCGTTCATGGGAAAAGGCGCAGCCCGTGGGGGCTGCGCCTGACGAGGATGGCGCGGGTCAGCCGGCCTGGGCCTCAAGGCGGGCGCGCACCTTGGCGGCGGCGTCCTCACGCATGCGCGTGATCTCCGGCGTGTCCTTCGGGGTGCCGAGGCCCGCCATCTTCATGACGCCACCGACGACGGCGGCGATGCCGAGGAGTGCGATGCCGGCCCAGAAGCCCACCGGGTTGGCGGCCACTATGAAGACGCAGGTCACGCAGAATCCGATGAAGGCAATGATGACACCGGTCCAGGCTGCCGGGGTGTGGCCGTGGCCGCTCTTCGCCATGGGGGTTGCTCCTCGTGGGTGTTTCCGTTGGTCGTCGTCGCTGTCGGCGCTGTCATCGGCCCGGCCCCGGCGGCTTGCGCCGCGACCGCTGCCGTCGAACCCGGCGCTCGACAGCCATTGTCCCGCACGCCGGCGGGTGGGTGAGTGCGGGGGTCAGCTCTCGCGCGTCGGGTCCTCGCCGCGGTCGAGTGCCTTCCAGAGTTCCTCGGGCCGCTCCGGGTCGGGCGCGGTGCGCGCCTTGCGCGGGCGGGGGCTGCCGTCGCGTTCGTAACGGCCGCCCATCGCGGGCCAGGCCGCGCCGAAGCGGAGGGCGAGGAGCCCGGCGAGCAGCAGCAGGACGCCGCCCGCGACGGCGACGTAGGGCCAGCCGGTGTGGGTGAGCGTGTCGACGGTGGCGGCGGCGTCGCCGCTGGCCTTGGCGGCCTTCTCGTCGAGGGCGGCGCTGTCGCCGACGCCGAGCCAGGCGGTCGCGGCGGCCCCCGCGCCGCTCAGCGTGAGCAGGGCCGCGACCACCAGGCGGCTCGCACCGCGCACCGCGAAGACCGCGACCAGGGCGGCGAGCCCGACGATCGCGAGCGCGGAGGGCACCCCGGTGATGTCGCCGCCGGAGGCCTTCAGGGGCAGCGCGCCCCCGCCGACGGCGGCGTTGCCGTGCGCCCAGGTCTGCCCGGAGGCCATGAGGACGACGGCGGCGCCGACGGCGCCGGCGAGCAGTGCGGCGGCCAGGCTGCGGCGGCCGCCGCCGCGGGCGGACGGCGCGGTGGCTTCGGCACGGGGCTGGGGTACGGATGCGGCACTCACGTACTCCACTATCGCCTGCGCGCGGCCAGGAGTGTCACCCGGGGCCGTTTTTCGCGCCGTTCCCCGCGCCCCTGGGCCCCGTCGGTCAGGTGCGGGCCGTGGTCGCTACTCGCGCAGTTCCCCGCGCCCCTGGGCCCCGTCGGTCAGGTGCGGGCCGTGGTCGCTACTCGCGCCGTTCCCCGCGCCCCTCAACCCCCGGTCAACTGCGGACCGCGGTCGCTTCCCGCGCAGTTCCCCGCGCCCCTCAACCCCCGGTCAACTGCGGACCGCGGTCGCTTCCCGCGCAGTTCCCCGCGCCCCTTAACCCTCGGTCGTCCGCGGACCGTGGGCGCTGCTCGCGCGCGAGGCGTCGGGGCGGGGGGAACCCGGGGGCGTCAGCGGGACAGGTGGTTGGCTGTGTTTACCGCGCGCAGGACCGCCGCCGCCTTGTTGCGGCACTCGTCGTCCTCCGCCACCGGGTCGGAGTCGGCGACGACGCCGGCCCCGGCCTGCACATAAGCGGTGCCGTCCCGGAGCAGGGCGGTGCGGATCGCGATCGCGGTGTCGGAGTCCCCGGCGAAGTCGAGGTAGCCGACGCAGCCGCCGTAGAGCCCGCGGCGGCTGGGCTCCAGCTCCTCGATGATCTGCATCGCCCGGGGCTTGGGGGCCCCGGAGAGCGTGCCGGCCGGGAAGCAGGCCGTCAGGACGTCGAAGGCGGTGCGTCCCTCGGCGACCCGGCCGGTCACGGTCGACACGATGTGCATCACATGGGAGTACCGCTCGATCGACATGAAGTCGACGACCTCCACCGAGCCCGGTTCGCAGACCCGGCCCAGGTCGTTGCGGCCGAGGTCGACGAGCATGAGGTGCTCGGCGCGCTCCTTGGGGTCCGCGAGCAGTTCGTCGGCGAGCGCCTGGTCGCGCTGCGGGGTGGCGCCGCGCGGCCGGGTCCCGGCGATCGGGTGCAGCATCGCGCGGCCGTCCTCGACCTTGACGAGCGCCTCGGGGCTGGAGCCGACCACGTCGAAGCCGTCGAAGCGGAACAGGTACATGTACGGCGACGGGTTGGTGGCGCGCAGCACCCGGTAGACGTCCAACGCACTGGCGTGGCACGGGGTTTCGAAGCGCTGCGAGGGCACCACCTGGAAGGCCTCGCCGGCCCGGATGCGCTCCTTCACGTCCTCAACGGCGGCCTGGTAGGCCGGGCCGCCCCAGCGCGCGGTGTACTCGGGGAGTTCGGACGGGGGCAGCGCGACGGGCGCGTGGTCGGTGGGCCTGGCGAGGTCGGCCTCCATCGCGTCGAGCCGCGCCACGGCGTCCGCGTACGCCTCGTCGACCCCGGTGTCGAGGTCGTTGTGGTTGATCGCGTTGGCGATGAGGAGGACCGAGCCGTCCCAGTGGTCGAGGACCGCCAGGTCGGAGGTGAGCAGCATGGTCAGTTCGGGGAGCTGGAGGTCGTCGCTCCCGTGCTCGCCGATCCGCTCCAGGCGGCGCACGATGTCGTAGCCGAGGTAGCCGACCATGCCGCCGGTGAAGGGCGGCATCCCGGCGACCAGGTCGCGCGGGGTGTGCAGGGCCTCGACGGTGGCCCTCAGGGCGGCCAGAGGATCACCCGAAGTGGGGACGCCGACGGGCGGAACACCGATCCAGTGGGCCTCGCCCTCGCGCACGGTGAGGGTGGCGGCGGAGCGTACGCCGACGAAGGAGTACCGCGACCAGGAGCCCCCTCCCCCACCGCCAACAGCGTGGGAGGTGCCCCCGTCGGCCGATTCCAGCAGGAAGGTGCCGGGCCGCTCGGCGGCGAGTTTGCGGTAGAGGCCGACCGGGGTGTCGCCGTCCGCGAGGAGGCGGCGGTGCACCGGGATGACCCGACGGTCGACGGCGAGCTTGCGGAAGGTGTCCAGGTCCACGGCTACTTCCCCAGGTCGAGTACGTCGGCGTCGAAGCAGGTGCGGTCCCCGGTGTGGCAGGCGGCGCCCACCTGGTCGACCTTGACCAGGACGGTGTCCGCGTCGCAGTCCAGGGCGACCGACTTCACGTGCTGGACGTGCCCGGAGGTGTCCCCCTTGACCCAGTACTCCTGACGGCTGCGCGACCAGTACGTGCAGCGGCCGGTGGTCAGGGTGCGGTGCAGGGCCTCGTCGTCCATCCACCCGAGCATGAGCACCTCGCCGGTGTCGTACTGCTGGGCGATGGCCGGGACCAGACCGTCGGCGCTGCGCTTGAGGCGGGCGGCGATGGCGGGGTCGAGATTGCTGGTCATGCCCCCATTCTGCCGTGGCCGCGAGGCCCTCCGGGCGGTGCGTCCACTGTCCGGACGAGGCGGGCGGCCGTACGCTGGCGGACATGTCGACCCATGCCAAGCGTGAACGGCTTCTGCTCGCCGACCTGTTGGAGGCGGCGGGCCCCGAGGCACCGACCCTGTGCGAGGGCTGGACGGCCCGCGAACTCGCGGCCCATGTGGTGGTGCGCGAGCGACGGCTCGACGCGGCGGGCGGGATCCTGATCGGCGCGCTCAAGAACCGCCTCGACCGGGTCCAGGCCGAATTCGCCGCGAAGCCGTACGAGGAACTGATCCAGCTGATCAGGACCGGTCCGCCCAAGTTCTCTCCGTACAGCCTCAAGCAGGTCGACGAGGGGGCCAACGCGGTGGAGTTCTACGTCCACGCCGAGGACGTCCGCCGGGCCCAGCCGGACTGGTCGCCCCGCGCGCTCGACCCGGTGTTCGCGGACGCGCTGTGGTCACGGCTGGAGAAGGCGGCCCGGCTGATGGGCCGCCGCTCGCCGGTGGGTCTTGTGCTGCGCCGTCCGGACGGCCAGACGGCGGTCGCGCACAAGGGCACCCCGGTGGTGACGATCACCGGCGAGCCGGGCGAGTTGACGCTGTTCGCGTACGGGCGCCAGGAGGCGGCGCAGGTCGAGATCGAGGGGGACAAGGAGGCCTCGACGCGGGCCATCGAGGCGAACCTCGGCCTTTAGGCCGCCCGGCATCCGCAGGCACCCGCAGGCATCCATAGGCACCCGGCGCCCCGGCGCGCGCGGGGCCCGGTGTCAGCGCGGGAGTTCGGCGCGGCGCAGCTGGGCGGAGGCGAGGCCGGTCAGCGCGCCCGCCGCGCACACTCCGGCGCTGGCCAGGAACACCGGCGTGGTGCCCCAGAGCCCGATGGCGGCGCCCGCCAGGGGGTAGCCGAGCGGGGCGACGCCCATGGTGAACAGGGAGGCCACCGCGGTGACCCGGCCGAGGTAGGCGGGTTCCGTGGCGGTCTGGGTGAGCGCCCCGCACAGGGCGCCGCTCAGCCCGGCGAGCAGCCCGATGCACACCCCGGCGACCGCGGCCCACGCCACCGAAGGGGCGAAGGCGAGGCCCGCGATGGCCGTGGTGCCGCCGAGCAGGGACACGGGCAGCACGAGCCCGGCGCGCGGGACGCGGCCGCGCACCGACAGCAGCAGTGAGGCGGCCCCCGCGCCCGCCCCGAACGCCGCGACGATCCAGCCCATGCCCGCCGCGCCCCACGCCCGTTCCTTGGCGAGCAGGGTGAGCCCGATGTTGAGCGGGGCGGCGAAGCCCAGCTCGCCGACGGCTATGACGATCATCAGCGGGGCGAGCGTGCGGTGGCGGCGGATGTAGCGCAGGCCGTCGGCCAGTTCGCGCAGCGCCGGTTCCTTGGCGCGCTGTCCGTCGCCGTCCAGGCGGGCGATGCGGACCCGGACCAGCAGCACGGTCGACACCGCGAACAGGCCGCCCGCCACCGCGAAGGTGGCCGCCGTCCCGCCGAGCGCGACGGCGAGCCCGCCGAGCGGGGCGCCCGTGATGTTGGCGATCCGCGCCGAGAGCCCCTTGAGGCCCTGCACCCGGGCGAGTTCGCCGGGCCCGGTGATCCTGGGCGGCAGCGCGCCGAGCGCGGGCAGCAGCACCGCGTCCACCGCGCCGAAGACGAGTGCCAGCACGATCAGGAGCCACAGGTGGGGGCCGGTGAACAGCAGGACCGCGGCCATGCCCAGGATGATCAGGCTGCGGGCCGCGTCGCTGCCGATGACGACTCGGCGCGGCCCGAACCGGTCGGCGACCACTCCCCCGCCGAGCATCAGCAGGGCCCGCGGCACCGCGCCGACCGCGAGCACGAGCCCGGCCTGGCCCGCGCTGCCGGAGCGGGCCGCGGCCCAGGCCAGCGCCATGTAGTAGACGCTGTCGCCGACGAGCGAGGAGGTGTGGGCGGCCAGCCACCGCAGCACGTTGCCGTCCCGGTGGGCGGGGCGGGCGGGGGTGGGAGCGGGCGGTATGAGGGTGCTGGTCGACATGGCGGGCCTCTCGGACGGTGGGGCGTGCGGCGGGCTCAGACGCGGAAGGGGAAGCCGTACAGGTGGACCGCGGTGTTCTCGCGGCCCTCGGTGTCGCCCGCGGCCGTCGCCGCCTCGCCGAGTTCCTTGTACTTGCCGAGCACGGCCTCCAACTCGTCCTCCAGCTCGCGCAGTTGGGCCGGGGTGAGATGCAGGGCGTACTCGCTGCTGAAGGCGGCGCCGGTCCATTCGGCGCTCCAGCCGGCCATCTCGTCCAGGAAGGCGCGGTAGAGCTCCATGCGCTGCTCCACCAGGAGGCGGGTGACCGAGGTGTGGGCGGCGATCTGTTCGGGGGCGTCCTTGAAGTCCTCGTGGCGGTAGCTGATCCCCTCCGAGGCCGGCCGCCACCACCGCTCGCGCCCGTCCCTGCCCTGCGCCTCGGCCTCCTCGATGAGGCCGTGATCGGCGAGCTTGCGCAGGTGGTAGCTGACCAGCGAGACCGCCTCGTCGACCTGGTCCGCGAGCTGGGAGGCGGTGGCGGTACGGGCGATGTACAGAGCGCGGTAGAGCTTCATGCGCAGCGGGTGACCGAACGCCTTGAGCGTGTCGATGTCGGTGATGCGGCGGCTGCCCTCGTGTGCCATGCCCTCAGCGTAGATAAGAAAGAAAACTTGCGCAATATAAGTTGCGCAATAAACGCTGCGCATCCCCGTACGAAGCAGGGCCCGGAGCTGCACGCCCCGGGCCCTGCTTCGTACGCTCGTGTGCTCGCGCGGTCCAGGCTCAGCGGACCGGGTGGCCCGCCTTCGCCAGGGTCTCCTTGACCTCCGCGATGCGCAGGTCGCCGAAGTGGAAGACGGAGGCGGCCAGCACCGCGTCCGCGCCCGCCTCGACGGCCGGCGGGAAGTGGTCGAGGCGGCCCGCGCCGCCGGAGGCGATCACCGGCACGGTGACGTGGCGGCGGACGGCCGCGATCATCTCCGTGTCGTAGCCGTCCTTGGTGCCGTCCGCGTCCATCGAGTTGAGCAGGATCTCGCCCGCCCCCAACTCGGCCGCGCGGTGCGCCCATTCGACCGCGTCGATGCCGGTGCCCTTGCGACCGCCGTGCGTCGTCACCTCGAAGGAGCCGGACGCGGTGCGCCGGGCGTCGACCGACAGGACGAGCACCTGGCGCCCGAAGCGCTCGGCGATCTCGCGGATCAGCTCGGGGCGGGCGATGGCGGCGGTGTTCACACCCACCTTGTCCGCGCCGGCCCGCAGCAGCTTGTCCACGTCATCGGCGCTGCGCACCCCGCCGCCCACCGTGAGCGGGATGAAGACCTGCTCGGCGGTGCGCCGCACCACGTCGTAGGTGGTCTCGCGGTTGCCGGACGAGGCGGTGATGTCGAGGAACGTCAGCTCGTCCGCACCCTCCGCGTCGTACAGCTTGGCCATTTCGACGGGGTCGCCCGCGTCGCGCAGGTTCTGGAAGTTGACGCCCTTGACGACCCGGCCGCCGTCGACGTCCAGACAGGGGATCACCCGTACCGCGAGGGTCATGGCGCCACCGGCTTCCGGTAGGCCTCGACCTCGACCTCGACGACCAGGCTCGGGTCGACGAAGCCCGACACGATCAGCATCGTGGCCGCCGGGCGCACCGCGTCGAAGAGCTCCTTGTGGGCGCGGCCCACATCTTCCACGTCCCGGGCATGGGTGAGGTACATACGGGTGCGGACCACGTCCTGGGGGCCGAGGCCCACGGACTCCAGCACCTCGAGGGCGACGCGGAACGCGGTGAGCGTCTGCTCGTAGGGGCCGCCCTCGTCGATGCGGCCGTTGACCGTCGACGTACAGCCGGACACCAGGACGAGGCCGCCCGGGAGTTCCACGGCGCGGGAGTAGCCGAAGCGCTCCTCCCAAGGGCCGCCCGAGGAGATCCTGCGGATCTCGTCGCTCATGCCGTCACCACCTTGAGTGCCTCTTCGAGCGTGAAGGCCTCGGCGTACAGGGCCTTGCCGACGATCGCGCCCTCGACGCCCAGCGGGACGAGTGCGGAGATCGCCCGCAGGTCGTCCAGGGAGGAGACGCCGCCGGAGGCGACGACCGGCTTGTCGGTGGCCGCGCAGACGTTCCTCAGGAGCTCCAGGTTGGGGCCGGTCAGCGTGCCGTCCTTGGCGATGTCGGTCACCACGTAGCGCGCGCAGCCCTCGGAGTCCAGGCGGGCCAGCGTCTCGTACAGGTCGCCGCCGTCGCGCGTCCAGCCGCGGCCGCGCAGCGTGGTGCCGCGCACGTCGAGGCCGACCGCGATCCTGTCGCCGTACTCGGCGATCACCTTGGCGACCCACTCCGGCGTCTCCAGGGCGGCGGTGCCGAGGTTGACGCGGGTGCAGCCGGTGGCGAGGGCCGCCGCCAGGGTGGCGTCGTCGCGGATGCCGCCGGACAGCTCGACCTTGATGTCCATGGCGCCGGCGACCTCGGCGATCAGCGCCCGGTTGTCGCCCGTGCCGAAGGCCGCGTCCAGGTCGACCAGGTGCAGCCACTCGGCGCCGGAGCGCTGCCAGGCCAGGGCCGCCTGGAGGGGCGAGCCGTAGGAGGTCTCGGAGCCGGACTCGCCGTGGACCAGGCGTACGGCCTGGCCGTCACGGACGTCGACGGCGGGGAGGAGTTCGAGCGAGGCGGCCATCACAGGGTTCCGATCCAGTTGGTGAGCAGCTGGGCTCCGGCGTCGCCGGACTTCTCGGGGTGGAACTGGGTGGCCCACAGCGCGCCGTTCTCCACCGCGGCGACGAACGGCTCGCCGTGGGTGGCCCAACTGACCCTGGGGGCACGGATCTTGGGGTTGGTGACTTCGAGGTTCCAGTCGTGCACGGCGTAGGAGTGCACGAAGTAGAAGCGGGCCTCGTCGTCCAGGCCGGCGAACAGCTCGCTGTCCTTCGGCGCGTCGACGGTGTTCCAGCCCATGTGCGGTACGACCGGGGCCTTGAGCGGCGCCACGACTCCGGGCCACTCGTCCAGGCCCTCGGTCTCCACGCCGTGCTCGATGCCGCGCTCGAAGAGGATCTGCATGCCGACGCAGATGCCCATGACGGGCCGGCCGCCGGAGAGCCTGCGGCCCACGATCCAGTCGCCGCGCGCCGCGCGCAGGCCCTGCATGCAGGCGGAGAACGCGCCGACGCCGGGTACCAGGAGGCCGTCGGCGTTCATGGCCCGGTCATAGTCGCGGGTGATCTCCACATCGGCCCCGACGTGGGCCAGGGCCCGCTCGGCGGAGCGGACGTTGCCGAATCCGTAGTCGAAGACGACGACCTTCTTGGCGGGTGCGCTCATGACCAGACGTCCAGTCGCAGGATGCCGGCGGCCAGGCACATCACGGCGCCGATGGAAAGAAGCACGATCAGGCTCTTCGGCATCCCCTGCTTGACGAAGGAGATGATTCCGCCGATCAGGAAGAGGCCGACCACGATCAGGATGGTGTTGAGACCGTTCATGCTTTACAGGGCACCCTTGGTGGAAGGAAGGATTCCGGCAGCGCGCGGGTCACGCTCCGAGGCGTAGCGCAGCGCCCGCGCGAGCGCCTTGAACTGGCACTCCACGATGTGGTGGGCGTTGCGTCCGTACGGTACGTGGATGTGCAGCGCGACCTGCGCCTGGGCGACGAAGGACTCGAAGATGTGCCGGGTCATCGTCGTGTCGTACGAGCCGATCATCGGCGCCATGTTCTCGGGCTCGGTGTGCACGAGGTAGGGGCGGCCCGACAGGTCGACGGTCACCTGGGCGAGCGACTCGTCCAGCGGCACGGTGCAGTTGCCGAAGCGGTAGATGCCGACCTTGTCGCCGAGGGCCTGCTTGAAGGCGGCGCCGAGCGCGAGCGCGGTGTCCTCGATCGTGTGGTGGGTGTCGATGTGCAGGTCGCCGTCGGTCTTGACCGTGAGGTCGAACAGGCCGTGGCGGCCGAGCTGGTCGAGCATGTGGTCGTAGAAGCCGACCCCGGTCGACACATCGACCTTTCCGCTGCCGTCGAGGTCGATCTCGACGAGGACGGACGTCTCCTTGGTGGTGCGTTCCACCCTGCCAACGCGGCTCATGCGCTCTGCTCCTTCTTGAGTTGACGGACCGCGTCGAGGAACGCGTCGTTCTCGGCCGGGGTGCCCGCGGTGACCCGCAGCCATCCCGGTACGCCGTTGTCCCGGACGAGGACGCCCCGGTCGAGGATCCGCCGCCAGACGGTGTGGCTGTCCTCGAAGCGGCCGAACTGGACGAAGTTGGCGTCCGACTCCGTCACCTCGTAGCCGCTCGCGCGCAGCTCGGCGACCAGGCGGTCGCGCTCGGTCTTGAGCTGCTCGACGTAGCCGAGCAGGGTGTCGGTGTGCTCCAGGGCCGCCAGCGCGGTCGCCTGGGTGACGGCCGACAGGTGGTAGGGCAGGCGCACGAGCTGGACGGCGTCGACCACCGCGGGGTGCGCCGCGAGATAGCCGAGGCGCAGCCCGGCCGCGCCGAACGCCTTCGACATGGTGCGCGAGACCACCAGGCGGGGGCGGCCCTCGATGAGCGGGAGCAGCGAGTCGCGGTGGCTGAACTCGACGTAGGCCTCGTCCACGATCACCATCGACGGCTTCGCCGCCTGGGCCGCCTCGTACAGCGCGAGGACCGTCTCGGCGGCGACCGCGGTGCCGGTGGGGTTGTTGGGCGAGGTGATGAAGACGACGTCCGGGGCGTGCTCGGCGATGGCCCGCTCGGCGGCGGCCACGTCGATGGTGAAGTCCTCGTTGCGGGGCCCCGACAGCCAGCCGGTGCCGGTGCCGCGGGCGATCAGGGCGTGCATCGAGTACGAGGGCTCGAAGCCGATCGCGGTGCGGCCGGGGCCGCCGAAGGTCTGCAGCAGCTGCTGGAGGACCTCGTTGGACCCGTTGGCCGCCCACACGTTCTCGACCGCCACCGGGTGCTTGCCGGTGCGGGTGAGGTACTTCGCCAGCTCGGTGCGCAGTTCCACCGCGTCGCGGTCGGGGTAGCGGTTGAGGCCGCGGGCCGCCTCGGCGACCCGCTCGGCGATCCGCGCGACCAGGGGCTCGGGCAGCGGGTACGGGTTCTCGTTGGTGTTCAGCTGGACGGGGGTGTCCAACTGGGGCGCGCCGTAAGGGGACTTGCCGCGCAGCTCGTCCCGTACGGGGAGGTCGTCGATGGTCGTCGCGCGACCGGCGTTCGTCCTGCGCTCGATGCCGGTCATGGGCTCGGCGCCGGCCGCGCGCTCGGCGTTCGTCATGGGCTCGGTGTCGGTCATGCGCTCGGCACCTTCCATCCGAAGCGGGCCTTCAGGGCGGCGCCGTGCGCCGGCAGGTCCTCGGCCTCGGCGAGCGTCACCACGTGGTGGGTGACCGCCGCGAGCGCGTCGCGCGTGTAGTCGACGATGTGGATGCCGCGCAGGAAGGACTGCACGGACAGGCCCGAGGAGTGGCAGGCGCAGCCGCCGGTGGGCAGCACGTGGTTGGAGCCGGCGCAGTAGTCGCCGAGCGAGACCGGGGCCCAGGGGCCGACGAAGACCGCGCCGGCGTTGCGGACCCGGTCGGCCACCGCGACGGCGTCGGCGGTCTGGATCTCCAGGTGCTCGGCGCCGTACGCGTCGACGACCTTCAGGCCGTCCTCCAGCGAGTCGACCAGGACGATCGCGGACTGGCGCCCGGCGAGCGCCGGCCTGATCCGGTCCTCGACGTGCTTGGTGGCGGCGACCTGCGGCTCCAGCTCCTTCTCCACGGCCTCGGCGAGCGCGAGCGAGTCGGTGACGAGCACGGCGGCCGCGAGCGGGTCGTGCTCGGCCTGGCTGATCAGGTCGGCGGCGACGTGCACCGGGTCGGCGGTGTCGTCGGCGAGGACGGCGATCTCGGTCGGGCCCGCCTCGGTGTCGATGCCGATGCGGCCGGTGAAGTAGCGCTTGGCGGCGGCGACCCAGATGTTGCCGGGGCCGGTCACCATGTTCGCGGGCGCACATCCGTCGGGGCCCGTGGTGCCGTACGCGAACATCGCGACGGCCTGGGCGCCGCCGGCCGCGTACACCTCGTCGATGCCGAGCAGCGCGCACGCCGCCAGGATCGTCGGGTGCGGGAGGCCGCCGAACTCCTTCTGCGGCGGGGAGGCCAGCGCGATCGAGCCGACGCCCGCCTCCTGGGCCGGGACCACGTTCATGATCACGGAGGACGGGTAGACCGAGCGTCCGCCGGGCGCGTAGAGGCCCACCCGGTCGACGGGCACCCACTTCTCGGTGACCGAGCCGCCGGGCACCACCTGGGTGGTGTGGGTGGCGCGGCGCTGGGCGCGGTGGACGATGCGGGCGCGCCGGACGGACTCCTCCAGGGCGGCCCTGACCTGCGGGTCGAGGTCGGCCAGGGCCTGCTTGAGCGCCGCCGCGGGCACCCGCACGCGCTCCAGCTCCACCCCGTCGAACCGCTCCGCGTACTCGATCAGCGCCGCGGTGCCGCGATGATGCACGTCCTCGCAGATGGGCCGCACCTTCTCCAGGGCGGCTTCCACGTCGAACTCGGCACGGGGCAGCAGGTCGCGCAGGGCGCCACCCTCGGGGAGGGTGTTGCCGCGCAGATCGATTCGGGAGATCACATCACCAATTCTCTCAGACGGCTCCGGAGCACTGGACGCCTGTATCAGTGGCTGATACGCGCCACGGACATCACACCCCGTCACCCACGGCGACTAGCGTTCCTCCTGTCGGGGTGGACGGGGAGGGGGACGCATTGACCGAGGCGCCCGATCTGGGGGAGGCACCGGACTGGCTCAGTCCGGCGGAGCTGGGCATGTGGCAGGCGTTCCGCAACGGCAGTACCTACGATCTGCGCACCCGCAATCCGGTGCGCGACGATCCGTTCGCGGCGCGGCCCTGGGGGCCGGAGCGGAGCGTGCGGGCCAGGGTGGTGGCGCTGCTCCTGCTGAGCGGGCCGCCCGCGCTGCCGGGCCGGGTCGCGGCTCTGAAGCTCAACGGCGTGCAGATCACCGGCACGCTCAATCTGTCCGGCGGCACGGTCACTCCGTACGTGGAGCTGAACAACTGCCGCTTCGAGAACGAGGTGCTGCTCCCCGAGGCCCACTTCACCACCGTGCGCCTGGTGAGCTGCGCGATCCCGCGCCTGGAGGCGGCCCGGCTGACCACCGAGGGCGACCTCCACCTGCCGCGCTGCCGGGTGGCCGGCGGCATCCGGCTGACCGACGCGCACATCGGCACCGACCTCCTCCTCAGCCAGGCCGTGGTGCACGCCGACCGCAACGGCCGCTCGATCGCGGCCGACGGGCTCTCGGTCGCCCAGGACCTCCAGGCCGATCTGATCGAGTCGTACGGGGAGCTGAGCCTGCGGGCCGCGAAGATCGGCGTGACGCTCAGCCTGCGCGGCAGCCGCCTGATCAACCCGGACGGCCGGCGCGCCCTCAACGCCCCGCAGCTGACCGTGGAACGCACCCTGTACCTGACCTCGGGGGCCGTCTACCCGAGCGGCAACCAGGCGGGCACCACTCCCCCGTACGGAACGAACTACACCAACACGCCCGTGCGGGGCACTCTGATCCAGCCGTTCGAGTGCCGGGGCGGACTGCGCCTGGACGACGGGCGGTTCGGGGACGCGGTGGACCTGGCCCAGTCCCGCGTGGTGATGACCGACACCCAGGAGCTGTCGCTGCGCCGCATCCAGACGCCGGAGCTGCGCTTCACCGGCCAGCACCCCGAGCGCGGCAAGGTCGTCCTGTCCGGGGCCCGGGTGGTCAACCTGGTCGACATGGCGGACAGCTGGCCCGGGCCCGGCCATCTGACCATGAACGGTTTCGCCTACGAGAACCTCATCCCGATCGGCGCCTTCAGCCTGGCCGAGCGCCTGGACTGGGTGACCGCGGCGACCCCGGAGTACGCGCCCGAGCCCTATGAGCGGCTCGCCGCGGTGCTGCGCGCCAGCGGTGAGGACGCGGACGCCCGCGAGGTGCTGCTCGCCAAGCAGCGGCGCCGCCGCGAGACGCTGCCGCTGGCCGGGAAGGCGTGGGGGGTGCTCCAGGACCTGACGGTGGCGTACGGCTACCGGCCGGGCCGGGCGGCGCTGTGGATGGCCGTCCTGTGGGCGGCGGGCACGCTCGCCTTCTCGCACTACGACCCGCTGCCGATCAAGGCGGACGAGCACCCCGACTGGAACGCCGCGCTCTACTCGCTCGACCTCCTCATCCCGGTGGTCAACCTCGGGCAGGACGGCTACTGGAAGCTCTCCGGAAGCTGGCAGTGGGCCTCGGCGCTGCTGATCATGCTGGGCTGGATCCTGGCGACGACGGTGGCCGCGGGCGCCTCGCGGCTGCTGCGCAGGGGCTGAGCCGGGGGCCCGTCCGCAGCGTTTTCGCGGGCTGTGCGCGAGGTCTTCACCGGTCCCCCGCGAGGCCCGGGCGGCCGAATTTGCCGGGCCTTGACCCCGCGTCGTACAACCCTCACCACCGATACAGAAGCTTCACAGTGACCCCCCTGGCGCCGCCCCCACCTGCGGATTTCAATGGTCCACACCATGACATTCGTATCCGCGCTGATCCGCACCGCACGGCGGGCCAGGCACCTTCCGGGGCGCTCGGCCGCGTTCGAGCAGGGCATGCCCCGCGCGCTTCTCGCCGCGGGCCTGCCCGACGGCCGCGAGGTGCTCCTGGACGCGCCCGACGCCCGGCTCGGACCCGCGCTGGTCTCGGCCGCGGTCGGCCAGTACGAGGCGGCGGCGAAGCTTCTCGCCACCACCCGCGAGCTGGCCGAGTGGGAGAACCGCGACCGCTACACGGTCCGCCTCGCCGCCTTCGCGCTCAGCAGGCCCGACTGGCTCGCCCAGTGGCTGGCCGACGCCCCGCGCGACCCGGACGCCCTGCTCGTCAAGGCCGAGCTGGCGATCGTGCGGGCCTGGGGCTCGCCCGCCCGGGCCGAGCGCCTGCGCGAGGTGGCCCCGCTGATCCACTCCGCCGCCGAGGGCGACCCGGCCGACCCGGTGCCCTGGCGCATCGCCCTCGACCACGCCCGCGGCACCCATGCCCCCCACACCGTCTTCGAGGAACTGTGGGGCGAGGCCATACACCGCTCCTCGCACCACTACGGCTGCCATGTGGCGGCGCTCCAGTACCTCTCCGCCCAGTGGTACGGATCGCACCGCGAGTGCTTCGACTTCGCCGAGCGGGCCGCCGAGGACTCGCTGCCCGGCTCCCTGATCCGCGCGCTGCCGGCCCGCGCGGCCTTCGCGTACCTGGTGGACGGCGGGGGCCGGGCGATCGGGTACGAGCGGATCGACGCGGCGGCCGACCTCGCCATCGAGCTGTCCGCCGCCTACGAGCCGGGCGATCCCTGGCCGGCCGAGGTCCGCAATCTGCTGGCCTACCTCCTGGTGGTGCGCAGGCGCTGGCCGGAGACCCTGGAGGAATTCCGGCGTATCGGGCCGTATGCCACGTCCTTCCCCTGGCTGCACCTGGCCGCCGATCCGCTCGGCCAGTTCCTGGAACTGCGCGAGTTCGTCCGTACCGAGGTCGCCGCGGGCACGCCGTGGGGCCGGGAGCGCCCCAGGCCAGGACGAGCCCGTTCCGACGGCCATTACGCTTGAGCGTTGTGACCACCGCACGCCTCCCCCTCTTCCCGCTCAACTCGGTCCTGTTCCCCGGCCTCGTCCTGCCGCTGAACATCTTCGAGGAGCGCTATCGCGCCCTGATGCGCGATCTGCTGAAGACCGGCCCCGACGCATCCGGCACCGCCGAGGACGAGTCCGGCGACGAGCCGCGCCGCTTCGCGGTCGTGGCGATCCGCGACGGGCGGGAGGTCGCGCCGACCGCCCCCGGGCTGCCCGACCAGACCGCCCAGCCCGAGAAGGGCCCGGCCGCCGGCTTCGGCGCCGACCCGATCCAGGCCTTCCACCCGGTGGGCTGCATCGCGGACGCGGCCACGATCCGGGAACGTTCGGACGGCAGCTTCGAAGTGCTCGCCACCGGCACGACCCGCATCCGCATCCTGTCCGTGGACGCGAGCGGCCCGTATCTGACGGCCGAGTACGAAGAGGTCCCCGAGGAGCCCGGCGAGGAGGCGGGGGCGCTGGCCGAGGGCGTGCTGCGCGCCTTCCGCTCGTACCAGAAGCGCCTCGCGGGCGCCCGGGAGCGCTCGCTCGCCGGCACCGCGGACCTGCCCGACGAGCCCTCGGTGGTGTCCTACCTGGTCGCCGCGGCCGCGGTCCTGGACGTGCCGGCCAAGCAGCGCCTGCTCCAGGCGCCCGACACCGCGACCCGGCTGCGCGAGGAGCTGCGACTGCTGCGTGCGGAGACGGCGGTCATCCGCCATCTGCCCTCGCTGCCCGCGGTGGACCTCACCCGCAATCCGACCAGCCCGAACTGAACGGGCGCCCCGCGCACCGACCGAGCGACCGACCCAGGGGAGGGCCGTCGTGGCCAAGAAGAAGCAGCAGAGCGGGGGCACCCCGGCGACGGTGGCGCTGACGGCGGCGGGCACCGCCTTCACCGTGCACGCCTACGAGCACGACCCGGCCGCCGCCTCCTACGGCGAGGAAGCGGCCCAGGCGCTCGGGGTGAGCGCCGAGCGGGTGTTCAAGACGCTGGTGGCCGATGTGGACGGCGAGCTGACGGTGGCGGTGGTGCCGGTCGCCGGCTCGCTCGACCTCAAGGCGCTCGCCTCGGCGGTCGGCGGCAAGCGGGCCGCGATGGCCGACCCGGCGGCGGCCGAGCGCACCACCGGCTATGTGCGCGGCGGCATCTCGCCGCTGGGCCAGCGCAAGAGGCTGCGCACGGTCCTGGACGACTCGGCCTCCGCGCACGCCACGATCTGCGTCTCGGCGGGCCGGCGCGGCCTGGAGGTCGAGCTGGCCCCCGCCGATCTGGCGGCCCTCACCGGGGCCCTGCTCGCGCCGATCGGGCGCGGCTGAGGGCCCGCTCGACGGCCGCCGGGAGCCCGGCCCCGATCTGGCGCGTTCAGGGGCTCGACGGGCCCGCCGCCCTCGACTAGAACCCGGGGGCGGGAGGTACGCCCATGTCGAAGCGGACCCGCAAGCGCAAGTGGCGCATCAAGAAGGGCCGGGCCAACCACGGGAGGCGCCCGGCCTGACCCGCGTCCTCACAGACCGGACGTGTCCGGCCGTCCCGGGCCCGGGTCCAGCGGCGGTACCTGCCACACCGGATCCGGGTCGCGGGGCCCGAACAGCGCGGTGAGCCCCAGGTGGACGGCCATCGCGGTGACGGGCCAGGCGAGCAGCGCGCCCTTGGCGTCCAGCTTCAGCGGGGCGTCGAAGGTGACGCCCTTGCCCGCGGCCCTGGCGGCGGCCACCACGTCCTGGTTCGGGCCGAGCCAGATGCCCAGGCGCCAGGCGAGCAGCGAGGCCAGCAGGCTGCCGGCCGCGAGCCCGACGACCAGCGCGATACCGCCCCCGCGGCGGCACAGGAAGACGGCGGCGGCGCTGAGCGCGCCGAACCCGAGGGCCAGCAGGATGAACGTTCCGTCACCGCCGATCGCCTCCTCCCCCTCGGTGTCCTTGAGGAAGACGGCCTTGTCGTCGGCGATCAGCGGCACCTTGGGCGCCAGCCACAGCCACAGCAGTCCGAGCGCCACTCCGGCCACGGTCACGGCGAGGGCCACGACCACCGCGTCCCGCAGTTCCTTCTTCATGGCGGGCCCCTCCTCGACGGTTCCGGGCGCGGTGGCACCGGCGTGCGTCTGCCACGGGTCGTCGCCCGGGGGCTGCTGATGGGGGGGTGTCAGAGGTGCGGTCACCCTGACATCGTGCCAGGCGTGTCTGTGCGCTGCCTCACCGGACCGCCGCCCGGCGGTAGGCCCACGCCGCCACGGCGAGCGAGACGGCGCCGACCGCAGCGCACACCCCGAGGTCGAGCGCGATCAGGCCCCAGTCGGGCTGCGCGTCGAAGCTGCGCGCGAGGGCCTCCACGCCGTAGGTGGAGGGCAGCAGATCGCGGGCGTACGCGATGGGCCCGGGCATCCGGGAGGCCGGGAGCACACCGAGCAGCAGCGCCGCCGACATGCCCAACTGGCCGAAGAGCGTGGCCAGTTCCTGGCGCGGGGCGAGCAGGCCGAGGGCCGCGCCGAGCCCGGAGAGCGCGGCTCCGGCGAGCGGGACCACCGCGGCGAGCACCCACAGGTGCCCCAGCGGCAGCCCGAACAGCAGACAGCCGAAGACGGCGGTGACCACGGTGCCGGGCACGGTGAACGAGGCGTACGCGGCGGCGGCGCCGAGGACCACGGAGGCGGGCGGCACGGGCAGCGTCGCGTAGTGGTCGAGGCCGCCGTTCGCACGGAGCTGGCCGAAGTACTGGGCGAGCAGGTTGAGCGCGACGAAGGCGACGACCAGCACGCTCGACCCGGCGACCACGGCGCGGGCCTCGCCGCCGCCGTCCACCACGCCGCGCATCAGGATCATGATGCCGACGGACTGGAAGGTCGCGACGAACAGGAGCGGGATCCGGGCCACCCGGGCCCGCGAGAGCTGGGCGCGGTAGACCGCGGCGAGCGCGGGCAGCAGCCGGGCGCGGGGGGCCAGCGCGGCGGCGTGCGGGGCGCCGGGACGCTCGGCCGCGCCGCCCGCCGGGGCCCGGCCCGCGACGGCTTCCACGCTGCTCTCCAGGGGCAGGGCGCTCACGCCTTCACCAGACCTTCCGTGCGGCCGCCGAGGGCGAGGTAGACGTCTTCGAGGCTCGGCGTGGCCAGGGTGAAGTCGTCGAGGGCGGCGAAGGCGGGGCCGCCGGTGACGGTGGCGACGGCGGCCCTGGCCCGCTCGGGGCTGAGCCGCAGCGTCCAGCGCCGCCCCGACTCCTGGGCCGAGGCGCGCAGCGCCGCGACCTCGGGGACCTCGACGGGCGCGCGCTCGCGCCACACGAGCTCGACCCGCACCTCGTCGGCGACCCGGGCCTTGAGGCCGGCGGGGGTGTCACAGGCGATGACCCGGCCGCGCTCCAGCACGGCGACCCGGTCGAGCACGGTCTCCGCCTCGATGACGTTGTGGGTGACGAGCAGGACGGTCGCCCCGTGGTCGGCGCGGCGCCGGTCGACGGCGGCCCACACCGCGCGCCGGGCCACCGGGTCCATGCCGGTGGTGGGCTCGTCGAGGACCAGGACGGGGCGTTCGCCGACCAGCGCGGTGGCGAAACAGGCCAGGCGGCGCTGGCCGCCGGAGAGCTTCTTGAGCGGGCGTCCGGCGATCTCGTCCAGGCCGAGCTCGGCGAGGACCGCGTCGCGTTCGGCGCGTGCGGCGCGCAGGGTGAGCCCGCGCAGCCGGCCGGTGGTCTCGGCGGCGAGCGAGACGGTGAGCTCGTCCAGCGCGGTGGACTCCTGGCCGAGGTAGGCGATCAGGCGGGCCGCGCGTTCGGGATGGCGCACCAGGTCGTGGCCGAGGACCTCGACACTGCCCGCGTCGGGCCGCATGAGCCCGGTCAGCTGGCGCACCAGGGTGGACTTGCCGGCCCCGTTGGGCCCGAGCAGCCCGAAGATCTCGCCCCGGCGCACGTCGAGGTCGACGCCGTCGGTGGCCCGCACCTCGGGCGTACCGGGCGCACCTCGCCGGCCCCGGGTCGCGGGGTACGTCTTGACCAGGCCCCGCACCGTGCAAACGGTGCCGGCCCGCGCCGCTGCTGTGCCGGTACTCACGGAGAACGAGCCTAAGGGGTCCGGCGGGCCGCCCCGCCCCGGGGGCGCCCTGGCCGCGCTCCCCGCGCCGCCCCCGACCCCGGGGTCACTCGCCGGCCGGCTGGCGTTCGGCCGCGGCCCGTACGTCGATCTCGCGCCAGAAGCCGGCCCGGATCGCGTACCGGTCGTGCTCGTCGATCTGGTCGTCCTTGTGCGCGAGGAGGCCGAACCGGGCGGCGTAGCGCAGGAGTTCACCGTCGATGCGGTGCGGGATGCGGGGGTACATCGTGGAGAGCTTCTGGACGTGGGAGGGCTCCGGCAGCCGCTCCATCCAGCGCCGCGCGAAGACCTGGCCGACCTCGTAGGGGTCACCGCCGACCGTGGTGATGTCCTCCTCGCGGTCCGCCCAGCGCTGCTCGGCGCTGGTGAGCTGGGCGAGGGTGGGCAGCGACGCGGTCTCGGGCGACTCGCCGAGCGCGGAGCCGGGCCGTTCCACCCAGCCCTTGTCGGAGGACCAGCGCAGGGTGGCCGACGCGGGCGGGGGCGGGGGCGCGGCCTGGGCGCCGGCGGGGCCGCGCAGTGAGGCGAGGTCCTTCGGTGTCGGTACGCCCTTGGCGCCGCTGGGGGCGGGCACGGCGCTGCCGTTCTCGCCGGGGGCCTGGGGGGTGGCGGTGGCGCCGCGCACGGCGGCGGCCTGGGCCTCGGCGGCCCGCTCGGCGGAGGCCGCGAGGGCGGACTCGGGCAGCGGCGCGGAGAGGATGGCGGCGATCTCGGGGCGCGGGGCCGGGGCGGGGGCGCAGATCCCGGTGAGGTCGCGGGCGCGCACCGCCCGGGTGATCCAGGCCCGGTCGAGGACCCGGCGCTCGTCGGCCTCGGCGACCAGGTCCTCGGACTGGTTGTAGTCACCGTCGGCGGCCTGCACGGCCCACAGGTGCACGGCGACCCCGTGTTCCTTGGCCGACATCAGGCCGGGCAGCAGATCGCCGTCGCCGGTGACCAGGACGACGTCGGAGCAGGCCCGGTTGCGGGCGAGTTCGGTCAGTTCCGCGTGCATCGCGGCGTCCACGCCCTTCTGGGCCCAGCGTCCGTCGCTGCGGGTCAGGGCCCCGAGGCGGACCGTCACCCGGGGCATCACGCGCAGCCGGCGGTGCTCGGGCTGCGGCACCCGGTCGGGGGCGCCGTCGAACCAGTAGATGCGCAGCAGCGGCTGCTGGGTGTCGGCCTCGGCGCGCTCGCGGAGGCCCTGGATCAGGGCGGCATGGTCAACGGTGATGCGGGAGCGGGCCGGTTCTCCGGCGAGCAGACTCGCGGCGGCACCGAGCAGGTAGCCGGCATCCACCAGGACGACACAGCGATCCATGCGTTCCACCCTCTTTCGGGAACGGAAAAGCCGAAGAAAAAGAAATCGGGAGCGGGGTTTCGGGAGATCACCGAATGAACTTCGGGTTTCCTTCGAGTCTGCCCGACCGCGCAAGGGTTGAGCACCGGAACTCGATCATCGGCGTGGCGGATTACGGCGTCGCCGCGTGCTCACACACGGTAATGATCCGAAATGCGCTCTTTGTCCATCTGTGTGAGTCTGACAGCGGCCCTGGCCCCGAGTTCCCCCACAGGAGGCAGCACCATGGCCAAGAACAAGAACCGCAAGTCGGGTGGTCAGCAGGACCGTTCCAGCGCCGCCGAGCGCGGTCAGGAGCAGTCCAAGTCCACCGCCTTCGAGTCCCAGGCGATGCCCCAGTCGCAGGGCCAGGGCAGCCCGGCGGATGTTGCTCGTAAGCACCAGCGTCGCTTCGGCCATAACTAGCCGTCATTGCGAGCGAAAGGGACGCACCCGAGGGGTGCGTCCCTTTCTCGTACGCGTTCTCGCCGCGCCCCGTGCGGGGCGGCCGAACGTGTTTGCGGTGGGCGGAAAAGCCCGCCGCGCTCAGCCGGCCAGGCAGGACGGGCCGAGCAGTACCTTCAGGTCGCCGAACAGGGCCGGATCGGGCTGCACCCGGTGCCGGTCGAGCCGCAGCACCGTGGTCGAACGCGGGCCCTGGAGCTTGATCCGCACCTCGGTGTTGCCCCGGTGGTGGCCCAGGATCTCGCCGAGCCTGCTGACCATCGGCGGGGTGACCTTGACGGTCGGGATGGTCAGGACGACCGGGGCGTTGGTGCCCGCCGACGACAGGTCCGGGACCATCAGCTCCATCGCGACCAGACGCGGGATGTCCTCGCGCTTGTCGAGGCGGCCCTTGACGAACACCACGGCGTCCTCGACCAGTTGGGTCGACACCAGCTGGTAGGTCGCCGGGAAGAACATGCACTCGATGGAGCCCGCCAGGTCCTCCACGGTGGCGATCGCCCAGGCGTTGCCCTGCTTGGTCATCTTGCGCTGGAGGCCGGAGATGATGCCGCCGATGGTGACGATCGAGCCGTCCGAGTAGTCCCCGCCGGTGAGCTGGCCGATGCCCGCGTCCGCCTTGTCGGACAGCACGTGCTCCAGGCCGAAGAGCGGGTGGTCGGAGACGTACAGACCGAGCATCTCGCGCTCCTGGGCCAGCAGATAGGACTTCTCCCACTCCACGTCGCCGAACTCGACGTCGAGGCCGAAGCCCGGCTCGCTGCTGTCCTCGTCCATCCCGCCGAAGAGGTCGAACTGGCCCTCGGCCTCCTTGCGCTTGACCTGCACCACGTTGTCGATCATGGGCTCGAACTGCGCGGTCAGGCCCTTGCGGGTGTGGCCCATGGTGTCGAAGGCGCCCGCCTTGATGAGCGATTCCGTGGTGCGCTTGTTGCAGGCGGCCGCCTCGACCTTGTCCAGGTAGTCGGGGAAGGAGGCGAACTTCCCCTTGGCCTTGCGGGAGCGGATGATCGAGTCGACCACGTTGGTGCCGACGTTGCGCACGGCCTCCAGGCCGAACAGGATCACGTCGTCGCCCTGGGCGGCGAAGTTGTGCACCGACTCGTTGACGTTCGGCGGCAGCACCTTGATGCCCATGCGCCGGCACTCGTTGAGGTAGACGGCCGACTTGTCCTTGTCGTCCTTCACCGAGGTGAGCAGCGCCGCCATGTACTCGGCCGGGTAGTTCGCCTTGAGGTACGCGGTCCAGTACGTGACCAGGCCGTACGCCGAGGAGTGCGCCTTGTTGAAGGCGTAGCCGGCGAACGGGACCAGCACGTCCCACAGCGCCTGGATCGCCGCGTCCGAATAGCCCTTCTCCTTGGCGCCCGCCTGGAAGAGGACGAAGTTCTTGGCCAGCTCCTCGGGCTTCTTCTTGCCCATCACGCGGCGCAGGATGTCGGCCTCGCCGAGCGAGTACCCGGCGACGATCTGGGCGGCCTTCTGGACCTGCTCCTGGTAGACGATGAGGCCGTAGGTGAGGCCCAGGGTCTCCTTGAGCGGCTCCTCCAGCTCCGGGTGGATCGGGGTGATCTCCTGGCGGCCGTTCTTGCGCTCGGCGTAGTTCGTGTGCGAGTTCATGCCCATCGGGCCCGGCCGGTACAGGGCCGAGACGGCGGAAATGTCCTCGAAGTTGTCGGGCTGCATCTGGCGCAGCAGTGAGCGCATGGGGCCGCCGTCGAACTGGAAGACGCCGAGGGTGTCACCGCGGCAGAGCAGTTCGAAGGTCTTCGGGTCGTCCAGCGGGAGCGCGAGCATCTCCAGCTCGATGCCCTTGTTGGCCTTCACCATCTTGACGGCGTCGTCCATGATGGTCAGGTTCCGCAGGCCCAGGAAGTCCATCTTCAGGAGGCCGAGCGACTCGCACTGCGGGTAGTCCCACTGCGTGATGGTCACGCCGTCGGTGTGGCGCACCCAGATCGGGGCGTGGTCGACGATCGGCTCGCTGGACATGATCACGCCGGCCGCGTGCACACCCATCTGACGGACCAGGCCCTCGACGCCCTTGGCGGTGTCGATGACCTTCTTGACGTCCGGCTCGTTCTCGTACATCCCCCGGATCTCGCCCGCCTCGCTGTAGCGCGGGTGCTTGGGGTCGGTGATGCCGGACAGGTCGATGCCCTTGCCGAGGACGTCGGCGGGCATCGCCTTGGTGAGGCGGTCGCCCATCGCGTAGGGGTAGCCGAGGACGCGCGCGGAGTCCTTGATGGCGTTCTTCGCCTTGATCTTTCCGTAGGTGCCGATCATGGCGACCTTGTCGGAGCCGTACTTCTCCGTCACGTACCGGATCACTTCGACGCGCCTGCGCTCGTCGAAGTCGATGTCGACGTCGGGCATGGAGACGCGCTCGGGGTTGAGGAAGCGCTCGAAGATCAGGCCGTGCGTGATCGGGTCGAGGTCGGTGATGCCCATGGCGTACGCCACGATCGAACCGGCCGCCGAGCCCCGGCCGGGACCGACCGCGATGCCGTTGTTCTTGGCCCACATGATGAAGTCGGCGACGACGAGGAAGTACCCCGGGAACCCCATCTGGATGATGATGTCCATCTCGTACTCCGCCTGCTTCTGGCGGTCCTCGGGCACACCGCCCGGGTAGCGGCGCTCCATGCCGACCCGGACCTCCTCCTGGAACCAGGTGACCTCGGTGTAGCCGTCCGGGATCTCGAACTTCGGCATGAGGTTCTTGGCCTCGAACATGCCGGTGGTGTCGATCTGTTCGGCCACCAGCAGGGTGTTGCGGCAGCCCTCCTGCCAGGCGTCCGAGGAGTCGATGGCGTACATCTCGTCGGTGGACTTGAGGTAGTAGCCGGTGCCGTCGAAGCGGAAGCGGTCCGGGTCCGAGAGGTTCTTGCCGGTCTGGATGCACAGCAGGGCGTCGTGCGCGGTCGCCTCGTGGGCGTAGGTGTAGTGCGAGTCGTTGGTGACCAGCGGCGGGATGCCCAGCTTCTTGCCGATCTCCAGGAGCCCGTCGCGGACCCGGCGTTCGATCTCGATGCCGTGGTCCATCAGCTCCAGGAAGTACTTGCCCTCGCCGAAGATGTCCTTGTAGTCGGAGGCCGCCCGCATCGCCTCGTCGAACTGGCCGAGCCTGAGCCGGGTCTGGACCTCGCCGGAGGGGCAGCCCGTGGAGGCGATGAGCCCCTCGGACCACTGCGAGATCGTCTCCTTGTCCATCCGCGGCCACTTCTGGAGCCAGCCCTCGGCGTACGCGTCGGAGGAGAGCCGGAAGAGGTTGTGCAGGCCGGTCTTGTTGTGCGCCCAGATCGTTTTGTGCGTGTAACCACCCGAACCGGACACGTCGTCGCGCTTCTGGTGCGGCTGTCCCCACTGGATCTTGCGCTTGTTGCGCCGCGACTCGGGGGCCACGTACGCCTCGATGCCGATGATCGGCGTGACGCCCGCCTTCTTCGCCGAGTGGAAGAAGTCGTAGGCGCCGTGGAGGTTGCCGTGGTCGGACATGGCGATGTGCGTCATGCCCATCTCGTTGCAGGCCTCGAACATGTCCTTGAGCCGCGCGGCACCGTCCAGCAGCGAGTACTGGGTGTGGACGTGAAGGTGCGTGAACGGTGTCTTGGACGTGCCAGTCACGGTTGGGGCCTCCAACGGCAGGGGGGGTCTCGCGGAGCGGGGGGACAGCCTCGGAGTCTACGTCGCCGCACCGACAGCCGAGGGGAAAGCCGGCGTGCGCGGCCCGGACGGGACGGCGGCCGGGCGGGCGGCGGGCACTTGGCTGTACGGTCGCGCGTTGGAAGGGGCACACCCCGTCCCGATCGTGAACCAGGCAGTACGCACCAGGAGGCACCCAGCGATGTCGGTCCAGCCCAGCGCGCAGGCGCGCGGCGAAGAGATACTCGCCGTTTTCGAGACCGCCTTCGGCCGGCTCCTGGCCGCCGACCCGGCCGCGTTCCGGGTCAAGTTCCGCAAGATGGCGGCCTCCGCCTTCGCCTTCTACCGCGGCACGGCCTGCCTGTTCTACTCCGATCTGGAGAAGGAGCGGCACGGCGGTCCCTACCTCGACGAGCGCACCGGCCGGGTCTGGATCCACGGCGACCTGCACGCCGAGAACTTCGGCACGTACATGGACGCCAACGGGCGGCTGATCTTCAACGTCAACGACTTCGACGAGGCGTACGTGGGCCCCTTCACCTGGGACCTGAAGCGGCTCGCGGCCTCGCTGGCCCTGATCGGCTACACCAAGGCGCTGGGCGACGAGCAGATCTCCTCCCTGGTGCGCACCTGCGCCACCGCCTACCGCGAGCGCATCCGCGCGCTGGCCTCGGGCGCGGCGGACCCGGGCTCGGCCGAGCTGCCCCCCTTCACCCTGGACACGGCCGAGGGCCCGCTGCTCGGCGCGCTGCGCGACGCCCGGGCCCGCACCCGGTTCGCGCTGCTCGACTCGATGACCGAGATCCGCGACCACGAGCGCCGGTTCACCGAGGGCGACGGCTCGATCGAGCTGGACGCGGCGACGCGGTACAAGGTGCTCGCCGCCTTCGACGGCTATCTGGAGACGCTGCCCGAGGAGAGCCTGGTGCGTCCGGACTCCTACCGGGTCAAGGACGTGGTGGGGCGGCGCGGCATCGGGATCGGCTCGGCGGGTCTGCCCTCGTACAACATCCTTCTGGAGGGCCACAGCGACGCCCTGGAGAACGATGTGGTGATCTACATCAAGCAGGCGCAGACGCCGGCGGTCTCGCGGCACATCACCGACCCCGCGGTCCGGGGCTACTTCCAGCACGAGGGCCACCGCACGGTGATCTCGCAGCGGGCGCTCCAGGCCGCCGCCGACCCGTGGCTCGGCTGGACCGAGCTGGACGGCGCGGGACAGCTGGTCGCCGAGGTCTCGCCGTACGCGGTGGACCTGGACTGGTCCGACATCGACGACCCGGACGAGATCGCGGCGGTCGTCGCCGACCTCGGCCGGGCCACCGCCACGATGCACGCGGCGGCCGACGACGAGAGCGGCCACTCGGAGCTCGTGCCGTTCTCCACCGAGCGCGCCATCGACGCGGCGATCGCCGCCGACGAGACCGGCTTCGCCGATCTCCTCGTCGACTTCGCGCACTCCTACGGGGCGCGGGCCAGGGCGGATCACCAGATCTTCGTGGACCTGTTCCGTAACGGTCGGATTCCGGGTCTCCAGTCTCACTGAACCTTTAGGCACGGCTGACAGCCCGGCATGGCACACTCACCCGCGATGGACATATCAGGGACGCAGCTCAGAGCGGCACGCGCGGCGCTTTTCACAGCGCTCGTCGTGACGCTCTCGGCCGCGTCCCACGTGCTGCTCTCGCAGGTCCCGCTGCCGCTCACGCTGGTGGCCGCGGCCGCCGGCGCGGTGTTCGTCATCGCCTACGCGCTGGCCGGGCGCGAGCGCGGGTTCGGGGCCATCGCCGGCGCCCTGGTCCCGCTGGAGCTGGCCGCCGACACTCTGTTCACCACCGGCCAGCACGTCTGTTACGGCCCGGCGGGCGGCCCCGTCGCGGGCGCCCTGCGCGCGGTCGGCGTGGACGTGCTGTGCGGCGGCGGCACGCTGGGCGCCGTACGCACCCCGGCCACCGCGGCCACCCTCCTGACCCACCCCGGCCCGGCCGTGCCCTGGCTGCTGCTCGCCGCGCACCTCGCGGTCGGGCTGCTCGCCGCGCTGTGGCTGCGGCGCGGCGAGGCGGCGCTGGCCCGGGTGCTGCGCGCGGTGGGCGCGTTCGCCTTCCGGCCGCTGCTCGTCGCGGCCGCCGTGGTGCGCGCCGTCGCCGGCCACCCGGATCGGCCCGCCCGCCCGTCGCACCACGGGCCCGGACCCTCGCGCACCCGCCTGCTGGTGCACTCCGTGGCACGAAGGGGTCCGCCGGCGCGCTCGCTCGGCCTCGTCTGAGCCCGCAGCACCGCAGCACCTGCCCCTTTCCTCTTCTGCCATCCGGAGAAAACGATCATGAGTTCCCGCAACAGCCAGGCCAACAAGGCCGCCGCCCGCGAGCGGCTGCGCGCGGAGCGCGAGCGCGAGGCCAAGAGGGCCAAGGCCCGCCGCCAGATCATCGTGGCCGCGTCCATCGTCGGCGTCCTCGCCGTCGCGGGCGGCGCCGGTTACGCGATCATGCAGGCCATGAAGCCCACCGCGTGGGAGGCCGCCAAGGACAAGACCCTGGTGAAGCCCGCGAACTCGGGCAGCGACGGCACGAGCGTCGTCATCGGCAAGGCGGACGCGAAGAAGACCCTCGAAATGTACGAGGACCCGCGCTGCCCGATCTGCTCGCAGTTCGAGCAGGCCGTCGGCCCGACGATCAAGAAGGACGTCGACGCCGGGAAGTACAAGATCCAGTTCATCGGCGCCACGTTCATCGACAAGGGCAGCCCGGGCACCGGCTCCAAGACCGCCCTGAGCGCCCTCGGCGCCGCCCTGAACGTCAGCCCCGAGGCGTTCCTGGAGTACAAGAGCGCGCTCTACTCGGCCAAGTTCCACCCCGAGGAGACCGACGACAAGTTCAAGAGCCGCGACTACCTGATCGAGATCGCGGACACCGTCCCGGCGCTCAAGGGCAACGCGGCCTTCGCCAAGGCGGTCAAGGACGGCACCTACGACAAGTGGGCGCTGGTGATGTCGGACAAGTTCGACAGCAGCGGCGTCCAGGGCACGCCGACCCTGAAGATGGACGGCAAGAAGGTCACCGCCGAGGGCTCGGACAACGCGCCCTCGGACCCGGCCGCCTTCACGGCCGCGATCGACAAGGCGCTCAAGGGCTGATCCCCCGCTCCCCCGCGGGGGGGGGGGGGGCCGGCCCGCGCGGGGGGGGGGGGGGGGGGGCGCGCGGGGGGGGGGGGGGGGGGGGGGGGGGGGGGGGGGGGGCGGGGCCGGGGGGGGGGGCCGCCCCCCCCCCCCCCCCGCCCCCCCCCCCCCCCGCCCCCCCCCCCCCCCCCCCCCCCCCGGGCGGGCGCCCCCCGGGCGCCGGCGGGGCCCCCCCCCCCCCCCCCCCCGCGTCGGGGGGGCGAGGGAGCCGGGCCGGTCCGGTCCGGCGCTACGCCTCGGCGAGGCTGTCGAGGAAGCCGAGCGCGGTCTGCCAGGTCCGCTCGGCCGCGGCCTCGTCGTAGTCGGGCAGCTGCGGGTCGGTGTAGAGGTGGCCGGCGCCCTGGTAGCGGTAGACCTCCACGTCCGCCCCGGCCCGCCGCATCTGCAGGTACCAGGCGTTCAGCCAGTCCGCCGGCTCGAACGGGTCCGGGTCGGCGACGTGGAGCTGCACGGGCAGCTCGTCCACGGATGTGTTCTCCGCCATGTCGGAGGTGCCGTGGAACAGCAGCAGACCGCGGGCCTTGCTGTCGCCGAGCGCCAGGTTCTGCGCGATGGACCCGCCGAGCGAGAAGCCCGCGTAGACGAGGCCGGCCTCCGAGTGGGGGGCCGCGGCCAGAATCGCCCGTTTCAGCAGCTCATCCGTGCCGATCTCGTCCTTGATCTCCCTGCCCTCCTCGACGGATTCCACGGTGCGTCCTTCGTACAGGTCGGGGACGTACACCTGGTGTCCGGCGGCCCGCAGACGCGCGGCCGCCTCCTGTACGGCGGGGCGCAGACCGTAGACCGAATGGAAAAGCATGATGTTCATGGGGCCATCGTGCCAGTTACGGTCGGGGGCATGGAGAACGTACTGCGTCCGTTGATCGTCATCGGCGGGTCGGTCGTGCTCACGCTCGTTGTGGGGTGGCTGGCCGACCGACTACTGCGCCGAACCGACGCGCGTCATCACGAGACCCCACTGTGGGGACTGCTGCGCCGCTGCCGCATTCCGCTGAACCTCGTCCTGCTCACCGCGATACTGCGGGGCTCCTACGACGAGATCAAATGGAGCCCGGTGCAGGAGCACGAGGCGGGCCTGGGACAGTTCCTGTCCCTGATCCTGATCGGGGCGAGTTCCTGGCTGGTGGTGCGGATCGCCACCGCCGTCGTGGATTCCTCCTACTCCCGCTACGCCGCGTCCACCCGTGATCCCGCCCGGGTCCGCCGGGTCCGCACCCAGGTCACGCTGATCCAGCGGGTGGTCAGCGCGATCGTCATCGTGGTGGCCGTCGCCGCGATGCTGCTCACCTTCCCCGCGATGCGGGCGGCGGGCGCCTCCCTGCTCGCCTCGGCGGGCATCGTGGGCATCGTCGCCGGTGTGGCCGCCCAGTCCACCCTCGGCAACCTCTTCGCCGGACTGCAGATCGCCTTCGGCGACATGGTGCGGCTCGGCGACACGGTGGTGGTCGACGGGGAGTGGGGCGTCGTCGAGGAGATCACGCTCACCTTCCTCGCGGTCCGCACCTGGGACGAGCGCCGGCTGACCATGCCGGTGTCGTACTTCACCAGCAAGCCGTTCCAGAACTGGTCGCGCGGCGGTGTCCAGATGACCGGCACCGTCTACTTCCACCTCGACCACTCGGCGCCGCTGCCGCTGATGCGCGAGCGGCTCGCCGTGATCCTCAAGGAGTGCCCGGCCTGGGACGGCCGTGACTTCTCGCTCGCGGTCACCGACACCACGCCCTCCACCATCGAGGTGCGCGCGGTCGTGACGGCCAAGGACGCGGACGACATCTGGACGGTGCGGGTCACGGTCCGCGAACAGCTGGTGGCCTGGCTGCACGAGGAGCACCCGTACGCGCTGCCGAGGATCACCACCGAGCAGGCCGGGCTCTCAACCCGCCCGGAGCGCGCGGCACTTGAGGAGCGGCGGCCCTAGGGGGTCGCCCGAGCCGGTGGCGCCACGGGCTCACCTCAGGCTGCGGACGTCGAGCTGCCGCAGCACCCGGTCCACGATCTCGGGGTCGGCGCCCGGCTCGTTGCGTGCGGACAGCACCTCGTGCCGGGCGGCCGACATCATCTCGCGCTGGATGCGCTGCACCGCCCTGATCCGCTCCACCCGCTTGGCATAGGACGCGCGCCGTTCGTCGTCGACCATGTCGGGGCTGATCCGCGCGCCCACGTCGTAGGCCCTGCGGTGCAGCTGCTCCATGACGTCCTCGGGCAGCTCCTCGACGTCCTCGATCTCCTTCAGGCGCCGCTTGGCGGCCTTCGCGGCGCGGATCGCGAGGTCGCGCTCCAGGGCGCGCTCGGCGTCCGTGTCGGCCCGCACCCCGAGCCTCCTGACCAGCCAGGGCAGGGTGAGCCCCTGGAAGACCAGGGTGGTCATGATCACGGCGAAGGCGATGAAGACGATCTCGTCACGGCCGGGGAAGGGCGCGCCGTCGTCCGTCTTCAGCGGGATGGCGAGCGCCAGGGCCACCGAGGCCACCCCGCGCATCCCGGCCCACCACATGATGACGGTCTCGCGCCAGGAGGTCGGGATCTCCTCGTCGTAGTCGCGCTTGTTGTGCAGCCGCTTGGCGAGCCAGGTGGCCGGGAGCAGCCACAGCAGCCGTACGCCCACGACGACGCCGACCACGCCCGCCGCCCAGCCGAACATGTGGGCCTCGTGGCCGGTGGCGGTGCCGAACACGTTGTGGAGTTCGAGGCCGATCAGGCCGAACGCCACCCCGGTCACCAGGGTGTCGACGATCTCCCAGAACGTGGCCCCGGCCAGCCGGCCCTGCACGTCGTCGGCGTCCATCGTGTGCTCGGCGAGGAACAGCGCCACGGTCAGCACCGCGAGGACGCCCGAGCCGTGGAACTCCTCGGCCAGGACGTAGGCGACGAACGGGACGAGCAGGGTGAGCCCGATCTGGAGCGTGGGGTCGCCGAGCAGGCTCATCACCTTGTTGGCGATCCAGCCGAGCGCGAGGCCGACGGCCACGGCGACCACCGCCGAGAGCACGAGCTCACCCGCCGCCGAGGCCCACGAGAAGCTGCCGGTCACGACCGCCGTGATCGCCACGTGGTAGAGCACGATCGCGGTGACGTCGTTGAAGAGGCCCTCGCCCTCCAGGATCGACACCAGGCGCCGCGGCAGCCCGAGCGAGCCCGCGACGGCGGTCGCCGCGACCGGGTCGGGCGGCGCCACGAGCGCGCCGAGCGCGACGGCCGCGGCGAGCGGCAGGCCCGGCACGATGGAGTTGGCTACGGCCGCGACGGCGGCCGTGGTCACGAAGACGAGCGCGACGGCGAGCAGGAAGATCGGCCGTACGTTGGCCGTGAACTGCCGCCAGGAAGTGCGCTGTACGGAGGCGTAGAGCAGCGGGGGCAGCACGAGCGGCAGGATGAGTTCGGGCTCGATGTCGACATTGGGCACGAACGGGAGCAGCGCCATCACGATGCCGCCGAGCGTCATGAGCACCGGCGCGGGCAGTCCCAGGCGCTCCCCCAACGGGACGGTCACCACCGCGCCGAGCATGAGCACGAGCAGCAGGGCCAGCTGATCCACGGGATGCCCTCCGGGCGGTGCGGGCCTGGACGGCCTTGACGATCAAGACCTCAAGCGTGCCACGCAACCCGCCCGAACCGCCCATCGGGGCTCATAGCGCCGGGCTCACGGCCGGCGGAGCACCCGCCGCATGGCCTGGTGCGCGATGCCGGCGTCCGGGAACTCCGGGCCGTAGGCCTCGTATCCGAGCCGCTGGTAGAAGCCGAGGGCGTGCGTCTGGGCGTGCAGGTCGACCGCGGTCAGGCCGCGCTCGCGTGCGGCCTCCTCGATCGCGCGGACCAGGGCCGCGCCGACGCCGAGGCCGCGGGCCTCGGCGGTCACGGCGAGCCGGCCGAGCGAGCCGATGTCCGCGCCGCCCGTCCTCGCCAGGGTGCCGGGGCCGTGCAGGAGGCGTCCGGTGCCGAGCGGGCCCCGGGGGCCGACGGCCAGGACGTGCAGGGCGCCGGCGTCGTACGCGTCGTACTCGATGTCCTCGGACACCCGCTGCTCGACCACGAAGACCTGCCGGCGCACGGCGAAGCAGGCCGCGCGGTCGGCCTCGTCCTCGGCGACCCTGACCTCGTAGGCGGTCATTCGCTCTCGGCACGGATCGTGTCGAGGGCGTGCTGCAGGTCGGCGGGGTAGGTGCTCTCGAACTCGACCCACTGGCCGTCCGAGGGGTGCTCGAAGCCGAGCCGGACCGCGTGCAGCCACTGGCGGGTCAGCTTGAGGCGCTTGGCGATGGTGGGGTCGGCGCCGTAGGTGAGGTCGCCGACGCAGGGGTGGCGGTGGGCCGACATGTGGACGCGGATCTGGTGCGTGCGTCCCGTCTCCAGCTTGATGTCGAGCAGGGAGGCGGCGCGGAAGGCCTCGATCAGGTCGTAGTGCGTGACGGAGGGCTTGCCCTCGGCGGTCACGGCCCACTTGTAGTCGTGGTTGGGGTGGCGCCCGATCGGGGCGTCGATGGTGCCGCTCATCGGGTCCGGGTGGCCCTGGACCAGGGCGTGGTAGCGCTTGTCGACGACCCGCTCGCGGAACTGCGCCTTGAGCGAGGTGTAGGCCCGCTCGGACTTCGCGACGACCATCAGGCCGGAGGTACCGACGTCGAGGCGGTGCACGACGCCCTGGCGCTCGGCGGCGCCGGACGTGGAGATGCGGTAACCGGCCGCGGCGAGGCCGCCGATGACGGTGGTGCCGGTCCAGCCGGGGCTCGGGTGGGCGGCGACGCCCACCGGCTTCATGATCACGACGATGTCGTCGTCGTCGTGCACGATCTCCATGCCCTCGACGGGCTCCGCGACGACCTGCACGGCGGCCGGTGCCTGCGGCATCTCGACCTCCAGCCAGGCCCCGCCGTGCACCCGCTCGGACTTGCCGACCACGGCGCCGTCGACCTGGACCTTCCCGGCCGCGGCGAGCTCGGCCGCCTTGGTGCGGGAAAACCCGAACATGCGGGAGATGGCGGCGTCGACGCGCTCGCCTTCGAGGCCGTCGGGAACGGGCAGGGTGCGGATCTCGGGAATCGTGCTCACCCGTCGAGTATGCCTTGCCCCACCGGCATCGCCCGCCGCGCGTCCGGCGGGCGGGCCCGCCCGGGCCGTCAGTCCTTGTGGACGGTGCCGTCCGGGCCGTCAGTCCTTGTGGACGGTGCCGTCCGGGTCGAGGCCGCGGAAGGAGAGGATCACGATGAGGATGCCGCCGCAGACGATCGCCGAGTCCGCGAGGTTGAAGACCGCGAAGCCCTTGGGGGCGATGAAGTCGACGACCGCGCCCTCGAAGACGCCGGGCGAGCGGAAGATCCGGTCGGTGAGGTTGCCGAGCGCGCCGCCGAGCAGCAGACCGAGCGCGATGGCCCAGGGCAGGCTGTAGAGCTTGCGCGCGAGCCGCGCGATGACCACGATCACGGTCGCCGCGATGATCGTGAAGATCACCGTGAAGGCCTCGCCGATGCCGAAGGCCGCGCCCGCGTTGCGGATCGCGTTCAGCTGCAGCAGGTCACCGATGACCTCGATCGGCTCGTGGTGCTCCAGCCTGGCCACCACGAGCATCTTGCTGCCGAGGTCGAGAAGGTAGGCGAAGACCGCCACCGCGAACAGCACGGCGATCTTCCGCTTGCCCTTCGGCTGCTCGGCAGGGGCCGCCTGCTCGTCGGCCCCCTCCACATCCGGCGTACCGATGACGCTCTCCGCCTCTGCCACGTGAGTCCCTCGACCGACTGGGTTGCTGACTGAGCACGAGAGTACGGCACGCCCGTACGGGCTCAGCCCCGCCTTTCCTGCTTCTGCTTGTCCTCCACGCACAGGGTGGCGCGCGGGAAGGCCTGCATCCTGGCCTTGCCGATGGGGTTGCCGCAGACCTCGCAGTAGCCGTACGTCCCGGCGTCCAGGCGCTCCAGGGCGTGCTCGGTCTGCTCCAGGGTCTCGCGGGCGTTGGCGGCCAGGGCCATCTCGTGCTCGCGGGTGATGTTCTTGGTACCGGTGTCGGCGTCGTCGTCGCCCGCGCCGTCCCCCGAGTCGCGCATCAGTCCGGCCAGCGCCGCCTCCGAGGCCTCGATCTCGCTGCGCAGCCGCAGCACCTCGCTGGACAGCTCGTTACGGGCCTCGGCGACCTCCGCGGGCGTCCAGGGGTCCTCGCCCGGCCGGACCGGGAGCTCGCCCGGGGCCGCCGTGGCGACGGCACGGGCCGCGGGCACCGCCGATGCCCCGGCGGCCCCGGCCGTCGTCGCCCCGCCCGCAGTCTTCTTCGCAACCACCTTGTCGGCTCCCGTCTCTTCCGCGGCCGCAGCCGCCCCCTGGGCCGCGGTCGCGGCCTGTCCGGCACCCGCTCCGGCCGACTTCGCCGGAGCCGTCTTGCCGGTCGCCTTGTCGGACGCGGCCCGTGCCGTCCCGGTTGCCTGGCCGGCCGCGGTCTTTCCCGCGGCGCCCTTCTTGGCGGTGTCCTTGGCGGCGGTCTTCTTCACCGCGGTCTTCTTCACGGCCGCCGCCTTCTTCGCCACGGTCGTCTTCACGGCCGCCGCTTTCTTGGCCACCGTCTTCTTCGCCGCCGTCTTGTTCGCCACCGTCTTCTTCGTGCCGGCGCCCGCGGCAGCAGGGGTGGCGCTCGGTTCTGCGGACGCCGATGTGCTCTCTACGGCGGTCTTCTTCGCCACCATGGCCGCGGCCCCTTCACATATTGTGATCTTGCACGCGAATCGTGCTGGGACGATAAATCGACCCCAGGCCCGCGGCAACGGGGCACGCCGCCGATCCGCCCCGCCCCGACCCGCGGCACGGCGAACCTGCATCGGTTGTGCCCAGCTCCCGCCCCGGTGAATCCGCCGGACGGGCGGCGCCGGAGACCGCCGGGGCTCGTGTGGCCATTCGGGTCATGCGCGGGGCCCGCCCGCGGGCCCCGATAAACCGGTCGGCCGCCCTTGTCCCGGCCCCGTACACTGGCCGCAGCGAGAGGCGTGGACGGGACGAGTAGCGGCGTACGCAGCCAAGAGCGATCCGGGGACGGTGTGAGCCCGGAGGCGAGCGCGCGGTGAAGATCACCCCCGAGCCGCCGGAAGAACGGCCTCCACCGGGAGGCCCAGTAGAACCGGCTTCGCGACCCCAATGAGGGGGCGGTGTTCCGCACACCGCCAAGGAGGGTGGTACCGCGGGAGCGCCCCACGAGGGCAGGCTCTCGTCCCTCCGACGGAACCGCACGACGATCCGCCGGAGGATGACCGGATGTCGCAGTACCGCCAGGTGCCCGCCCAGGTAGACCTGCCCGCCCTAGAGCACGCCGTGCTCGACTTCTGGGAGCAGTCCAAGGTCTTCGCCAAGAGCCTCGAACAGTCCGAGGGCCGCCCCGAGTGGGTCTTCTACGAGGGCCCGCCCACCGCCAACGGCATGCCGGGCGCCCACCACATCGAGGCCCGCGTCTTCAAGGACGTCTTCCCGCGCTTCCGCACCATGCGGGGCTACCACGTGGCCCGCAAGGCCGGCTGGGACTGCCACGGCCTGCCCGTGGAGCTCGCGGTCGAGAAGGAGCTCGGCTTCAGCGGCAAGAAGGACATCGAGGCGTACGGCATCGCCGAGTTCAACGCCAAGTGCCGCGAGTCGGTGACCCGGCACACCGACGCCTTCTCCGACCTGACGACCCGCATGGGCTACTGGGTCGACCTGGACGACGCCTACCGCACCATGGACCCGCAGTACGTCGAGTCCGTGTGGTGGTCCCTGAAGGAGATCTTCAACAAGGGCCTGCTCACCCAGGACCACCGCGTCGCCCCCTGGTGCCCGCGCTGCGGCACCGGTCTCTCGGACCACGAGCTGGCCCAGGGCTACGAGACGGTCGTCGACCCCTCGGTCTTCGTCCGCTTCCCGCTGACCGGCGGCCCGCTGGCCGGCGAGGCGGCCCTGCTGGTGTGGACGACGACGCCGTGGACCCTGGTGTCCAACACGGCGGTCGCGGCCCACCCCGAGGTCACCTATGTCGTCGCCACGAACGGCGAGGAGAAGCTCGTCGTCGCCGAGCCGCTCCTGGAGAAGGCCCTCGGCGAGGGCTGGGAGGTCACCGGCCGCAGCTTCACCGGCGCCGAGATGGAGCGCTGGACCTACCAGCGCCCCTTCGAGCTCGTGGAGTTCCCGAGCGCCGGCGAGGCAACGGACGGGGACAGCGCCCAGTCCGCGCACTACGTCGTGAACGCGGAGTACGTGACGACCGAGGACGGTACGGGTCTGGTCCACCAGGCGCCCGCCTTCGGCGCCGACGACCTCCTGGTCTGCAAGGCGTACGGCCTGCCGGTCGTGAACCCGGTCCGCCCCGACGGCACCTTCGAGGAGGACGTGCCGCTGGTCGGCGGCGTCTTCTTCAAGAAGGCCGACGAGCGGCTGACCGCGGACCTGGCCGAGCGCGGCCTGCTGTTCCGCCACGTCCCGTACGAGCACAGCTACCCGCACTGCTGGCGCTGCCACACCGCGCTGCTCTACTACGCGCAGCCGTCCTGGTACATCCGCACCACCAGCGTCAAGGACGCGATGCTGCGGGAGAACGAGAAGACCAACTGGTTCCCCGAGTCGGTCAAGGAGGGCCGCTTCGGCGACTGGCTCAAGAACAACATCGACTGGGCGCTGTCCCGCAACCGCTACTGGGGCACCCCGCTGCCCATCTGGCGCTGCGAGGAGGGCCACCTGACCTGCGTCGGCTCGCGCGCCGAGCTGACCGGGCTGACCGGCACCGACCAGTCGTCCCTCGACCCGCACCGCCCGTACATCGACGACGTCACGTTCACCTGCACCGACGAGGGCTGCTCGCTCGAAGCGGTGCGCGTGCCCGAGGTCATCGACGCCTGGTACGACTCGGGTTCGATGCCGTTCGCGCAGTACGGCTACCCGTACCAGAACAAGGAACTCTTCGAGTCCCGCTACCCGGCCCAGTTCATCTCCGAGGCCATCGACCAGACCCGCGGCTGGTTCTACACGCTGATGGCGGTCGGCACGCTGGTCTTCGACAGGTCCAGTTACGAGAACGTGGTCTGCCTCGGCCACATCCTGGCCGAGGACGGCCGCAAGATGTCCAAGCACCTGGGCAACACGCTGGACCCGATCCCGCTGATGGACCGTCACGGAGCGGACGCGGTGCGCTGGTTCATGGCGGCCGGCGGCTCGCCGTGGGCGGCCCGCCGGGTCGGGCACGGCACCATCCAGGAGGTCGTGCGCAAGACGCTCCTGACGTACTGGAACACGGTCGCCTTCCAGGCCCTGTACGCCCGTACGTCCAACTGGGCGCCCAGTGCGGCCGACCCGGCCCCGGCCGAGCGCACGGTCCTGGACCGCTGGCTGCTCTCCGAGCTCAACTCCCTGGTGGAGCAGGTCACTTCGGCCATGGAGGCGTACGACACGCAGAAGGCCGGCAAGTTCCTGTCCTCCTTCGTCGACGACCTCTCCAACTGGTACGTGCGCCGCTCGCGCCGCCGCTTCTGGCAGGGCGACAAGGCCGCGCTGCGCACGCTGCACGACGTGGTCGAGACCGTCACCCGCCTCATGGCCCCGCTGACGCCGTTCATCACCGAGCGCGTCTGGCAGGACATGGTGGTGCCGGTGACCCCGGACGCCCCGGAGTCGGTCCACCTGTCGACCTGGCCGCAGGCGGACGCGTCGCTGATCGACCCGGCGCTCTCCTCGCAGATGGCGCTGGTACGCCGCCTGGTCGAGCTCGGCCGGGCGACCCGCGCCGAGTCGGGCGTCAAGACGCGCCAGCCGCTGTCGCGCGCGCTGGTCGCGGTGGCGGGGTTCGAGACCCTCTCCCCCGAGCTGCACGCGCAGATCACCGAGGAGCTCAACGTCTCCTCGCTCGCCTCGCTCTCCGAGGTGGGGGGCTCGCTGGTCGACACCACGGCCAAGGCGAACTTCCGGGCGCTCGGCAAGCGGTTCGGCAAGGGGGTCCAGGACGTGGCCAAGGCGGTGGCCGCGGCGGACGCGGCGGCCCTGTCCGCATCGCTGCGCGACACCGGGGCGGCGTCGGTGGAGGTGGGCGGCGAGAGCGTGTCGCTGGCCCCCGACGAGGTCATCATCACCGAGACCCCGCGCGAGGGGTGGTCGGTGGCCTCCGACTCGGGCGCCACGGTCGCCCTCGACCTGGAGATCACCCCCGAGCTGCGGCTCGCGGGTCTCGCCCGGGACGCGATCCGGCTGATCCAGGAGGCGCGCAAGAACAGCGGGCTCGATGTGGCGGACCGGATCGCGGTGCGCTGGCAGTCCTCCGACCCTGAGGTCTCTTCGGCGCTGGCGGAGCATGCTTCGCTCATCGCGGACGAGGTGCTGGCGACGGACTACGCGGTCGGCGAGGGGGACGCCTCCTTCGGCTCGCCCTTCACGGACGAGCCCCTGTCCCTGACCTTCCGCCTCCGCAAGGCCTGACGCCCCCGGGGCCCGGCGACCCCGACTCGCTCGACCCCCTGGGGCCCGGCCCCGGGGGGTTTGCCCACCCACCCGCCCGCGCAGGGGGTTGGAGGGTGCGGCCCCTTGGGCTGCGCCCCAGACCCCCCTGAGGGGCTCCGCCCCTCAAACCCCGCCGGGGGCTCCGCCCCCTGCACCCCCGGGGGTTTGCCCACCCGCCCGCCCGTGCAGCGGGCTGGAAGGTTCGGCCCCTGGGGCTCCGCCCCAGACCCCCCGAGGGGCTCCGCCCCTCGAACCCCAGCGGGGGCTCCGCCCCCTGCACCCCCTATCGCGCCTGAACGGCGCTCGTCCTCAAACGCCGGACGGGCTGAGGTGGCCGATGCTGCCCAGCACCGAGCAGTTAAGGGGCGCGGGGAACTGCGCGAG
>NZ_JBIDBD010000035.1:0-61108 GCF_043202815.1 Streptomyces sp. NPDC048111
CGCGCCTGAACGGCGCTCGTCCTCAAACGCCGGACGGGCTGAGGTGGCCTGGTGCTGCCCAGCACCAGGCAGTTAAGGGGCGCGGGGAACTGCGCGAGAAGCGACCGCGGTCCGCACCCGACCGAGGGGGGCGGGGGCGCCGGGCACCCGCCCGGCCGGGCCGGAGGGCAACCCCTGGGGGCGCGGGGAACTGCGCGAGACGCGGGCACAGTCTGCGGACGACAGCGGGGCCGGGGGCGCGGGGAACTGCGCGAGAAGCGGACGCGGGCCGCACCCGGCCGAGGGGGGTGGGGGTTACGCCAACTGTGGTATCCCGTAGGGAAATTGGGGCGGCCCCGGGGGGACTGCGGGAGCATCGGGGGGTGTTGAGCGTTGGGGCGCTGCGGGCGCATCTTCTGGCGGCCCGGCTGGCCGGGCCGGTGGCCACGTCGCGGGAGGTGAGCCTGCGGAGCTACCGCCTGTTCGCGGCCCGGGACCCCCGTGTCATGCTCGGGCTCGACCCCGAACGGGGCTGGGACGAGCGGGACTTGCTGCGGCTGATGGCGGAGAAGTGCGGGGTGAGCGACGACCCGGGCCATGTGAGCGGGCCCGATGTCATCGACCCCGAGCGCACGCTGGCCGCGCTCGACGCCTTCGCGGGGCGCCTGGGCGAGGTGGCCGCACGGCGGGGCGCGGTGCTGCTCGGGACCGGGCATCCGCACCGGCTCCTGGGTTTCTACGCCGCCCTCGCGGACGCTTTGTCGGCGGCGGGGTGTCCCGTTATCACCCCCGCGCAGGGTAGCTCTGTCGACATAACGACCCGGTTCGGGGTACGTACGTACAACCTTGACTACGTACGGGGAGTCGCGTTGGTGCGAGAACCCGGCGCGCGGGGCACGGGGAGCGAAACCGGCGCACACACTCATTCCCCGCTGCCGGTTCGGGTCGCTCTGGGGGCCTCGGCGGGGGTTTCCGGGCAGGTTCCGGAGCTCGTGATCGGAGATCACGGATGGGTCTGCGGAGCAGGTCAGCTCGGTATTGAGGCGGTCGGTCTGGCCGATACGGACGACCCCGCGCTGTTCGTCGGCGAGGCCGAGGGGCGCGTGGCCGTGGCCGTTCCGCTTGATGACGCCGTGCGGTCCGATTACTACCGGCCGCTTACTCGCTATGTACTCAATCGAGCGTGTCTGTCACAGTAGGCGGCCGATCGCAGCTCCTCTTCCCCACTCGCACCACCCGCCCCTAGTCTGGGGAGTGAGCGCACAGCGACGTTGAGTCACCGGAGGGGAAGCCGGTGCGCGTCGGTTGCGGAAGGTACAGGTGGGTCATGGCTGCTGGGAGTGACAGGCCTCTCAACGAGGTCAAGTTCCTGACCGTGGCGGAAGTCGCCTCGGTGATGCGAGTGTCAAAGATGACCGTGTACCGCTTGGTGCACAGCGGTCATCTGCCGGCGATCCGGGTGGGCAGGTCCTTCCGGGTCCCGGAGCAAGCAGTTCACGAGTATCTCCGCGAGTCCTTCGTGGGGGTGGAGACGGCCTGAGGGAGCCCCGCGCTCCCCTCGGATTACGTCCCTCACTCGGCGGCAGGTAGGCTAGGCCGACGTAGGTCGTGTGGGCCCAGACGCCCCGCACCGAGTGAGAAGAAGTGAGCGAGGGTAGTCGTGGGCTCTGTTATCAAGAAGCGGCGCAAGCGGATGGCCAAGAAGAAGCACCGCAAGCTGCTCAAGCGCACGCGCGTTCAGCGTCGCAACAAGAAGTAAGCGAGCGCTGTTCGTGAGACACAGCCCTCCCACCGCACTGTCGGTGGGAGGGCTGTGGCGTACCCGGACACGGTTTCTCGGCCATGCGCGCGCACGGGGTCACCGCCGCGCGGCGTCCAGCCGCTACGGTGGCGCACATCAGGGCGTGGGCGTACCGAAGGCCGAAGGAAGGCGCTGATCTTGGGGAAGGTCGTGCTCGTCACCGGAGTGGCCCGGCAGCTGGGCGGTCGCCTCGTGCGGCGGATCCAGCGTGATCCGGAGGTCGACCGGGTGATCGGGGTCGATGTGGTCAAGCCGGCGCACCATCTGGGCGGCGCCGATTTCGTGGCGGCGGACATCCGCCAGCCGGCGATCGCGAGGGTGCTCGCGGAGTACGACGTGGACACCGTCGTGCACATGGACGTGACCGGGACGCCGCTCGGCTCCGGCGGCGGGCGTGCCTCGGTCAAGGAGACGAACGTCATCGGCACGATGCAGCTGCTCGGCGCCTGCCAGAAGTCGCCGACGGTCCGGCGGCTCGTCGTGAAGTCGAGTACGAGCGTGTACGGGTCCGCGCCGCGCGACCCCGCCGTGTTCACCGAGACGACGCCGCCGAAGTCGCTGCCCAGCGGGGGCTTCGCCAAGGACGCCGTCGAGGTCGAGGGGTATGTGCGCGGGTTCGCCCGGCGCCGCCCGGACGTCGCGGTGTGCGTACTGCGGTTCGCCAACATCCTCGGCCCCAGCGCCGACTCCCCGCTCGCCGAGTACTTCTCCCTGCCCGTCCTGCCGACGGTCCTCGGCTACGACCCGAGGCTCCAGTTCGTCCACGAGGACGATGTGATCGACGTGCTGCGGATCGCCTCGGGCGAAGCTCGGCGCGGCACGCTCAACAGCGGGACCTTCAATGTGGCGGGCGACGGCGTGCTGCTCCTCTCGCAGTGTTCGCGGCGGCTCGGGCGGCCCACCGTGCCGGTGCTGCTCCCGGCGGTGCGCTGGGTCGGAACGGCGCTCAGGACGGTCGGCGTGACGGACTTCTCGCCGGAGCAGATTCGTTTGCTCACCCACGGCCGGGTGGTGAGCACGGCCGAGATGCGCGGCACACTGGGCTACGAACCCCGGTACACGACGGCCGAGGCGTTCGCGGACTTCGCCCGTAGCAGGGGGCCCGGCCTGCTGCCGCCGGACTCACTGGCCCGGGCCGTGGACCGGGTGGCGGGGTTGCCGTTCGCGCCCTTCCCCGGCGGGACCCCCGCACGGTCCACCACCCCTTCGAACGCGGAATGAGGAGCGCACCAACGATGGCGGACGCCAAGGTCATCCCGTTCGACGACGACCGCTCGCGCCAGGGCGCGCAGCGCGCCGGCCGCAGGCGCCCGGTCCCGGGCCGCCGCAAGGCCGAGCCCGGCCCGCAGCCGCTGCCCGCCCCCGCCGGGCCGGTGAGTGCCCTGCCCGGGGCGCAGGAGGCCGTACAGCCCCCTCCGGAGGCGGAGCAGAAGCCGGCCGGCCGCGAGGAGTCCGGCGGTTGGGACCGGCGGATCGCGGGCGGCCTCGCCTTCCTGCGGCGGCGGATCACCGGCGAGTACGAGGTCGACGAGTTCGGCTACGACGAGGAGCTGACCGACCAGGTCCTCATGTCGATCCTGCGGCCGTTCTACGACAAGTACTTCCGGGTGGAGGTGAAGGGCGTCGAGAACATCCCGGCCGAGGGCGGGGCGCTGGTCGTCGCCAACCACTCCGGGACGCTGCCGCTCGACGGCCTGATGATGCAGGTCGCCGTGCACGACCACCACCCGGCCGGGCGCCATCTGCGGCTGCTCGCGGCGGACCTGGTGTTCATGCTGCCGGTCGTCAACGAGCTGGCCCGCAAGGCCGGGCACACCCTGGCCTGTTCCGAGGACGCCCAGGCGCTGCTCGAACGCGGCGAGGTCGTCGGGGTGATGCCCGAGGGATTCAAGGGCATCGGCAAGCCGTTCGGCGAGCGCTACAAGCTCCAGCGGTTCGGGCGGGGCGGCTTCGTGTCGACCGCCCTGAAGGCCGGGACGCCGATCGTGCCGTGCTCGATCGTGGGCGCCGAGGAGATCTACCCCATGATCGGGAACGCCAGGACGCTGGCCCGGCTCCTCGGGTTCCCGTACTTCCCGATCACGCCGACGTTCCCGTGGCTGGGACCGGCCGGTCTGGTGCCGCTGCCGACGAAGTGGACGATCCAGTTCGGCGAGCCGATCCCGACGGACGGCTATCCGCCGGAGGCGGCCGAGGATCCGATGCTGATGTTCAACCTCACCGACCAGGTGCGCGAGCAGATCCAGCACACGCTGTACAAGCTGCTGGTGCAGCGGCGGTCGGTCTTCTTCTGACCGACCACGACGCCGTACGACCGAGGGCCGGGACTGCGAAGTCCCGGCCCTCGGTCGTACGGCTGTGGCTCGCGCCGGCTACTCCGCCTTGTCCGCGTCGATGCCGAGGCCCGGCAGCAGGCCCGGCAGGAGCGGGGGCAGGGTGACGTCCGGAACCGGGGGCTTGGCGGGCTTCGCCGGAGGGGCGGGGGTGGTGCTGCCCGTGCCCGGCTCGAACAGGCCGCCGGTGTTGCCGCCGAGCAGACCCTCGCTGGAGGGCGAACCGCTGGGCTGCTGCGACGGCTTTCCGCTGTGGCCCGGGGTGCTGTGGCCGGAGGCGGAGGACGAGGACGGCGTGGACGGGCGGGTCGCGCCCGGGGTGCCGCCGTGGCGCGGGGCGTCCTGCCGCGAGTGCGTCTTGGAGGACGTCTTGGGCAGCAGCGACTGCAGCGGCTCGACCTCTTCGTCTATGGCGGCGAAGACCGAACTCACCTTGTCGCCGACGTCGGTCAGCTGCGGAGGCAGCTTTCCGCGCAGCTTGCTCCAGCTCTCGCGATGGGCCTGCGAGAAGGAGTTGAGGGCCGCGATGGGACCGATGGAGCCGTCCTTGGCGTACGCCTGGTGCAGCAGGCGGTGGCCCTCGGAGGCGTCGTGCTCCATGCCGCTGAGCGCCCGTCTGACCTCGCCGAGCTGCTCGTGGTCGAGGTCGCCGGCGCGGCCCCGCTCCAGCAGGCGGCGGGCCTCGGACAGCCGGGTCGAGGCCTGGTCGAGGTAGAGCTCGCCGCGGCTGGCGTCGTCGTCCGCCATGCCGAGTTTGAGGTCCTCCATGCCCCGCTTCAGGCCGTACAGGGAATCACCGGGCAGGGCGTCGGAACTGGCAGCGGCCACGCCGCTGAACGCTCCCGCGGCCACACCGATGCTGAGCCCGCCCGCCGCAATGCCCTTGGACCAGCGGGAGCGGGGTCGCAATTTCCGGAGCGACGTCGCCCGGTGGGCGCCGCGGCCGGTCCGCTGCTCGGGCACCTGAGGGTCGGCGACACCGCCCCCCGCGAACATCCGCTCCATCTCGGCCATGAGCAGCGTCCGCTGCTCGACCTTGACCTGCGGGTCCATCTCCGGTTTCGGCAGTTCGCCGAGCCCACCCGCCAGGGTCAACAGCCTGCCGGTGTCGGCCTGTTCGGCCGGGCCGGTCTCGGGTGTCTCCTGGTCGGCCGCCGAGGCTTCTTCCAGGGCCTGGGCGAAGGCGTTCGCCCGCCGGTGCGCCGATACGTTCGCGATCACTGGCGGCACCTCCTCTCGTCATCACGGTCGACTCCCCAAGGGGCCTGGAAGGTTGCACACCTTGACCACCACCACACGATCGAGTGAGCAGCTGTGGGCAAGGCGTGACCGCAGGGAGCCTGCATCCCGCACAACGACGGACGCGGCACTTGGGTTACGGACGAAAGGTGAGACGAAAGATGATCGGACCACAGCGTCATCGACTGCTCACGGATGGTGAGTTGGACCCGCCTGGGGCGGGTCGGCGGGTGGTTGCGGACGGCCGGGCGATCAGCGTGCGTCGTCCGGCAGGAGACGGGCCAGGGTGCGTACGGCCCGGTACTGGAGGGTCTTGATCGCCCCCTCGTTCTTGCCCATGACACGGGCGGTCTCGGCGACCGAGAGGCCCTGGAGGAAGCGCAGGGTGACGCACTCCTGCTGCTGGGGGTTGAGCTTGCGCACGGCTTCCAGCAGGGCGGCGTTGGAGAGCGACTCCAGGACGGAGTCCTCGGGCGAGCGCTCGACCTCGTTGGCGTCGAGCATTTCGCCGGTGGTCACCTCGAGCCGGAAACGGCTCGACTTGAAGTGGTCGGCGACCAGGTTGCGTGCGATCGTGACCAGCCAGGCGCCGAAGTCGCGGCCCTGCCAGGTGAAGGTGGAGATCCGGCGCAGGGCGCGCAGGAACGTCTCGCTGGTGAGGTCCTCGGCCGTCGCCTTGCCGCCGACGCGGTAGTAGATGTAGCGGTAGACGGTGTCGCTGTACTGGTCGTAGAGCCGGCCGAAGGCGTCGGCCTCACCGGCCTGGGCGCGCTCGACGAGGTCCATCATGCGGGCGCTGTCGCTGTCGGCGGTGGGCCGGCGGGCGGTCGGCGTCGCGGACGTGCCCGTGCTGCGGCCGCCGCTCCGTCTACCGACTGCGGCACCACCGTCGGCCAGGGCATAGCAGGGCCCGACGGGTGTTGCGGTGGCGAAGGCAGGGGCGCCGGCGTACGCGGTGGGGACGAAGACGCGCAGGCGGTCGACGACCGCCCCGCGCAGCGTAGCCAGGCCCGAGGCGTCAACCCCGACGTGTGGGTACACGGGACTCCCAGAGGCAGAGCTTCCATCACGTGCAGTGCGGAACCGTTCACCCATCGTGGCGTTGTACGGGTTCCGGATTGCGTCTGAGGAGAATAACGCTTCGTGCAGGGAGCGCTACACCCAGTTGCTCAAATCGTCGATTACGTCGCTTCTGTTACGACTATTCGCCTGTTTCGGGCACGCGTTGTGAGCGGAAGTTGATCGAGTTGCTTTCGAATCTGCCCGCGGCAGGGATCTGTTGTGGCCGGGTGCGGGCAACGGGGCAGGCGGGCCAAGGGGGGTGGGCCGAAACCCCCGCAATCGAATATTCCGGCGGTCGCGGGCGCCGGCCGACCCCCGGTGACGGAAAGTGGCGGCCGGCGACGGGGCCGGGACGTCCGGTGGCGGTGCGGGGACGTCCGGCGCGGTACGGGGTCGGCCGTGCGGGGCGCGGTCAGCGGCGGCGGCGGTGCAGGGCGACCGCTGCCGCCGTGCCACCGGCGAGCGCGCCGACTCCGGCGGCGGCCGGGATGCCGACCTTCGCGGCCTTGCGGCCCGTGCGGTAGTCGCGCAGCCGCCATTCGCGCTCGCGAGCGTGCTTGCGCAGTTTGGCGTCCGGGTTGATGGCGTAGGGGTGGCCGACGAGCGACAGCATGGGGATGTCGTTGTGCGAGTCGCTGTACGCGGCGCAGCGGCTGAGGTCGAGCCCCTCGGCGGCGGCCAGCGCGCGGACGGCCTCGGCCTTGGCGGGCCCGTGCAGCGGCTCGCCCACCAGGCGTCCCGTATAAACACCGTCCACGGACTCGGCGACCGTGCCGAGCGCGCCGGTCAGGCCGAGCCGGCGCGCGATGATCGTGGCCGTCTCGACCGGCGCGGCGGTCACCAGCCAGACCTTCTGGCCCGCGTCGAGGTGGGCCTGGGCGAGGCCGCGGGTGCCGGGCCAGATGCGGTCGGCCATGTACTCGTCGTAGATCTCCTCGCCGATCGACATCAGTTCGGAGACGCGGTGGCCCTTGACGATGGACAGCGCGCTGTCGCGGGCGTCCTGCATGTGCTCGGGGTCCTCGACGCCGGCCAGCCGGAACCAGGCCTGCTGCCAGGCGAAGCGCGCGAGCTCGCGGCGCTGGAAGAACTGCCTCTTGTACAGGCCGCGGCCGAAGTGGAAGAGGGCGGCGCCCTGCATCACGGTGTTGTCGAGGTCGAAGAAGGCGGCGGCCAGGTCGTCCCCGACGACCGGGAACTCGGGCTCGGCGGGAGCGCCGTCGGCCTGGTCCTGGGCCTGCCGCGCCAGCTCGGCGAGTTCCTGCGAGGACTTGCGGGCTGCCTCGGCTGCGGCCTCGCCGGCCAGCACGCTGCGTGCTGTCGCCGAGCGCCTACGAGGGGTGAGCCATCCCAGTGCGGCCATGCCGTGAGCATAGCCATTCTGTTCGGGGCCTCCCGACCCGCCGGGATGCCATGGCGTGAACTTTCCGGGGTGTTCGTGTAAAGCGGGCGGCCCGCGCCCGGCCGTCCGCGGGGCGGGCCGGGAGCGGGAGAATGGGAGGCATGAGTCCCTTGCTGCGACGTACGAGGAAGCCGGGCGGGAATCCCGCCGACCGGGTGGTCACGCTGATCGGGAAGCCCGGCTGCCATCTGTGCGACGACGCCCAGGAGGTGATCGAGGCCGTGTGCGCCGAGACGGGCGCGGCCTGGGAGAAGAAGGACATCACCGAGGACGAGGCGCTGTACCAGGAGTACTGGGAGCAGATCCCGGTCGTCCTGGTCGACGGCGAGCAGCACACCTTCTGGCGGGTGGACGCCGGGCGCCTCAGGAGTGCACTGGTCGGTTGAGTCCGGCCGGGCCCGGACCGGGTCGGTTGAACAGCCAAATGATGGGGATCGCGATGGTTGCGGTTACCATCATGGTCGTTTTGCTGTGGTTCGGGGGTATCGCTGTGAGGAGAGTGTGCGGCTTTGCCCCCTTCGGGTCCCGAACGGACTGAACCCGTCCGTGGTTCCGCGAATCGCCCCTCGACTCGCGTGAGCCCGGTCACTTTGCTCGGACAAAGCGGACACCATCTTTGTGCACGCGTTCACAAAGACATAGCCTGCATCCGACGGGGCGGTCCTGGGACATGTGGCCGCCTGCAGCCCCGCTCATCCCGCAGGAGCACCGTGGCAACTGGCCGAACTCACCGACCGGCGACCCGAAGCCGAGGAATCCCCGAGGCCACCGTCGCCAGGCTTCCGCTGTATCTGCGTGCGCTCACCGGACTCTCGGAGCGCTCCGTGCCGACGGTCTCCTCGGAGGAACTCGCGGCCGCCGCGGGCGTCAACTCCGCGAAGCTGCGCAAGGACTTCTCCTACCTGGGCTCCTACGGCACCCGTGGCGTCGGCTACGACGTCGAGTATCTCGTCTACCAGATCTCCCGGGAACTGGGCCTGACCCAGGACTGGCCGGTTGTCATCGTCGGCATCGGCAACCTCGGTGCCGCGCTCGCCAACTACGGCGGCTTCGCCTCGCGCGGTTTCCGGGTCGCGGCCCTGATAGACGCCGACCCCGCGATGGCCGGGAAGCCGGTGGCCGGGATGCCCGTGCAGCACACCGACGACCTGGAGAAGATCATCAGCGACAACGGCGTCTCGATCGGGGTCATCGCGACCCCGGCGGGCGCCGCTCAGCAGGTCTGCGACCGGCTGGTCGCGGCCGGGGTGACCTCCATCCTGAACTTCGCGCCGACCGTCCTGTCGGTGCCCGAGGGCGTCGACGTGCGCAAGGTCGACCTCTCCATCGAGCTCCAGATCCTCGCCTTCCACGAGCAGCGCAAGGCCGGCGAGGAAGCCGCCGTCGCCGAAGCCGCCGCCGCGGCCGTGATGCCGCCCGTGCGCGCCACGGGCCATGGCCGGAAGGGACCGGACGGGGACATGCCCGCCGTGATGCCGGCATGAGCCTCCTGGTCGTCGGCCTCAGCCACCGCAGCGCCCCCGTCAGCGTCCTGGAACGGGCCTCCCTGTCCGCGGACGCGCAGGCCAAGCTGCTCCACGACACCCTGGCCGCCGAGCCCGCCGCCGAGGCCGCGGTGCTCGCGACCTGCAACCGCATCGAGCTGTACGCGGACGTGGACAAGTTCCACGCCGGTGTCGCCGAGCTCTCCACGCTGCTCGCCCAGCACAGCGGCGTCGGCCTCGAAGAGCTCACTCCTTATCTGTACGTGCACTACGAGGACCGGGCCGTCCACCACCTCTTCTCGGTGGCCTGCGGACTGGACTCGATGGTCGTGGGCGAGGGCCAGATCCTCGGCCAGATCAAGGACACCCTCGCGCTCGGGCAGGAACTGCACACCGCGGGGCGGCTGCTGAACGACCTGTTCCAGCAGGCGCTGCGGGTCGGCAAGCGCGCCCACAGCGAGACCGGCATCGACCGGGCCGGACAGTCGCTCGTCACCTTCGGTCTGGAGCAGCTCGCCGCCGGGGCGTCCGTCGAGGACTGGGCCAAGGGCAAGCGCGCGCTGGTCATCGGCGCGGGCTCGATGTCCTCGCTGGCCGCCGCGACGCTGGGCCGGATCGGGGTCGACGAGATCGTCGTCGCCAACCGGACGCACGCCCGCGCCGAGCGGCTCGTGGAGATCCTCGGCGAAGCCGGCACGGCCGCGCGCGCCGTCCCGATGGCCGATGTGGCACGAGAACTGACACGAGTCGACGTGGCGGTGTCCTGCACCGGGGCCACCGGACTCGTCCTGACCGGCGAGGCCGTCGCCGAAGCGGTCGGCGAGAGCCTCACCGAGCCGGCCCCGGCCCCGGCCGGACCGGCCGACGACGGCGCGGCCCCGGGGTGTCCCGTGGACTTCTCCGCCACGGTGGCCGCGGGCGCCGCGATGGCCGGATTCGGGCTGGTCGACGAGGCGCTCAGGGCCGACGGCGCGACCGACGCGGCCCCGGCCGCCGACGCCGACTCCCTTGAACTGCACGGCAGTTGGGCCGAGAACACCCGGCGCCGCGTCTCCCGCGCCCGCCGCGACATCCCCGTACCGGCCGGGCCCGTGAAGCTGGCGCTGCTCGACCTCGCCATGCCGCGGGACATCGACGCCGCCGTGCACCGGGTGCCCGGGGTGCGGCTCGTCGACATCGAGTCGCTCGCCGAGGCCTCGGCCGACGCGCCGATGGCCGCCGACGTGGACCAGGTCCGCTCGATCGTCTCCGACGAGGTGGCCGCGTTCGGCGCCGCGCAGCGCGCCGCGCACATCACGCCCACCGTCGTCGCGCTGCGCGCGATGGCCGCCGAGGTCGTGGCCGGCGAGGTCGCGCGCCTGGAGGGCCGGCTGCCCGGGCTCGACGACAAGCAGCGCTCCGAGGTCACCCAGACCGTGCGCCGCGTCGTCGACAAGCTCCTGCACGCGCCGACCGTGCGGATCAAGCAGCTCGCCGCCGAGCCCGGTGGCGCCGGGTACGCGGACGCGCTGCGGACCCTCTTCGACCTCGACCCGGACACGGTGGCCGCCGTCTCCCGGGCCGATCTGAACGACGCCGATGTCAAGAACCGAGGGCGGTCATGACCGAGAAAGCACTGAGACTCGGGACCAGGCGCAGCAAGCTCGCCATGGCCCAGTCCGGCCATGTGGCCGACGCCGTACGGCAGTTGACCGGCCGCCCGGTCGAGCTGGTGGAGATCACCACGTACGGGGACACCTCCCGCGAGCACCTCGCGCAGATCGGCGGCACCGGAGTGTTCGTCGTGGCCCTGCGCGAGGCGCTGCTGCGCGGCGAGGTCGACTTCGCGGTGCACTCCCTCAAGGACCTGCCGACCGCCGGGCACCCCGACCTGGTGCTCGCCGCGATCCCGGTCCGCGAGGACCCGCGGGACGTGCTGGTCGCCCGCGACGGCCTGACCTTCGAACAGCTTCCGGACGGCGCCCGCGTCGGCACCGGATCGCCGCGGCGGATGGCGCAGCTCAACGCGTACGCCCGCAGCCACGGCCGCACCATCGAGACCGTGCCGATCCGGGGCAACATCGACACCCGCGTCGGATACGTCACCAAGGGCGAGCTCGACGCGGTGGTCCTGGCCGCCGCCGGGCTCAACCGCATCGGACGCGCCGACGTCGTGACCGACCACCTCTCGGTCGACACGGTTCTGCCCGCCCCCGGCCAGGGGGCCCTGGCGATCGAGTGCACGGCAGCCGATGCCGACCTCGCCGCCGTGCTCGCCGAGCTCGACGACCCGGTCACCCGGGCCGCCGTGACCGCCGAGCGATCCCTGCTCGCCGCCCTGGAGGCCGGCTGCAGCGCACCTGTGGGTGCGCTGGCCGACCTGCTGGTCGACGGGCAGGTTGTTCATGAGATGCGCCTGCGCGGAGTTGTCGGTACCACCGACGGTTCCTCGCTGGTGCAGCTGTCCACCACCGGTCCCGTACCCACGTCGCACGACGAAGCGATGGCCCTCGGACGCGAACTCGCGGACGAGATGCTCGCCAAGGGTGCGGCCGGTCTTATGGGGGAGCGAGCACTTTGAGCCCCACCACCCACCCCACCGCAGCCGGAAACGTCACCTTCCTCGGTGCCGGTCCCGGTGACCCCGGACTGCTGACGCTGCGCGCCGTGGAGGCGCTGGCGGCGGCGGACGTCCTGATCGCCGAGCCGGCCGTGCTCGACGTCGTTCGCGCGCATGCGCGCGACGGCGTGGACACGCCTCAGCTGACGGTCATTGACGAGGCGTCAACAACCGCCGGGATCCCGGTGTTGCGGGACGCCGCCAATCTTGTCATGGAGGCCGCGCGCTCCGGCAGGCGGGTCGTGCGTGCCGTCTCGGGCGACCCGGGCCTGGACGGCGACGCGGCCGGCGAGATGCTGGCGTGCGCCGCCGAGGGCATCCCCTTCGAGGTGGTGCCCGGTGTGGCCGCCGCCGTCGGCGTGCCCGCGTACGCGGGTGTCCCGCTGAGCGGCGCCGAGGGTGCGGACGTCCGCTTCGTCGACGCCCGTACCGCCTCCGAGCGGTGCTGGACCGAGGTCGGCGCGAGCGACGGCACGGTGGTCGTCTCCACCACGCTGGAGACGGTGGCCGCCGCGGCCGGGGAGCTGGTGTCGGCGGGCCGTAAGCCCGACACCCCCATGACCGTGACGATCGCCGGCACCACCACCCGCCAGCGGACCTGGTCCGCGACGCTCGGCTCGGTCGCCCAGGTGCTCAAGCAGGCCAAGGTGCTGCCCTCGCCGGACGGGCACCAGGCCGTCATAGCCGTGGTCGGCGAGCGCAGCGCCCCTGCTCGGCGTGACCAGCTGTCGTGGTTCGAGTCCAAGCCGCTGTTCGGCTGGCGGGTGCTCGTGCCGCGCACCAAGGAGCAGGCGGCCTCGCTCTCCGACCAGCTCCGGTCGTACGGAGCCGTCCCGCACGAGGTGCCGACGATCGCCGTCGAGCCGCCGCGCACGCCCCAGCAGATGGAGCGCGCGGTCAAGGGCCTGGTGACCGGACGGTACGAGTGGATCGCGTTCACCAGCGTCAACGCGGTGAAGGCGGTGCGGGAGAAGTTCGAGGAGTACGGGCTCGATGCGCGGGCCTTCGCCGGGATCAAGGTCGCCGCGGTCGGCGAGCAGACGGCGGCCTCGCTGATCGAGTTCGGCGTCAAGCCCGACCTGGTGCCCAGCGGCGAGCAGTCCGCGGCCGGCCTCCTGGAGGACTGGCCGCCCTACGACCCGGTCTTCGACCCGATCGACCGCGTCTTCCTGCCGCGTGCCGACATCGCCACCGAGACGCTGGTGGCGGGGCTGATCGAGCTCGGCTGGGAGGTCGACGACGTCACGGCCTACCGGACGGTGCGGGCCTCGCCGCCGCCGGCCGACACGCGTGAGGCGATCAAGGGCGGTGGGTTCGACGCGGTGCTCTTCACGTCGTCCTCCACGGTGCGCAACCTGGTCGGTATCGCGGGCAAGCCGCACAACGTGACCGTCATCGCGTGCATCGGGCCTGCGACGGCCAAGACCGCGGAGGAGCACGGGTTGCGGGTGGACGTCATGGCTCCGGAGCCGTCCGTCCACAAGCTGGCTCAGGCGTTGGCGGACTTCGGGGCGGCTCGTCGTGAGGCGGCGCTGTCTGCGGGGGAGCATGTCACGCGGCCCAGCGAACGCCGTCCCGGGGCTCGGCGCCGCCGGACCACCTAGGACGGGCGGGGGCTCCGGTTTTTGGGGCTGCGCCCCAGACCCCCTGAGGGGCTCCGCCCCGGCCCCGCTTGGGGCTGCGCCCCAGACCCCCTGAGGGGCTCCGCCCCGGCCCCGCTTGGGGCTGCGCCCCAGACCCCCTGAGGGGCTCCGCCCCGGCCCCGCTTGGGGCTGCGCCCCAGCCCCGCTGAGGGGCTCCGCCCCTCGGACCCCGGGGGGTTTGCCCACCCGCCCGCCCGTACAGGGGGTTGGATGGGCCCGGCCCCTGGGGCTGCGCCCCAGCCCCGCTGAGGGGCTCCGCCCCTCGGACCCCGGGGGGTTCGCCCACCCACCCGCCCGTACAGGGGGTTGGATAGGCCCGGCCCCCTGGGGCTGCGCCCCAGCCCCGCTGAGGGGCTCCGCCCCTCGGACCCCGGCGGGCTTGCCCACCCACCCGCCCGTGCAGGGGGTTGAAGGGTTCGGCCCCCTGGGGCTGCGCCCCAGACCCCCCGAGGGGCTCCGCCCCTGGGACCCCGGCGGGGGCTGCGCCCCCTGCACCCCCATCGCGCCTTAAGGGCGCTCGTCCTCAATCGCCGGACGGGCTGAGGATGCGCATGCTGGCCCGCACCGGTGCGGTTAGGGGCGCGGGGAACTGCGCGAGAAGCGACCCCGGTCCGCACACGACCGAGGGGTTAGGGGCGCGGGGAACTGCGCGAGAAGCGACCCCGGTCCGCACACGACCGAGGGGTTAGGGGCGCGGGGAACTGCGCGAGAAGCGGGCACGGTCCGCAGGCGACCGGGGGGTTGGGGGCGCGGGGAACTGCGCAGAACGGGCCGGGCTACGCATGCGGGCCGAACTCCAGTCCTGCCAGGGGCGCGGGGAACTGCGCGAATAGCGGGCACGGTCCGCACACGACCGACGGCCGGGGGCGCGGGGAACTGCGCGATAAGCGGGCGCGGTCCGCGTGCGACCGGGGGGTCAGGGGTGTGGGCACCCCGGGGGGCGCGGCGGCGTAGCGTAGGGGCATGACTGTGTACGGATCCTTTCCCGGAGCCCGACCCCGTCGGCTGCGCACCACCCCCGCCATGCGCCGCATGGTCGCGGAGACCCAGCTGCACCCCGCCGACCTCATCCTCCCCGCCTTCGTACGGGAAGGGATCACCGAGCCCGTCCCGATCCAGGCCATGCCGGGCGTCGCCCAGCACACCCTGGACACGCTGCGGAAGGCCGCCGTCGAGGCGGTCGGGGCGGGCGTCGCCGGGATCATGCTGTTCGGTGTGCCGGAGGACGCGAAGAAGGACGCGGCGGGCACCGCCGGCACCGACCCGGAGGGCATCCTCCAGGTCGCCGTCCGCGCGGTGCGCGAGGAGGTCGGCGACGACCTCGTCATCATGTCCGACCTGTGCCTGGACGAGTACACCGACCACGGCCACTGCGGCGTGCTCGACGAGAGCGGCCGGGTCGACAACGACGCCACCCTGGAGCGGTACGCGGAGATGGCCCAGGTGCAGGCCGACGCGGGAGTCCACGTCGTGGGCCCCTCCGGCATGATGGACGGCCAAGTCGGCGTCATCCGGGACGCGTTGGACCAGACCGGCCATGAGGACGTGTCGATCCTCGCCTACACCGCCAAGTACTCCTCCGCCTTCTACGGCCCCTTCCGCGAGGCCGTCGGCTCCTCGCTGCGCGGCGACCGCAAGACGTACCAGCAGGACCCGGCCAACACCCGTGAGTCCCTGCGGGAGTTGGCGCTCGACCTCGACGAGGGCGCCGACATGGTGATGGTCAAGCCGGCCGGCCCCTACCTCGACATCCTGGCCAAGGTGGCCGAGTCGGTGGACGTGCCGGTCGCGGCGTACCAGATCAGCGGCGAGTACGCGATGATCGAGGCCGCGGCCGAGAAGGGCTGGATCGACCGCGACCGCGCGATCCTGGAGACCCTGACGGGCATCAAGCGCGCCGGCGCCCACATGATCCTGACGTACTGGGCGACCGAGGTGGCCCGGGGTCTGTAGACCCGTGCCGGGGGAGGGGAGAGGTGGGGAGGGGAGGGCGGGGGCAGCCCTCGCTCACCGGCTGCCGTCCTACCGATCCCCGTCCCACCGGCTCCCGTCCCACCGGTCGCAGTGGACGATGTGCAGCTCGCGGGCGCTTCTGGCGAGGAGGCCCGCGTCGCTGTGCAGCTCGGTGCAGTAGTGCGCCGGATCCGGGCGGGTGCGGGTGGCGGCCGGTCCCTGGCGGGCGACGTCGAGAAAGTACGGGGTGGTCTCCCTGAACAGCTTCGCGCTGCCCGTCATGAACAGGGTGTCGGCGTGCAGGCGCTGATGGAACAGGTCCCGGTTCTCCTTGTGGTGGCGGGCCCGCGCGTCGATCACCTCCCCCGGCGCCCGGCGGATGTCGGGCAGCACCACGGTGCGCGGGTGACCCCGGTCGAGCCGGGCCCGCACCTCCTTCCAGCGCGAGGGCGGGAATTGCAGTGAGTGGTGCAGGAGGAGCAGGTCCAACTTCCGTGACAGACCTTCGAGTTGAAGAGCTTCGGGGGTGCGGTTGCCGCGCAGCGGCAGGTGGATGAGCGAGCGGGGCGAGGACGCGGCCAGCTCCCACAGCCCTGCCACGGCGTAGGCGGCCGCCTGGTCCAGGTGGACGTCCAGGTACCGGTCCCGGTCCAGGAGCACCGCCCGGGGCACCGGCCGGGCCGGCCGGATCACTGTGAACGACTCCGCGCCGAGGGTGGCCGAGTGGATGGTGACGGCGATTTTCATCAGGTGCGTCACGTTAAGGTGCGCCACCCGCCCGTCGCCAACGCTTTGCGGCCCGGGCGGGCGGACAGGCGGCCGGATTGGGCCGGAAAAAAACTTCGGCGGGCATGTCGAGAATGCGTGGGCCGCTCCGTCCCCGTAGTGAAGGCGGCCAGAATGGGCCGCGTCCGTACGGAGGAGAGACATCATGGCCAAGTACCTGCTGCTCAAGCACTACCGCGGCGCCCCGGCTCCGGTCAACAACGTGCCCATGGACCGGTGGACGCCCCAGGAGATCTCCGCGCACATCCAGTACATGAACGACTTCGCGGCCCGGCTCGAAAAGTCCGGGGAGTACGTCGACGGGCAGGCGCTGGCGCCCGAGGGGACGTTCGTGCGGTACGACGGCGAGGGGCGGCCGCCCGTCACCGACGGGCCGTTCGCCGAGACCAAGGACCTCATCGCCGGCTGGATGATGATCGACGTCGACAGCTACGAGCGGGCCGTCGAGCTCGCCGGTGAACTGTCGGCGGCGCCCGGCGCGGGCGGGAGGCCCATCCACGAGTGGCTGGAGCTGCGTCCGGTCATGTCCGAGCACTGCGCCACCACGGAGTGAGCCAGGTCCTGGACGAGGCGCTGTTGCGGCGCCTCACGCCGGGCGTCCTCACCGTCCTCGTACGCCGCGGAGCCGACTTCGCGGCGGCCGAGGACGCGGTGCAGGACGCCCTGGTGGAGGCGGTGCGCAGCTGGCCCGCGGAGCCGCCGCGCGATGCGAAGGGCTGGCTCGTCACCGTCGCGTGGCGCAAGTTCCTCGACGCCACCCGCGCGGACACCGCCCGCAGGCGGCGCGAGGACCGGGTCGAGGAGGAGCCGGAGCCCGGTCCCGCCGCGGCCGTGGACGACACGCTCCAGCTCTACTTCCTGTGCGCCCACCCCTCGCTCACCCCCTCGTCCGCGGTCGCGCTCACGCTGCGCGCCGTCGGCGGGCTCACCACCCGCCAGATCGCCCAGGCGTACCTCGTCCCCGAGGCGACGATGGCCCAGCGCATCAGCCGGGCCAAGCGCACCGTCTCCGCCGTACGGTTCGAGAGGCCCGGCGATGTCTCCACCGTCCTCCGCGTGCTCTACCTCGTCTTCAACGAGGGCTACTCCGGGGACGTCGACCTCGCCGCCGAGGCCATCCGGCTCACCCGCCAGCTCGCGGCCCAGGTCGACCATCCGGAGGTGGCGGGGCTGCTCGCCCTCATGCTGCTCCACCACGCCCGGCGGGCCGCCCGCACCGCGTCCGACGGCAGCCTGGTCGCCCTCGGCCGGCAGGACCGGTCCCGCTGGGACACCGCTCTGATCGCCGAGGGCGTCGAGATCCTCCAGGCGGCCCTCGCCCGCGACCGGCTGGGCGAGTTCCAGGCCCAGGCCGCCATCGCCGCGCTGCACGCGGACGCGGCCACCGCCGCCGAGACGGACTGGGTGCAGATCGTCGAGTGGTACGACGAGCTGCTCCGCCTCACCGACAGCCCGGTCGTCCGGCTCAACCGGGCCGTCGCCCTCGGCGAGGCGGACGGGGCGCGGGCCGGTCTCGCGGCCCTCGCCGCGCTCGACTCGTCCCTGCCCCGCCACGCGGCCGCCGCGGCCTACCTCCACGAGCGGGACGGAGACCTCCCGCTCGCGGCGCGGCTGTACGCCGAGGCGGCGCGCAAGGCCTCCAACACAGCCGAGCGGGACCACCTGACACGGCAGGCGGCCCGGCTCAACTCCCTTGCGGACAAGCCCGGTTCAGGCCCCGAGCCCGCTGAGGGCTGAGGCTCGGCACCGGGCCCCGGCCCTACTTCAGATGCCGGGTGAAGAAGCCCGCCGCGTCCTCACCGGCGTGCTGCGGGACGCCGGTGTGGCCGCCCATGTTCGCGTGCAGCGACTTCTCCTTCGAGCCGAACGCGTCGAACAGGTCGAGGGAGGCCTGGCGGTCGTTCCCCTCGTCGTCCCACTGGAGGAGCACGTGCAGGGGGATGGTGATCCGGCGGGCCTCCTCCACCATCACGCGCGGTACGAGGCTTCCGGCGAAGAGCCCGGCCGCCGCGATGCGCGGCTCCACCAGGGCGAGCCGGATGCCGATGGAGATCACCCCGCCCGAATATCCGACCGGCCCGTCGATGTCGGGAAGCGCCAGCAGGGCGTCGAAAGCGGCCTGCCACTCGGGTACGGCCCGCTCGACGAGGGGCAGCACGAGCGCCTCGACGATCTCCTCGCCCACCGGCTCGCCCGCCTGCATGACGCGGCGCAGTTCCGTACGCGCCCGGTCCAGTTCGGGCACGCGGGGCCGGTCGCCGCTGCCGGGGAGTTCGAGGGTGGTTGAGGCGAAGCCGTCCGCGGCGGCTCGCTGGGCGCGGGCCCTCAGGCGGGGGTACATCTTGTCCAGGCCGAGCGGGGGGAGGCCGAGGCCGATGAGGGGGGTGGGGGTGCCTGTCGGTGCGGGTGCTGCCGGTGCTGCCGGTGCGGCTTCGGGTGTCGGTGCTGCCGGGGCCGGGGCCGGGGCCGGGGCGGGCTTCGGCGTCGGGGTCCACAGGATGCCGGGGATGTCGCCGAGGGTGAAGCGGCGTTCGGCGATGCCGTCGGCGGGGTGCTGCTGGTCGGACGTGAAACGCAGTTTCATGCGTCGTGCCTTTCGGGAGTGCTGCGTGTGGGGCGGCGCTCCCGGGCGGTCTATGGCCCGGCCGTGGTTCTGGAGGGGAGCACCCATGTGTTTGCTGGGGTCACGGGTACCACCTCCTTCTTGTGCTGGCGCACGGCTGGTGTGGAAGGTAGCAGGGGCGTGGGGTGGGGGGCCATTGCTTTTCCGTGCCGGGGTGCTTGCGCCGTTCCCCGCGCCCCTTGGGGGGTGGCCTTCGGCCGGGTTCTGGGGGCCCGCGCCCCCTGGCCCCGTTTGCGGGTGCGGGTCGTGGTCGCTTTTCGCGCAGTTCCTCGCGCCCCTAACCCCCTTTCGGCCTCGGGTTGTGGGCGCTTCTCGCGCAGTTCCTCGCGCCCCTAACCCCCCCGGCGGGCACGAAGCTTCTCGCGGGGGTCGGGGGTCGGGGGTCGGGGGGCCTCGGGCTAGGGCCAGATGAAGGTCCAGGTCTTGGCCGTGGGCAGGGTCCGGGCGTGGTCCGGGAGGTCGGTTTCTATCGTCGGGGGGCAGAACGCGAAGTGTTCCGCCGCCAACACCAGCGCCTCCTCCCCGTCCCTCGGCGGGGCCCCCACGGACAGCACCATCCGGTCGTGCGTCAGGCCCACCACCCTGATCCCGAACCTGTCCTCCCACGACCGCAGCACCGCGCACAGCCGCGCCACGTCGCCCTCCTGCTCCAGCGCGCCGCGCCACCCCAGCGCCGCCGGCACGTCCGCACTCCGGCGGGCCGGGACCAGCGCCACCCTGGCCCCCTTCAGGACGTCCTCCGTCGCCGCGCCCGCGACCTCCGCCGCCCTGCGGTCCAGGTCCTCCGTCGGCACGGACGCCTCCGCCAGGCCCGGCCAGTCCTCCGCCGCGTACCCCAGCTCGGCCTCCGCGTACGCCTCCCAGAACCCTTCCAGCACGTCCTCTGCGTCATGGTCGCCCGGGTACGACATCTCCTCCGGAGCCAGCGCCCAGTCCCTCAACTCCCGCTCCCCGCCCAGCAGTACGGGATGCAGGCCCGCCGACCTCCTGGCCCGCGCGAACGGAGCCCAGTGTTCCGGTGCCGCCGGCTCGTCGGCGTACCAGAGCACCGGCTCCTCTGCCGGGCCCAGCACCCTGCCCGGCGGCAGGGCGAGGCCCAGCGCCTTGCCCGTCGGGTCGTCCATCAACTGCGGGAGTGGATTCGCAAGCATTGCCATGCCCCGAATGTAGATCCCGCCACTGACAACGCCCCGTGCCCTACCCGGAACTCAGAGTTCCGTCACGAACGCCCGCCACGTGTCCGGGCTCAGCGTGAGGGTGGGTCCTTCGGGAGCCTTCGAGTCGCGGACGTGGATCGCGGAGGGGTGCGCCGCGATCTCCACGCAGGCTCCGCCCTCGCTCCCGCTGTAGCTCGACTTGCGCCAGGCGCAGGCCATTTCGAGGCACTGGCCGCCGTCGCTGCCGCTGTAGCTGGACTTGAACCACTTCAGTGCGCCGATGATCATTGCTCTCCTAGCAAACGGTCCAACAGGCCTTTGGACTCATCGGTGTTGAGGGCCTGTGTCCGCAGCATCGCATACCTCTGCGCCAGGATGCTTACCTCGTCCGGGTCGGAGATGATTTGGCTTCCGCGTTGGGTTTCCGTGTATCCCAGGTGCTGGTGATCCGGTGTCTCCAGCACCGTGAACGGGCCGTCCAGCGCGGCATGTCGTGTGAGGCCCACGGGCATGACCTGGAGGGTCAGGCCGGGTAGGTCGGCGCACTGGCGGAGGTGGTGCAGCGCCCCACGGAATACCTGCGCACCGCCGATGCGGTCCATCAGGACGGCCTGGGCGATGACGAAGCTGATCGTCGGCGGCTCCCTCCGGTGCAGTATCTCCTGCCGCTCAAGTCGCGCAGCGACCTGCGCGCCGATCTCGTCCCCGCTCATCGCGGGCACCTTGCTGAGGAACACCGCGCGGGCGTAGTTCTCGGTCTGGAGCAGGCCCGGCAGGACCTGGTTCTCGAACCAGGACAGCGCGACGGCCTCGCGCTCCAGGTCCATGTACTCCTCGGCCCAGGCCGGGATCAGGTCGACCTCCGGCATGTTGGCGACCGCCGTGGCGAGCGCGTCCTTGGTGTCGAGGAGGTCGTCCAGGAGGGCGGCCAGATCGGGTTTCAGGGGGCGTCGGCCCTGCTCGATCGAGGCGATCATCTCCGTGTGGAGCAGCACGCGCTGACCCAGCATCCCCTGCGTCAGGCCCGCGTGCTGCCGGAAGGCCGCCACGAGGGAGCCGACCAGTTTCATCGCCGACGCGTTCTTACGGGTTCGCCTGGTGGGACACATGCCTGCCAACTGCCCATGCATGCAGCGCAGTTACTCATGGGCGACCCGTACAGAAATTCTGTACGGGTCGGACCACTGCGGCCGGAGGCGGGCCCTCCGCAACGCTCGGCGCATGAGCGAGAACGAGATGCGCGAGCGCTTCTACCCCCGTCGCCGTCAATCCGTGCCCGCCGCGCGGAAGTTCGCGGCGGGAGCCGTCGCCGACTGGGGGTTCTTCCACCGGTTCGACCCCATCGTGCTCTGCGTCAGCGAGCTGGCGACCAACGCGCTGCTGCACGGGGTGCCGCCGGGCCGGGGGTTTCTCTTGCGGATGCGGTTGTGCGAGGGGGCCGTGCTGCGGGTCGAGGTGCACGACAGCGGGGGCGGGGTGCCCCGGGTCGCGGAGGTGGCCGACGAGGGCGGGCGGGGGTTGCTGCTGGTGGGGGCGGTGGCCGACAAGTGGGGGGTGGGGGAGCGGGCTCCCGGGAAGTGGGTGTGGTGCGAGTTCGGCTGTGACGAGGGGGGCGGGGGGTGAGGGGCCGGGGCGTGCCCGGGGGGCCTCGCGTTCCGCCCGGATCGTGGAATGGCCTGATCAAGGGGGCCGGGGTCTGCGTACGCTGCCGGATAGTCGGACGTCCGAGTACATGACAGGAGCCGCCCCATGCCCGCCTCCTCATCGGCACCAGCAGAACCCACCGGCGCGCGTGCGGCCGTGCCCGCGCTTGCGGGGCGGGCCGCCTCCGTGGGGGCCTCGCCCGTGCGCGAGATCCTCGCGCTCACCGCCCGGCCGGAGGTCATATCGTTCGCCGGCGGCCTCCCCGCGCCCGAGCTGTTCGACGGTGCCGGCATGGCCGCGGCCTTCCGCGCGGTCATGGAGGAACAGGCCCCCACCGCACTCCAGTACTCCACCACCGAGGGCAGCCCGGCGCTGCGGGCCGCGACCGCCGAGCGGGTCTCCGGGCGCGGCCTCCCCACCGGCGCCGACGACCTCCTCATCACCACCGGCTCCCAGCAGGGCCTCACCCTCCTCGCCGCCGCGCTGATCGAACCCGGCGACGTCGTGCTCGTCGAAGACCCCTGCTACCTCGCCGCGTTGCAGGTCTTCGGCTTCGCCGGGGCCCGGATCGTCGCCGTACCCTGCGACGAGGACGGGCCCGACCCCGACGCCCTCGACGAGATCGTCGCCCGCGAGCGCCCCAAGCTCTTCTACTGCGTGCCCACCTTCCAGAACCCGACCGGCCGCACCATGACCGCCGAGCGCCGCCGCGCGGTCGCCGACGTCGCCGCCCGGCGCGGGCTGTGGATCGTGGAGGACGACCCCTACGGCGAGCTGCGCTACGAGGGCGAGCCGGTGCCCTGGATCTCCTCCTGCGAGGCCGCCGCCGACCGCACGGTGCTGCTCAGCAGTTACTCGAAGATCATGGCCCCCGGTCTGCGGATCGGCTGGCTCCGGGCGCCCCGCGCCCTGCTGCGCGCCTGCGTCATCGCCAAACAGGCCTCCGACCTGCACACCCCGACCGTCAACCAGCTGGCCGCGGCACGCTATTTGCAGGACCGGGACCTCGACGCGCACCTCGCCACCGTGCGGGCCGCCTACGGCGAGCGGCGCGACACCATGCTCGCCGGACTCGCCGACGCCCTGCCCGAGGGCTCCACCTGGAACCGGCCCGAGGGCGGCATGTTCCTGTGGGCCCGGCTGCCGGCGGGCTCCGACGCAACGGCGCTGCTCGGCAAGGTCATCGAGTACGACGTGGCCTACGTGCCCGGCGCCCCCTTCTTCGCCGGGGCCCCCGACGCAGCCGCGCTGCGCCTGTGCTTCGTCACCTCGGCCCCGGACGAGATCCGCGAGGGCCTCGCACGTCTCGGTCGCGCCCTCAAGGGATGAACTGGGCCTGATCGGGAGCTAGTTGGGGCGGTCCGTCTTCGGCCGCGCCCTGACGTGCATCCGCTCGCCCTGCCGTCCGAACAGGCTCAGCACCTCCACCGGACGGCTGTCCGCGCTGCTGAACCAGTGGGGCACCTTGGTGTCCCACTCGGCCACCTCGCCGGGGCCGAGCACCAGGTCGTGCTCCCCGAGGACGAGCCGCAGCCGCCCGTCCAGGACGTACAGCCACTCGTAGCCCTCGTGCGAGCGCAGGTCCGGTTCGGTGCCGCGGTGGGGGATCAGGAGCTTGTACGCCTGGAGCGGGCCCGGCGAGCGGGTCAGCGGCACGAACGTGCCGCCGTTCGCCAGCGGGCGCGGGTTCAGCCGGACCCGCGGATCGCCCACCTCGGGTGCGCCCACCAGATCGTCCAGGGGCACCCCGTACGCGTCGGCCAGCGGCAACAGCAGTTCCAGGCTCGGGCGGCGCTGTCCCGATTCGAGGCGCGAGAGCGTGCTCTTGGAGATGCCGGTCGTCTCGGCGAGCGCGGCCAGGGTGAGGCCGCGCCGGGCCCGGAGCGCCTTGAGCCGGGGGCCCACCTCGTCGAGGACCGCCTGATGGCGAGAGCCCGCGCCGGTCGCGGGCGGGGTGCTGGGGCGCGGGGTGCTGGGCTGCGGGGTGCTGGGCGTGCGGGCCATGCTCGTATTCCATCTCCTCGTCCCGGTCATGGCAACACAGGTTGCCGTTCCGGGCCCTTCGGAGGACCTTCCTCGGCATGAGCCCCTCCGGCGGGCTCCCGGCCGCGCGTGATCAGCAGGTCGTGCTCCGGCCGGAGTCGGAGATCGTGCTCCGCCAGGCGCGTCGCGCTCTACCAGGAGTCGATCGTGGAGAGGTCGGCCTGCCAGTACGTGGCCATCGCCTGGCTGTCGACGACGGCCACCGGCTTCGAGAGCGCCGCGTACGCGGAGGGCCCCGTCGACTCCGGGCCGACCCTGCCCTGGAAGTACACGACGACCTGGCCCGCGTTGTACGACTCGCTGCCGTCGTCCTCGCCCTGGGTGCGCACCATCGCGTACGCCGAGGCACCGGGGACCAGCGAGACCACCGCCTGCGGGATCGTGTCCTTGTCCACCGCGATCGGGGACTGCTGGGCGTTGGAGAAGGACACCGCGGGCGCGTCGTAGGCGTTGCACAGCGTCTTGCCGGTGTTGGTGACCGTCAGCAGGATGTGGTTGATCGGGCGGGACACCGGGGTCGCGGTCAGCTTCACGTTGGCGCCGGTGCAGGGCGCGTCGCTGCTGCTGCCGCCGCCCGCGGATCCGGGCTTCTTCGCGGTCTTGCCGGACGACTTCGCCGGGGTGTCGGTGTGCTTGCCCGAACCCGAACCCGAACCCGAACCTGAACCCGAGCCGCCCGTCTTGCCCGCGCCCTGGGACGTGCCCTTGCCGGCCGTGTCGCCCGGGGCGTCGCCGGGCGCCGGGGTCCCCTCGCCGGCCGGCGGTGCGGTGACCGGCGCGGAGGCGTTCGGCTTGGTGCCCGCACCGGCCTGGTCCGCCGAGCCGCTGCCGCAGGCGGTCAGGGCGAGGGAGGCGACGAGGGCGGTGGTCGTGGCGGCGGCGATGCGGAAGGTGGTGCGCATGGTGATCGGTCTCCCCGTGTGAAGTGGTGGCCGACGGCGTGGAGCGCGTCAGCGGCGGTAGTGGTGGATCAGCGTGATGAGGGTGGCGATGGACACGGCCAGGACGACCACGGCCATCGAGTCCGCCACGTTGAACCGGATGCGGAATCGCATGGTCTGCTCCCGGAACGGGCTGTTCGGCTGCTTGCTGCACCTACCTTGCGGGCCGGTCCGACAGCCCGGCAACGAGCAAGGGACAATGGGGGAAGCTGGAACGCTGGAACACCCTTTGACCTGGGGAAATGACCTGTCCCTGGAATGCGTTCCTGGGATGGATGGGGAGGGGACCGGGGCATGGCCACCACGGAGTCCGAGCAGTTCGCGGCGTTGCTGCGGGAGTTGAAGGACCGCTCGGGACGGAGCTACGGCGTGCTCGCGGGCAGGCTCCACATGAGTACGTCCACGCTCCACCGGTACTGCAACGGGGACGCCGTCCCCAACGAGTACGCGCCCGTCGAGCGGCTCGCCCGGCTGTGCGGGGCGACACCGGAGGAGTCCGTCGAACTGCACCGCCGCTGGATCCTGGCGGACGAGGCGCGCCGCCGCTCCCGCACGCATACGTCGTCCGCGGCCCCCGCGTCGGCGCCCGCGCCCGGGCCCGCCCCGACGTCCTCGCCGACGGCCCCGGCCGGGTCGGCGTCGTCCCCCGCCGCCGCCCCTGCCCCCGCCCCTGCCCCCGTCTCCGCTTCCGCCGCCGAGCGCGAGCCGGATCCCGAGGCCGTCGACCCCACGCCCGCTCCCGCTCCCGCTCCCACCTCCACCCCCGTCGAGGCGCGCGACGCCGACCGCGAGGGCTTCGGGGGCCGGGAGGACGAGGGCGAGCTGCTGTCCGTAGGCCCGGTCGCGCCGCGGCGCCGGTCCGCCTTCGGGCCGGGCGGGCGGTTCGCCGGGAAGCGGACGCGGCTGGTGCTCATCGGGGCCACCGTCGTCGCGCTCGCCGGTGCGGCGACCGCCGCCGTCAGCCTGACGGGCGGGCCGGACGCCAGCCGGACCGTCGCCGACGCCAAGACGAGTACGCCCCCGGTCCCGAGGTCGTCCGCCCCCTCGCACCGCGCGAGCGCGAGCCCGAGCGCGAGCGGCAGTCCGAGCCCCTCGGGCTCACCGTCCGCGCACGCCTCCGCCGGCACCGCGAACCCGAAGGGCCAGAAGAAGCAGCCCGCCGTGGGCGGTGTGCCGCTGAGCGTCGGCATCAGCTCGTACGACTGGGACACGCCGTGCGGCAAGTTCTACGTGCTGGACCAGAAGCCCGAGGCGGTGCCGCCGCCCCCGCCCAATGTGCAGGACCGGCTGTCCTGGGCGCGGGCGCTCGGCGGGGTCGACGGCGGCGATCTGAAACTGGAGCTCACGGCGACCGGCAAGAGCCAGGACTCGGTCGTGATCACCGGCATCAACGTCCGTGTGGTGGGCCGCGAGGCGCCCCTCAAGTGGACGGCCTACTCGATGGGTTCGGGCTGTGGCGGCGGGGTCGTGCCGCAGAGCTTCGACGTGGACCTGGACGCGGCCCAGCCGGTGAGCAGGCCGGTCGCGGGCCATCAGGGCGATGCGACGGTGCCGGCCAAGGACTTCCCGTTCAAGGTGTCCACGACCGACCCCGAGGTCTTCGACCTCACCGTGCACACCGAGGACCACGACGTCAGCTGGTACCTGGAGGTCTCCTGGAGCAGCGGCGACCGCTCGGACAAGATCCGCGTGGACGACAACGGCAAGCCGTTCCGCACCAGCGCCGTCAAGGGCCGCCCAGCGTTCGAGTACCGCCTGGACACCAATGTGTGGGACCACCTGGACATGGGGTGAACCAGGCGGCCCCACACGGGAGTTGACGCGGACCGCAGGCGCGCGGGCAGGCGCCGGAGGCCTCAGAGGCGCTCGGGCGTGCGGATGCCGAGCAGGGCCATGCCCCGGGTGAGCGTGCGGGCGGTCAGCTCCGACAGGAACAGGCGGTTCTCCGCGACGTCCTTCGGCGGCTCGGGCTTGATGACCGGGCACTGGTCGTAGAACGTCGTGAACAGCGAGGCCAGCTGGTACAGGTACGCGGCCACCTTGTGCGGGGCGTACTCGGCGGCGGCCTCGTAGACCAGGTCGCCGAACGCGTCCAGGTGCAGGCCGAGCGCCCGCTCCGCCGGGGCGAGTTCGAGCTCCGGGTGGGCGGCCGGCGCCAGGTGGTCCGCCTTGCGCAGGATCGACTTGATCCGGGCGTACGCGTACTGGATGTACACCGAGGTGTCGCCGTTCAGGGACACCATCTGGTCCAGGTCGAACTTGTAGTCCCGGTTGGCCGAGGTCGACAGGTCGGCGTACTTGACGGCGCCGATGCCGACGTACCGCCCGTTCTCGACGATCTCCTGCTCGCTCAGGCCGACCTTCTCCGCCTTCTCGCGCACGACGGCGGTGGCCCGCTCGGCGGCCTCGTCCAGGAGGTCCTCCAGCTTGACCGTCGCGCCCTCACGGGTCTTGAACGGCTTGCCGTCCGCGCCGAGCACGGTGCCGTAGCCCATGTTGTGCGCGGTGACCTCCTCGCCGAGCCAGCCCGCCCGGCGGGCCGTCTCGAAGACCATCTTGAAGTGCAGCGACTGGCGCACGTCCACGACGTAGATCAGCGAGGTCGCGTCCAGGTCGGTGACCCGGTTGCGGATCGCCGAGAGGTCGGAGGCCGCGTAGCCGAAGCCGCCGTCCGCCTTCTGCACGATGAGCGGGACCGGCTGGTCGTCCTTGCCGCGGATCTCGTCGAAGAAGACCACGAGCGCGCCCTCGGAGCGCACCGCGACACCGGACTCCTCAAGGAGGCGGGCCGTCTCCGGCATCATGTCGTTGTAGGCCGACTCGCCGACGATCTCCTCGTCCCTGACCTGCATGTCCAGCTTCTCGAAGACCGAGTAGAAGTACACCTTCGACTCGTCCACGAACTGCTGCCACAGCTCCAGGGTCTCCTTGTCGCCGGACTGGAGGGCGACGACCCGCCTGCGGGCCCGGTCCTTGAATTCTTCGTCGGCGTCGAAGACCGCGCGGGAGGCCTTGTAGACCCGGTTGAGGTTCGACATGGCCTGCTCGCCGTCGACGTCCTCGGCCGGGGCCAGCTCGCCGGGGTTCTCGATCAGGTACTGGATGAGCATGCCGAACTGGGTGCCCCAGTCGCCGATGTGGTGGCGGCCGATCGTCTTCTCGCCGGTGAAGTCGAGCATGCCGCGCAGCGCGTCGCCGATGACCGCCGACCGCAGGTGGCCGACGTGCATCTCCTTGGCCACATTGGGCTGGGCGTAGTCGATGACGGTGACGCCCGGGTGCTCCTTGAGCGGCACGCCGAGCCGGTCGTCGGCGGCGCGCGCCGCGAGCGTCTCGATGATCGCCCGGTCGGCGAGCGTGATGTTCAGGAAGCCGGGGCCGGAGACCTCGATGTCCTTGATGGCGTCGCCGGCGACCTGGTCCACGACCTGGGCGGCCAGCTCCCGCGGGTTGCCCTTGAGCTTCTTGGCGAGCGCCAGGATGCCGTTGGCCTGGAAGTCGGCCCGGTCGCTTCGTCGCAGCAGCGGGTCGCTGGAGCCGGCCTCCGGCAGGGCAGCCGTGAGGGCGTCCGCCAGGCGCTGCTGGACAGTGGAAGCGAGGGAAGGGACCGAGGCCATGAGGTGCCGTTCCTGTCGGGGGTGAGGACGATTGCGCTGCGATTCTCCCATGCGGGCCCCCCGTGTTTCTCCTGAGATGTGGGCAACCCCCGGCCGGCCCGCTCCGTCTGGGAGAATGGGCGGGCCGGCCCCTTGCAGGCCTACGAGAAAGAAGGACGTGCCGACCGTGGCTCAGAGCAGCACCGAGACCGACTGGGTCTCCCGTTTCGCGGACGATGTCATCGCCGAGTCGGAGCGACGTGCGCCTGACGCTGCGAAATCTCCCGCCGAGGCCCCGGAGATCGTCGTCGCGTCCGGCCTCTCGCCCTCCGGACCGATCCACCTGGGCAACCTGCGCGAGGTCATGACCCCGCACCTGGTCGCCGACGAGATCCGCCGCCGCGGGTACCGGGTGCGCCACCTGATCTCCTGGGACGACTACGACCGCTACCGCAAGGTGCCGAACGGCGTCCCCGGTGTGGACGATTCGTGGAACGAGCACATCGGCCGCCCGCTGACCTCGGTCCCGGCGCCGGTCGGCTCGTCGTTCCCGAACTGGGCCGAGCACTTCAAGGCCGCCATGGCCGAGGCGCTGGCCGAGCTCGGCGTCGAGTACGACGGCATCAGCCAGACCGCGCAGTACACCGCGGGCGCCTACCGCGAGCAGGTGCTGCACGCGATGAAGCACCGCGCGGACATCGACGCCATCCTGGCGCAGTACCGGACCAAGAAGGCCCCGGGCAAGAAGTCGCAGAAGCCGGTCGACGAGGCCGAGCTGGAGGCCGCCGAGGGCTCCGGCGCCGCCGCCGAGGACGACGGCACCGGCTCGGCGGGCTACTTCCCGTACAAGCCGTACTGCGGCGGGTGCGGCAAGGACCTCACGGTCGTCACCGCCTACGACGACGCCACCACCGAGCTGACCTACACCTGCTCGGCGTGCGCGTTCTCCGAGACGGTGCTGCTCAGCGAGTTCAACCGCGGCAAGCTGGTCTGGAAGGTCGACTGGCCGATGCGCTGGGCGTTCGAGGGCGTGGTCTTCGAGCCGTCCGGCGTCGACCACTCCTCGCCCGGCTCCTCCTTCCAGGTCGGCGGCCAGATCGTGTCGATCTTCGACGGCGTCCAGCCGATCGGCCCGATGTACGCCTTCGTCGGCATCAGCGGCATGGCCAAGATGTCCTCCTCCAAGGGCGGCGTGCCGACCCCGGCCGACGCGCTGGAGATCATGGAGCCGCAGCTGCTGCGCTGGCTGTACGCGCGCCGCAGGCCCAACCAGTCCTTCAAGATCGCCTTCGACCAGGAGATCCAGCGGCTCTACGACGAGTGGGACAAGCTGGAGGCCAAGGTGGCCGACGGATCGGCGCTGCCCGCCGACGCGGCCGCCCACAGCCGGGCCGCCCGCACCGCGGCCGGTGAGCTGCCGCGCACCCCGCGCCCGCTGCCGTACCGCACGCTGGCCTCGGTCGTGGACGTCACCGCGGGCCACGAGGACCAGACCCTGCGCATCCTCACCGAGCTGGACCCGGCCAACCCGGTGACCTCGCTCGACCAGGTGCGTCCGCGCCTGGACCGCGCCGAGAACTGGATCACCACCCAGGTCCCGGCCGAGCAGCGCACCCTGGTCCGCGAGGAGCCCGACACCGAGCTGCTCGGCTCGCTCGACGACGCGGGCCGCGAATCGCTGCGCCTGCTCGTCGAGGGCCTCGACTCGCACTGGTCGCTCGACGGGCTCACCACGCTCGTCTACGGCGTGCCGAAGGTGATGGCCGGCCTGGAGCCGGACGCCAAGCCGACGCCGGAGCTGAAGGTGGCCCAGCGTTCGTTCTTCGCGCTGCTCTACAAGCTCCTGGTGAGCCGCGAGACGGGCCCGCGCCTGCCGACGCTGCTGCTCGCCGTGGGCGCCGACCGGGTGCGCAAGCTGCTCGCCGCCTGACCCGCACGCAGCACGCCGAAGGGCCGTCACCCGTCTCGGGTGGCGGCCCTTCGGTTCAACAGGGCTGCCGCGTTCGGCAGTTGACGTGCCGTCAGGCGATATGGTCCTCGACGGCCTCGGCCTCGAAGACCTGCTTGAACTGCGGGTACAGCTTGCGCAGCACCGCCGCGCTGTCGGGGTAGTCCACCTGGTGCTCGTCCGTGAGCTTTATGTCGAGCGTCTCGGTGGTGGGGTAGTCGCCCTCGGTGCGGACGTGCTGGCGGAAGACCTCGTAGGCCAGCTCGGCGAACTGGGCGAACTCGTCCTCCGTCGGGGCGGGTTCGGCCGCGGGTGCCTGCTCCGGCGCCTGCGGGCGGGCCTGCCCGGCCCGGGGCCCGGGCACGCCGAGCGGGCGTTCGCGGCCGGGACCCGAGGGGACCATCACCGGCTCCTGCTGCGGATCGTGCGCCTGCTGGGGCTGGGGCTGGGGCTGGGGCTCCGGCTGGGGGCCGTACGTCTGCTCGGTCCCGGGTTCGGCGAAGGCGGGGTCGTAGGTGCCCGCGTACTCCTCGGGCGAGACGTGCTGGGCCGCGAACCAGGGGCTCTCGTGCGTGGTGGGCTGCTCGGGCCCGGGCTGCGCCTGCGCCTGCTCGGCGGCGGGGTCCTGGCGCGGAGGAGCCTCGGGCGGGGCCTGGGTGTGGACGGGCGGCAGCTCGGGCTGCGGCGCGGGGCGGGCGGGCTCCGGGGCGGGCGGCAGCAGCACCGGGTCCATGCCGGCCGCGGCGAGCCCGGCCGGCGCCGTCTCGGCCAGCGGCACGCCGAACTTGGCCAGCCGCAGCGGCATCAGGGACTCGATGGGCGCCTTGCGCCGCCAGGCACGCCCGTAGACGGCCTGGAGGCGGGCCCGGTAGACCAGGCGGTCCTGTTCGAGCTTGATGACCTGCTCGTAGCTGCGCAGCTCCCACAGCTTCATCCGGCGCCACAGCCGGAAGGTGGGGATCGGCGAGAGCAGCCAGCGGGTGAGGCGGACGCCCTCCATGTGCTTGTCGGCGGTGATGTCGGCGATCCGCCCGACCGCGTGCCGGGCCGCCTCGACGGAGACCACGAACAGGACCGGGATGACGGCGTGCATGCCGACGCCCAGCGGGTCGGGCCAGGCGGCGGCGCCGTTGAAGGCGATCGTGGCCGCCGTCAGCAGCCAGGCGGTCTGGCGCAGCAGCGGGAACGGGATCCGCATCCAGGTCAGGAGCAGGTCGAGGGCGAGCAGCACACAGATGCCCGCGTCCACGCCGATCGGAAAGACGTAGGAGAAGTTGCCGAAGCCCTTCTGCAGGGCCAGCTCGCGGACCGCGGCGTACGAACCCGCGAAACCGATCCCGGCGATCACCACGGCACCCGCGACCACCACCCCGATCAGGATGCGGTGCGTCCGTGTCAGCTGAGTCGCGGCCACCCGCGTCCCCTCCCCTTGTCAAGCAACTGGCGGGCACAGCCTGGCACATGTGTACGGAGTCCGGCCCACAGGGGAGGGCCGGACTCCGTAGGGTCGCGCGGGGGTTACTTGTTGTTCGCGGCGGCGAGCGCGGCCACCGCCTCCTTCGCGGTGACGGTGGCGCCCTCCTGGACCTCGTTGGTCTGGGGGGCGTCGGCGCCCTGGTAACCGGTGCCGTTGTAGTCGACCGCGATCACCGCGTTGGCGCTGCGCACCACCACGACGCCGTACTTGAAGTCCGCGTCGGTCTTCTTCAGGTCGAAGGTGATCGCGGTGGCCTGGTCGCCGAGGCCGGGGACCGGCGTCGACTTCACGTTCTTCGCGTCGGCCGTCCCCTGCGCCGCCGAGACCGCGCGGTCGAACTGCTTCTGCGCCAGCGAGTCGCCGCTGCCCAGGCCGGCCGTCGAGTCGTAGCGCTTGAGGTCGATGTCGAGCCAGCGGTACAGCGAGCCCTGCACGCCCTTGTCGTCGAGGCCGTTCCAGGTGCAGCTCGCCTGGGACTGCGGGTCCGAGGTCTTGCCGACCTCCCCGGCCTTGGTCTTCGCCTTGGGGACGTACTTGTCGATCGACGCGGGGGTGACCGACTGGCACGCCTCGGGGAGCTTCTTGAACTTCGCCGGCGCGAGGGACGGCGAGGACGAGGCCTGCTTGCCGCCCGAGGACGAGGCCGACGACGACGCGTCCTTCTTCTTGTCGCCGCCGGAGTCGGAGGAGCAGCCCACTGCGACGAGCATCACAGGGACGGCGGCACAGGCGAGGACACGGGCGAGCCGGATGCGCGGGGCCGGGGCGTGGGCCTTTTCGGGGGTGGCCGGGGCTGATCGGTGCATGATTCCTTCGCTTCGTTCTTCGCGCTGGCGCGCTATTCGCTGAACTGCTCGACGAGCCTGCCGGCCAGGGCCTGGGCCTGCTCCTGCAGCTCCTTGCTGTCGGGGGCCGCGGCGGTGGCCGCCGTGGCCTGGGCCGCGTACTCGACGGTCACGATGACGTTGGACGTACGGAAGACGACAGTGACGGTACGTTGTCCGGCCGCCTGTGCGGCGTCGCCGCCGGACGGGGACGATACGTCGTTCAGGAACGCGGCGTCACCGAGACCGCTGAGCCGGCGCGGCTGCAGGGCGTCCTGGCCGGCGCCGTTCGAGGGGCTCGGCGAGGCGGGCGGAGAGCTCGGCGCGGTCGGGGCGCCGGTGGGCGGCCCGGACGGCAGCGAGGGGGCGCCGGAGGACGGCGAGGCGGACGCGGACGGGGACTTGGAGACCACCGGCGAGGGAGAGGCGCTGCGCGGAGCGGGCAGGTTCGCCGCGGTCTCCTTCTTGGCGTAGAGCTCCTTGGTCTGGTCGTCGTCGCTCACCGCGGGGTCGTAGGAGACGACCCGCTCGAAGTCGACCGTGAGTCTTCGCACACCCTCGGACGTCTCGTCCTTCCAGCGGCAGCCGACCCGCCGGTCGGTGTCGTAGGTGAGGTCGGCGGTGCCCGCGAGCTCCTTGGCGGCGTCCGCGTCGGCGAGGGAGGCGGCGCCCGGCAGCATGTCCTTGAGGGCGTCCTTGCTCGCGGCCCGGCAGGGCTCGGGCAGGGTGCGGTACTTCCCGGGCGGCGCGGCGGCCGCCTTGGGTACGCCCGCCTTGGCATCGGTCGTCGAGCCGTCGCCGCCGGAGGCCGCGGAGCAGCCGGAGGCGAGCGCCACGAGGAGCGCGAGACCAGGCACGTACGCCTTTCGCTGCACGGTTTCCGGGCTCCTTTCAGCGGGACGACGGAGGAAAAGCGGTTGCCGCCCGTGGGCGGTGGCCGGACACAATGTCTATCGCACGTGCAGCTGTGAACGCCGGTTCCTTGTCCTGGTTGTGGGTTTCGGCTCCAGTTTTTGCCTTACGTGCCTTTCATGGCTTTGGTGCCGTTTTCAGCTGTCGGGGGATCGAGGAATCATGTCGTACACGGAGATGCCGGGCGCACGGGTGCCCATCAGGATGTGGACCGACCCGGGGTCGGTGGACGACGGGGCGATGCAGCAGCTGCGCAACGTCGCCACGCTGCCGTGGATCAAGGGCCTCGCCGTCATGCCGGACGTCCACTACGGCAAGGGCGCCACCGTCGGCTCGGTCATCGCGATGCACGGCGCGGTCTGCCCGGCCGCGGTGGGTGTGGACATCGGCTGCGGGATGTCCGCCGTCAAGACCTCGCTGACCGCCAACGACCTGCCCGGCGACCTCTCCCGGCTGCGCTCGAAGATCGAGCAGGCCGTCCCGGTCGGCCGCGGCATGCACCGCGACCCGGTGGACCCGGCCCGGCTGCACGGCTTCCCCACCTCCGGGTGGGACGGGTTCTGGGAGCGGTTCGAGGCCCTCGCCGAACCGGTCAAGTTCCGCGAGCAGCGCGCCGCCCAGCAGATGGGAACGCTCGGCTCGGGCAACCACTTCGTCGAGTTCTGCCTGGACGAGGCGGGCTCGGTCTGGCTGATGCTGCACTCCGGCTCGCGCAACATCGGCAAGGAGCTGGCGGACTTCCACATCGGCCAGGCGCAGAAACTGCCGCACAACCAGGGCCTGGTCGACCGCGACCTCGCCGTCTTCGTCGCGGACACCCCGCAGATGGCGGACTACCGGCGCGACCTGTTCTGGGCGCAGGAGTACGCCCAGTACAACCGGGCGATCATGATGGCGCTCTTCCAGGACGTGGTCCGCAAGGAGTTCAAGAAGGCCAGGGTCACGTTCGAGCCGGTGATCTCCTGCCACCACAACTACGTGGCCGAGGAGCGGTACGACGGCATGGACCTGCTCGTCACGCGCAAGGGCGCGATCCGGGCCGGCTCCGGCGAGTTCGGGATCATCCCGGGTTCGATGGGCACCGGCTCGTACATCGTGAAGGGGCTCGGCAACGCGGCGTCCTTCAACTCGGCCTCGCACGGCGCCGGCCGCAGGATGAGCCGCAGCGCGGCCAAGCGCGCCTTCTCCACGCGCGACCTGGAAGAGCAGACGCGGGGCGTGGAGTGCCGCAAGGACGCGGGCGTGGTCGACGAGATCCCGGGCGCCTACAAGCCGATCGAGAAGGTGATGGACCAGCAGCGCGACCTGGTCGAGGTCGTGGCGAAGCTGAAGCAGCTCGTGTGCGTGAAGGGCTGAGGGCCGGCCCGAGGACCAGGGCCTGAGGACCGCCCCCGCAGAGGGAGGGGGCCGGACGAGAGGTGGGGGAGGGCGGCCGGGCCGGGGGCGTGAGCCCCCGGCCGCCGCCTCTTCCCGGCCCGCATGCCGGGAAAGCGCCGGTTGGGGCGCGCGGCTGTGCCATCGGCGGCCGAGGGCCACCGGGCACTGCCCGTATCACGAGGAACGTACCGGGGAGGGGTCCGGCTTTGTCCGGGCGGCAGTGGCAGAAACCGCCCGGTGTCCGCGGGACGCCCGGCAGGGCATCGTCTGCCCATGCCCTGCACTGCCGGTTCTGGCGTACGCGGACAACGTCCTCGTGACAGCGGACGTCAGGCGATCAGAACCCGCCCTTCACAGGGAAGTTGATCGTCCTCAGCCAGCATGCAGCACGCGCCGTCGGTTTTCCGCTGAAGATTTATCCGCTGAAAAGCCGGATGGGAAAAGATCCGGCCCCGCGGGCGGAAATCCCGTGGTCAGTGGCCGAATGAGCAGGGGTGCACCGGGTTGCCGCCCGGGAGGGGCGGGTAGCAGAGCAATGCCCGGAAGGGCCGACCGTATCCGACCCGTCCATGAAAGGGCACACCTCGCCGCTCGTCACCCGGCCGGTGCACCGCGCCGTCGTCCGCAGTGACTGTTGTCTCAGCCCCCGGCGTCCGCGCCGGCGGCCGCCGCACCCCGCACGCCCGTGTCCCCGCTGGCCGACGGACCCCGTGGCACCCCAGAATCACCCGATGGCGTCCGAGGAACCGATCCGCTCCGACAACGGGGCGTACAGCGACAATGGAACGTACGCCGACCACGGGAGGCGCACCGGCCGTCCGGTGCACGCCGTGGACCCGGCCCGGGGCCGATCGCAGAGTCGGGACCGAGCGTCGGGAGCGGCTGTTCCAACCGCGCGGCCGGCGGCTATGTCGCAGGCCGCCCGTCACCGGGGGAGAACCACAGATGGACAAGCCCGCTCTGCGCTCCCTGCTGCGCGAGCGCCGCGCGCTGATCAAGCCCGAGAGCCACGGGCTGAGCAGGCCCACCCGGCAGGGACGGCGGGCGCCCGGACTCTCGCAGGCCCAGATCGACCAGATCCTGCACCGCGCACCCGACACCTACGGCCGGCTCGAGTCCGGCCGCTATCAGAACCCGCCCGCCGACCTGCTCCAGGACGTGGCCCGGCTGCTCGGCATGAACGAGCAGGAGTGGATCGCGCTGTGGCGGTACTGCCTGGGCCAGGACCCGCCGTTCCCCCTCAACTCGCAGTCCGGCGAGGAGATCCCCGGCGTGTGGCAGGAGGCCGTCGACGGCATCACGCACATGGCGTACGTCAACGACCGCTCCTGGAACCTGCTGGCCTACAACAGCTGCTGGGCCGAGCTCTTCCCCGGCGGGCGGGTGCCGCGGAACACGATGCGGTGGATGGCGGTGGACCGGGGGGCCCGGGAGACGCTGATCGACTGGGAGCACTCGTGGGCCCCGCTGGTGCTGCCGCAGCTGAGGGCCGCGCTCGCCGCCGACCCCGGTGACCAGACGCTCGCGCAGATCGAGAAGGAGGTCCTCGCGGACCCGCTGGCCGCCGGGATCTACAACCGCCCCAGCGCCTATCTGCACCCCGACGGCGACGAACGCCCGCTCAACCACGCCCGGCTCGGGCCCGGCTGGGCCACCATGTGCGCCGCCCAGCCGATGGCCGCACCGGGCGCCCGCCTGATCATCCTGGTGTTCCACGCGGGCGAGAAACGCCGCCACGCCCGGACGCCGATGCTGCGGGCCGAGGCGCCGTAGGGCCGCCGGGCCCGGGCGGCGCCGGCCCCGGTCACTGCTCCCGGTGGACCTTGGTGTTGGAGGCCTGGGCCCGGGGGCGCACCACGAGCAGGTCGATGTTGACGTGGCTGGGACGGGTGACCGCCCAGGTGATCGTGTCGGCCACGTCCTCGGCGGTCAGCGGCTCGGCCACGCCCGCGTAGACCTTGGCGGCCTTGTCGGCGTCGCCGCGGAAGCGCGTCGTGGCGAACTCCTCCGTCTTGACCATCCCGGGCGCGACCTCGACGACCCGCACCGGACGCCCGACGATCTCCAGGCGGAGCGTCTCGGCGAGCACCCGCGCGCCGTTCTTCGCGGCCACATAGCCGCCGCCGCCCTCGTACGTGGCGTGGCCCGCGGTCGAGGAGAGGATCACGACCGTGCCGTCGCCCGAGGCCTCAAGGGCGGGCAGCAGCGCCTGTGTGACGTTGAGCGTGCCGATGACGTTCGTCTCGTACATCCGGCGCCAGTCCTCCGGATCGCCGGTCGCCACCGGGTCGGCGCCGAGCGCCCCGCCCGCGTTGTTGACCAGCACGCCGATGGTGCGGAACGCGGTGGCGAACTCGTCCACCGCGGCCCGGTCGGTCACGTCCAGGGGATAGGCGGTGGCCTGGTGGCCCGCCTCGTTGATCTCGGCGGCCAGCGCCTCGATGCGGTCCTTGCGGCGGGCGGTCAGCACCACGCGGTAGCCGGCGGCGGCGAGCCCGCGGGCGGTGGCGGCACCGATCCCGCTGCTCGCTCCGGTGACGACGGCGATCGGGGTCCCGGCGGCAGTCATGTCGTGCTCCTCGCGCGTGTGGTGAGTACGCCGCCAGGATAGGCGGGGCCGGCGGGCCCGGCCGGGGCGGGCGGGGGCGGGACGGTGGTGGGGCGAATCCGGGCCGCCGGCGTCCGCGGCCTGCTCAGCGCCCGCGCGGGGCGTACATGATCACGGCCATCCCGGCCAGGCAGACCAGCGCCCCCGTGACGTCCCACCGGTCGGGCCGGTAGCCGTCGGCGACCACGCCCCAGGCGATCGAGCCCGCCACGAAGACCCCGCCGTACGCGGCCAGGATCCGGCCGAACTCGGCATCGGGCTGAAGCGTCGCCACGAAGCCGTAGACGCCGAGCGCCAGCACCCCGGCCCCGATCCACACCCAGCCCCGGTGCTCCCTGACGCCCTGCCAGACGAGCCAGGCCCCGCCGATCTCGAACAGGGCGGCCAGGACGAACAGGAGGACGGAACGCGCGACGAGCATGGGGCCAGGGTGGCATGTGCGGGCGTGCCCGCTCGGGGTGGCGTGCAGGGGAAATAAAGGGTGGAAGGTACCTTTCGCCCATGGTGGTTCGTGTGATGAACAGATCGAGCGGACGCGGCGCCGCCGCCACGGTCCGTCCGGCCGGTGCTCGCGGGATTCCGGCGACCGTCGTCCTGGCCGTCCTGGCCGCGGCGGCCCTGATCGCGACCGGCACCCCGAGCGGCGCGGCCGACGTCCCGGGCGGCGCGGCCCGCGCCCCCGGGCCGGCGGCTCCCGGCCCCGCGCCCGGCCCGGCCACCGGCCCGGGTGCCGAGGCCGACCTCTCCTACCACGGTCACGTCTCCCTGTGGAACGGCCGGACGGGCGTCTGGCTCGTCACCGAGAACCACGGTCCGGCGGCGGTCACCGGGGCGACCGTGCGGCTGCGGTTCTCGGTGCCGCTCGACTCCGGCGCCGCCCTGCCCCCCAGCTGTCTGCGGACCGGCCCGGCGACGGTGCAGTGCGGCAGCGGCTCGATGCGGGCGGCGGGCAGCGGACCCCAACTCGCCCTGGACGTGGCCGTGGTCGGCAACCCCGACGAGATCACCCTGGACATCGACACCGTCTGGAACGGCGGCGCGAACGACCGCAACCCGGCGAACAACACCCACCGGGTCCTGGCACCGGCCACGGGCGACGCTTACACCTTCTGAACCGCCTTCAGCGGGGGCTGAGTTGGCGCGGGTAGCGCTCAACTCCGCGCGTACTCAAGCGACTTGTGCGGTACGGGGTCACACGCGACCCGTCCAGCGATGGAGTGCCGCGTGCAGGCCCGCCGCGTCCGGCTGCTCGCTCGCCCAGGCCACGTACCCGTCGGGGCGCACGAGCAGCGTGGTCGTGCGGCCGCTCCGCCAGTGCGCGCCCACCACTCCCTCGGGCGCCGGGTCCCCTCCGTCGCGGGCCGTCACCAGGACGAACTCGCCCTGGCGCAGGGCCTCGTAGAGACGGCCCTCCGCGAGGTCCAGGTCGGGGGCGCGCGTGCCGGCCAGGGGATGCGCACCGCGCTCGGCCGGGTAGGAGATGCCGACGCCGCTGATCATGCCCATCGCCTTGGTGGCGGCCGGACGCGCCGTGCGCAGGAACCGGACGAGCAGGGAGCGGCCCGCCCGCTGCCACGGGGCGTGCGCCATGGCGATGCGCAGGAGCGCGCCGCTGGTGCGCAGCACCGTCGCGCCGACCGGATGGCGCTCGGCCTCGTAACTGTCGAGCAGCGCCTCGGCGTCGGAGGTGTGGCCGCGCAGGACGGCGGTGAGCTTCCAGGAGAGGTTCGCGGCGTCCTGGAGGCCGGTGTTCATGCCCTGGCCGCCGGCCGGTGAGTGCACGTGCGCGGCGTCCCCGGCGAGCAGGATCCGGCCCACCCGGTAGGAGGGGGACTGGCGTTCGTCGCTGTGGAAGCGGGAGATCCAGCGGGCGTCGTGCATGCCGTGGTCGGAGCCCGTGGCGTCGCGGGTGATGGCGCGCAGCTCGTCGAGGCCGACGGGTTCCGTGTCGGGGACCTGATGCTTCCGGTTCCAGCCCATGACCCGGTGGTAGCCGTCGCCGAAGGGGGCGATGACGACGAACGAGTCCCGCGAGCCGACGAGGGTGAGCGGGGTCTTCGGCTCCTCGGTGAGCCGCACGTCGGCCAGCACGATCGAGCGGATGACGGACCTGCCGGGGAACGGCAGCCCCAGCTGCGAGCGGACCGCGCTGTGCACGCCGTCGGTGCCGACGGCATAGCGGGAGCGTACGGTGACGGCCGGCCCGCCGGTGGCGTCGCGCAGCTCGGCGCTCACCCCCTCGCGGTCCTGACGCAGGCTCAACAGCTCGTGCTCGTACCGGAATTGGACTCCGGCGGCCAGTGCGCGACGCTCCAGCAGCTGTTCCGTCTCGAACTGCGGGGCGACGAGCATGAACGGGAAGCGGCTGCGCAGCCGGCTCATGTCGAAGGCGACCTGGCCGAACATGTTCATGCGGTCGAGCGTGGTGCCGCGCTTGATCAGCTCGTCGGCCAGGCCCCGGGTGTCCAGCATTTCCAGGGTGCGCGCGTGGACGGCGAAGGCGCGCGTCATGTTGCTGATGCCGTGCGGCCGGCGCTCGGCGAGCGTGACGCTCAGGCCCGCCGCCGCCAGGTCCCCCGCGAGGAGGAGCCCGGTGGGGCCCGCGCCGACCACGAGGACGTCCGTGGTGACCAAGGAGCTGCCGGGCTGCGGCGAGGCCCCGGGATCCGGCGAGCCGGAGGGGGCGTCGGCGGGTGCGGTGGTGTCGTCGGGGCGGGTGGAGTCGTGCGGGCCGGACGCGCGGGCGGGGTCGTTCATGACTGCCTCCTCGGTGCGCGGTCAACGCTTGTTGGTCAACACTTGTTGGCAACGGTAGGCCCGCTGGAACTGGCATGTCAACAGGTGTTGGCCTACAGTCGTTGGCATGATGACCGAAGCCTCCGCCGGGGGCCCCCGCCGCACCTCCGGAGTCACCAAGGCCGCCATCCTCGACGCGGCCCGCGAGCGCTTCGCGGCCGACGGCTACGAGCGCGCGACCATCCGGGCCATCGCCCGGGAGGTGGGGATCGACCCGTCGATGGTGATGCGGTACTTCGGTACGAAGGAGAACCTGTTCACGGCCGCGAGCGAGATCCGGCTCAACCTTCCGAACCCGCACGACCTGCCCGTCGACGGCCTCGGCACGGGCCTGGTCGCCCACTTCGTCGACCGCTGGGAGGGCGACGACGTCCTGACCGGGCTGCTGCGCGTCGGCGTCACCAACCCCGCCGGCGCCGAGCGGATGCGGTCGCTCTTCTCCGAGCAGATGGTCCCGTTCGCCCGCGCCGTCTGCCCCGATCCGGACGACGCCCCGCGCCGGGCCGTCCTGGTGACCTCGCAGATCCTGGGCATGGCCCTGGCGCGCTATGTGCTGTGCTTCCCGCCGGCGGTGGCCATGTCCCGCGAGGAAGTGGTCGAGTGGCTCGCGCCCACGGTGCAGCGCTACCTGACGGCCGAGCGCGCCTAGAGCCCCGGCGCGCGACGGCCCAGGGGGCCCCGACCTCTGCGCCCTACACTCTCTGCATGACACAGAAGAAGCGGCCCACCGAGCCGTCCGGCCGTGGCCGACGGGCCGCTCTGCTGCGTGAGCTCGGCGATGTCGCGCGCCGTCACATGGCCTCGTACGCCCTGTTCAACCAGGCGCTCGCCGACCACCTCGGGCTCCACCCCACCGACCTCCAGTGCCTCAACCTCCTCGGCCTGGAGTCCGCTCCCGTCACCACCGGGCGCATCGCCGCGCTGACCGGCCTCACCACCGGCTCCGCGACCCGTCTCGTGGACCGTCTGGAGAAGGCCGGCTACGTGGAGCGGCGCCGCGACACCGAGGACCGCCGGAAGGTCCTGGTCGAGGTGGTGCCGGAGCGGATGGCCGAACTGGGCGCGGTCTGGGGCCGGCTGAACGGGGCCTGGTGGGAGATGTTCGCGGCGTACGGGGACGACGAGATCGAACTCATCGCCACGCACATGCGGCGCACGATCGAGCTGAGCACCACGCAGATCGAACGCCTCAGGGGCGGCCGCGTCTGACGCGTTCGGCGCGTCCCGCGCGGCCGGCGGGGGTTCGCGGGCCGCAGGGTCTCGCGGGGCACCCGCGACGTCAGCCGGTGAGCCCCGCCGTGTGTTCGCCGGCCGCGCCGAACGCGCGCACGGCCTCGTCGACGATCGCCTCGAGGCTCGCGTGGTGGGCGCCGCGCCAGTAGACGCGCTCGCAGGAGCCGCACTCGGCGAAGACGTCGTACGTGCTGCGGGTGCCGTGTTCGAGGCGGTCGCCCACCGACTCCTTGTCCGCCTCGCGCAGCGGCGCGTTGCAGGCCGTGCAGCGCGTCCAGGGTGCGAGGGCGGGTGTGAACCGGCCCAGTACGTCCCGCAGTTGCTCGTCCGTACGGTGGCTGTAGACGTACGCGCCGGCCCACAGCTCCCTGCGGTGCAGCAGCCCGCGGTCCCGGGACAGCAGGACGCGCTGTTCCCGTGCGGAGAGCGCGGCCAGCGCCGGGTCCCCGATGTCCTCGCTCTCGTACGCCGCGTCCACGCCGAGCAGCCTCAACCGGCGGGCCAGCGTGCCGAGATGGACGTCCAGCAGGAAGCGCAGCGGTGCGCCCGGCACCCGCTGCGGGCGCTCCACGGCGCGCACCTCGATGTCCTCACCCGCCACCGGAACGTGGGAGACCGGGACCTCGCGGCCGTCGGCGAGCAGACGTCCGACCTCGGTGAGCGGGACGCCGAGCGACTCGACGACGTGGCCGAGCGTGGACATGCCGTCGGTCACGACGGCGCTGCGGCCCTCGCGGCGCTTGGTCGGTACGAAGAGCCGCAGCTCGGGGGCGAAGTCGAGGTGGATCTCCGGTCCGTTCACGCGGCCAGGATCGCACTGGGGCGGGGGTGCGGGCCAGGGATTTCGGCACGCGCCCGGGTGTTCGTGCCGGCCCCAGCGGCCCAGGCAGGATCCGAACGACACGCCCTAGGGGCGGAAGGCATCCGCGTTCTCGCGGGCCCAGGACGCGAAGGTGCGGGCGGGATGTCCGGTCAGCGCCTCGACGGTGGTGGTCACGGTGTCGGGGTGGCCCTCGTGGGAGGTGAAGTAGTCGAGCAGCGCGTCGGCGACGGCGGCGGGCATGAACTCGGCCATCGACTCCTTCCAGGCCTGCGCGCTGACGGAGTTGACCGTGAGCGGGCGCCCGGTCGCCTCGGCGAGCACCGCCACCTGCTCGGTGACGCTGAGGGAGGCGGGGCCGGTCAAGTGGTGTGCGCCACCGCGCAGTTCGGGGCGGGTGAGGACGGCGAGCGCGGCCTCCGCGATGTCGGTCTCGTGGATGGGGCTCGACTGGGTGGCGGGAACTGGGTGGTCCACGGTGCCGGTAGTCCTGGCGCTCCACGCCCAGCCGAGCGCGTTGCCCGCGAACCCGCCGGGCCGCAGGAACGTCGTGGTGATGCCCGACCGGTCGAGGGCCCGCTCGACCGCGCTGTGCATGGCGGCGATGGCGTTGGTGTCGGCGCCGGGTTCCAGGACGGAGCTGGAGGAGAGCAGCGTTATGTGCTCGACCCCGGCGGCCTCCGCCTCGGCCAGGAACTCCTCGATGTGCCGCGGGTTCGCGTACAGGAAGACCGAGGTGACGCCGGACAGCGCGGCGGCGAAGGTGGCCGGGTCGTCGAGGTCGCAGACGACGCGCTCCACGCCGTCCGGCACGGTCAGTTTGTCGGGGCTCGCCGAGGCGGCGCGCACGGTGAGGCCGTGTGAGCGCAGCAGCGGAGTGAGGGTGGTGGCGACCTTGCCGCGGCTGCCGGTGATCAGAACCGTCATGGGGAAATGCCTCTCGGAGTAAGGGAGTTGAAGGGGAGCCGGAGGGAGGGGCGGGCGGGCTTCGGGTGTGTCGGCGTGCCGGGATCGAGCCTACGGCGCCACCCCTGCGGCGGGATGGCCCTGGCTGTGGCGGCCGTCGCGGCAGAGTCGCTCCGCCCCTTGAGCTGCGCAGTGCAGTATCTGCGCCACGCAGATAAATATCCCCGGGTCGGCGGCAGCCGTCAAGCGGATTCATCGCAGGCCGTGCGGGCTTGGGCCTACGCTGCCCGTATGAAGATCATCGACCTTGAGCCGGGTGACCCGCGCCTGACGGACGACCTGCTGCCGGTGCTCACCGAACTCCGCCCGCACCTCACCGAGGACCTCTTCGCCGAGATCTACGGGGAGGGCCACGCCCAGGGGCTGCGCTTCACCGCCGTCTACGGCGACGACGGCGCCTGCGTCGGCGCCGCCGGGTGGCGGATCGTGGTCAACACCGTCGCCGTCCGCAAGCTGTACGTGGACGACCTGGTCACCGCCGCCACCGCCCGGTCCACCGGCGTGGGCCACGCCCTGCTCGCGCATCTGGAGCAGCACGCGAGGGCGGCCGGCTGCACCGCACTCAACCTCGACTCCGGCACCCACCGCACCGACGCCCACCGCTTCTACTTCCGCGAGCGCATGGCCGTGACGGCCTTCAACTTCAACAAGGACCTCGACTGACCCGTCCCTGTCCCCCTTGACCTTCCCCTTCCGTCACCCGGCCCCGGGGCGGCCCCCGTCCTCGTCCCCGGGGCCGCCCACCGGACACAGGTCGGTCCACCAGTCGTTGGAGCGCAGCCACGTCCCCGGTGGGTACTCGAAGTCCAGCTCGCCGGCGAGCGTGAACCCGGCCCGCCGGCAGACCGCGTTGGACGCGGTGTGGTCCACGGACGGATAGGCGTGCAGCGTCCGCGCCCCGCCCGCCGCCCGGGCCTCGGCCACGACCGCCCGCAGCGCGGCGACGGCCAGGCCCCTGCCCCGGAACTCGGGCAGGATCCCGTACCCCGTCTCGTACACCGGCCCGTCCGCGCCGGTGTGCGGCCAGAAGCCGACCGTGCCGGCCTCCTCGCCCCTGCCGTCGAGGACGATCTTGAACATCCGGCCCTCGGCCGCCGGCCGCGCGCTCATCGCCGCGTACCGGGCGTTGCGGGCCAGCAGTCGCTCCTCGGACTCCGGGCCGCCGAGGTGGTCGGTCATCAGGGGCGTGTTGGCGCTGCGCAGCAGGTCCAGGCCATTGTCGGACCAGACCACCAGGCGGATGGGTGGGGGGAGTTGGCTCGCCGCGTCGCTCATGTTCCGAACTGTAGGCGCGGGGTCCGACAACGGCCCTCGGGTCAGGGGCGCCGGGCCCCGGGGCGCAGCGCCGAGGGCGGCGCGCCCAGCGTCGCGGTGAAGTCCCGTACGAAATGGGCCTGATCGGCATAGCCCAGCTCGACGGCGAGCCGGGACCAGTCCACGTCCCGCTCCGACTCGGCGTGTTCCAGGGCTTCATGGATGCGGTAGCGCAGCAGCACCCACTTCGGGCCGACGCCCACGTGGGCCGCGAACAGCCGTTGCAGGGAGCGCGCGGACAGCCCGGCCTCGCGGGCGAGCACGTCGACCCGGCGGACCGTGCGGTCGTGGCGCACGCGGTCGACCAGCTCCATCGCGAGCCGCGCCCGCGGGTCGGGGCGGGGGTCGAGGCCGAGCAGGAAGGCGTCGAGCGCGGCGACCCTCTCCTCGTCCCGCTCCGGGGTCAGTACCGCGGCGGGGTCGGCCCGCGGGAACACCGGCGCCGCGTCGATCACCCGGTCCGTCCACCGGGACACGGGGGAGCCCGGTGCGAAGGGCCGGAACCCGCCGGGCCGGAACTGGATCCCGCACACCCGGCCGCGCCCGGCCAGCTTGCGGGTGGCCAGGGCCAGACCGACGCCCGAGAGTTCGAGGAGGTCGGGACCGCCGTCGTCGTAGCGCTGGAAGACCAGGTTGACCGACGGGTGCGGCACCACGTGCGAGGCGCACGGCTGGGACAGGTCCCAGTCGATCAGCCAGTAGTGCTCCAGGTAGGGCCGCAGCGCGGGCGCCGGTGCGTGGCGGCGGAAGCGTACGCGCGCGAGGAAGTCGGCGGGGTCGACGATGCCCCGGGTGTCGCGCCGGGGGCCCGGGTGCTGCGCTGACATGGGCCGATCCTAGGGACCCTGCGCCCCCGTGGGCCGTGCGCGCCGGTTGAGCCCGTACAGGGCGCCCGCGTACAGGGCGAGCACGAGGGCGAGCAGCGGGTAGTACGCCGGCGGCAGCGCGGCCATGCCGATCAGCGGGCCGAGGGGGGTGAGCGGGAGCAGCAGCCCGGTGAGCGCGAGGGCGCCCGCGGCGAGCGGGACGCCGATGCCACGGCCGGTGCGCAGCAGGACCATCACCAGGGCCTGGGTCAGCAGGTTCTCGGTGAACCAGCCCGCGTGGAAGGCGGTTTCGGACCGCGCGTCACTGACCGCCCACACGAGGACGGCGAAGGTCGCGAGGTCGGCGGCGGCGTTGAGCACGCCGAAAGCGGCGACGGAGGCGAGGACTTCACGGGGCCGCAGGGTGAGCGGGCGGCGCAGCGCCTCGGCGCGCGGACGGTCGTGGGCGAAGGCCGGCTGGGCCGCGTCGGAGCAGAGGTTCTGCACCAGGACCTGCACCGGCAGCATGGGCAGGAACGGCAGCAGCAGACCGGCGGTCAGCATCGCGATGACGTTGCCGAGATTCGACGACAGGGTGATGCGCAGATAGCCCGCGATGGTGGCGCCGCCGCCGCGCCCCGCGACGATCGCGTGGTCGAGGGAGGTCAGGTCCTTGGCGGCGAGCACCACGTCGGCCGTCTCGCGCGCCACGTCGACGGCCTCGGGCGGGCAGATGCCGACGTCGCTTGCGCGGAGCGCGGGCAGGTCGTTGACGCCGTCGCCGAGGAAGCCGATGACATGGCCGCGCTCGCGCAGCGCCCGTACGATCCGGGCCTTCTGTTCGGGGGAGCAGCGGGCGAAGACGGTGGTGCGGTCGGCGAGCCGGCCGAGTTCGGTGTCGTCGAGCGGGTCGATGGCGGCGGCCGTGACCACCTCACCCGGTGTGAGGCCGAGATCGCGGCAGGCCCGGGCGGCCGTGCCGGGGTGGTCGCCGGTCAGCACCTTCACGGCGACGCCGCGCCGGGCCAGCGCGGCGAGCGCGCCGGCCGCGGTCCGCGCCGTCTCGTCCCGCAGCCCGACCAGGCCCTTGAGGGTGAGTCCGCGTTCGTCCGCCGGGGTGTACGGGCGTACGGCGGCGGGCCGTTCGGCGAGCGCCACGGCCAGGACGCGCAGGCCGTCGGCGGCGAGGCGGCCGGCGAGCGCGAGCGTCTCCGCGCGTTCGGCGCCGGTCAGCGCGCAGCGGTCGAGCACCTCCTCGACGGCGCCCTTGACCACCAGGGTGTGGTGTCCGAGGCGGTGCGGGGTGGCGATGACGGCGGTGGACAGGCGGCGCACCGGGTCGAAGGGGAGGGCCGCGAGCGCGTCGTACTCCAGGGCGGCGAGGCCCTCGGCGAAGCGTTCCTCGGCGGCGTCGAGCAGGGCCTCGTCCAGGGCGTCGGCGGTGGGCAGTTCGGCGAGCTGCACGGTCCACAGGCTGTTGACGGCGGCCCAGTGCAGGACGGACGCGTCGGGGGTGCCGGACGCGTCCAGTGCGCAGGCCACGGCGGGCCTGCCCCGGGTCAGGGTGCCCGTCTTGTCCAGGCAGACGACGTCGACGGCCCCCAGGTCGTGCAGCGCGGGCAGGCGCCGGACGATCACCTGGTGCGTCCGGGCCAGGGTGGCGGCGCCGCGCGCCAGGGTGGTCGTCACGATGACCGGCAGCATCTCGGGGGTGAGCCCGACCGCGACCGCCACCGCGAACGGCAGCGTCTCCAGGCCGCGCCCGCGCAGGGCCGCGTTGGCCATCAGGACGAGCGGCGGAGTGAGCAGCATGAAGCGGATCAGGATCCAGGAGATGCCGTACACCGAGCGGTCGAAGGCGCTGGTGCGCCGGTCCTCGTGCCGGGGTGTGTCGGCCCGGGCGAACCGGGTGCCGGCGCCGGTCGCGACCACCACGCCGGTACCGCTGCCGGAGGCGACGCTGCTGCCCTGGAAGCAGACCTCCGGCCGGTCGAAGTCCCGCTCCGCCAGGGCCGGTCGGCGCGTCCCGTCGGGCGGTGCCTGCGCGCGCGGCTCGTCGACCGGGTACTTGGCGACCGGCGCCGACTCCCCGGTCAGCGCCGCCTGGTGGGCGGTGAGGCCGGTGGCCCGCAGCAGCCGCAGGTCCGCCGGTACGAGATCGCCGGGCGCGAGCCGCACCACGTCGCCCGGCACGATCTGGTCGACCGGGATCTCGCGGGACACCGGCGCCGCGTCGTCGGCCGTCCTGCGCAGCACCGTCGCGGTGCCGGCCACCAGCTCGCGCAGACCGGCCGCGGCGCGGTCGGCGCGGTGCTCGCCGGCCGTGCGCAGCCCGCAGCTGACCACCACGAGCACCGCGATGACCGACGCCGTGGCCCAGGCGGCGACCAGCGCGGAGACCAGGGCGAGCGAGGCGAGCACGGCGGTGAACGGGTCGCGCAGACTGCGCAGAAAGATGATCGGCGGGGAGGGAACCCGGCGCGCCGGAAGGACGTTCTCCCCATAACGCACGAGCCGTGCCTCGGCGTCGGCCTCCACGAGCCCCCGTGGGCCCGAGCCGAGCGAACGAAGCAGCTGCAGCGGCGTGCTGCTTGACAACTGCAGAGGGCAGATCCGCTCAGGCGCCCAGGTCACGGACGAGTCCCGACGGTCCCGGCAGCTTCACGCCCCCGCCCAGCCGGGCGACCAGCCAGCGCACCATCTGGGCCACATCGGGATCGTCCACGAGGTAGACCACCCGCCGCCCCTCCCGGCGGGACCGGACGAGGCCCGCGAGCTTCAGCTTCGCCAGATGCTGACTGACGGCCGGCAGCGCACCGCCGACCCGCTCGGCCAGCCCCGACACATCGGACTCGCCATGGCTCAGCGTCCACATGATGTGCAGCCGCGCGGGCGAGGCGAGGAGCCCGAAGACACCCGCCGCCTCACCGAGCACCTCGGCCGAGGGGTCGGTGCTGCTCGTCGTCACCATCGCCTCCGTCCGCTCGCCGTGGTCCGCCGTGCCTGTCGTTCCGGGCAGCCAGTCTAGGGGCGCCGGCCCGGCTCACAGGGACACGAGGGTCACCTCGGTGGCCTTGACGCTCGACCACACGGCGACCCCCTCCGCGAGGCCGAGCTCGGCGGCGGCGTCCGGGGTGATCTCCGCGATCAGATCGGGCGACCCGGCCGACCCGATGAGCACCCTCAGCCTGCTCCCGCTCGCCGTGATCTCGCGCACGCTGCCCGGCCAGACGTTGCGCGGGCTGCCGCCGGGACGGTCGCGGTGCAGGGCCACCGACTCCGGCGCGATGATCGCCAACGCCCGGCTGCCTTCGGGCAGTCGCTCGGCCGCCACGATCCGCCCGCCGCCGGCGAGCACGAGCCCGTCCCCGCGCGCCTCACCGGACCAGGCGTTGCGGCCCAGCATCCGGGCCACCCACGGCGACCGCGGATGGCGGGTGACCTCGGCCGGCGGGGCGTCCTGGAGGGTGCGCCCGGCGTCCAGGACCAGGACGCGGTCGGCCAGCGAGACCGCCTCGACCGGGTCGTGGGTCACGATGAGACAGACGCCGGCGAAGCCCGCCAGATGGGTGCGCAGGGTGTGGCGCACCTGGGCGCGGGTCGTCTGGTCGAGGGCGGCCAGCGGCTCGTCCAGGAGCAGCAGTCTGGGCCGCGCCGCCAACGCCCTTGCCAGGGCGACGCGTTGGGCCTGTCCACCGGAGAGCTGGGCCGGTCTGCGGTGCGCGAGGTGGCCGACGCCGAGCCGGTCGAGCCAGCCCCGGGCGATGGTGCGGGCCTCGGTGCGGGCCACGCCCTGGGCGCGCAGTCCGTACGCCGTGTTGGCGAGCGCGCTCAGATGCGGGAAGAGCGCGCCGTCCTGGGGCACCCAGGCCACCCCGCGCCGGTGCGGCGGCAGGCCCGTCACGTCGAGGTCGCCCAGGCGCAGCTCGGCGTGGGCGCGCGGGGTGAGCCCGAGCAGGGCCCGCAGCAGCGTGGTCTTGCCCGCGCCGTTCTCCCCGACGACGGCGATGGTGGTGCCGGGTTCGGCGTCCAGGGTCAGTTCGTTGAACCCGGAGACGTCGGCGTGCAGAGACCAACGGGGCTGTTCGGTCGAGGAGTTGGCGGCCTGTGGGGTGTGGTCCTGCGGGGGCGCGTCCGCGGCCGGGATGCGCGGGGCGCCCAGGGGATCGGTTGGGGCGGTCGGCCCGGTGGCCGGGGTGGCGGGGTCGGCCGGCGCGGCCGTGGTGGGGGGCGCGCCGCGTACGGAGGCGGAGGCGGAGGTGGTCCAGCGCCCGCGCAGCGCCACGAGGACGGCCATGGCGATGGCGAGCAGCAGCAGGGAGACCGAGGTCGCCGCCTCGGGGGAGTCCTGGAGGAGGAGGTAGACCTGGAGCGGGAGGGTCTGGGTGGTGCCGGGAAGGTTGCCGGCGAAGGTGATGGTGGCGCCGAACTCGCCGAGCGCCCGGGCCCAGGTGAGGGCCGCGCCCGCGGCAAGGCCGGGCGCGACCATGGGCAGCGTCACCGTGACGAAGACGCGGAACGGGGAGGCGCCGAGCGAGGCGGCGGTCTCCTCGTAGCGGGGGCGCAGCCCGCCGAGCGCGCCCTCCAGGCTGATGACCAGGAACGGCATCGCGACGAAGGTGGCGGCGACCACCGCGCCGGAGGTGTGGAAGGGCAGCACGATGCCGAACGTGCCCTCCAGCCACGGCCCGATCAGCCCGCGCCGCCCGAAGCCGAGCAGCAGGGCGACGCCCCCCACCGTGGGCGGCAGCACCATCGGCAGCAGGACGAGCGAGCGCACCAGGGTCTTGCCCGGGAAGTCGACGCGGGCGAGCAGCCAGGCCAGGGGCACGCCGAGCAGGAGGGAGAGGCCGAGCGCCCAGAACGAGACGACCAGCGACAGCCGCAGGGCCTCGGTGACCTCGGGCCCGGTCAGATGGGTGCCGAGCTCGCCCCAGGAGGTGCGGGCCAGGATGCCGAGCAGCGGCAGCAGCAGGAACGCGATGGCGAGCAGCGCGGGCAGCGCCAGCGCGAGGGGCGGGCGGCCGGGCGGGCGGGAGCGGCGGCGGGTCATGGGGCTTCCCTCGGGGTCCTGATGGCGCGGGATCCGCCCGCCCGCGCTCCGGACGGAGAGGGTGGACGGGCGGATCCCGCAAGGGAGTTGGCGCGAAGGCCGCCGGTTGCGGCGGGTTACGGCTGCTGGAAACCGGCTTCGGAGAGGATCTTCTGCGCCTCGGGCGAGGACAGCCACTTCACGAAGGCGGCCGCGGCGTCGGCGTTCTTCGAGTCCTTGAGGGTGGCGGCCGGGTACTTGGCGACGGCGTTCTGGGCGTCCGGGATGTCGACGGTGTCGACCTTGCCCTTGGCGGAGGCGGCGTCGGTCTTGTAGACGATGCCCGCGTCGGCCTCGCCGAGCTCGACCTTGGAGAGCACCGCGCGCACGTTGGGCTCCTGAGAGACCGGCTTGACCGTGATCTTCTGGGCGTCCAGGACCTGCTTGCTGTAGCGGCCGACCGGCACCTCGGGCGCCGCGAGGACGACCTTCAGGCCGGTGTCGGACAGGTTCTTGAGGCCCTCGACCTTCTTCGGGTTGCCCTTGCCCGTCGCGATCACCAGACGGTTCTTGGCGATGACCGACGGGTCGTTCACGTCGGCCTTGAGGCCGTCCATGGTCTTGGTGTCGGCGGTCACCAGGGCGTCGGCGGGCGCGCCCTGCTTGACCTGCGCGGCCAGCTCCTGCGAACCGGCGAAGGAGAACGTGACGCGGGTGCCCGGGTGCTCCTTCTCGTAGGCGGCGCCGGCCGCCTTGAAGACGTCGGTGAGCGACGAGGCGGCGAGCACGGTGAGCCGCGCGGCCTTCGGGGCGGAGCCGGAGCCGTTGGCCGGGGAGGCGGTCTTGTCGGCCGCGCTGTCCTTGTCGCTGCCGCAGGCGGCGGCGAGCGGGACGAACAGGGCGGCGCAGACGACGGCCGCGGCGGCGCGGCGGCGCCGGGTGCTGAGTGCCATGACGGACATGGTGGAGCTCCTTCGGATGCTGATCGAGCCGCGCCGGGAGGTGAGGGCAACCCCGCTCGGGTCCCGGTGGACATCCGTCGCGGATGCCGGCCGGGCAGGGGGAGGGCGACGCCGCGGGGGACGTACGGGAGTGGCCGGCCGCCGGAAGTGGCCGACCGTCGGCCTAGGTGCGGTCGATGTGCACGCTGGTGGACTTCACCCGGGCCGTGGCCTGCATGCCCACCTCAAGGCCCAGTTCCTCGACGGCCTCCCGGGTCAGGAGGGAGACCAGGCGGTGCGGGCCGGCCTGGATCTCGACCTGGGCCGCGACATCGCCGAGCTTGACGGCGGTGACGATGCCGGGGAAGGCGTTGCGGGCGGAGGTGTAGGGCACCTCCTCCTCGCCGTTGGGGCTCTGGCCGACCTCGATGGAGAAGGCGGCCAGGTCCCGTCCGTCGATGAGCCGGCGGCCGCCCTCGTCGCGATGGGTCGCGACGCGGCCGCCGTCGGCCCAGCGGCGCACGGTGTCGGAGCTGACGCCGAGCAGACGCGCTGCCTGGCCGATGGTGTAGGACTGCATGTGCGACAAGATAGGCCGCTTCACGCCGCAGATACAAAGGTTCCGTCGGAACCTACGCCGCACCTGCGGGGCCGCATGGACGAAGGTCCGAACCGGGCGCGAGGGCTCCTGAAGATCCTTGCGGCGTCCCCGCCGGGACCGCGTCCGCGGGCGACGCCGCGGGCGGGCGGTGCGGGCGAGCGGTGCGTCAGGGCCAGACGAGGCAGTACGGCTGGTGGCCCGCCTCGTGCAGACGGTGCGAGAAGTCCTGCCACTCGTGCAGGAGTTGGTAGACGTTGTACGCGTCGCGCGGGCCGCCCCGGTCGGGGACCGTGGACCAGATGAAGGCGGCGGCGCCGACCGATTCCTCGCCGACGCCGCGCAGCGGGTCGACGACCGTCATGGGGAGCTTGACCACCGCGTAGTCGGGGTGCAGGACGACGAGTTCGAGGGGCGGGACCTTGTGCAGCGGTATGCCCTGGATGCCGGTGAGGACCATCGCGGCCATCGTCTCCGGCTTGATCTTCGTGAACATGCCGCCCATGCCCAGCTCGTCACCGCCGAGCTCCTCCGGGCGCATGGTGACGGGCACCCGGGCCGCGGTCGCGCCGTCCGGTGCGCCGAAGTACTTGTAGGTCACCCCCACCCGGCCACTTCCGTTCCCCGCCCCGACGCCGTCCCCGACCCGGTCGATCCGGTCCTGGGCGTCGCGTCGCCGGTGCCGTCCCCGGTGGGCGCGCTCGGGACCCCGGTCATCGGTCCCCTCGCCCAGTCCGCCACCGCGATGCATATCCTTCACCCGACTGCTTGTAGCCCGACTGCTTTGTAGAGGGCGCGGCCCCCACCGCGCAACCCGATCATCCGCCGATGCGACTCGATCATCTGCGGATCATCGTGTCATTGACCTCCCCCACGCGGGTGCGGTGAAACACCAGTCCGCAAGAACGTCCGGGCCTCTGCCACCATGGCGGGTGTGAGCTATCCGTACGAATACGACGCCCCAGTTTCGCAGAACCTCTTCGACCGCGCGTCCGCCGTGACGCCCGGCGGTGTGAACTCCCCCGTGCGTGCCTTCCGTGCCGTGGGCGGTACGCCCCGGTTCATGGTGTCCGGCACGGGTCCCTACCTGACCGACGCCGACGGCCGCGAGTACGTGGACCTGGTGTGCTCGTGGGGCCCGATGATCCTCGGCCACGCCCACCCCGAGGTCGTCGCCGCCGTGCAGGAGGCCGTCGCCCGCGGCACGTCCTTCGGTACGCCCGGTGAGGGCGAGGTCGCGCTCGCCGAGGAGATCGTGGCCCGCGTCGAGCCGGTCGAGCAGGTCCGCCTGGTGTCCTCGGGCACCGAGGCGACCATGTCCGCGATCCGCCTGGCGCGCGGCTTCACCGGCCGCGCCAAGGTGATCAAGTTCGCCGGCTGCTACCACGGTCATGTGGACGCGCTGCTCGCCTCCGCCGGTTCCGGCCTCGCCACCTTCGGCCTGCCCGACACCCCCGGTGTCACCGGCGCCCAGGCCGGCGACACGATCGTGCTGCCGTACAACGACCTCGACGCGGTGCACGCGGCCTTCCACGCCCACCCGGGCGAGATCGCCTGTGTGATCACCGAGGCCTCGCCCGGCAACATGGGCGTCGTGCCGCCGGCGGACGGCTTCAACGCGGGCCTGAAGGCGGCCTGCGCGAAGAACGGCGCGCTCTACATCTCGGACGAGGTGATGACCGGCTTCCGCACCTCCAAGGCCGGCTGGTTCGGCGTGGACGGCGTCGTACCGGACCTCATGACGTTCGGCAAGGTCATGGGCGGCGGCTTCCCGGCCGCGGCGTTCGGCGGTCGCGCCGACGTGATGGGCCACCTCGCCCCGGCCGGCCCGGTCTACCAGGCGGGCACCCTCTCCGGGAACCCGGTCGCCACCGCCGCCGGCCTCGCCCAGCTGCGGCTGCTCGACGACGCGGCGTACGCGACGGTCGACGCGGTCTCGCGCGAGATCCAGGGCCTGGTCACCGCCGCGCTCAGCAAGGAGGGCGTGGCCCACCGGCTGCAGACGGCGAGCAACATGTTCTCCGTCTTCTTCACGGCCGACGAGGTGCGCGACTACGACGACGCGAAGAAGCAGGAGTCCTTCCGCTTCAACGGGTTCTTCCACTCGATGCTGTCGCAGGGCGTCTATCTGCCGCCCTCGGCGTTCGAGTCCTGGTTCGTGTCGACCGCCCACGACGAGCGGGCGATCGAGCGCATCGCGGCCGCGCTGCCCGCCGCCGCCCGCGCCGCCGCGGAGGCCACCGCATGAGCGAGAACCGGGGGAACGAGAGCAGCATGAGCGAGAACGGCACGGATGAGAACGGCACGGACGAGAACGGCACGAACGAGAACCGCGCGGGCGGGGACGGCGCCGGAAACGAACTGACCGTGGTGCACCTGATGCGCCACGGCGAGGTGCACAACCCCGACGGCGTGCTCTACGGACGCCGCTCCGGTTTCCACCTCTCCGACCTCGGCCGCCAGATGGCCGACCGGGTCGCCGAGCACCTCGCGGGCCGTGACATCACTCACGTCGTCGCCTCGCCGCTGGAGCGCGCCCAGGAGACGGCGACGCCGATCGCCAAGGCCCACGGCCTGGACCTGACGACCGACGCGCGCCTCATCGAGGCGGGCAACGTCTTCGAGGGCAAGACGTTCGGGGTCGGCGACGGCGCGCTGCGCAAGCCCGCCAACTGGAAGCACCTGACCAACCCGTTCCGCCCGTCCTGGGGCGAGCCGTACGTGGAGCAGGTCGTCCGCATGATGGGCGCCCTGGACGCGGCGCGCGACGCGGCCCGCGGGCACGAGGCGGTGTGCGTCAGCCACCAGCTGCCGATCTGGATCGTGCGCAGCTTCGTCGAGAAGCGGCGCCTGTGGCACGACCCGCGCAAGCGGCAGTGCACGCTGGCCTCGCTGACGAGCTTCACCTACCGGGGCGACCGGATCGTGTCCGTGGGCTACAGCGAGCCCGCCCGCGATCTCGTCCCGGCGCACCTGCTGGCCGGTGCCAAGCCGGTCAAGGGGAAGACGAAGGCCTTCGGCGCCTGAGGCGAGGCGGCCGGCCGGACCCCCGGCCGGCCCGCCGGAACGGGCCGCCCGCCCCGGTGTTCACGCGATCCCCACCCCCCGCCCCCTCGGCCCGCACCACTCATCTCGTACGGTTTACGAAGATTTGTGCGAGGCGTGGGGAACCGGCCAGGTTTCACCCGACATCTCACAGATTGCCCAACTGCGGTGACGCGCTTGGGCTTCGAGGACGACGAGACGACGGTGCAAGCGATGGGAACGGACGGGCTTATGCGGGAGATCGGCCGGAACGTCAGCCGAAGGGGCATGCTGGGGCTTGGTCTGGGAGCCGCGGCCGCGGCCGGCCTCGCGGGCTGCGGAAGTTCGGGCAGCAGCGGATCGAGCGGCAAGGGCGACGGCGGCAGGAGCGGCGATCCGGCCGCCAAGAAGGCCGACGCGAAACTCATCGGCGACGGTTCCACCGCCGACACCGGCAAGCAGCCGCACCAGCCCGACAAGCCGGTCCCGCTCCAGCCCGGTGAGACCCCGCCCCAGTTCGTCATCTTCTCCTGGGACGGCGCCGGCGAGGTCGGCAACGGCCTCTTCCCGCGCTTCCTCAAGCTCGCCCAGGACCACGGCGCGGGCATGACGTTCTTCCTCTCCGGGCTCTATCTGCTGCCCGAGGCCAAGAAGCGGCTCTACCGCCCGCCGAACAACGCCGTCGGCGCCTCCGACATCGGCTACCTCTCCGACCCGCACATCAAGGAGACGCTGAAGTACGTCCGCCAGGCCTGGACCGACGGGCACGAGATAGGCACCCACTTCAACGGCCACTTCTGCACCGGCCGCGGCACCGTGGAGCACTGGACCGCCGCGCAGTGGCAGAGCGAGATAGACCAGGCGATCGCCTTCGTCACCCAGTGGAAGACCAACACCGGCTGGACGGACGAGGACCCGCTGCCCTTCGACTACCGGCGCGAACTCGCCGGCGGCCGCACCCCCTGTCTGCTCGGCCAGGACAACCTGCTGCCCACCGCGCAGAAACTGGGCTGGCGCTACGACGCCTCCTCGCCCGGCGGCACCCAGGTGTGGCCGGTCAAGCGGCACGGCCTGTGGGACCTGCCGCTGCAGCAAATACCCTTCCCCGGGCATTCCTTCCAGGTCCTGTCGATGGACTACAACATCCTCGCCAACCAGTCGAAGAATTCGACCAAGGCGCCGCCGGCCAACTATCCGGGCTGGCGCAAGCAGGCCACCGAGGCCTATCTCGCCGGATTCAAGCGCGCCTACGAGACCAATCGCGCGCCGTTCTACATCGGCAACCACTTCGAGGAATGGAACGGCGGCATCTACATGGACGCCGTCGAAGAGGCCTTCAAGGGCATCGCGGCGAAGCGGGACGAGAAGAAGGATGTGAGGCTCGTCTCCTTCAAGCAGTACTGCGACTGGCTCGACGTCCAGGACCCGAAGGTGCTCGCCAAGCTCCGCACGCTCGGTGTGGGACAGGCCCCCGCCGGTGGCTGGAACACGTTCCTGAAGACCGTTTAGGCGTTCCTGACAAGGGGCTTTACGGGCAGTCAGGGGGGCGCGGAAGATCCCGGAAAGCGCCATGCGAAACTTTTCACATGTCCGTGAGTCCTGCCTTCCGACGCCGTCGCACCCTGACGCTGGCCGCGGCTGCCGCGGCCGCCGGTGCGCTGACCCTGACGGCCTGCGGTTCCGGTGGCACGTCCGGTGGATCCGGTGACACCAAGTTCGTCACCGGCACCGGCGGCATCGCCACCGTCGCCAAGGGGGACCGCCAGAACGCCCCGGCTCTGTCCGGCGCGACCGTCGACGGCAAGCAGCTCGACGTGGCCTCCCTCAAGGGAAAGATCGTCGTGCTGAACGTCTGGGGCTCGTGGTGCGCGCCCTGCCGGGCCGAGGCGCCGTATCTGGCCAAGGTCTCCAAGGAGACGAGGGCCAAGGGCGTCGAGTTCGTCGGGATCAACACCCGCGACACCGACAAGGGCCCGGCCCAGCAGTTCGAGAAGGAATTCGGCGTCGACTATCCGAGCCTGTACGACCCGATCGGCAAGCTCATTCTGCGTTTTCCGAAGGGCAGTCTGAATCCGCAGGCCATTCCGTCGACCATCGTCCTGGACCGGAACGGAAAGATCGCCGCCCGCGCCCTGATGGCGCTCGACGACGACAAGCTGCACCAGATGATCGACCCGCTGATCGCGGAGAAGTGATCGCGTGATGGCACTGGCCGCCGTCGGCTCGATGAACGAAACGGTCTTCAGCGGGGCCCTCCTGGTGGCCCTGCCGGTCGCCGTACTCGGCGGCCTCGTCTCGTTCTTCTCGCCCTGTGTCCTTCCGCTGGTCCCCGGATACCTCTCGTACGTGACCGGAGTCACCGGCACCGATCTGGCCGAGGCCCGCCGCGGACGCATGGTCGCCGGCGCCGGTCTCTTCGTCCTCGGCTTCACCGCGGTGTTCGTCTCCGGCGGCGCGCTGTTCGGCTACTTCGGCCAGAACCTCCAGACCCACAGCACCGCGCTCTCCAAGATCCTCGGCGTCCTGATGATCCTCATGGGCGTCTTCTTCCTCGGCCTCATGCCGTGGATGACCCAGCGCGAATTCCGCTTCCACCGGCGGCCGGTGACCGGGCTCGCGGGCGCGCCGCTGCTCGGCGCACTGTTCGGCATCGGCTGGACGCCGTGCCTGGGCCCGACGCTCACCTCGGTGAACGCGCTGGCGATGGACCAGGCGAGCGCGGGCCGCGGGGCGATACTGACGGTCGCGTACTGTCTCGGCCTCGGGCTGCCGTTCGTGCTGGCGGCGGTCGCCTTCCGCAAGGCGCTCGGCGCCTTCGGCTGGGTCAAGAAGCACTACGCATGGGTGATGCGGATCGGCGGCGGCATGATGATCGTGACCGGCGTGCTGCTGCTCACCGGAGCTTGGGCGGAGCTCGTCCAGCAGGTACAGGGCTGGTCCCAAGGCTTTCAGGTGGGTGTCTGACGCATGAGCAAGACCGAATCGACTCCGGAGCCCGACCTCGGCGAGGCCGGGGCACAGCTCTCCACCGCCCCCACCGAGGAACGGTCCAACGGGCCCGTCGGCATCGGTGCGCTGGGCTGGTTCCGCTGGTTCTGGCGGCAGCTCACCTCGATGCGGGTCGCGCTGATCCTGCTCTTCCTGCTGTCGCTCGGCGCCATCCCCGGCTCGCTGATCCCGCAGACCAGCGTCGACGAGATGAAGGTCGAGGCCTTCCAGAAGCGCCACGACGCCATCTCGCCGATCTACGAGAAGCTCGGCCTTTTCCACGTCTACAGCTCGGTGTGGTTCTCCGCGATCTACATCCTGCTGTTCGTCTCGCTCATCGGCTGCATCGTGCCGCGCACCTGGCAGTTCGTCGGCCAGCTGCGCGGGCTGCCGCCGGCCGCGCCCGGACGGCTGACCCGGCTGCCCGCGTACACCACCTGGCGCAGCACGGCCGAGCCCGAGCAGGTCCGCGAGGCCGCGCTCGCGATGCTCAGGAAGCGCCGCTTCCGCTCCCGGATCAGCGGGGACGCCGTCGCCGCGGAGAAGGGCTATCTGCGCGAGGCGGGCAACCTGGTCTTCCACGTCTCGCTGATCGTGATCCTGGTCGCGTTCGCCACCGGCCAGCTCTTCAAGTCCGAGGGCGGCAAGCTGATCGTCCAGGGCGACGGGTTCTCCAACACCCTCACCCAGTACGACGACTTCAAGTCGGGCTCGATGTTCGACACCGAGGACCTGGCGCCCTTCAGCTTCACCCTGGACCGCTTCGACGCCACGTACGAGCGCAGCGGGCCCGAGCTGGGCACGGCCCGCGAGTTCAAGGCGCACCTGACGTACTCCGAGGGCGCCGAGGGCAAGTCCCAGCAGAAGACCGTCGAGGTCAACAAGCCGCTGGTGGTCGACGGCTCCAAGGTCTACCTGCTCTCGCACGGCTACGCGCCGTCGGTCACCGTCAAGGACGGCAAGGGGAACGTCGTCTTCCACGGCGCGGTGCCGCTGCTGCCGATGGACAACAACCTCACCTCCAGCGGCGCGATCAAGGTGCTCGACGGCTACCGCGACGCCCGGGGGAACAAGGACCAGCTCGGCTTCGCCGCGTTCTTCGTGCCGACGTTCGGCGGCCGGGGCACCGGCGCCACCCAGATGTTCTCGAAGTTCCCGGCGCCCGACTTCCCGGTCCTCAACATCGGCGCGTACCACGGCGACCTGGGGCTCAACTCGGGCCTGCCGAAGAACGTGTACCAGCTGGACACCGCGAGCCGTTCGATCAAGCCCTTCAAGGACGACCAGGGCAAGATCCTCAAGAAGCTGCTGCTGCCGGGCGAGAGCCTCCAACTGCCGGACGGCGCCGGGTCGATCACCTTCGACAAGGGCCCGATCAAGCAGTGGGCCAGCTTCCAGATCTCCCACCAGCCGGGCAACGGTCTCGCCCTCACCGGCGCGATCGGTGCCATCGCGGGGCTCGCCGGCTCGCTGTTCATCCAGCGGCGCCGGGTCTGGGTCCGGGCCGTCAGGGGCGACGACGGCGTGACCGTCGTCGAGATGGCCGGGCTCGGCCGCAGTGAGTCCGCGAAGCTTCCCGAGGAGCTGGCCGATCTCGCGGTCACGCTCATCCCGCAGGCGCCGACCGCGCCGGATCCCCAACCCGAATCCTCAGAAGTTCCTGCCGAAGGGGCTGAGAAGTGAATCTCGCCGCCACCACCAATGAGAGCCTGGCGCACACCAGCAACTACCTGATCTATTCGTCGATGGCCGTGTACCTGCTGGCCTTCTTCGCCAACATGGCCGAGTGGCTCTTCGGCAGCCGCAGCAAGGTCGCCCGCACGGCGGCCGCGCTGACCGGCGCCGGGCAGAGCGGGCAGGACGCGGGCACCGTCAAGGTCGAGGTCGCCACCAAGAACGGCGGCACCGCCGTCCTGGAACGTCCCAAGGTCGTCACGCGGTCCGTTGCCGGCGCCCGCGACGTGCCGGACGGTCCCGGCGCCTCGGGCGGTGACGAGAAGGGCGACCTCTACGGCCGCATCGCCGTCTCGCTGACGGTGCTCGCCTTCCTCATCGAGTTCTCCGGTGTGCTCACCCGCGCGCTGTCCGTGCAGCGGGCGCCGTGGGGCAACATGTACGAGTTCAACCTGACCTTCTCCACGGTCGCGGTCGGCGTGTACCTGGCGCTGCTCGCCCTGAAGAAGAACGTCGGCTGGCTCGGTCTGCCGCTGGTCACCACGGTCCTGCTCGACCTCGGGCTCGCCGTCACCGTGCTCTACACCGCCAGCGACCAGCTGGTTCCGGCCCTGCACTCGTACTGGCTGTGGATCCACGTCTCCACCGCGATCTTCTGCGGCGCGGTGTTCTACGTCGGCGCGGTCGCCACGATCCTGTACCTGTTCCGCGACCGGTACGAGGCGAAGCTCGCCGAGGGCGGGCAGCCGGGCAGCTTCGCGACCTCCGTCATGGAGCGCCTGCCGGCCGCGTCCTCGCTGGACAAGTTCGCCTACCGGGTCAACGCGGCGGTCTTCCCGCTCTGGACGTTCACGATCATCGCCGGGGCGATCTGGGCGGGGGACGCGTGGGGGCGGTACTGGGGGTGGGACCCGAAGGAGGTCTGGTCCTTCATCACGTGGGTGGCGTACGCGTGCTATCTGCATGCGCGGGCCACTGCGGGGTGGAAGGGGCGGAAGGCGGCGATGCTTGCGTTGATCGCGTTCGGGTGCTGGTTGTTCAACTACTACGGGGTGAACATCTTCGTGACCGGCAAGCACTCCTACGCGGGGGTGTAGGGCCCCCCGGGGGGTGCGGGGCCCCTGGGGGTGCGGGCTGCCTGGGGCTCCGCCCCAGACCCCGGGGGCGCTTGCCCACCCGCCCGCCCGTGCAGCGGGTTGTACCGGCTGGGCCCTGGGGCTGCGCCCCAGACCCCCTGAGGGGCTCCGCCCCTCGAACCCCGGCGGGGCTCCGCCCCTGCACCCCCGGGGCGCTTGCCCACCCGCCCGCCCGTGCAGCGGGTTGTACGGGCTGAGCCCTGGGCTGCGCCCCAGACCCCCTTGAGGGGCTCCGCCCCTCTGACCCCGGCGGGGCTCCGCCCCCTGCACCCCTGCTCGGGGCTCCGCCCCGAACCCCGATCGCGCCTGAACGGCGCTCGTCCTCAATCGCCGGACGGGCTGAGGATGC
>NZ_JBIDBD010000036.1:0-58605 GCF_043202815.1 Streptomyces sp. NPDC048111
AGGCTGCGCCCCAGACCCCCCGAGGGGCTCCGCCCCTCGAACCCCGGCGGGTTTGCCCACCCGCCCGCCCGTGCAGCGGGTTGGAGGGTGCCGGGCCCTGGGGCTGCGCCCCAGACCCCCCGAGGGGCTCCGCCCCTCGAACCCCGGCGGGGGCTCCGCCCCCTGCACCCCTCTCGGGGGCTGCACCCCCGGACCCCCCTTTCGCGCCTGAACGGCGCTCGTCCTCAAACGCCGGACGGGCTGAGGATGCGCATGCTGGCCAGCACCGAGCAGTTAAGGGGCGCGGGGAACTGCGCAAGGCAGGCCGCACACGACATGCGGGCCCGCACCAGTCCTGCCAGGGGCGCGGGGAACTGCGCGAGCGAGCGACCACGGCCCGCACACGACCAGGAGGTTGAGGGGCGCGGGGAACTCCCCAAACCCCGGCCACCTCCAGCCCCGCCAGGGGCGCGAGGAACTGCGCGAGAAGCGACCACGACCCGAGCACGACCAGGGAGTTGAGGGGCGCGAGGAACTGCGCGACGAGCCACCGGCGGCGCGAGGCCGACAGCGGGTTGAGGGGCGCGGGGAACTGCGCAAAAGCTAGGCCGCCCCCCGCACCGCCCCCGTAGACCCCCGAACCATCAACTCCCCATGCACCCAAGCAACCCCCCCGGGCGGCACCCCCTCCCGCCCCAGCGCCAACCGCCCCGCCCGGGCCCCCGCCTCGTACAGCGGCAACCGCACCGTCGTCAGGGCCGGTACCGCGTCCGCGCTGAAGGGGAGGTCCACGAAGCCCGCCACCGAGACGTCCCGGGGGACGTCGAGGCCCCGGTCCCGCAGCGCCGCGCACGCACCCAGCGCCACCGTGTCGTTCGCGGCCACCACCGCCGTCAACTCCGGCTCGCGGCGCAGGAGTTCGAGCGTCGCGTCGTAACCGCAACGGCGGTCGTACGTGCCGTGCACCACGAGGTCGTCGAGGGCCAGGCCCGCCGCCTCCCACGCCGCCCGGTGCCCTTCGAGGCGGTGCCGGGTCGTGGTGCGCTCCGTGGGCCCGCCGACGTAGCCGATCCTGCGGTGGCCGAGGCCGATCAGGTGCTCGGTCAGGCGCCTGCCGCCGCCCCGGTTGTCGAAGGCGAGGGTGGCCGTCACGCTGTCGCCGGGCAGCGGCGGGCGCCCGCACAGGACGATCCGGGTGCCCGCGTCCGCGAGCCGCGCCAGCTTCGCGCTCACGGCCGCCTGGTGCTCAGGGTCCTCAAGGGCCCCGCCCGTGACGATGACGGCGGCGGCGCGCTGGCGCTGGAGCAAGGTCAGATAGGTGAGTTCGCGCTCCGGGGAGCCCCCGGTGTTGCAGATGACGGAGAGCTTCTCGCGCACCCCGCGCTCCTCGCCGATCGCCGCCTGCGCCGCTCCGGCCATGATCCCGAAGAACGGATCCGCGATGTCGTTCACCAGGATGCCGACCAGGTCGGAGGTGGCCGCGGCGAGCGAACTCGCGGGCCCGTTCAGGACGTAGTCCAGCTCGTCGACCGCCCGCAGCACGCGTTCCCTGGTGGCCGCCGCCACCGGGTAGTTGCCGTTGAGGACCCGCGAGACGGTCGCCGGGGACACCCGGGCCCGGGCCGCCACATCCGCCAGGGTCGCTGTCATCTCTGCCTCCGAACCGGTCGGGCCACGATCACGCCGTTCAAGCTTTCGGCCTCTTGTCCGAGGCGCTGTGCGCAGGCTAGCGTCCTGCCCTGTAGAAAGCGCTTGCTATCAGCAATTCGGCGGCCGAACGGCCATCCCGCGCGCCCTCAGCCGTGCCCGGCCCCGCCTCCACGTCCGCCTCCGCACCCCCCATGGCCACACCCACACACCCTCACAGTCACAGCCACACCCACCACCCCGGACCACACCCCCGTACGCACCACCCGCACGCGCAGCACCCACCCCCGGAGGGATCCATGACGGAACGCAGGACCGTGCGCATCGCCATGAACGGCGTCACCGGACGCATGGGACACCGCCAGCACCTCGTGCGCTCCCTGCTCGCACTGCGCGAGCAGGGCGGCCTCGACCTCGGCGACGGCAGCACCCTGTGGCCCGAGCCGGTGCTGCTCGGCCGGCGCGCGCACGCGCTCAAGGCGATGGCCGACCAGCACGGCCTCACCGAGTGGTCGACGGACCTGGACGCCGTGCTCGCCGACCCCACCGTCGACATCTACTTCGACGCCCAGGTCACCTCGGCCCGCGAGGAGGCGATCGGCAGGGCCATCGCGGCGGGCAAGCACATCTACACCGAGAAGCCGACCGCGACGGGCCTCGCGGGCGCGCTCGACCTGGCGCGGCAGGCCCGCGCGGCCGGCGTCAAGCACGGGGTCGTCCAGGACAAGCTGTTCCTGCCGGGCCTGCTCAAGCTGAAGCGACTGATCGACTCGGGCTTCTTCGGCCAAGTCCTGTCCGTACGCGGCGAGTTCGGATACTGGGTCTTCGAGGGCGACTGGCAGTCGGCGCAGCGCCCGTCGTGGAACTACCGCAGGGAGGACGGCGGGGGCATCGTCGTCGACATGTTCCCGCACTGGGAGTACGTGCTGCACGAGCTGTTCGGCCGGGTCACCTCGGTGACCGCGCACACCGCCACCCACATTCCGCGCCGCTGGGACGAGAACGGCGTCCCGTACGCGGCGACCGCCGACGACGCGGCGTACGGGATCTTCCAACTGGAGGGCGGCGCCGTGGCGCAGATCAACTCCTCCTGGGCGGTACGGGTCAACCGGGACGAACTCGTCGAGTTCCAGGTGGACGGGACGGAGGGCTCGGCGGTGGCCGGGCTGCGCAACTGCCGTGTGCAGCACCGCAGTTCGACACCCAAGCCGGTGTGGAACCCGGACCTCCCGGCCACCGAATTCTTCCGCGCGCAGTGGCAGGAGGTCCCGGACAACGACACCTTCGACAACGGCTTCAAGGCGCAGTGGGAGCTGTTCTTGCGGCACGTCGCGCTCGACGAGCCCTACCACTGGGACCTGTTCGCCGGCGCGCGCGGCGTCCAGCTGGCCGAACTGGGCCTGCGCTCCAGCGCGGAGGGCCGCCGCATCGACGTACCGGAGATCACCCTGTGAAGCATCACCCCGTACGGCTCCGGCTCCCCGGCCCGGACGGCACGACCCGCCCGTACGAGCCCCGCCCGGCCCCCCTGCCGCTGCCACCGGGCCCGGCGCCCTCCTCCCGTACGGTCTTCTCCGCCGCGCACGTCGTGGCGGACCCGTACGCGGACGTCTCGCCGGACTCCCCCGCCGCCGTCGACTGGGACGCCACGCTCGCCTTCCGCCGTCACCTGTGGTCGCACGGCCTCGGGGTGGCGGAGGCGATGGACACGGCCCAGCGCGGCATGGGCCTCGACTGGCCCGCCGCGGCCGAACTGATCCGGCGAAGTGCGGTCGAGGCCAGGGCAGTTGGCGGGCGCATCGCCTGCGGGGTCGGCACGGACCAGCTCGGCGGGGACCAGCTCGGCGCGGGCCGGCACGGCACGGGCGCCGGTACGAGCCGAGTCCGCGCGGCCTACGAGGAGCAGCTCGCCCTGGTCGAGGAGGCCGGGGCGCAGCCGATCCTGATGGCCTCGCGGGCCCTCGCGGCGACGGCCCGCGGGCCCGAGGACTACCTCGCCCTCTACACCGATCTGCTCCGCCAGTCCTCCCGCCCGGTGATCCTGCACTGGCTGGGCCCGATGTTCGATCCGGCGCTCTACGGCTACTGGGGCTCGGCCGATCTGGACGCGGCGACGGAGACCTTCCTCGACGTCGTCCGCGCCCACCCTGACAAGGTCGACGGCATCAAGGTCTCACTCCTCGACGCCCGTCGCGAGGTGGAGCTGAGACGCCGCCTGCCGGCCGGCGTACGGTGCTACACGGGCGACGACTTCAACTATCCCGAACTCATCGCGGGCGACGAACTGGGCTTCAGCCACGCCCTGTTGGGCATCTTCGACCCGCTCGGCCCGCTGGCGGCACAGGCGGTGCGCCTGCTGGACGAGGGTGACACCGGCGCCTTCCGTGCCGTGCTGGACCCGACGGTGGAACTGTCCCGGCACCTGTTCCGGCCGCCCACCCGCTTCTACAAGACGGGTGTGGTGTTCCTGGCGTGGCTCGCCGGGCACCAGACGCACTTCACGATGGTCGGCGGTCTCCAGTCGGCGCGGTCGCTGCCGCATCTGGCGCGGGCGTACGAACTGGCCGACGGGCTCGGCCTGTTCCCCGATCCGGCGCGCGCGGCCCACCGCATGCAGTCCCTCCTGACCGTACAAGGAGTCCCCCAATGACCGCCGCCACCCCTCCTCCCGCCCCCGCCCCCGTCCCCGCCCGCTTCAGCATCAACCAGATGACGGTGCGGCAACTGCCCCTGCCGGAGCTGGTGAGGGAGTGCGTACGGCTCGGGGTGCGGGGGGTGGGGCTGTGGCGGGAGCCGGTGGCGCAGTACGGCCCGGCCGCGTCCGCGAAGCTGGTACGGGACGCGGGACTTGAGGTCACCTCGTTGTGCCGGGGCGGTTTCCTCACGGCCGTCGAACCGGCCGCACGGGCCGCCGCGCTCGCCGACAACCGCGCGGCGATCGACGAGGCGGCGACGCTCGGCACGGACACGCTGGTGCTGGTCTCGGGCGGCCTCCCGCCCGGCTCGAAGGACCTCGCGGGCGCGCGCGCCCGGGTGGGCGAGGCACTCGCCGCGCTCGGCCCCTATGCCGCCGAGCGGGGCGTGCGGCTGGCGATCGAGCCGCTGCACCCCATGTTCGCCGCGGACCGCTGCGTGGTCTCCACGCTGGACCAGGCGCTGGCCCTGGCGGCGCCGTTCCCGCCGTCCCAGGTGGGCGTGGTGGTCGACACGTACCACGTCTGGTGGGACGACACGGCGCCGGCCGCGGTGGCCCGGGCGGGGGCTGCGGGCCGCATCCACGCCTTTCAACTGGCGGACTGGGTCACGCCGTTGCCGGCGGGGGTGCTCAACGGGCGGGGGCAGTTGGGGGACGGGGCGGTGGATCTGCGGTGGTGGGTGTCGCTGCTCGACTCGGTGGGGTATCGGGGGCCGGTGGAGGCGGAGCTCTTCAACGAGGAGCTGTGGGCCGGGGACGGCGCGGCGCTCCTCTCCGACACGACGTCCCGCGCCGCCCTCCTCCTGTCCTGACGACCCCGCCGGGCACCCCCGCCCCCAGAAAGGCCCCCGAATGAAGCTCGCCCTCTCCACCCTGGGCCTGCCCCGCCTGCCCATGGCTTCCGTGGCCACCCTGGCGAAAGACGCCGGCTACCAGGGCGTGGAGCTTCGCGCCCACCCCGAGGAACCCGTCCACCCCGGCATGAGCGCACGGGAACGGGCGCGGGCCAGAAGGGAGTTCGAGGACGCCGGCATCGAGATCCTGGCCGTCGCGGGCTACGCGAAGGTCGCCCAGCCGCTGGCCCCGCACGAACTCCCCGAGCTCGTGGCCCTCGCCCACGACCTGGGCGCACGCCACATCCGCGTGTTCCCCGGCGGCGACGGCACCCCCGCCGCGGAGGACAGGGCCGTACAACAGCTGCGCGGAGCCGCCGAGTTGGCCGCGCGGGCGAACGTACGCATCCTCCTGGAGACGCACGACTCGCACCGCACCGGCGCCCGCGCCGCGGCCGTCCTGGACCGCGTGGGCGAGCCCAGCGTCGGCGCGCTGTGGGACGTCATGCACACCTGGCTGGGCGGCGAGACCCCGGCCGAGTCGTACGCCCGTCTGGCCCCGCACCTCGGCTACACCCAGGTGAAGGACATCGCCTCGGCCGAGGACACCACCCCCCTGCCCCTGGGCGCCGGCACCCTCCCCCTCACGGACTGCCTCGCCCTGCTCCCACCGGACGGCTGGCTGTGCTGGGAGTACGAGAAGCGCTGGTACCCCGGCGCCGCCCCGCTGCCCGGGCTTCTGAAAGCGGGCCGCGCCCACCTGATCCGCCCGCCCGCGTCAAAGACGTGAGCGCCACCCCGCCCACCAGGAGCGCCCCCGCGCACCAGCGCAGCGGTGTCACCGCCTCCCCCAGCAGCAGCGCCGCCGACGACATCCCGAACACCGGCACCAGCAGGCTGAACGGCGCCACCGACGACGCCGGGTAGCGGCGCAGCAGCATCCCCCACGCGCCGAAGCCGAACACCGTGCTGATCCACGCCACGTACACCAGCGCGCCCGCCCCGCCCCAGTCGAAGCCGGCCAGCGCCCGTGCGTCCCGGCCCGGCCCCTCGAACAGGAGGGAGAGCGCGAGCAGGGGCAGGACGGGCACGACGGACACCCACACCATGAAGTTCAGCGCGTCGGGCGGCGCCGCCCTGCGGGTCAGGACGTTCGAGACGCCCCAGCACGCCGCCGCGCCCACCGTCAGCGCGAAGCCGAGCAGCGGCCCGCCCGAGCCCTCGTCCACCCCCGCCACGACGATCCCCGCAAGGGCCACTCCCATCCCCAACAGCCGTACGCCACGCAGCCGTTCACCCAGGACGGCCATCGCCACCCCCGCCGTGAACACCGCCTGCACCTGGAGCACGAGGGACGAAAGACCGGCCGGCATCCCCTGGCTCATCCCGATGAACAGCAGCCCGAACTTCGCCACCCCGAGCACCAGGCCCACCGCCACGATCCACTTCCACGTGACCTTTGGCCGCCCCACGAAGAACACCGCGGGCAGCGCCGCGACCAGGAAGCGCAGGGTGGAGAACAGCAGCGGCGGGAAGTGGCCGAGGCCCACGTCGATGACGACGAAGTTGACCCCCCACACGGCGGCGACGAGCACGGCGAGGGCGATGTGTACGGGACGCATGCGTCGAGGATCACCGCCCCCGACCATTCAGCACCAGCGCGCGTTCGTGGATAGTGAAGTGAAGCACTGCTTAATCCACGCACAGCAAGCCACGACCGCGCCCCGACATCCCGAAATGAGGCCCCGTGCTCGACCTGGCCCGGCTGCGCGCCCTGCACGCGGTCCACGTCCACGGCTCGGTCGCCGCCGCGGCCGCCGCCCTCGGCTACACCCCGTCCGCGATCTCCCAGCAGATCTCCAAACTGGAGCGCGAGACCCGCACCACCCTCCTGGAGCGCCGCGGCCGGGGCATCGCCCTCACCGAGGACGCCCTCCATCTCGCCCGTGCGGCACGGGAGTTGATGGCCCTGGTCGAGCGCACGGAGACCACGCTCGAGGCGCGGCGCGGCCTCCCCAACGGCGTCCTCACCCTCGGCGCCTTCGCCACGGCCGCCCGCGGGCTGCTCCCCGCGGCCCTCGCCGCACTTGCCCGCGAACACCCCACGCTCGAAACGCGGTTGTCCGAAGTCGATCCGCACATCTCCGTCGACCTGGTCGCCAAGGGCGTGATCGACCTCGCCGTCGCCCACGACTGGGACATCGCTCCGCTGCCGGCCCCCGACGGCATCGAGCACGCGGTCATCGGCGACGACCACTGCGACGTACTGGTCCCGGCCGGCCACCCCCTCGCGTCCCGCCCCGCCGTCCGCCGCACCGACCTCGCCCACGAGCCCTGGATCTGCCAGCCGCCCGGCTCGGTCTGCCACGACTGGCTCGTACGCACCCTGCGCGCCGACGGCCACGAGCCCGACCTCCGCCACCAGGCCGCCGAATACCACACCCAACTCGCCCTGGTGGCAGCCGGGTTGGGCATTGCCCTGATACCGCGCCTCGGCCGCGGCACCCTCCCCGAGACGGTCGTCGCCCTCCCCCTGGACCCGGTCCCGACCCGCCGTCTGTACGCCCTGTGGCGCACGGGCGCGTCCCGCCGCCCCGCCATCACGGCCACGGTCCACGCCCTCCACGAGGCCTGGGCCGGCCTCAGCCAAGACCGCCCACTACCTGACGGTGCATCATGAAAGTTCTCACGCAGTGGATCACTTCATTGAGGGGCGGCGGATTCGTCAAGGGTTCCGCCGCCGGGCTCGGTGAGATGTTCCTCGGCTGGCGCTCACTCCTGCTCGGCTGCGGCGGCACCGTCCTCGGCTTTGTCGGCGCCCTCACGAACAACGGGGTCGGTACGCGTCTGATGCTGCTGGCACTCGGCCTGGTCTCTCTCCCCGTTGCCGTCGTTTCCTGGCGACACATGAAGCGAGCGGCGCCGCCGGAGCGGTGACCATGCGGAGAGGGCTGCCGGGCTTCAGTCCCCGGCAGCCCTGCCCCCTCCGGGGGCGCCCGACGCCCTCAGCGGGCCAGCGCCCCGCCCTTGACCGCCCCCACGAACGCCGCCCACGCCGTCGGCCCGAACACCACGGCCGGGCCGGTCGGGTTCTTGCTGTCCCGCACGGGTACACACGCGGGGCAGGAGTCGCTGAGCTCCAGGCATTCGCCGCTACTGCCGCCGCTGTACGTCGACTTCCGCCAGTTCGCGTACGCCTCAGTGACTTCCAGGCACTCCCCGCTCTCGCCCCCGCTGTAGCTGGACTTGCGCCAGCCGGACAGTGCCGAGGCGTCGGGCACGTTCTTTTCAGTGCGCTTCATGCCCGTAATCCTCCGCCACGGACCGAATGAGCGCCAGGGACCTCCGGTGCGACAACGCGTCACCCAGAGCATGGTCGTAGACCTCCTGACACTGCCGCACTACCGACGGAAGCTCCCAGACCCTGCCGTTCTTCAGCCCCTCCACGTAGGCGATAGGCGGGAGATCGCTGAACCACATCAACGACACGAGGCCCTCCAACAAGGCATGCGCGCCCGCCTCGTACGTGAGCACGTGCATGCGGATCCGGCGACTCTCGCCCAACTTCACCAGGTGCCGCAGCTGTTCGCACATCACGGCCGCCCCACCGATGGGGCGTCGCAGCACCGCCTCGTCCAGCATCGTCCACACGACGGGCTTGTCGAAGTCCTGGAGGATTTGCGCACGATCCAGGCGTGCACCGAGGAGCCTGTCACGCTCCTCGTCGCCCTTGGGCGGGTGGCCCGAGCTGAGCACTTCGTGCGCGTACGCCTCCGTTTGGAGAAAACCCGGCACCAGCTTGGGCGCGTACTGCCGGATCACCGTCGCCTGCTGCTCGAACTCCAGCGCCTCTGCGAAGTGTTCGGCGACCTTGGGCCCCTCCAGCGTCGGCAGGAACCGCTCAAAGAACCCTCCGGCCCCAAGGACCGAATCAAGTCGCCGCGCATCGGAGACGTCCGGGCGCCGGCGACCCGCCTCGATGTGGGCGATGTGCGTGCGCGACATCACCGCACGTTGGCTCAGCTCCTCCTGCGTGAGGCCCGCCGCCTCCCTCCTGGCCCTGAGTTCCTCGCCGTACTTCGTCCGTGAGACGGGGTTGTCCTCGATCGCCATGCCATCAACTCCCCTGCTTGCAGGCCGCGTTGTCACCCCCGGTGCACTGTTCAGCGTAGGGAACACGACCCCACGCTGTGAGCGGAACAGCACACACAGTGAGAGGCAGTGGCAATGGGAGCGCACCCCGTGGGGGCGTATGTCGCCCACACCGGTACCGATGTGTACGGGCCGGGCAAGGTGATCGGCACGGACGGTGACTGGCGGCGCATCCGGTTCGTGCACTTCGTCGCGACCATCGCCGTACGCGATCTGCGCGTCGCCTCCGCTCAGGAGGAAGGCGAGGTACGCGCGTGGCTGACACGGAAGGCCGCCCGACATGGGGGCAGTTGGTAGCGGGCCCGGCACTGGGGCTCAGGCTGTCGCGGGACGGCGGGCTGACGTGGGAGCCGTACGTCATGCCCCGGTGGGCCGAAGCGGGGTCCGAAAAGAATTTCGGCGGCGCTGTCACATCCGCGGACGCTCGCGGGTCAGTGAGGTGGAGGCGGACGCGGGAAGCGCCCGCGACAGCCACGACGGACACAGGAGCCCCAGCCATGCAGGCACGTATGACCAACCCCGCACAGGTCCTTCCCGGCGCGATGAAGGCGATCCTCGATCTGATCGAGGCCGCGAAGCAGGGCGGGGTGCCCGGATCCACCCTGGAGCTGGTGCACCTGCGGGCGAGCCAGATCAACGGCTGCGCGCCCTGCGTGTTCGGCGGGATCGCCAGTGCGCGCAAGAACGGTGTGGACGAGGACCAGCTCAGCACGGTTGCCGTGTGGCGGGAGGCGCCCTTCTTCAGCGACGCCGAGCGGGCGGCCCTCGCGCTGGCCGAGGCCTCCACCCGGCTCGCCGACCGCCCGGACGCGGTGCCGGACGCGGTCTGGGACGAGGCCGCCCGGCACTACGACGAGAAGGAGCTGGCTTCGATCGTCCTCATGGTCGCGGTGACCAACCTCTTCAACCGCCTCAACGCCACGACCCGGCAGGTGGCCGGGGGGACCTGGTAGCGGGCGGCGCGGGGAGGGCGGAGTTCGGGGTCGCCGGGCGCGGGCCCCGGATGATCCGTGCGGCGATGGGCGACACGGGGGTGCGCCCCATCGCCGCGATCAGAGCCGCGACGAACCGTGCCCGGCGGGGCCGGCGCGACCGCCACGACGGTCCCGCCGCGCGGCGGGACCGTGCGCATAGCCTTGACTGACAATTACTTTCCGGATAACGGTTCGCCTTGGAAGTTTCTTCCATCCCCGGCTTCCCGGGTACCACCGCCGGAAGGAGCGCACGTGCAGCACCGCACCTCAAGACGCAGCCTCCTGACCACCACCGCCGCCATGGCCGCCACGGCCGCCCTCGGCCTCCCCCTCCCCGCGTACGCGGCCGGCGCGCGCGAGGGGGCCGGGGCCGACCGGCGCCTGCGCGCGCTCATCGCCCGCATGTCGGTCGAGGAGAAGATCGGGCAGCTCTTCGTCATGCGGGTCTACGGACACTCCGCGACCGCGCCCGACCAGGCGGACATCGACGCCAACCTCCGTGAGATCGGGGTGCGCGACGCCGCCGAGCTCATCGCCAAGTACCACGTCGGCGGCATCATCTACTTCGCCTGGGCGCACAACACCCGCGACCCGCACCAGATCGCCGCTCTCTCCAACGGCATCCAGGCCGCCGGGCTGGCCCAGCGCGTTCCGCTGCCGCTGCTCATCGCCACCGACCAGGAGCACGGCGCGGTGTGCCGGGTGGGTGAGCCGGCCACGCTCTTCCCGGGCGCGATGGCGATGGGGGCCGGCGGCTCGACCGCCGACGCCCGCACCCTGGGCCGCATCTCCGGCGCCGAGCTGGCGGCGATCGGCATCCGCCAGGACTACTCCCCCGACGCCGACGTGAACATCAACCCGGCCAACCCGGTCATCGGCGTACGGTCCTTCGGCGCCGATCCCGACGCCGTGGCCCGCATGGTCGCGGCCGAGGTGCGCGGCTACCAGGAGTCCTCGGTCGCCGCGACCGCCAAGCACTTCCCGGGCCACGGCGACACCAGCGTCGACAGCCACACCGGCATCCCGGTGATCACCCACAGCCGTGCGGAGTGGGAGCGGCTCGACGCGCCGCCCTTCAAGGCCGCCATCGCGGCCGGGATCGACGCGATCATGACGGCGCACATCCAGTTCCCCGCGCTCGACCCGAGCAATGACCCCGCCACCCTCTCCCGCCCCATCCTCACCGGCATCCTGCGCGAACAGCTCGGCTACGACGGGGTCGTCATCACGGACTCGCTCGGCATGAAGGGCGTGCGCGACAAGTACGGCGACGACCGGGTGCCGGTGCTCGCGCTGAAGGCCGGGGTCGACCAGCTGCTCGATCCGCCCAAGCTGGACGTGGCCTTCGCCGGGGTGCGGGCGGCCGTGGCGAGCGGCGAGCTGAGCGAGGCCCGCCTCGACGCATCCCTCCTGCGGATCCTGCGGCTCAAGGAGCGCCGCGGCCTGTTCGCCCGGCCGTACGTGTCGGCGCGCGCGGTGGACCGGATCGTCGGCACCCGGGCCCATCGGGCCGCCGCCAACGACATCGCCGAACGCACCACCACGCTCATCAGCAACGCGCAGGGCCTGCTGCCCCTCTCCCGCCACCGGCACCGCCGGGTCCTGGTGGTGGGCGCCGACCCGGCCTCCCCCTCCGGCACGACCGGACCGCCGACCGCGGTCCTGGCCGGTACGCTCACCGAACTCGGCTTCCACACCACGGTGTTGAGCACGGGAACTGCTCCGTCCCCGGCGCAGATCGACGCGGTCGTGCGGGCGGCGGGCGGTCAGGACGTGGTGATCGTCGGCACGTACAACGTGGCGGCGGGGGACGCGCAGGGCAGGCTCGTGTCCGCGCTCGGGGCGACCGGGGTGCCGGTGGTCCACGTCGCGCTGCGCAACCCGTACGACATCGCGCACCTGAGCGGGTACGCCGCCTCGCTCGCCACGTACTGCTGGACGGACGTGGAACTCCGGGCGGCGGGGCGGGTGTTGGCGGGGCGGGGGTGGCCGCGGGGGCGGCTTCCGGTGGCGGTGCCGCGTAGTGATGACCCTGCGCGGGATCTCTACCCGATCGGGTATGGGTTGTCGTACTAGCGGGGCGGGTGAAGGTGCGGGGGGCCCGGGGTTTGCGCAGTTCCCCGCGCCCCCTTGGCCCCGGCCGTCTGCGGGCCGTGGTCGCCTTTTGCGCAGTTCCCCGCGCCCCTGGCGGTGCTGGGGATGCCCGGGGTTTGCGCAGTTCCCCGCGCCCCTTGGGCCCCGGCCGTCTGCGGACCGTGGTCGCTTCTCGCGCAGTTCCCCGCGCCCCTCCCCCTGTCGTGTGCGGGCCGTGGTCGCTTCTCGCGCAGTTCCCCGCGCCCCTTAACTGCTCGGTGCTGGCCCGCACTGGGCACCTCAGCCCGTCCGGCGATTGAGGACGAGCGCCGTTCAGGCGCGATCGGGGGTGCAGGGGGCGGAGCCCCCGCCGGGGTTCGAGGGGCGGAGCCCCTCAGGGGGTCTGGGGCGCAGCCCCAGTGGCCGAACCCTTCAACCCGCTGCACGGGCGGGTGGGTGGGCCAGCCCCTCGGGGTCTGGGGCGGAGCCCCAGGGCTCAGCCGGTACAACCCGCCGCACGGGCGGGTGGGTGGGCAAGCGCCCCAGGGGCCGGGGCCAGACAGCCCCCCGCACGGGCGGGTGGGTGGGCGAACCCCCCAGGGGGCTGAAGCAACCCCCCGGGGGTCCCCCTCAGGGGTGGAGGGTGCGGTGCATGGGGGCGTCCTGCTTCGCGTTGTAGGCGGGCGCCGCAGGGGACGGGGACAGCCCCGCCCAGCGGAGGATGGCCGCCGTGGCCGCCGCCTTCTGCCCGGCCGCCAGCAGAGCCACCTTGGACCCGTGGTTCCCCCCGGCCACCGTGTACACGTAGGAGTCACGCGCCCCCGCCCCGAGGGAGAACCGCTCGGCCCCCCAGGGGTCGTTCTGCCCGTACACGTACAGCATGTGGTCCGCGTGGTGGCGCACCCAGGTGTCGACGTCCCGCATCGCGGAGGGCTGGAAGCGCATCGGGATGTCCCGCGGCACGAAGTTGCGCGGCGGCTGGTACCCGTAGCGGCTCAGCTTGCCGAGCCACGGCTGCTTGATGGTGGGCGAGCCCAGCTGCGTACCGGCCTGGTAGTAGTACGCCGTGTACGGGGCGAGTCCCTGGTCGGTGTAGAAGGAGAAGCCGGAGATGGTGTCGACCGAGTCCCAGATCGCCTGGTCGGTGGCGTGCGCCGCGTCCGCCGGGATCGTGGCGCAGTCGGCGAGCAGGTGGTACTGCCAGAAGCCCCACACGTAGTCGAGCACGACCGCCTCGTACGCCTTGTCGAGCGTGCCGACGGTGGTGAAGGTGTAGCCGTTGGCCGCGGCGTACTCCTGGTACTTCTTCTCCAGGGAGGTCCGCCGCACCAGCGCCTCGCGCTGCACACCCTCCAGCTTGTCGCGGCACTCCTTGGTGCCGACCGTCCGGAAGAACCGGTCGTAGGCCGAATCCTCGTTGTTCACCACGTCGTTGGGGGCCACGTACGCGACGACGCCGTCCATGTCACGCGGGTAGAACCGCTTGTAGTAGGTGGCCGTCATGCCGCCCTTCGAGCCGCCCGTGGTCAGCCAGTTCTTGGTGTAGACCGGCTTCAGGGCCCGGAAGATGGCGTGCTGGTCGCTGGCCGCCTGCCAGATGTCGTCCTTGGACCAGTCGGCCGGCTGCGGCCGGGACAGCGGGAAGAAGCGGTACTCGACGGAGACCTGGTTGCCGTCCACGATCTGCGTGGGCTCGCTGCGGCTGGGGTTCGTGGAGACGTCGTAACCGCTGGTGTACATCACGGTCGGCCGGTCGGTGTCCTTGTGCAGCAGGGTGAAACGCTGCTGGAAGGTGGCCCGGCTGTACGGGTTGCGGTGGTCGACCGGCTGCGTGATCGAAAGGACGAAGTAGCGGTAGCCGGTGTACGGCTTCTCCTCTATGAGACGTATCCCGGGTATCGCCAGGATGCGGTCCTTGATGTCCGGCTCGGCGGCGGTGGCCGCCCCTGCCGCGGCTCCTGTCGCGGTCAGCGTGCCCATCAGCACGACCAGCGACAACAGCCATCTGAACGCCTTGCGCATGCACACTCCCCTGTGGGGCCCCTGTGGGCTCGGAACGTGGTTCCGTGAACCTAGCGGTGCCAACACCGGGGCCGCCAGACCCGGTTGACCTCACGGCCTGCCCCTCAGCACACCCATCCCGTCTGCGCCGAGGCCCCGGATATCGCTCCGGTGGCGCGTACGCAGCGACTGCCCGCGTGCACGGTGACCGGGCCCGCCCGCTGGGTGTAAGCACCGGAGTCACCGGCCGGCGCCGAGCCGCGCGCCTGGATCGTCACCGTCATGGGGCGCCGCGCACCCGGGCTCTTGGCCTCGGTGACCGCGCACGCGTACCCGTTCCCCTTGTACAGGCGAAGCTCCCCCGCGCTGAACCCGACCGTCCTGACGGGCCGTCCCGCGCACGCGGCCGACGCGTCCGCGCTGCCCCCGGCCGGGCCGAACACGACCAGGCCGCCCGCCATCACCGCCACCATCGACGCGGACCCGAGAAGCCCCCTCTTCCCCGGCCCGCCGAACATCCCACCGAACACGCTTGCACCCTTCCGCCACTTGCGCGTATGCGGGGAAGGACGCAGCGGGCCGCCGGGCGGTTCTGCGGGTGGACGGTTTCCGGCCGGGCCGCCGGGCGGTTCCGCGGGAGGACGGTCAGCGTGCCGCGATCGGCTCGTCCTCGTCCTCGTCCCGCGCGCCCGACCCGACCCCGTCGTCGCCGACGAAGGTGCGCCACAGCCGGGCGTACTTGCCGTCGAGAGCGAGGAGTTGGTCGTGGGTGCCGTCCTCGGCGACGCGGCCCTGGTCCATGACGACGACCCGGTCCGCCCGGGCCGCGGTGGTCAGCCGGTGGGCCACGACCAGCGTCGTGCGGCGTCCGCTGAGCCGCTCGGTGGCCCGGGTGACCTGGGCCTCGGTGGCCAGGTCGAGCGCCGCGGTCGCCTCGTCGAGGAGCAGGATGTCCGGGTTCACCAGCTCGGCGCGGGCCAGCGCGATCAGCTGCCGCTGCCCCGCGGAGAGGTTGCGTCCACGCTCGGCGACCTCGTGCAGATAGCCGCCGGTGAGCGTGGCGATCATGTCGTGGGCGCCGACCGCGCGGGCCGCCGCCTCCACTTCGGCGTCGCTCGCACCGGGCCGTCCGTAGGCGATGGCGTCGCGGACGGTGCCTTCGAAGAGGTACGCCTCCTGCGGGACCACGCCGAGGCGGTGCCGGTAGCCGGTGAGGTCCAGGTCGCGCAGGTCGGTGCCGTCGGCGGTGACCCGGCCGGACGTCGGATCGTAGAAGCGGGCCACCAGCTTGACGAGGGTGGACTTGCCCGCGCCGGTCTCGCCGACGAAGGCGACGGTCTGGCCGGCCGGTATGCGCAGGTCTATGCCGCTGAGCGCGGTCTCCTTCGCCTCGTCCGCGTCGGCCGGGCCGTAGGCGAAGTCGACGTCCTCGAAGGCGATCTCGCCGCGCAGCGAGGGCACGCCGAGAGGTTCGGCCGCCTCCGTGGTGGAGGTCTTCTCACGGAGCAGCTCCTGGATGCGGCCGAGCGAGACGGCCGCCTGCTGATAGCCGTCGAAGACCTGCGAGAGCTGCTGGACGGGGGCGAAGAACAGGTCGATGTAGAGCAGATAGGCGACCAGGGCTCCGGTGGTGAGGGTGCCGTGGTCGACCCGGCCCGCGCCCACGATCAGGACGGCAGCCGCGGCCACCGACGACAGGAGCTGCACGAACGGGAAGTACACCGAGATCAGCCACTGCCCGCGCACCCGCGCCTCGCGGTAGTGCGCGCTGCGTTCGGCGAACCGGGCCGACCCGTCGCGCTCGCGCCGGAAGGCCTGCACGATGCGCAGGCCCGACACCGTCTCCTGGAGGTCGGCGTTGACGACGCCGACCCGCTCACGGGCCAGCTCGTAGGCCCGCACGCTCTTGCGGCGGAAGAAGTACGTGCCGACGACCAGCGGCGGCAGGGTCGCGAAGACGACCAGGGCGAGCTGTACGTCGATGACGAGCAGCGCCACCATGATGCCGAAGAACGTGACGACGGAGACGAACGCGGTGACCAGACCGGTCTGCAGGAACGTGGAGAGCGCGTCCACGTCCGTCGTCATGCGGGTCATGATCCGGCCGGTCAACTCCCGCTCGTAGTAGTCGAGTCCGAGCCGCTGGAGCTGGGCGAAGATCTTCAGGCGCAGCGCGTACAGGACGCGTTCGCCGGTGCGTCCGGTCATCCGCGTCTCGCCGGTCTGGGCGAGCCACTGCACGGCCACGGTGAGCAGCGCGAGCCCGGCCGCCGCCCACACCGCGCCGAGCGCCAGCTTGGTGACGCCCTGGTCGATGCCGTGCCGGATCAGGACCGGGAGCAGCAGTGACATGCCCGCGTCGATCGCGACGAGCAGCAGCGAGACGAGCAGCGGCAGGCCGAAGCCGTGCAGCAGCCTGCGCAGCCCGTAGGACGCCTCGGGGCGCACGGCCCGTGCCTCGTCCACGTCCGGGGTGTCGGTGGCCGGCGGCAGCGCTTCGACCTGCGCCAGCAGTTCGGGGGTGGCCGGCATCCCGCCGGGCGCCGCCGACTGCGGCTTCTCCTCGCGCACCCACAGCGGCGGGGTGATGCCGCGCTCGGCGTCGAACTCGGCGTCCAGCTCGTCCCGTACGGAGTGGTCCTCCTCGGTGGCGAGGGGGGCGGTCGGGGTGTGGCCCGGCGACACCGCGCCCAGCTCGTCCGGGTCGGTGAGCAGTTTGCGGTACAGGGCGCTGTCGCGCTGGAGCTCCTCGTGGGTGCCGATCGCCGCGAGCCGTCCGCCGTCGAGCACGGCGATGCGGTCGGCGAGGCCGAGGGTGGAGCGGCGGTGCGCGATGAGCAGGGTGGTGCGGCCGGCCATCACGGAGGCGAGCGCCTCGTGGATCTCGTGCTCGACGCGCGCGTCCACCGCCGAGGTCGCGTCGTCCAGGACGAGGAGGCGGGGGTCGGTGAGGATGGCGCGGGCGAGCGCGATGCGCTGGCGCTGGCCGCCGGAGAGGGTCAGGCCGTGCTCGCCGACCGTGGTGTCGTAGCCCTTGGGCAGCTCGGCGATGAAACGGTCGGCCTGGGCGGTGCGGGCCGCCCGGTCGATCTCCTCCTGGGTGGCGTCCGGCTTTCCGTACGCGATGTTGGCGCGGACGGTGTCGGAGAAGAGGAAGGAGTCCTCCGGTACGAGGCCGATGGCGTCGCGCAGCGAGGCGAGCGTCAGCTCGCGCACGTCGTGGCCGCCGACGAGGACGGCGCCGCGCGCGACGTCGTAGAAGCGGGGCAGCAGCAGCGAGACGGTGGACTTGCCGGAGCCGGACGCGCCGACCACGGCGACCGTCTCGCCCGGCCGGATGTCGAGCGAGAACCCGTCGAGGACCGGCCGCTCCTCGTCGTAGCCGAAGCTCACGTCGTCGAATTCGACGGTGGCCGGGGCGTCGGGCGCCAGCTCCCTGGTGCCGTCGGCCATGGACGGCTCGGTGTCGATGAGCTCCAGGACGCGCTCGACGCCGGCCCGGGCCTGCTGGCCCACGGTGAGCACCATGGCGAGCATGCGCACCGGCCCGACGAGCTGGGCGAGGTAGGTGGAGAAGGCGACGAACGTGCCGAGCGTGATCTCGCCCCGGGTGGCGAGCCAGCCGCCGAGCGCCAGCATCGCGACCTGACCGAGTGCCGGGACGGCCTGGAGGGCGGGGGTGTACCGCGCGTTCAGGCGGATGGTGCGCAGGCGCCCCGCGAACAGCTTGCGGCCGACCTCGCGCAGCTTGCCGGTCTCCTGCTCCTCCTGGCCGAAGCCCTTGACGACCCGGACCCCGGAGACGGCGCCGTCCACGACGCCCGCGACGGCGGCGGCCTGGCCCTGGGCGTACCAGGTGGCGGGGAAGAGCCGGGTGCGGCTGCGCTTGGCGATGAACCAGAGGGCCGGGGCGACCGCGAGGGCGACGAGCGTGAGCAGCGGCGAGAGCCACGCCATGATCCCGATCGAGATCACGAAGAGCAGGACGTTGCCGATGGTCATCGGCAGCATGAAGAGCAGGCCCTGGATGAGCTGGAGGTCGCTGGTGGCCCGCCCGACGACCTGTCCGGTGGACAGCTCGTCCTGGCGCCGCCCGTCGAGCCGGGTGATCGTGGCGTACATCTCGGTGCGCAGGTCGTGCTGCACGTCGAGGGCGAGGCGTCCGCCGTAGTAGCGCCGTATGTAGGTGAGCCCGTAGACGACGACGGCGCAGGCTATGAGCAGGCCCGTCCATACGGAGAGGGAGCGGGTGTGGTCGCCGATGACGTCGTCGATGACCACCTTGGTGATCAGCGGTACGAGCGCCATCACGGCCATGCCGCCGAGCGAGGAGCCGAGGGCCAGCACGACATTGCGCCGGTACCGCCAGGCGTACCCGGTCAGCCTGCGCGCCCACCCCTGTTGCGCACCCTCCGTCACGTGCATTCCTCCCGTTGGTGCCGGTCCTGCCGCAAGCCCCAACACGGCGGCCTGCGGATTTCATCCCGCCGCAACGCACACGGGTCGTGGAGCCGGGGCCGGCCGGCCCGATTTTCCGGGCCCGGCGGGGCTCACAGGTGCGTCGGGGCGAACATCTTCAGGACGGCGGGCAGCACGACCACGCTGGGCCCGGGGGTCGCCAGCGCCTTGGCGAGGTCGGCGGTCAGGGTGTCGGCGGTGGTGCGTACGGCGGGGACGCCGAAGGACTCGGCGAGGGCCACGAAGTCGGGGCGGGCCAGCTCGGTGACGGCGCCGGCGCCGGACGCGGTGCCCGCGTCGGGCCGGGGGGATCCGGCGGGGGCGGGCCGGGACGGCTCGGCCGGGGCGTCCGCCAGGTACTCGCGCAGGATGCCGTAGCCGCCGTCGTCGACGATCAGCCAGGTGACCGGCAGATCGTGCTGGCGGGCCGTGGCGAGCTCGGCGAGCGAGTACATGGCCCCGCCGTCGCCGGACACCGCGAGGACGGGGGTGCCGGGGTCGGCGACGGCCGCGCCCAGTGCCCCGGGGAACGCGTAGCCGAGGCCGCCGGCGCCCTGCGCCGAGTGCATCGCGCCGGGCCAGGCCGACCACGCCCAGTAGGCGAGGATCGTCATGTCCCAGAAGCTGGGCGCGTCGGCCGGCAGCGCCGCGCGCACCGCGGCCAGGATCCGCCGCTCCTCGCCGAGGTCCTGTGCGTCGAGACGGGCGCGCACCAAGTCGAGCACGGTCCGTACCCGCTCGGCCGCCGGCGGGCCCGTGCGGGCCGCGCCGGCACGCTCCGGGAGCGTTTCGAGCAGGGCCTGGAGGGCGGTGCGGGCGTCCGCGTGGATGCCGAGCGCCGGGTGGTTGGACTCCAGTTTGCCGAGGTCGGCCTCGATCTGGACGATCCGGCCGCGCGGCTGGAAGGTGTGGTAGTTCGAGGACAGTTCGCCGAGCCCGGAGCCGACCACGAGCAGGACGTCGGCGTCCTCCAGGAAGTCGGTGGTGTGCCGGTCCTCCAGCCAGGACTGGAGCGAGAGCGGATGGTTCCAGGGAAAGGCGCCCTTGCCGCCGAAGGTGGTCACGACCGGCGCGTCAAGGCGCTCGGCCAGCGCGCGGAGCTTGCCCGCGGCGTCGGAGCGTACGACACCGCCGCCCGCGATGATCGCGGGACGGGCCGCGCCCGCGAGCAACTCGGCCGCCACCGCGGTCAGTTCGGGCCGCGGCACCAGGTCGTCGGGGAAGGCGTCCATCGCGGTGACGACCGGCAGCGCCGTCGCGGCGCGCAGCACGTCCTCGGGGATCTCCACCCATACGGGGCCGTGCGGCGCGGTCAGCGCCGACTCCCAGGCCGCCGCGAGAGCGGAGGGGATCTGCGACTGGCTGCGCACGATGTGGACGGACTTGACGACGTCCCGGAACGAGGCCTGCTGGTCGCGCAGTTCGTGCAGATGACCGTGGCGCCCGCGGCCAAGTCCCTTGATCGGCACCTGACTTGAGATCGCGACGACCGGGGACGAGGCCGCCGCCGCCTCCTGGAGGGCGGCCAGCGAGGTCAGCGCGCCGGGGCCGGTGGAGAGCAGCAGCGGGGCCGCCTCGCCGGTGATCCGGCCGTACGCGTCGGCGGCGAAGCCCGCGTTGTTCTCCACCCGGAGCCCGATGTAGCGCAGGTCCGAGCGGCGCACCGCGTCGAACAGGGCGAGGGCGTGCTGGCCCGGCAGCCCGAACACGGTGGTCGCACCCAGTCCGGCGAGGGTCTCCACCACCAGGTCGCCGCCGTTCCGCCCGGGCGGGGGGTTGAGGGCCGCCTCCACCTGACGCGGCGTGGGGCGCAGCACGAGGTCGTGGTCGTGGGTCATGGCGTCCTCTCGGTGGAGCGCGGTCGCGGGCCCGGCGCCCGTTCCCCGGCCACCGGGCCCGCGCCGTCGGTCGTGGCCCGGTCCGTTCCGCGCCTCAGGCGCGGCTCGCCGCGATCTGGCGGGACATGATGGTGGTCAGCTCGTACGCGGTGTGCGAGGCGGCCACGCTGGTGATCTCCGCATGATCGTAGGCCGGGGCGACCTCGACGACATCGGCGGAGACCAGGTTGCAGGAGGCGAGGCCGCGCAGGATCTCCAGGAGCTCGCGCGAGGTCATGCCGCCGGCCTCGGGGGTGCCGGTGCCGGGCGCGTGGGCCGGGTCCAGGCAGTCGATGTCGATCGAGATGTAGAGGGGGCGGTCGCCGATGCGCTGGCGGAGCTGATCGGCGACCTCGTCGGCGCCGCGCCGGTAGACGTCGGCGGAGGTGACGATGCCGAAGCCCATCTTCTCGTCGTCCGTCAGGTCCTGCTTGCCGTACAGCGGGCCGCGGGTGCCGACGTGGGACAGCGCCTCGGTGTCGAGGATGCCCTCCTCGACGGCCCGGCGGAACGGGGTGCCGTGGGTGTACTCGGCGCCGAAGTAGGTGTCCCAGGTGTCGAGGTGCGCGTCGAAGTGGAGCAGCGCGACCGGGCCGTGCTTCTTGGCGACGGAGCGCAGCAGCGGCAGCGCGATGGTGTGGTCGCCGCCGAGCGTCATCATCCGGGCGCCGGTGCCGAGCAGGTCGTCGGCGGCGGCCTCGATCGTCTCGACGGCCTCGTTGATGTTGAACGGGTTGGCCGCGATGTCACCGGCGTCGGCGACCTGGGCCAGCGCGAACGGCGAGGCGTCCTGCGCCGGGTTGTACGGGCGCAGCAGGCGCGAGGCCTCGCGGATGGCGTTGCCGCCGAAGCGGGCGCCGGGCCGGTAGGAGACGCCGGAGTCGAAGGGCACGCCGACCACGGCGACATCGGCGGTGCCGACCTCGTCGAGACGGGGCAGCCGGGCGAAGGTCGCGGGCCCCGCGTACCGCGGGATGCGGGACGAGTCGATCGGACCGCGCGGCGTCTCGTTGCTGCTCATGTGAAGTGCCCTTCGTTCTCGGCGTGTTGTGGCGACCCGGGCCGATGGGCCCCCGCCGGGCCCGGCCGGGGCCCGGCTGCGCGCGGAGCCTGTCCGCTCTCCCGCGTGCGCCGGTCGGCACGACCCTAGGCGGCCGGGCGGCCACACTGAAGTGTACGTTTCCTCCACTCCCGACGCCGCTGACGGATGGATCATCCACATGCCGGACCCCCTTGCCCCGCCCGCCTCCCCGCCCACTCCCCCCATCGCGCTCGGCGCGCTGCTGGCCCGCGCGGACCTCGGCCTGCGGCAGCTCGCGGGCCCGGCGGAGGTGTCCATCCGCTGGGTGCACACCTCGGAGATGGCCGACCCGTACCCCTATCTGCTCGGCGGCGAGCTGCTGATGACGGCCGGGGTGCAGCTGGCCGACCCGGAGCGGTACGTGGCCCGGGCGGTGGAGGCGGGGGCCGCCGCGCTGGGCTTCGGGGTGGCCCCGGTGTACGAGGAGGTGCCGCAGGCCCTGGTGGAGGCGTGTGCGCGGCACGGGCTTCCGCTTATCGAGGTGCCGCCGCAGACGACGTTCTCCGGGGTGGCGCGGGCGGTGTGGCTCCTGATGGCCCGGGCCCGCGAGGACGAGCTGCGCCGGGTGAACGAGACCCAGCGCGCCCTTGCCGCGGCGGCCTCGCGGCCGGGTCCGGTGGGGGCGGTGCTGCGGGTGCTCGCGGGGCGGCTGGGGGGCTGGGCGGCGCTGCTGACCCCGGAGGGGGTGGTCCTGGAGTCGGCGGGGCCGGAGCCCGGGTCCCTCGCGGGGGTGCGGGACCTGGTGCGGGTGGTGTCGCCTCCGGCGGACCCGGCGACGGACCCGAGGGAGCCCGGCCCCCCACGGGGCTCCGCCCCGGACCCCGCCTCTCAAGCGCCGGAGGGGCTGGATGCGGTCGCGGGCACCCCGGGCCGCTCGGCGGGGCCGGATGCGTCCCGGGGTTCGGCGGGCAGTGCGGGCCTGGTCTCGGGGGGCTCTTCAGCCTCTCCGGCGTTTGAGGAGCGGGGGTTCGGGGGCGGAGCCCCGGGAGTGCGGCCGGCCGCACAGCCCCCGGAGGGTTCCGGGAAGGGGCGGGGCGGGGCGAACCCTCTCAGCGCGAGCGACAGCACCACCGGCACCCACCTCACCGCCTACGCCCTCACCGGCCCCCTCACCCTCGCCGTGGCAACCCCCCACCGCACCCCCGGCGACCACACCATCACCGGTGTCGCGGCCGTCCTGCTCGCCCTGCTCACCGCGGAGCGGCCCGGCGCGGGCGCGGCCGCCCGTTCGGCCGCGCTGGTGCGGATGCTGCTCGGCGGCGGCCCCGCCGAGCAGGCGGCCCTCCTCGGCGAGGGCCCCTGGACCGTGGTGCACGCCCGGGGCCAGGGCGCACCCCCTGACCTGGGCACACCGCTGGTCGACGCGGAGGACTCCCGCGTACGGGCCCTCGTACCGGCCGACCGCGAGGTCACGGCCCACCCCGGCTGGACCCTGGGCGCCAGCGCGCCGGCCACCCTGGACGGCCTGGCGGTCGCCGACACCCAGGCGGCCCGCGCCCTGGAGCGCGCCGAGGCGACCCGCGTCCCGCTGGCCCGGCACCGCCCCGCCGGGTTCACCGGGCTCCTCGACCCCGCGGAGGCCGCCGCGTACGCCCGCGAACTCCTCGCCCCGCTCACCGGTCCGCTGCGCACCACCTTGCGCACCTGGCTCTCGCTGCACGGGAGCTGGGACCGCAGCGCGGTGGCGCTCGGGGTGCACCGCAACACCGTCCGCCAGCGGATCGGCCGCTGCGCGGTGCTGCTCGGCACCGATCTCGACGACATGGACGTGCGCACCGAGCTCTGGCTGGCGCTCAGAAGTGCCGAGTCTCACTCTGGACAGTGCCGGTGACTGCCGGGTAACTTCGTAGGTCAGCCTGAGCAAGCGCTTAGCCAAACTGCCACCCGAGGAGGGCGTCCGTGCGCCGTACCGTTTTCAACGAGGACCACGAGGCGTTCCGGGACACCCTGCGCGCCTTCATCGAGTCCGAGGTCGTCCCCGTCTACGACGAGTGGTTCGCGGCGGGCATCGTGCCGCGCGAGTTCTACTCCAAGCTGGCCGACCTCGGCATCTTCGGCATCCGGGTGGACGAGGAGTTCGGCGGCGCCGGCATCGACTCGTACAAGTTCGAGGCCGTGATGTACGAGGAGACGGCCCGCGCGGGCGTCCAGTTCGGCGGCTCCGGGGTGCACGTGCTGCTCGGCCTGCCGTACATCAAGATGCTCGCCACCGACGAGCAGAAGAAGCGCTTCCTGCCGAAGTTCGTCTCCGGCGAGGAGATGTGGGCCCTCGCGATGACCGAGCCGGGCACCGGCTCCGACCTCGCGGGCATGAAGACCACCGCCAAGCTCTCCGAGGACGGCTCGCACTACGTCCTCAACGGCGCGAAGACCTTCATCACCGGCGGTGTGCACGCCGACCGCGTGATCGTGTGCGCCCGCACCGACGCCCCCTCCGCCGAGGACCGCCGCCACGGCATCTCGCTGTTCGCGGTGGACACCAAGTCCGAGGGCTACTCGGTCGGCCGCAAGCTCGACAAGCTCGGCCTGAAGACGTCCGACACCGCCGAGCTGGCGTTCGTCGACGTGAAGGTCCCGGTCGAGGACCTGCTGGGCGAGGAGAACAAGGGCTTCTCCTACCTCGGCCACAACCTCGCCTCCGAGCGCTGGGGCATCGCGTTCGGTGCGTACGCGCAGGCCAAGGCGGCCATCCGGTTCGCCAAGGAGTACGTCCAGGACCGTACGGTCTTCGGCAAGACGGTCGCCTCGTTCCAGAACACCAAGTTCGAACTGGCCGCCTGCCAGGCCGAGGTGGACGCCGCCGAGGCGGTCGCCGACCGCGCCCTCGAAGCCCTCGACGCGGGCGAGCTGACGCCGGCCGAGGCCGCGTCCGCGAAGCTGTTCTGCACCGAGGTCGCGCACCGCGTCATCGACCGCTGCCTCCAGCTGCACGGCGGCTACGGCTTCATGAACGAGTACCCGATCGCCCGTCTGTACGCGGACAACCGCGTGAACCGGATCTACGGCGGCACCAGCGAGATCATGAAGTCGATCATCGCCAAGGACATGGGCCTGTAACAGCGGCCCCTGACAGCGGTCGGGTACAACTACCTTCATGCATCAGGCACTTGAGAACCTCCTCGATCTGCTCGACCTGGAGCGGATCGAGGAGGACATCTTCCGCGGCCGGTCCCGCTCTGCGGTCGTGCCGCGCGTCTTCGGCGGGCAGGTGGCCGCGCAGGCGCTGGTCGCCGCGGGCCGCACGGTCCCGGCCGAGCGGACGGCGCACTCGCTGCACGCCTACTTCCTGCGGGCGGGCGACCCGGGCGCGCCGATCGTCTACAGCGTCGACCGCATCCGCGACGGCGCTTCCTTCACGACCCGCCGGGTCGTCGCCGTCCAGCACGGCCAGCCGATCTTCCACCTCTCCGCGTCGTTCCAGCGGTACGAGGAGGGCATGGAGCACCAGGCCGGCATGCCCCAGGCCCCGGACCCCGAGTCGCTGCCGACGGCCGCCGAGATGCTGCCGCGGTACGCGTCCGCCTTCCGGGACGCGGGGGTGGTGGACCGCCTGATCGAGGCCCGCGCGGCCGTCGACCTGCGGTACGTGGACGCGCCGCCGTGGGGCAGCGTGGGCACGCCGCGCGAGCCCCGCTCACAGGTCTGGTTCCGCACGAACGGCAAGCTGGCGGACGATCCGCTCCTGCACGTGTGCCTGGCCACCTACGTCTCCGACATGACGCTGCTTGACTCGGTGCTGCTCGCACACGGGCGCGGCGGCTGGGCGGTCGGGGACGTGGTGGGTGCCTCGCTGGACCACGCGATGTGGTTCCACCGGCCGTTCCGGGCGGACGAGTGGCTCCTGTACGACCAGGAGTCGCCGTCGGCGTCCGGGGGGCGGGGGCTCGGGCAGGCCCGCATCTACACGCAGGACGGACGTCTGGCGATCACGGTGATCCAGGAGGGCGTGGTCCGGATCCCGCGCTGAGGGATCCCGCGCCGGGTGGTCCCGCGCCGAGGGGTCCCGCGCCGGGCCCGTCCGCCCCACCGGCCAGGAACGGCCGCAGCAGCGCGAGCAGGGCGTGCGGGCGGTGCAGCGGGATGATGTGGCCGCAGTCCTCGGCGGGCCGGCGATGTACCCGGTGGCGGGCCGGTCGCTCGCGCAGTTCCCCGCGCCCCTGGCAGGACTGGGGGTGCCCGGGGTGTGCGCAGTTCCCCGCGCCCCTCAGCCCTCGGTCATCTGCGGGCCGTGGTTGCTTCTCGCGCAGTTCCTCGCGCCCCTTAACTGCTCGGTGCCGGCCAGCATGTGCATCCTCAGCCCGTCCGGCGTTTGAGGACGAGCGCCGTTCAGGCGCGATGGGGGTGCAGGGGGCGGAGCCCCCGCCGGGGTTCGAGGGGCGGAGCCCCTCAGGGGGTCTGGGGCGCAGCCCCAGGGGCCGGGCCTATCCGACCCGCTGCACGGGCGGGCGGGTGGGCGACCCCCTGGGGGTCTGGGGCGCAGCCCCAGGGCCAGGCACCCTCCAACCCCCTGCACGGGCGGGCGGGTGGGCAAGCGCCCTCGGGGTCTGGGGCGGAGCCCCAGGGGGTCACGGGAGCAGGCCCGCCGCGTTCAGCAGGTAGGCCGTCATCGGCTCGTAGAAGCGGGGGTCGACCACATGGTCGTCCAGGGGAACCGTCACCTGGACGACCCCCTCGGCCTCCCCGATGAACAACGCGGGGTCATTGCAGTCCGCGTACCCCATGGAATCCACCCCGAGCTGCCCCGCACACCCCGCCCACCCGTGATCGGCCACCACAAGATCCGGCCCCGAGTCCAGCGCCCCCAGAATCGTCCGCATGGGCTCCGGCGAATGGGTGTGCCACAGCGACGCCCCGCGCTCGAAGACGGCCACGTCCGCGAACTGCACGACGTACCCCTCGTCGGCCGTGAGCCCGCCCGGGATCCGCACGATGTCGCACCCCGCCGCCCGCAGCGCCGCCGCGGTCCGGCTGTGCACGTCGAGGAGCGCGCCGGGGTGACCGGTCGCGAAGAGCACCCGCTCCCGCCCCGCCGCCGCCTTCCGCAGCCGCGCCGACATCCGCTCCAGGCCGTCCACCGTCAGCTCGGGGTCGATGGTGTCCTGGCCGGTGCGGTGCTCCGGGTCGTCCACGACGCCGCAGCGCTCGGCCATCACGGCGAGCACGTCCTGCTCGTCCGTCCAGCGGTCGCCCAGTTCCAGACCCAGCCAGTAGTGGCGGTCGCCGTTGGCGAGCCGGCGGTAGTGGGAGAGGTTGTTGTCGCGGGGCGTGGCGACGTCGCCGGCGATACGGGTGCGGACTAGGTGGTCGACGAGGGCGGCACGGCTGGGTATCGGCATGGCCCCCATTCTGCCCCGCCCCCGACGAAGACGGCCGCCGCGTTCCGCGCCGCGGACGGCCCGGCCGGAGCGCCCCGGCCGCCTCATCGCTCGTCGAGCGACGCGAAGGCACCGTGCGCGAGGCGGCGCAGCAGCGTCTCGGTGGCGGCGCGCCCGGGCAGCCCGCTGCCGTACGAGCCGAGGTGCGGCGTCGAGTTGAGCAGCCCGAACACGGCGTGCACCGCCCCGCGCACCTCCGCCTCCGGCACCGGCGGGTACAGCTCGCTCACCACGCCGACCCACAGTTCGACGTACTGGCGCTGGAGCTGGCGCACCAGCTTGCGGTCGCTGTCGCGCAGCCGGTCGAGCTCGCGGTCGTGCAGGGTGATCAGCGCCCGGTCGTCGAGGGCGAAGTCGATGTGCCCGTCGATGAGCGCGCCGAGCAGCCGCTCGGGGTCGCCCGCCGCCTCGGCCGCCCGCTTGCGCCCGCCGTCGTAGAGCCGCCCGCTGATGCCGACCAGAAGCTCGGCCAGCATCGCGTCCTTGCCCGCGAAGTGGCGGTACAGGCCGGGGCCGCTGATGCCGACGGCGGCCCCTATCTCGTCGACGCCGACGCCGTGGAAGCCGCGCTCGGCGAAGAGCCGGGCGGCCTCGCGCAGGATCTGCTCGCGGCGGGTGGGGGCGTCGGTACGGGTGCTCATGGGAAGTCATTCTAGACAATGCGGTTAGCGCTCGTTAACCTGATCGAAACGAGTTAACGGTCATTAACGCCCGCCGGCTCCGCACACGGCGGTGAGTACGGGCGAACAGCGGCGGCAGTACGGGCAAGGGGGCTCGACACGATGCAGCAGGCACCGGTCCTGGGGAGCACGGGCGATCCCGCCTCCGAGGCCTGGCGGGCCAATGAGGCGGCGCACCGCGCGCTGGGCGAGGAGCTGCGGGCCAGGCTCGCGGCGGCCCGGCTCGGCGGCGGCGAGCGCTCCCGTCAGCGGCACGTCGCGCGCGGCAAGCTCCTCCCGAGGGACCGGGTGGACACCCTCCTGGACCCGGGCTCGCCCTTCCTGGAGCTGGCCCCGCTGGCCGCCGAGGGGATGTACGGCGGGCAGGCGCCGGCCGCCGGGGTGATCGCCGGGATCGGGCGGGTGAGCGGCCGCGAGTGCGTGATCGTCGCCAACGACGCCACGGTCAAGGGCGGCACGTACTACCCGATGACGGTCAAGAAGCACCTGCGCGCCCAGGAAGTGGCGCTGGAGAACCGGCTCCCCTGCCTCTACCTGGTCGACTCGGGCGGCGCGTTCCTGCCGATGCAGGACGAGGTCTTCCCCGACCGCGAGCACTTCGGGCGGATCTTCTACAACCAGGCCCGGATGTCCGGCGCGGGCATCCCGCAGATCGCGGCCGTCCTCGGCTCGTGCACGGCCGGCGGCGCGTACGTGCCCGCGATGAGCGACGAGGCCGTGATCGTCCGCAACCAGGGCACCATCTTCCTCGGCGGCCCGCCGCTGGTGAAGGCGGCCACGGGCGAGGTCGTCACGGCCGAGGAGCTCGGCGGCGGCGAGGTGCACTCGCGCGTCTCGGGCGTCACCGACCACCTGGCCGAGGACGACGCGCACGCGCTGCGGATCGTCCGCAACATCGTGGCCACCCTGCCCGGCCGCGGTCCGCTGCCCTGGTCGGTCGAACCGGCCGAGGAGCCGAAGGCCGACCCGTTCGGCCTGTACGGCGCGGTGCCGGTCGACTCGCGCACCCCCTACGACGTCCGCGAGGTGATCGCCCGGGTCGTCGACGGCTCGCGCTTCCAGGAGTTCAAGTCGGAGTACGGGCAGACGCTCGTGACCGGCTTCGCGCGGATCCACGGGCACCCGGTCGGCATCGTCGCCAACAACGGCATCCTGTTCTCCGAATCCGCCCAGAAGGGCGCCCACTTCATCGAGCTGTGCGACCAGCGCGGCATCCCGCTGGTGTTCCTGCAGAACATCTCGGGCTTCATGGTCGGCCGCGACTACGAGGCGGGCGGCATCGCCAAGCACGGCGCCAAGATGGTGACGGCGGTGGCCTGCACACGGGTCCCGAAGCTGACCGTCGTCGTCGGCGGCTCCTACGGCGCGGGCAACTACTCGATGTGCGGCCGGGCCTACAGCCCCCGCTTCCTGTGGATGTGGCCCAACGCCAAGATCTCGGTGATGGGCGGCGAACAGGCCGCCTCGGTCCTCGCGACCGTCAAGCGCGACCAACTGGGCGACGACTGGAGCGCCGAGGACGAGGAGGCCTTCAAGGCCCCGATCCGCGAACAGTACGAGACGCAGGGCAACGCCTACTACGCGACCGCCCGGCTCTGGGACGACGGGGTGATCGACCCGGCCGACACCCGTCAGGTCCTCGGCCTCGCCCTGACCGCCTGCGCCAACGCCCCGCTGGCCGACCCGGCCTTCGGCGTCTTCCGGATGTGACGCCGCCGTGCCGACCGACCTGACGACATCCCCGCCGACTCCCACGTCCCGCCGACTCCTACGTTGAGGGCTCCCATGTTCACGACAGTGCTCGTCGCCAACCGGGGCGAGATCGCGGTCCGCGTCATCCGCACCCTGCGGCAGCTCGGCATCCGCTCGGTCGCCGTCTTCAGCGACGCGGACGCCGAGGCGCGCCATGTCCGGGAGGCGGACACGGCGGTACGGATCGGCCCGGCCGCCGCCGCCGAGAGCTATCTGCGCCCCGACCGCCTCATCGAGGCCGCGCTGCGCACCGGCGCCCAGGCCGTCCACCCGGGCTACGGCTTCCTCGCCGAGAACGCGGAGTTCGCCCGTGCCTGCACCGAGGCGGGGCTGGTCTTCATCGGGCCGCCGGCCGACGCGATCTCCCTCATGGGCGACAAGATCCGCGCCAAGGAGACCGTGCAGAAGGCGGGCGTCCCGGTCGTGCCCGGCTCCTCGGGCAGTGGCCTCACCGATGCCCAACTGGCCGACGCGGCACGGGAGATCGGCATGCCGGTGCTCCTCAAGCCGAGTGCCGGCGGTGGCGGCAAGGGCATGCGCCTGGTGCGCGACGAGGCGCTGCTCGGCGACGAGATCGCGGCGGCCCGCCGCGAGGCCCGCGCCTCCTTCGGCGACGACACGCTCCTGGTGGAGCGCTGGATCGACCGGCCGCGCCACATCGAGATCCAGGTCCTGGCCGACAACCACGGCAAGGTGATCCACCTCGGCGAGCGCGAGTGCTCGCTCCAGCGGCGCCACCAGAAGATCATCGAGGAGGCGCCCAGCGTCCTGCTCGACGAGGAGACGCGCGCCGCCATGGGCGAGGCGGCCGTCCAGGCGGCCCGCTCCTGCGGCTACTCGGGCGCGGGCACGGTCGAGTTCATCGTGCCGGGCAGCGACCCGTCCTCGTACTACTTCATGGAGATGAACACCCGCCTCCAGGTCGAGCACCCGGTCACCGAGCTGATCACCGGCGTCGACCTGGTGGAGTGGCAGCTGCGGGTCGCCTCCGGCGAGCAACTCCCGTACGCGCAGAGCGACATCACCCTCACCGGCCACGCCATCGAGGCCCGGTTGTGCGCCGAGGACCCGTCGCGCGGCTTCCTGCCGTCGGGCGGTACCGTCCTGGCGCTGCGCGAGCCGCAGGGCGACGGCGTGCGCACGGACTCGGGCCTGAGCGAGGGCACCGAGGTCGGCAGCCTCTACGACCCGATGCTGTCCAAGGTCATCGCCTTCGGTCCCGACCGGGCGACCGCGCTGCGCAAGCTGCGCGCCGCGCTCGCCGACACGGTGACGCTCGGGGTGCCCACCAACGCCGGGTTCCTGCGCCGCCTGCTGGCCCATCCGGCCGTGGTGGCGGGCGAGTTGGACACCGGGCTCGTGGAGCGCGAGGCCGACGGCCTGGTGCCGGAGGGCGTGCCCGACGAGGTGTACGCGGCGGCGGCGGCCGTGCGGCTCGACGCGCTGCGGCCGGCCCCGGCCGACGGGTGGACCGACCCGTTCTCGGTGCCGAGCGGCTGGCGCATGGGCGGCGAGCCGACGGCTCCGTCCTTCCCGCTGCGCGTCGCGGGACGCGAACCCGTCACGCGGACCGCGCCCACGGGCGCCACCGTCACCGCCGACCGCGTCACCGTCGAACTCGACGGCGTCACCCACACCTTCCACCGGGCCGCCGGCTGGCTCGGCCGGGACGGCGACAGCTGGCAGGTCGCCGACCACGACGCGGTGGAGGCCGCCCTTTCCGGCCGCAGCCACGGCGGCGCCGACACGCTGGCCGCGCCCATGCCGGGCACGGTGACCGTGGTCAAGGTGGCGGTCGGCGACGAAGTGGACGCGGGCCAGAGCCTGTTGGTGGTGGAGGCGATGAAGATGGAGCACGTCATCTCCGCCCCGCACGCGGGCACGGTCACCGAACTCGACGTCTCCCCCGGCTCGACCGTGGCGATGGACCAGGTCCTGGCCGTCGTCACCCCGGCCGAGGCCGCAGCCACCGAGGAGACCTCATGACCGATCTGCCCATGGTCGTCCCGGCACAGGGCCTGCCGGCCCGGGTCCGCATCCACGAGGTGGGCGCGCGCGACGGGCTGCAGAACGAGAAGTCGGTCGTGCCCACCGAGGTCAAGGCCGAGTTCGTGCACCGGCTCGCCGCGGCCGGCCTGACCACCGTCGAGGCGACGAGCTTCGTGCACCCCAAGTGGGTGCCCCAACTCGCCGACGCCGAGGCACTGTTCCCGATGCTGGGCGACCTCGACGGCGTGGCCCTGCCCGTCCTCGTGCCGAACGAGCGCGGTCTCGACCGGGCGCTGGCGCTCGGCGCCGACCGGATCGCGGTGTTCGCCAGCGCCACCGAGTCCTTCGCCAAGGCCAATCTGAACCGCACGGTCGACGAGTCGCTCGCGATGTTCGAGCCGGTGGTGACCCGCGCCAAGGCGGAGGGGGCGCACGTCAGGGGCTATCTGTCGATGTGCTTCGGCGACCCGTGGGAAGGCGCGGTGCCGCCGGCGCAGGTGGCGCGTGTCGCCAGGTCCCTGATGGACCTGGGCTGCGACGAGCTGAGCCTCGGCGACACCATCGGCGTCGCCACCCCCGGCCAGGTGCGGGCCCTGCTCGCGCTGCTGAACGAACAAGGCGTGCCGACCGGCGCCATCGGGGTGCACTTCCACGACACCTACGGCCAGGCGCTCGCCAACACCCTCGCCGCGCTCCAGCACGGAGTGAGCGTGGTGGACGCGTCGGCGGGCGGCCTCGGCGGCTGCCCCTACGCCAAGTCCGCGACCGGAAACCTCGCCACCGAAGACCTCGTGTGGATGCTCCAGGGCCTCGGTGTCGACACCGGGGTCGATCTCGGCCTGCTCACCGCCACCAGCGTGTGGATGGCCGGACAGCTGGGCCGCCCCAGCCCCTCCCGCACCGTTCGTGCCCTCTCCCACCAGGAGTCGTAGCCATGCCCCTCGACCACCGTCTCACCCCCGAGCACGAGGAACTCCGCCGTACCGTCGAGGAGTTCGCCCACGACGTCATCGCCCCCAAGATCGGCGACTTCTACGAGCGCCACGAGTTCCCGTACGAGATCGTCCGCGAAATGGGCCGCATGGGCCTGTTCGGCCTGCCCTTCCCCGAGGAGTACGGGGGCATGGGCGGCGACTACCTCGCGCTCGGCATCGCCCTGGAGGAGCTGGCCCGCGTCGACTCGTCGGTGGCCATCACCCTGGAGGCGGGCGTCTCGCTCGGCGCGATGCCCGTGTTCCGGTTCGGCACCGAGGAGCAGAAGCGCGAGTGGCTGCCGAAGCTGTGCTCGGGCGAGATGCTCGGCGCCTTCGGTCTGACCGAACCGGACTGCGGCTCGGACGCGGGCGGCACGCGCACCACCGCGGTGCGCGACGGCGACGAGTGGGTCATCAACGGCTCGAAGTGCTTCATCACCAACTCCGGTACGGACATCACGGGTCTGGTCACCGTCACCGCGGTCACCGGACGCAAGGACGACGGCCGCCCGCTGATCTCCTCGATCATCGTCCCGTCCGGCACGCCGGGCTTCACGGTGGCGGCCCCGTACTCGAAGGTCGGCTGGAACGCGTCGGACACCCGGGAGCTGTCCTTCTCCGACGTCCGCGTCCCGGTGGGGAACCTGCTCGGCGAAGAGGGGCGCGGCTACGCCCAGTTCCTGCGCATCCTGGACGAGGGCCGCATCGCGATCTCGGCGCTCGCGACGGGGCTGGCGCAGGGATGTGTGGACGAGTCGGTGAAGTACGCGAAGGAGCGGCACGCCTTCGGCCGGCCGATCGGCGACAACCAGGCGATCCAGTTCAAGATCGCGGACATGGAGCTGCGGGCCCACATGGCGCGGGTCGGCTGGCGTGACGCGGCGTCCCGTCTGGTGCACGGCGAGCCGTTCAAGAAGGAGGCCGCGCTCGCGAAGCTGTACTCCTCGACGGTGGCGGTCGACAACGCCCGCGAGGGCACGCAGATCTTCGGCGGCTACGGCTTCATGAACGAGTATCCGGTGGCCCGCATGTGGCGCGACTCCAAGATCCTGGAGATCGGCGAGGGCACGAGCGAGGTGCAGCGCATGCTGATCGCGCGTGAACTGGGGCTGCCCTCCTGACATTCGCACCCCCGGGCCCCGGGTCCCCCGATGGAGTGGCGCCGCCCGCGTCGGCGCTCCTGTGGGGGCCCGGGGCCGCACCCTGTCAGGGTGAATCCGCCGAACTGCCCGAACTGCGCGAGCCGTCCACCGCTGTGGAAGGACACCTCGGCCACCGCACCGGGCGCCGCCGACCGCTGGCACTGGCACTGCACGGCCTGCCGGCGGACGTACGAGCCGAGCCCCTCGCACAAGGTGCGCTTCACCTATGCGCCGCTGACCCGGCAGGCGTCCTTGCTGGGGCGGTAGCCGGGCGGGGGTGGGTCGAGCCGTGGGTCGGCGGGACCGGCCATTGGCCGGATGATGAGGTTAGGCTAACCTTTCCTCGCATCCAGCCAGTGGCCGGTCCCCGGCACGTCGTACGTATGAGAGCGGACACCGTCATGCCCCACACCCGAGCGTCCCTGCCCACCCGTCGCGGCCTGCTGGCCATGGGCGGCGCGATCGGCATCGGTGCCGCGCTGACCGCCTGCGGCGGCGGTGACAAGAAGAGCGGGTCGTCGGACGGTGCCACCGGGACCGCCGGGTCGGGGCCCTGGTCGTTCAAGGACGACCGCGGCAAGACCGCCGAGACCAAGGCGCTGCCGAAGAACATCGTCGCCTTCACCGGCACCGCCGCGGCCCTCCACGACTACGGCGTCGAGGTCAAGGGCGTCTTCGGTCCGACGAAGACCAAGGACGGCAAGGCCGATGTCCAGGCCGGCGGTCTCGACATCGGCAAGGTCGAGATCATCGGCAACACCTACGGCGAGTTCAGCGTCGAGAAGTACGCCGCCCTCCAGCCCGACCTGCTGATCACGGACATGTGGCAGAAGGACGTCCTCTGGTACGTGCCCGACAACAGCAAGGACAAGATCCTCCAGCTGGCGCCGAGCGTCGCGCTGTGGGCCGCCGACCAGAGCATGCCGGCCGCGCTCCAGCGCCGGGCCGACCTCGCCAAGTCCCTGGGCGCCGACCTGAACGCCAAGCAGGTCACCGACGCCAAGGCCGCCTTCGAGAAGGCCTCCGCCCGGCTGCGCGCGGCGGCCAAGGCGAACCCCGGGATCCGGGTGTTGCTCGGCTCCGCGAGCCCCGACCTGTTCTACGTGTCCGAGGCCAAGCGCAGCTGCGACACCCGCTACTTCCAGGAGCTGGGGGTCCACTTCGTCACCCCGAAGGTCGATTCGCAGGGGTTCTTCGAGTCGCTCAGCTGGGAGAACGTGGGCAAGTACCCGGCGGACGTGATCCTCATGGACAACCGCACCGGCACGTTGCAGCCCGGGGACCTGGGGAACAAGCCGACCTGGGGGCAGTTGCCCGCGGTCAAGGCGGGGCAGGTGTTTCCGCGTCTGACGGAGCCGATCTACTCCTATGCGCGGGTGGCGCCCATCGTGGATGCGCTTGCCGGGGCCATCGAGGGCGCGAAGAAGGCCGCCTGACGCCGGGGGCGCCCTGGGGGTTGCCCCCCCGCCCGTACAGCGGGCCGAAGGGTCCGGCCCTCTGGGGCTGCGCCCCAAACCCCCGAGGGGCTCCGCCCCCTTGGCGCCCAGCGAGGCCTCTGCCCCCTGCGCCCCCGGGGCCGCTTGCCCACACCGGGCGTTGCACCAGCCGGGCCCTGGGGCTCCGCCCCAAACCCCCCGGGGGCTCGCCCACCCGCCCGCCCGTAACGGGGGTCGGATAGGCCCGGCCCCTGGGGCTCCGCCCCAGACCCCGAGGCGCTCGCCCACCCGCCCGCCCGTGCAGCGGGTTGTACCGGCTGAGCCCTGGGGCTCCGCCCAGACCCGCTGAGGGCTCCGCCCCTCGAAGCCCAGCGGGGGCTCCGCCCCCAGCACCCCTGGGGCGCCTGCCCACCCACCCGCCCGTGACGGGGGTCGGATAGGCCCGGCCCCTGGGGCTCCGCCCCAGACCCCCTGAGGGGCTCCGCCCCTCCAACCCCGGCGGAGGCTCCGCCCCCAGCAGCCCCGCGCGGGGACTTCGCCCCCTGCACCCCTCTCGGGGGCTGCGCCCCCGGACCCCCTTCGCGCCTGAACGGCGCTCGTCCTCAAACGCCGGACGGGCTGAAATGCCCGATGCGGGCCGGCACCGGCCCTGCCAGGGGCGCGGGGAACTGCGCGAGAAGCGACCACGGTTCGCACCCGACCGAGGGCTTAGAGGCGCGGGGACCTACGCCAACCCCGGGCACCCCCAGCACCCCAGGGGCGCGAGGAACTGCGCGAGGCGACCCCGGATGCACATGCGGGCCGACACCAGCCCTGCCAGGGGCGCGAGGAACTGCGCAACCAACCACGCACGGCCCGAGGCCGACAGCGGGTTCAGGGGCGCGAGGAACTGCGCGAACCGGGCCCGCCAGCACCCCCCAGGGGCGCGGGGAACTGCGCAAAAAGGGCCGCACCGCGCGCACCCCGGGCCAATTCCGCACCCCCGCACGGGAGTTGAGCCCCCCGCACACCCCCCAACCCCCACATTGAAAACCAAACTTAGGTTAGGCTAACCTCACCAAGAGCCAGCCCCCACCCCACCCCCAAGGGGCCGGCCCCCCACCCCGGGAGGACCCCCCATGCGTTCGCACCTGCTCAACGACACGACCGCGGAGCACTACCGCCGCTCCGTGACCGAAGGAGTCGAGCGTGTGGCCCGCAAACTCGCCTCCACCCGGCGGCCCTTCAGCGGCGTCGGTGTGGACGACCTCGCCCCCCTCATCGACCGCATCGACCTCGACGCCCCGCTCGGCGACGCCTCCGCCGTGCTCGACGAGCTGGAGGACGTCTACCTCCGCGACGCCGTCTACTTCCACCACCCCCGCTACCTCGCCCACCTCAACTGCCCGGTCGTCATCCCGGCCGTCCTCGGGGAAGCCGTGCTCTCGGCCGTCAACTCCTCGCTCGACACCTGGGACCAGAGCGCCGGCGGCACCCTCATCGAACGGCGGCTCATCGACTGGACCGCGGGGCGCATGGGCCTCGGACCGGCCGCCGACGGCGTGTTCACCAGCGGCGGCACCCAGTCCAACCTCCAGTCGCTGCTGCTCGCCCGCGAGGAGGCCAAAACCTCCGACCTCGCGAAGCTGCGCATCTTCGCCTCCGAGTGCAGCCACTTCAGCGTGCAGAAGTCCGCCCAGCTGCTCGGCCTGGGCCGCGACGCCGTCGTCTCCGTGCCCACCGACCACGACAAGCGCATGCAGACCCTCGCACTCGCCCGCGCCCTGGAGCGCTGCGTGGCCGAGGGCAAGGTGCCCATGGCGGTCGTCGCCACCGCCGGCACCACCGACTTCGGCTCCATCGACCCGCTCCCCGGCATCGCCGCGCTCTGCGCCCGGTACGGCGCCTGGATGCACGTGGACGCCGCCTACGGCTGCGGGCTGCTCGCCTCCCCCACCCCCGCCCGCCGCGCGCTGCTCGACGGCATCGAGCACGCCGACTCCGTCACCGTCGACTACCACAAGTCCTTCTTCCAGCCGGTGAGTTCGAGCGCGGTCCTGCTCCGTGACGGCAGCACCCTGCGGCACGCCACGTACTACGCGGACTACCTCAACCCGCGCCGTGCGGCCGAGGAGCGCATCCCCAACCAGGTGGACAAGTCGCTCCAGACCACCCGGCGCTTCGACGCCCTGAAGCTGTGGATGACCCTGCGCACCATGGGCGCCGACGGGATCGGGTCGCTCTTCGACGAGGTGTGCGAACTCGCGGAGGCAGGGTGGCGGCTGCTGGCCGGGGACCCCCGTTTCGACGTCGTGGTGCGGCCCTCGCTGTCCACCCTCGTCTTCCGCTACATCCCGGCCGCCGCCACCTCGCCCGCCGAGATCGACCGGGTCAATCTGCACGCCCGCAAGGCGCTCTTCGCCTCCGGCGAGGCCGTCGTCGCCGGGACCAGGTCCGGCGGGCGCCAGTACCTGAAATTCACCCTGCTGAACCCCGAGACGAGCGTCGAGGACATCGCCGCCGTCCTCGATCTGATCGCCGGCCACGCCGAGCAGTACCTGGGAGAGAACCTTGTCCACGCGTCCTGAAGCCCCCGGCACGTCCGAGGCGTACGACTTCATCGGGATCGGGCTCGGCCCCTTCAACCTGGGTCTCGCCTGCCTCACCGAACCCATCGAGGAGCTGAACGGCCTCTTCCTGGAGACCAAGCCCGACTTCGAGTGGCACTCCGGAATGTTCCTGGAGGGCGCCCACCTCCAGACGCCGTTCCTGTCCGACCTGGTCACCCTCGCCGACCCGACCTCGCCGTACTCCTTCCTCAACTACCTGAAGGAATCGGGGCGGTTGTACTCGTTCTACATCCGCGAGAACTTCTATCCGCTGCGCACCGAGTACAACGACTACTGCCGCTGGGCCGCCGGAAAGCTCAGCTCGGTCCGCTTCGGCCGGACCGTCGAGACCGTGACGTACGACGACGCCAGCGAGCTGTACGCCGTGCGCACGACCACCGGCGACGTCTTCCGCGCGCGCCGCCTCGTCCTCGGCACCGGCACCCCGCCGCACATCCCCGAGCCGTGCCGGGGCCTCGGCGGCGACCTGCTGCACAACTCCCGCTACCTGGAGCACAAGGAGGCGCTCCAGGCCAAGGAGTCGATCACCCTGGTGGGCTCGGGGCAGTCCGCCGCCGAGATCTACTACGACCTGCTCTCCGAGATCGACGTCCACGGCTACCGGCTGAACTGGGTGACGCGCTCGCCCCGCTTCTTCCCGCTCGAATACACCAAGCTCACCCTGGAGATGACCTCACCGGAGTACGTCGACTACTTCCACGCGCTGCCCGAGGCCACCCGCTACCGGCTCGAATCGGCGCAGAAGGGCCTCTTCAAGGGCATCGACTCGGAGCTGATCGACGCCATCTTCGACCTGCTCTACCAGAAGAACCTCAAGGGCCCGGTTCCCACCCGGCTGCTCACCAACTCGGCTCTGCACGCGGCCAGTTACGACACCACGACGGGTACGTACACGCTCGGGCTGCGCCAGGAGGAGCAGGAGAAGGACTACACCCTGAGCACCGAGGGCCTGGTGCTCGCCACCGGCTACCGGTACGCCGAGCCCGCGTTCCTCGCGCCGGTCTCGGGGCGGCTGCGCCGTGACGGACGGGGGCGCTTCGACGTGGCCCGCAATTACTCCATCGACACCACCGGACGCGGCGTCTTCCTCCAGAACGCCGGCGTGCACACCCACTCGATCACCTCGCCCGACCTCGGCATGGGCGCCTACCGCAACGCGTACATCATCGGCGAGCTGCTCGGCCGCGCGTACTACCCGGTCGAGAAGTCCATCGCCTTCCAGGAGTTCGCCATATGAGCAACGCTTCCCCCGTCGGCACCCTCGCCCTCCGCCCGCTCGACCCGCTGCGCGACGCCGAACTCGTGCACTCCTGGGTGACGCACCCCAAGTCCGCGTTCTGGCTGATGCAGGACGCCCGGCTCCAGGACGTCGAGCGCGAGTACATGGCCATCGCGGCCCACCCGCACCACGACGCCTTCATCGGGCTGCACGACGGCACACCCGCCTTCCTGATGGAGCGCTACGACCCCGCGCACGTCGAACTGACCGGCCTGTACGAGGCGTTGCCCGGCGACGTCGGCATGCACTTCCTGGTCGCCCCGACCGACACCCCGGTGCACGGCTTCACCCGGGCCGTCATCAGCGCCGTGATGGAGGAGCTGTTCGCGGACCCGGCCACCGAGCGCGTCGTGGTCGAGCCGGACGTGCGCAACACGGCGGTGCACGCCCTGAACGAGGCGGTCGGCTTCGAGATCGCCGAGCGCATCGCCAAGCCGGAGAAGGACGCCTACCTGTCCTTCTGCACCCGAGAGCAGTTCCGTACGGCCCGTAGCCGAGAGGCGGCAGCACGATGACCACCGACAGCACGGTCACCCACCTCGCCCCCGGGCCGTGGGCCGAGGCCAACCGGCTCCTGATCCGCAAGGCGCTCGCCGAGTTCGCCCACGAGCGCCTGCTCACTCCGGAGCCGCTGGGCGGCGACCGGTACCTGGTCCGCGCCGACGAGGGTCCCGTCGAGTACCACTTCTGCGCCCGACGGCTCGCGCTCGACCACTGGCAGGTACTGCCCGAGTCGATCGAGCGGCACGGCAAGGACCGTGAACTCCCGCTGGACGCACTGGACTTCTTCCTCGACCTGCGCTCCTCGCTCGGCCTGAGCGACGCGATCCTGCCGGTGTACCTGGAGGAGATCTCCTCCACCCTGTCCGGCACGGCCTACAAGCTGACCAAGCCGCGCGTCGGCTCCGCCGAGCTCGCCCGGTCCGGTTTCCAGGCCATCGAGACCGGCATGACCGAGGGCCACCCCTGCTTCGTCGCCAACAACGGCCGGCTCGGCTTCGGCAGCCACGAGTACCTCGCGTACGCCCCGGAGACCGCGCACCCGGTGCGGCTGCTGTGGCTGGCGGCCCGGCGCGACCGCGCCACGTTCACCGCGGGCGCGGGCCTCGACCACGAGACGCTGATGCGCGAGGAGCTCGGCGCCGCGACCCTGGACCGCTTCGCGGCCCTGCTCACCGGACGGGGCCTCGACCCGGCCGACTTCCACCTCCTGCCGGTGCACCCCTGGCAGTGGCACAACAAACTGTCGGTCACCTTCGCCGCCGAGATCGCCCAGGAGCGCCTGGTGCTGCTCGGCGAGGGCGACGACGACTACCTCGCCCAGCAGTCGATCCGTACCTTCTTCAACACCAGCGACCCGGCCAAGCACTACGTCAAAACGGCCCTCTCGGTCCTCAACATGGGCTTCATGCGCGGGCTTTCGGCCGCCTACATGGAGGCGACGCCCGCGATCAACGACTGGCTCGCGGGGCTCATCGCGGCCGACGACACGTTCGGCGCGGCCCGGTTCTCGATCATCCGCGAGCGGGCGGCGATCGGCTACCGCCACGAGCAGTACGAGCGGGCCACCGACCGCTACTCCCCCTACCGCAAGATGCTGGCCGCCCTGTGGCGCGAGAGCCCGGTGCCCTCACTCGCACCGGGCGAGCGCCTCGCCACGATGGCCTCGCTGCTGCACACCGACCACGAGGGCGCCTCGTTCGCGGGCGCCCTGATCGCCGGGTCGGGCCGCACTCCGGCCGCCTGGCTGCGCGGCTATCTGGACGCCTATCTGGTGCCGGTGCTGCACTCCTTCTACGCGTACGACCTGGTGTTCATGCCGCACGGCGAGAACGTGATCCTGGTGCTGGCCCAGGACGGCACGGTCTCGCGGGCGATCTTCAAGGACATCGCCGAGGAGATCGCGGTGATGGACCCGGACGCGGTGCTGCCGCCGGCCGTGGAGCGCATCCGCGCGGACGTCCCCGAGGACATGAAGCTGCTCTCCGTCTTCACCGACGTCTTCGACTGCTTCCTGCGCTTCCTGAACGCGGCGCTGGTCACCGAGGGCGTCATGGAGGAGCCGGAGTTCTGGCGGACGGTGGCCGCGTGCGTCACCGCCTATCAGGAGTCGAAGCCGGAGCTCGCCGACAAGTTCAAGCAGTACGACCTGTTCGCACCGGACTTCGCGCTGTCCTGCCTCAACCGCCTCCAGCTGCGCAACAACGAGCAGATGGTGGACCTGGCCGATCCGGCGGGCGCCCTCCAGCTGGTCGGCACCCTGCGCAACCCGATCGCCTGATCCCTGCCGCGTCCCACGGCGCACACGACGGCGCCGGGGTCCCCTCACGGGGCCCCGGCGCCGGTTCGGACGCGTGGGTCGGACCGCGGTCAGACCCAGGGCACCAGCGGCGAGCGGTAGAAGCCGATGCCGAGCGCCGTCATCCTCGGGCCCTGCTGCGCGAGCCGCACCTTGTAGCCGGCCCAGTCGTGGGTGGCCGCGGGCGACCAGCCGATCTCGGCGATCCCCTGGAGCCGCGGGAACGCCATGTACTCGAGCTGCGCGCTGGTGGAGAGCGTCTCCGTCCAGATCGGGGCCTCCACCCCGAGCACGGCCCCGGCCGGCACGTCCTTGACGAAGGTGTCCGGGTCCCAGGCGTAGGACTTGTCGACCTCGACGTATCCGGCCCAACTGGTGCCGAGCGGCGACTTCGCGTCGTACTTCATGTCGAGATAGGCCCGGTTGGCCGGCGACATCACGAGCCGGGTCCCGGCGTGCGCGGCGGCGGCGACCTCCGCCTCGTTGCCGAGGGTGCCCCAGTACTGGGCGACGGCCCCCTTCACCGGGTTGGCGTCGGTGATCTGGTGCCAGGCCATCACGGTCTTGCCGTACGTGCCGACGACCGGCTGGGCCCGGCCCATGAAGGCGGCGTAGTCCTCCTTCGAGGTGGACTTCGCCTCGTCCCCGCCGATGTGGAAGTAGCGGCCCGGAGTGAGGGCCGCGACCTCGCGCACCACGTCGTCGAAGAACCGGTACGTCACGTCCTTGGGCACGCACAGCGAGCTGAACCCGACGCTGGTGCCGGTGTACGGCGGGGGCGCGACGCCGTCGCAGTTGAGCTCGGCGTAGGAGGCGAGGGCCGCGTTGCTGTGTCCCGGGGTGTCGATCTCGGGCACGACCTCCATGTAGCGGGAGGAGGCGTGGGCGATGATCGCCCGGTAGTCGGCCTGGGTGAAGAAGCCGCCCTTGCCGCCGCCGACCTGCGTCTGGCCGCCAACGGCGGCGAGCCTCGGCCAGGAGTCGACGGCGATCCGCCAGCCCTGGTCGTCGCTGAGGTGCAGATGCAGCTCATTGATCTTGTAAAGGGCCAGCTGGTCGATGTAGCGCTTGACCTGGTCGACGGTGAAGAAGTGCCGCGAGACGTCGATCATCGCGCCGCGGTAGGCGTAGCGCGGGGCGTCGGTGATCGTGCCGCCCGCGACCTTCCAGGGGCCGCTCTGCCTGGTCCGCTTCTCGACGTTGGCCGGCAGCAGCTGGCGCAGGGTCTGTACGCCGTGGAAGAGGCCGGCGGGTTCGTTGGCGGCGATGGTCACCGAGCCGCGCACGGAGGTGAGCCGGTAGCCCTCGTCGCCCAGCGCGTCGTCGTCGGCGCCGAGCAGCAGGCGGATGCCGTCGCCGCCCCGGGCGTCGGTGACCGGCAGGGCGTATCCGGTGGAGGGGCGCAGCACGCCCGCGAGGTAGTCGCCGATCCGCTGCGCCTCGGGCGATCCCCCGGCCACCCTGATGCGGGTGCCCGGGGCGATGGTGAAGGGGGAGCCGCCCGGCGAGACGTCGGCGGGAGCGGGCACGATCTGGCCCAGCGGGCGGGGGGCGCCGGCCGCGGCCGGGGCGGCCGAGGCGCCGCCACTGGCGAATCCGGCGCCCGCCACCAGGACGAGGGAACCGATGAGCCGGGCGAATGTCCTGCGCTGTCTCTGTCTCACCAGCGGTTCCCTTCCAGGGGGTCGCGCAACTGTGGGGGCCGAGCAACCGAACACTGTCCATGGGACCCGCCACCCCACTCCGGGTCAAGACGCCACCCGGCCTCCCGGGCCCCACGGTCCCGACCGGACCCTATCCCCACCACCGCTCTGGTCCAGACCAGATGCGTGATCATGAGAATCCTGCCCGAAATCGGGCAGGATTCTTGCGTACGGCGGCGTCAGACCGCAATATCGACGGGTGCTCGAACGCCGCAACCCGTCGTCCCACGACGACCTCGTGGATCACCTGGTGCGCAGCACCGCGCTCCAGCGCGGTGAGGCCGCCCGGGTGGTGCTCGAGGTGCTGGCGTACTTCGACGAGACGTGCGAGGAATTCGTCCGCCGGCGCCACCGGGAACTGCAGTCCGGGGGCGCCGTGAACGCGGAGATCTTCGAGCGGATCGCGGCCGAACTGCCGCACCGCGCCGTGGCGCCACCGGAGCTCTCGCTCCGGCAGCTGCGCCGCATCGTCTACGGCTGAGACGCGGCCGGGCACGGCTGGGCTTGTACTTGTACGTCGATGGAGGGGCAGAGACTCTATGTGCGGAATCGTCGGTTATATCGGTAGGCGTGATGTGGCTCCGCTGCTGCTGGAAGGCCTGGCGCGGCTGGAGTACCGGGGTTACGACTCCGCGGGCATGGTCGTCAACACCCCCAAGTCCGGGGCCCTGAAGATGGTCAAGGCCAAGGGCCGCGTCCGCGACCTGGAGGCCCGCGTCCCCAAGCGCTTCGCCGGCACCACCGGTATCGCCCACACCCGCTGGGCCACCCACGGCGCGCCCTCCGACGTGAACTCGCACCCGCACCTCGACCCCGAGAACAAGGTCGCCGTCGTCCACAACGGCATCGTCGACAACGCGGCCGACCTGCGCAGCAAGCTGGAGGCCGAGGGCGTCGTCTTCGCCTCCGAGACCGACACCGAGGTCATCACCCACCTGATCGCCCGCTCCCAGGCCGACTCCCTCGAGGAGAAGGTCCGCGAGGCGCTCAAGGTCATCGAGGGCACCTACGGCATCGCCGTGATGCACGCCGACTTCGCCGACCGCATCGTGGTGGCCCGCAACGGCTCCCCGGTCATCCTCGGCATTGGCGAGAAGGAGATGCTCGTCGCCTCCGACGTGGCCGCCCTCATCGCCCACACCCGTCAGGTCGTCACCCTCAACGACGGCGAGATGGCGACCCTGAAGGCCGACGACTTCCGGACGTACACGACGTCGGGCACGGTCACCAACGCCACCCCGGAGACCGTTGAGTGGGAGGCCGCCTCCTTCGACATGGGCGGCCACGACACGTACATGCACAAGGAGATGAGCGAGCAGGCCGAGGCCGTCGACCGCGTCCTGCGCGGCCGCATCGACGACCGGTTCTCGACCGTCCACCTCGGCGGCCTGAACCTGGACGCCCGCGAGGCGCGCGGCGTGCGCCGCATCAAGATCCTGGGCTGCGGCACCTCGTACCACGCCGGCATGATCGGCGCCGGCCTCATCGAGGAGCTGGCCCGCATCCCCGCGGACGCCGAGCCCGCCTCCGAGTTCCGCTACCGCAACCCGGTCGTGGACCCCGACACCCTGTACATCGCGGTCTCCCAGTCCGGCGAGACGTACGACGTGCTCGCGGCCGTGCAGGAGCTCAAGCGCAAGGGCGCCCGGGTCCTCGGCGTCGTGAACGTGGTCGGCTCCGCGATCGCCCGCGAGGCGGACGGCGGCACGTACGTGCACGCCGGCCCGGAGGTCTGTGTCGTCTCGACCAAGTGCTTCACCAACACGGTCGTCGCCTTCGCCCTGCTCGCCCTGCACCTCGGCCGCATCCGTGACCTGTCGGTCGCCGACGGCAAGCGGATCATCGAGGGCCTGCGCAAGCTGCCCGGCCAGATCGAGGAGATCCTGGCCATGGAGCCGGAGATCGAGAAGCTGGCCAAGGAGTACGCCGGCGCCCAGTCGATGATGTTCATCGGGCGCGTGCGCGGCTACCCGGTCGCCCTGGAGGCCTCCCTGAAGCTCAAGGAGATCTCCTACATCCACGCCGAGGCCTACCCCGCCTCCGAGCTGAAGCACGGCCCGCTCGCGCTCATCGAGCCGGCGCTGCCGACGGTCGCGATCGTCCCCAACGACGACCTCCTGGAGAAGAACCGCGCCGCCCTCGAGGAGATCAAGGCGCGCAGCGGCCGCATCCTCGCGGTGGCCCACGAGAACCAGGAGAAGGCCGACCACACCATCGTCGTGCCGAAGAACGAGGACGAGCTGGACCCGATCCTCATGGGCATCCCGCTCCAACTCTTCGCCTACCACACGGCGTTGGCGATGGGCCGCGACATCGACAAGCCGCGCAACCTGGCCAAGTCGGTCACGGTCGAGTAGCCGGCCGTCCCGGTAGGGACATACGGAAACGGCGACCCCCGTCCTGACGGGCGGGGGTCGCCGTTCTGCGTGCCGGCCCTGCCCACGACGGAGGTGAATCGGCTGATGACACAAGGGAATTGACGAGCAGTCAGCCGCACGCGGCTCCGACCTCGGCCGGGGCGACGACGGGTTGACGACGACGGGCTACGGAATGACCACGACCGGGCGCTGCGCCCGCCGCGCGAGCCGGCCCGCCACCGAGCCGAAGAGCCGCCCGACGAGTCCGTGCGTGGAGCCGACCACGATCGCGTCGGCCGCGTACTCCCGGCCGACCTCCTCCAGCTCGTGGCAGATGTCGCCGCCGCGCTCCACCAGGATCCAGGGGACCTCGGCGAGATAGTCGGCACAGGCGAGTTCGAGCCCGAGGACCTCGGTGCGGTGGTCGGGCACATCCACGAAGACCGGCGGCTCACAGCCCGCCCACACCGTGGTGGGGAGCCGGTTGGCCACATGGACGATGATCAGGCCCGAGCCGGAGCGCTTGGCCATGCCGATGGCGTAGGCCAGGGCCCGCTCACTGGAGGTCGAGCCGTCGAAGCCGACGACCACGCCATGGCGGAACGCGGGATCGCAGGAATGACGTGTTTCTGTCGCCGCCTGGAGGTCCGACGTGGGGTCGGCTACCTGCTTGCGGTCCGCGGGTTCGGAGAATTCGTGACCGGCCATGGGTGTCTCGGCGAAAGAGGTCCTCAGTCGAGGGACAGCGGGGACTGGTGAGCAGGAACAACGAGTCGGTGACGGAGCTGTGTCCGGGAATCATCTTCCCAAGCCCATACCCCCAAGGGTACGGCGCCACTCCTTTCCTGCCCAGAGCCGCCGAACCTACTCGGCGTTCCCCGGAGCATGCACGAGGCGGCCCCGGATGGCAATGCTCTGTGCCCTCTACAGCGGTCCCCTCCGGCCGGGCGGCGCCGCCGTAATGACGATCTTCGAGTGACCGGACCCGGCGGTTCCGCGTTAAGGGGCGTGATCACCCCGACCCCGATCAGGAAGCACCTCCTCGTGCCCCCTCCCCCGGTCGCCCCCTCGTCCACCCACCCCGCTGCGCCCCGCGCACACCACCGGCCGTCCGGCCCGCCGCCCGCGGCTGATTCCCTACGTACCGCTCGGTCCGTGAACGTAGAACGATTCCGGACGCCCGTCGCACGGCCCCCGGCCGACCCGGGCGACGACGTCGTGCGCTGGGCGGCGTTCAGCTGCGTCCTGGTCCCCGTGGTGCTCGTCGTGTACGGGTCCTCGTTCGCGGGGGCGGCCGGGTCCGCCCTGGGCCTGATGGCCGTGACCACGGTGTGCCGGCTGCTGCTGCGCCAGTCCGAGCGGGCCGCCGCCGACGAACGGGCGCGGCGGGCTCCCGCGGCGCCCGGGCGGCACGGCCGCGGGGCTCCGGGCGGGCCGCGCGGCGGACGTCACGGAGGGAGCCGTACACCCGAGGGGTGATGCGTTCGCACACCTGGACCCGTATGTTTTCGGCCAAGTTCCCCCCGTGGGGGATTCCTTGGCCAAATGGCCTATCAACCCCCTTGCCACCAGGGAGGAAAGGACCAATGCGGCCTCTGACACCATACGGGTACGGGCCATCCCCAGGAGGCGCACTTCCCCTACGGGGCCCACGAGTGAAACGCTTCGTGATCGAAAGCTTCGCGCCAAGTTGCCTTGTCGACATAGCGCTGGGTGCCGGACTTGTCACGCCGGCACCACGGGACGCAGTAGATTCGATCATGCGTATCGAAGGCTGGGGACTCGTGCAAAACCGAGGGGAAAAGTGCAGGAGCGACAGGCCCGACAAGAACGGGGAGCCGCGAACACCGAGGGGGGCTTAGCGCCATGAGCCAGGACTCCGCTGCCGCATCACCGGAGACCGCAAGGAAGCTGGCCGGCCGCCGACGCCGGGAAGTTGTCGCCGTACTGCTGTTCAGTGGCGGCCCCATCTTCGAGAGTTCCATTCCGCTCTCCGTGTTCGGGATCGACCGACAGGACGCGGGAGTTCCGCGTTACAGACTGCTGGTGTGTGCCGGTGAGGAAGGACCCCTGCGGACCACAGGGGGACTCGAACTCACCGCGCCCTACGGTCTGGAAGCCATCAGCAGGGCGGGAACGGTGGTGGTGCCCGCGTGGCGTTCCATCACCTCTCCGCCCCCGGCGGCCGCGCTCGACGCGCTGCGCCGCGCACACGAGGAAGGGGCAAGGATCGTCGGGCTGTGCACCGGCGCGTTCGTGCTCGCCGCGGCCGGTCTGCTCGACGGCCGCCCGGCGACGACGCACTGGATGTACGCGCCGACACTGGCCAAACGGTATCCATCCGTACACGTGGACCCGAGGGAGCTCTTCGTCGACGACGGGGACGTCCTCACCTCGGCCGGAACCGCGGCCGGAATCGACCTCTGCCTGCACATCGTGCGGACGGACCACGGCAGCGAGGCGGCCGGCGCGCTGGCCCGCAGGCTCGTCGTGCCACCGCGCCGCAGCGGCGGGCAGGAGCGCTACCTCGACCGGTCTTTACCCGAGGAGATCGGCTCCGACCCGCTGGCCGAGGTCGTCGCCTGGGCGCTGGAGCACCTCCACGAGCAGTTCGACGTGGAGACCCTGGCCGCGCGGGCGTACATGAGCCGCCGTACCTTCGACCGTCGTTTCCGCTCGCTGACCGGATCGGCCCCCCTCCAGTGGCTGATCACCCAGCGGGTCCTGCAGGCCCAGCGCCTGCTGGAGACGTCCGACTACTCCGTGGACGAGGTGGCGGGCCGCTGCGGCTTCCGCTCCCCGGTCGCGCTGCGCGGGCACTTCCGCCGCCAGCTCGGCTCGTCCCCGGCGTCCTACCGCGCGGCCTACCGGGCCCGTCGTCCGCAGCCGGAACCCAGCTCGGGTCCCGTCGCGGTGCCGATGCCGGCCGCGGTGGCCGAGACCGTTCCTCCCCAGGCGCTGCCCCAGGCCCGGCGGACGGCGGCGGCCAGTGCGGTGCTGGGGCCCTCCGCGACCTCGCACACCGGACCGGAGCCGGGCAAACCGAGCTCCGATCTGTACGCCTCCGGGTACACCGGCGGTCGTGCGAGTCTGCCCGGCCAGCGGAGCGCCCCGTAGGGTAAGACACATGAACGACCGCATGGTGTGGATCGACTGCGAGATGACCGGGCTCTCGCTGGCGGACGACGCACTCATCGAGGTGGCCGCACTGGTCACCGACTCGGAGCTGAACGTGCTCGGCGAAGGGGTGGACATCGTGATCCGTCCCCCGGACGCCGCGCTGGAGACCATGCCGGAGGTGGTGCGCGCCATGCACACCGCCTCCGGGCTCCTCGACGAGCTGGCCGGCGGCACCACGCTGGCCGACGCCGAGGAGCAGGTCCTCGCGTACGTACGTGAGCACGTCAAGGAGCCGGGCAAGGCGCCGCTGTGCGGGAACTCGGTCGGCACCGACCGCGGCTTCCTGCTGCGGGACATGCCGAGCCTGGAGTCCCACCTGCACTACCGCATCGTGGACGTCTCCTCCGTGAAGGAGCTCGCCCGCCGCTGGTATCCGCGGGCGTACTTCAACAGCCCCGACAAGAACGGCAACCACCGGGCGCTGGCGGACATCCGTGAATCCATCGCGGAGCTCCGCTACTACCGCGAGGCGATCTTCGTCCCGCAGCCCGGACCGGATTCCGACACCGCGAAGTCCATCGCGGCGAAGCACGTCCTGCCTGCGGAGTAGCCCTGCGCAGGGGGCCTGGGAGGGTGCCTCGAAACATGTGCGCGAGCACCCTCCCAGACCCTGTACACTTTTTCTCGGCCGGTAGGGAAGCCCCCAGGGACTTCTCAAGACCACAACAGTCCGGTCATGCATGGTGGGTATAGCTCAGCTGGTAGAGCACCTGGTTGTGGTCCAGGATGTCGCGGGTTCGAGTCCCGTTACTCACCCTGAATGAAGAGGGCTCGGATCGTGAAAACGATCCGGGCCCTCTTTGCGTCGCCGCCCCGGCCTCTTTCCGGAGGCCGCTCCGCGGGGCCCCGCCTACGAGGACGCCCGCACCACCAGTTCCGTCGGCAGTACCAGGCTGCGGCGGGTCGGTTCGGTGGCGGTGATCTCGGTGAGGAGGAGCTGGGCCATCGCGCGGCCCATTTCCTCGATCGGCTGGCGCACGCTGGTGAGCGGCGGGTCCATGTGGCGGGCTATGGCCGAGTCGTCGAAGCCGATCAGGGCGGTGTCCTCGGGGATGCGACGGCCGTGTTCGCGCAGCACCTGGCGGGCGCCCGACGCCATCACGTCCGAGGCGGCGAAGACCGCGTCCAGCTCGGGGGCGCGGGCCAGGAGCTCGGCCATCGCGCGCCGGCCGCCCTCCTCGGTGAAGTCGGCGTGGGCGGCGAGCTCGACCAGGCCCCCCTCGGCGAGCGCCGCCCGGTAGCCGTCGAGGCGGCGGCGGGCCCCGTACACGTCGAGCGGCCCGGTGATCGTGGCTATGCTGCGCCGACCGCGCGCCAGCAGGTGCGAGACCGCGGCCCTGGCCCCCTCGTAGTTGTCGGAGTCGACCGAGGCGAGCGGCTCGTCCTCGCGGCGCCGGCCGCTGATGACGACGGGGATGCCGAGCTGGTCGAGCAGGTCGGGCAGCGGGTCGTCGGCGTGCACCGAGACCAGCAGCACGCCGTCCACCCGGTGCGAGCCGAGGTACTGCGCGAGCCTGCGCCGCTCCCGGTCGCCGCCGACCAGGGTGAGCAGCAGCTGCATCTCGGTGTCGGCCAGGGCGGCGCCCACCCCGCGCACGATGTCGGAGAAGTACGGCTCGGCGAAGAAGCGGGCCTCGGGTTCGGGGACGACCAGGGCGATGGCGTCGGTGCGGTTGGCGGCGAGCGCCCGGGCCGCGCGGTTGGGTACGTAGCCCAGTTCGGCGACGGCGGCCTCGACGGCGGCGCGGGTCTCCTCGCTGACCCGGGGCGAACCGTTGATCACCCGGGACACCGTGCCCCGGCCGACCCCGGCCCGCGCGGCCACTTCTTCGAGGGTGGGCCGCCCCGCGCTCCGGCCCCTGGCCGTGCGAGCTGCTGTCACGTCTGCCTCCCCAACTCGCGCAACTGACGGTGAAAGTAACAGCCCTGGCGGGCGACGGACGACATCCCCAGTCGTTGCGCGGTCCCTTGACAGTCCACGAGGGAGCCGCGACTCTTCAACACATCACGGCTGGGAGCGCTCCCACACTAGTAGGTCCCTACACCTTCCGCATCCTTTCCGCCCGCGCCGACCGCCTCAACCGGCTTGGCCCGGACGACAGTTGGAGGAAGCACATGCGCACGCGTACACGTATGTCCAGACGCCTCGCGGCCCTCGCGGCCGTGGCCGCGCTCGGCACCGGCCTGCTCGCCGGCTGCGCCGACGACGGCTCGGGCCCGGCGGCCGGCGGCTCCTCCGGAGGCGGTGGCGGCGGCGGGGGCAGGACCACGCTCACCGTCGGCGTCTTCGGCGCGTTCGGCCTGAAGGAGGCCGGGCTCTACGACGCGTACATGAAGCTCCACCCGGACATCGAGATCAAGCAGACCTCGATCGAGCGCAACGAGAACTACTACCCGCAGCTCCTGACGCACCTCGGCACCGGCAGCGGGCTCGCCGACATCCAGGCCGTCGAGGTCAGCAACATCGCCGAGGTCACCGCCACCCAGAGCGGCAAGCTGGAGGACCTATCGAAGGCGTCCGGTGTGAACAAGGACGACTTCCTGCCCTGGAAGTGGGCGGAGGCCACCACCAAGGACGGCAGGACGGTGGGCCTCGGCACCGACACGGGCCCGACCGGCATCTGCTACCGCAAGGACCTCTTCGCCAAGGCGGGCCTGCCCACCGACCGCGAGGCCGTGGGCAAGCTGTGGGCCGGCGACTGGAACAAGTACCTGGAGGTCGGGCGGCAGTACAAGGCGAAGGCGCCCTCGGGCTCGGCCTTCGTGGACTCCGCCTCCGGCGTGCTGAACTCGATCACCGGCTCCAGCGCGATCCGCTACTACGACGAGGACGGCAAGGTCGTCTACAAGTCGAACCCGGCCGTCAAGCAGGCCTGGGACACCGCGGCCGCGTTCGCCACCGGCGGTCTGACCGCCAAGCTCCAGCAGTTCCAGCCGACCTGGGACCAGGGCTTCGCCAACGCCTCCTTCGCCACCGTCTCCTGCCCGGCCTGGATGCTCGGCTACATCCAGGACAAGGCGGGCGCCGCCGGCAAGGACAAGTGGGACGTGGCCGCCGCGCCCAAGCCGTCCAACTGGGGCGGGTCGTTCCTGACCGTCCCGTCGTCGGGCAAGCACAAGGCGGAGGCCGCCAAGCTCGCCGCCTGGCTGACCGCGCCCGCCCAGCAGGCCACCCTGTTCGAGAAGCGCGGCAGCTTCCCGAGCGCCAAGGCCGCGTACGGGCTGCCCGCCGTGGCCGACGCCAAGCACGCCTACTTCGGGGGCGCACCCATCGGGCAGATCTTCGCGAAGGCCGCCGAGGGCACCCCCGTGCAGATCCTCGGCCCGAAGGACCAGATCATCCAGCAGAACCTCTCCGACATCGGCATGCTCCAGGTCGACCAGAAGGGCAAGTCGCCGCAGCAGGGCTGGGACGCCGCGGTGAAGGCGCTCGACAACGCGCTGGACCAGTGACGATGGCGAGCGACACCACGGCCGCCGTGCCCTCCCCCGCCCCCGGGCAGGAGGGCACGGCCCCCGCCCGGGCCCGCGCGCAGGAGCGGCGCAGCCGCCGCTACCGGCGGGACGTGCGCTGGAGTCCGTACGCGCTGATCGCGCCCTTCTTCCTGTTCTTCGCGGCCTTCGGCCTCTTCCCCCTCCTCTACACGGGCTGGGCCTCGCTGCACCAGGTCGAACTGACCTCGCCCAACGACATGACGTGGGTGGGCCTCAGGAACTTCACGCGGCTGCTGTCCGACGACTTCTTCTGGAACGCGCTGCGCAACACGTTCACCATCGGGGTGCTCTCCACGGTGCCCCAGTTGCTCGTCGCGCTCGGCATCGCGCACCTGCTCAACTACAAGCTGCGCGGCTCGATGTTCTTCCGGGTCGCCGTCCTCACGCCGTACGCCACCAGCGTCGCGGCGGCGACCCTGGTGTTCGTGCTGCTCTTCGGCCGCGACTACGGAATGATCAACTGGGCGCTCGGCCTTGCCGGGTTCGGCCACGTCGACTGGCAGAACGGCACCTGGACGTCCCAACTGGCCGTCTCCACCATCGTCATCTGGCGGTGGACGGGTTACAACGCGCTGATCTACCTGGCCGCGATGCAGGCGGTGCCCGCCGATCTGTACGAGTCGGCTGCCCTCGACGGGGCGTCGCGGTGGCAGCAGTTCCGCCATGTGACGATTCCGGCGCTGCGCCCGACCATCCTGTTCACCACGGTCGTCTCGACGATCGGCGCCACCCAACTGTTCGGCGAGCCCCTGCTGTTCAGCGGATCCGCGGGCGCCACCGGCGGCTCGGACCACCAGTTCCAGACGCTCGGGCTCTACCTGTACGAGCAGGGCTGGGTCAACCTCCACCTGGGGCGCGCCTCGGCGATCGCCTGGGCGATGTTCCTGATCCTGCTCCTCATCGGCGCGGTGAACTGGCTCGTCTCGCGCATGCTGCACAAGGGGATGACAAGTTGAGCGCCCAGCGTGCCGGCCGCCATCTGCACGGCGGCCGCCTCACCTACGCCGTACTGGCCGTGTTCACCGCCGGGTCGCTCTTCCCGCTGGTGTGGACGGCGGTGGCGGCCTCCCGCACCAACACCCGGCTCGCCCAGACGCCACCGCCGTTCTGGTTCGGCGGGAACCTCTTCCGCAACCTGCGGATCGCCTGGACCGACGCCAACATGGGCACGGCCCTGCTCAACACCACGATCGTGGCCGGCTCGATCGCGGTCGGCACGGTGTTCTTCTCGACGCTGGCCGGCTTCGCCTTCGCCAAGCTGCGCTTCCGCTTCAAGAACCTGCTGCTGGTCCTGGTGATCGGCACCATGATGGTGCCGCCGCAGCTCAGCGTCGTACCGCTCTACATGATGGTGGCCGAGCTGTCCTGGACCGATCAGCTCCAGGCGGTCATCCTGCCCACCCTGGTCAGCGCGTTCGGGGTGTTCTTCATGCGGCAGTACCTGGTGGAGGCGCTGCCCGCCGAGCTGGTCGAGGCCGCCCGGGTGGACGGGGCGAGCAGCTGGCGCGTGGTGTGGCACATCGTGTTCCCGGTCGCCCGGCCCGCGATGGCGGTGCTCGGGATGCTGACCTTCGTCATGGCCTGGAACGACTTCTTCTGGCCGATCATCGCGCTGACCCAGAACGGCAGCCCCACCGTCCAGGTGGCGCTCACCGGGCTGGGCCGCGGCTACATCCCCGACCAGTCGGTCATCATGGCCGGCGCCCTTCTCGGCACGCTGCCGCTGCTGCTCGCCTTCGTCCTGTTCGGGCGCCAGATCGTGGGCGGCATCATGCAGGGCGCCGTGAAGGGGTGACGCGGGCCGATGCCCCCAAGTCCCCTTGTTCTCCCGCTCATTGGGAAGTCTTCAGCTCGTTGGGAGTGACGCATGTCCGATCGCTTTCCGCCCGGGTTCCTCTGGGGCGCCGCCACCTCCGCCTACCAGATCGAGGGGGCCGCCGCCGAGGACGGCCGCACCCCGTCGATCTGGGACACCTTCAGCCACACCCCCGGCCGGACCGCCGGCGGCGACACGGGCGACATCGCGGTGGACCACTACCACCGGATGCGCGAGGACGTCGCCCTGATGGCGGAGCTCGGTCTCACCTCGTACCGCTTCTCGGTGTCGTGGTCGCGGGTCCAGCCCACCGGGCGCGGGCCCGCCGTCCAGCTCGGCCTGGACTTCTACCGGCGCCTGGTGGACGAGCTGCTCGACCACGGCATCGTGCCCGCGCTCACCCTCTACCACTGGGACCTGCCCCAGGAGCTGGAGGACGCGGGGGGCTGGCCGGCCCGCGACACCGCGGCGCGCTTCGCCGAGTACGCGGCGCTGGTGGGGGACGCGCTCGGCGACCGGGTCGAGCGCTGGATCACCCTCAACGAGCCGTGGTGCAGCGCCTTCCTCGGCTATGCCTCCGGTGTCCACGCCCCCGGCCGCACCGAACCGGCGGCCTCGCTGCGCGCCGCCCATCACCTCAACCTGGCGCACGGGCTGGCCACTTCGGCCCTGCGCGCCGTACTTCCCTCGCGCGACCAGGTGGCGGTGAGCCTCAACTCGGCGGTGATCAGGCCACGTTCACAGGAACCGGCGGACCTGGAAGCGGTGCGCAGGATCGACGACCTCGCCAACGGCGTCTTCCACGGGCCGATGCTGCACGGCGCCTACCCGGCGGGCCTGTTCGCGGACACCGCGTCCGTCACCGACTGGTCCTTCGTGCACGAGGGCGACCTGCGGGCGATCCAGCAGCCGCTCGACGCGCTCGGCCTCAACTACTACACGACGTCGCTGGTCTCGGCGTCCGACCCGGGTGCGACGGACTCCCGCGCCGACGGGCACGGCGCGAGCGCCCACTCGCCGTGGCCGGGCGCGGACGCGGTCACCTTCCACCAGCCACCGGGCGAGCGCACCGCGATGGGCTGGAGCATCGACTCCTCCGGCCTGTACGACCTCCTCCTGCGCTACACCAAGGAGGCGCCCGGCCTGCCGCTTCTGGTCACCGAGAACGGCGCGGCCTGCGAGGACGTGCCGGGGCCCGACGGCGCGGTGCACGACGCGGACCGCATCCGCTATCTGCACGACCACCTGGCGACGGTGCGCCGGGCGATGGAGGCGGGGGCCGATGTGCGGGGCTACTACCTGTGGTCCCTGATGGACAACTTCGAGTGGTCGTACGGCTTCGGCAAGCGCTTCGGCGCGGTGTACGTGGACTACGCGACGCTGGCCCGCACCCCGAAGTCGAGCGCGCGGTGGTACGCGGAGCTGGCCCGTACCGGGGAGCTGCCCCCGACGCCCGCGGCCTGACGCCCCGGGCCGGCGGGCACGGTGCTCGAACCTCACGTCATGGGGCTCGAACCTCACGTGACGGGGCTCGAACCTCATGTCACGGGGCTTGAACCTCACGTGGCGTGAGGATGCACAGTGGCTCCATGAGCGAATCCACCTGGAAGGTGGGCCCGCTGGCCGAGGCCAGTGGGCTCACCGTGCGCACCCTGCACCACTGGGACACCATCGGGCTGCTCTCGCCCTCGCGCCGCACCGCCGGCGGACACCGGGAGTACACCGAGGACGACGTGGTGCGGCTCTACCAGGTGCTCGCGCTGCGCGGCCTGGGACTCGGGCTCGACACCATCGCCGTCTGCCTGGAGGCGGGGGTCGACCCGACGCGGGTGCTGCGCGACCACCGCGAGAGCGTCGAGGCCCAGCTCGCCGCGCTCGCCGGCCTGCGGGACCGGCTCGTGCGGATCGAGCAGGAGGTGGCCGCGGGGCGGACCCCGACGACCTCCGCCGTCCTCGACGCGCTGCGCGCGACCGGCACGTCGAGCTCCGTCGCGCACCAGGCGGTGCGCCGCCACCTCGACGACGACCAGCTGCGGGCCCTCGGCGACCACAGTGCGGCGCTCGGCCCGGCCGCGCACTATCTCCTCGAAGTCGAATGGCCCGAACTGTACCGGCGGGCCGAGGAGTTGAGGGCCGGCGGCACCCCGCCCACCGATGCCCGGGTGCGCGGGATCGCGACCCGGATGGACGAGCTGAGTGCCCTGTTCAGCGGCGGCGACCGCACGATCTCCTCGGGCGTGCGGGCCGCGTGGCGCGAGGACCCGGCGGCCCTTTCGGGGGACGCCTCGGCGCGGCCGGGCCAGTGGGACGACCTCACGGAGTACCTCGACGCGGCCCGCCAGAACCCTAACCCACCCACTGCACAAGGCACTTGAGAGGTCGACACCATGAACAAGTACTCACTCCTGCCGTTCCTCCTGATCGTCGTCCCGCTGGTGTGCGCGCTCGCGGCGTTCGGGGTGATCGGGTGGGGCGTGGTGGTGGCGGTGGTGATCGCCGTGGCCGTACTCGCCCTGGTGGTGCGGGCGATCGGCCGCGCCTCCACGCACTGAGCGCGCCCCGGCCGACGTGGGGGAAGACGTACTTCGGCCGGGACGCGCCGGTTCGGTGGGGCCAGGGGCTACCGGTAGGCGCCGAAGGCCTTGGTGAAGGCGAGCGGCTCCTGGACGATCGAGGAGCAGGTGGGGTCGGCGGAGTTCTTGGCGCCGCCCGGGCACTGCTTGTCGCGGGCGGCGGACCACATCGACAGCGCGCCGAGCCCCTTGGCCCTGGCGAACTCCACGAGCTGGGTGGCGTCGGCGACGGTGAACTTCTCGACGCCGACGTCGTTGACGCCGATCATCGGCGTGACCGCGACCGCCTTCCACGCGGCGGCGTCGGACAGGCCCAGAACTCCCTTGATCTGCGCCTGGGTCGCCGTCGCGGCCTGGATCGCGTAGTCGCCCATGTCTCCGCTGTAGGCGGGCCCATAGTCCATCGCCATGATGTTGACGGCGGAGACCTTCACCCCGTTCTTCCCGGCGTCGGCGACGAGGTCGACACCGGGCTGGGTCAGGCCTTCCGGCATCACGGGCAGGGTGAAGGACACGTCGAGCCCGGGGTGCGCCTTCTGGAGCTTGGCGATGGCCTGCGCGCGGCGGGTGTTCGCGCCGGTGTCGGGCAGGGCCGCGCCCTCGATGTCGAAGTCCACCTTGGTGAGCTTGTACGCGTCGATGACCTTGCCGTACGCGGCGGCCAGCTCGTCGGCGCTCTTGCAGACCAGGCCCAGTTCGGAGCCGGAGGCGCCGCCGAAGGAGACCCGGACGTCGCCGCCCTTGGCGCGCAGCGCGCCGATCTGCGCGGCGACCTTGTCGCTCGCCGGGTCGGTGACCCCGCCCCACAGCGGGGTGCAGCCGCCCCCGGAGGTCACGAAGGCGAGGGTGAACTGCTTGACACCGGTCTTGGCGGCCGTGTCGACCAGGTCGTACGCCGGATAGAGCGAGGTGTCGACGTACGGGGCGAACCCGGCGGAGCCGGTCGTGCCGCTGCCGGAGGACTTGCTCGGGGTGGGTATCGGGGTGGTCGGCTCGGAGGGCCGGGTGGTCGGCTTCGTGGTGGGTTCGGTGCTCGCCGACCGGGAGGGCGCGGGGGTGGGCCGCTCGCTCGGCCGGCCGCTGGGCTGCGGGGTGGCGCCGGTGTCGACGGAGCACGTCTCCTGGTCGATGAGGCAGCCCGTGGGGTCGCCCGCGGTGCCGTTCGCGGAGGTGACGAAGCCGATGGTCACGGATTTGCCGGGGGCCAGGCCGCCCTTGTCCCAGCTCGGGGGCTTCACGGTGACGTGCCGGCCCGCGACGGTCTGCTCGCCGTTCCAGAGGGAGGAGAGGGTGGTGCCGGCGGGGAGATCGAACTCCAGGGTCCAGTCGGTGAGGGTCTTGGCGGTGCCGTTGGTGATGACGTACTGCCCGGTGTAACCGCCGGTCCAGCTGCTGGTCTTGGTGTACGCGGCGCCGAGGTCCGCAGCCTGGGCGGTGCCGGTGAGCGCGAACGCGGCGCCGCCGACGACCGCGGCCGCGGCCACGCCGCCGATCACCTTGGTCTTGCCGCTTGCCCTGCGCCGGTGCGTACTGGTGGCCATGCCGTGCCTGCCTCTGCGTTGCGGGGGGGGTTCTGTTCTGGGGGTGCGGGCAGCACGCTAGCTTCGGGGAATCGGACAAATGCCTTGTTGGGGGTGGGGGTTGGGGATCTTAGGGTGGGCTTAAGGGTGGGATCGGCGAAGGTTAAGCCCTGCGGGGCGAGCCCTGGGGCTGCGCCCCCGGCCCCCCGGGGTGTTTGCCCACCCGCCCGCCCGTGACGGGGGTCGGACGGCCCCGGCTCCCTGGGGCTCCGCCCCAGACCCCGGCGGGTTTGCCCACCCACCCGCCCGTGCAGCGGGTTGACCCAGCTGAGCCCTGGGGCTGCGCCCTAGACCCCCAGCGCGCTTGCCCACCCACCCGCCCGTGACGGGGGTTGGAGGGTGCCAGGCCCTGGGGCTGCGCCCCAGACCCCCAGGGGGCTGCCCACCCGCCCACCCGTGACGGGGGTTGGACGGTTCCGGGCCCTGGGGCTGCGCCCCAGACCCCCTGAGGGGCTCCGCCCCTCGGACCCCGGCGGGGGCTGCGCCCCCTGCACCCCCCTTCGCGCCTGAACGGCGCTCGTCCTCAAACGCCGGACGGGCTGAGGTGGCCTGGTGCTGCCCAGCACCAGGCAGTTAAGGGGCGCGGGGAACTGCGC
>NZ_JBIDBD010000037.1:0-55743 GCF_043202815.1 Streptomyces sp. NPDC048111
CGGGGGCTGCGCCCCCTGCACCCCCCTTTCGCGCCTGAACGGCGCTCGTCCTCAATCGCCGGACGGGCTGAGGTGACCGGTGCGGGCCAGCACCGGTGCTGTTAGGGGCGCGGGGAACTGCGCGACCAGCCACGCACGATCCGCAGACGACCGAGGGTTGGGGGCGCGAGGAACTGCGCGAGAAGCGACCACGGTCCGCAGGGCACGCTCGCGCCCCCGGAGGGTCTCGGGAAGGGGCGGGGTGGGGGCAGAACAAAAGCTACGGTGAACCCCATGGCCCACGACCCCCTGGACCCCCCGAACTCCCTGAACCCCCAAGCCCAAGCCGTACTCCACATGGAGTCCCGCCCATGGCCCACCCCCGGCGCCAAGGAACGAGCCATCCGCGAGGAACTCGACATCTCCCCCACCCGCTACTACCAGCTCCTCAACGCCCTCCTCGACGACCCCCGCGCCCTCGCCCACGCCCCCGTCACGGTCAACCGCCTCCGCCGAGCCCGCCAAGCGCAACGCGACAGCCGCTGACACCCGGCCACCGCCACCAGCACCCCCGGCCGGAGGGCACCCTGCACCGCCGCCGCCCCGTTGCGCCACCCATGCCCCCCACCCCCGTCCCGCCACCCCCCGATAGGGTCGGACCCATGGGAAGCCAACCGGAACCCCTCCCGACCCCCGCCACCCCGTCCGGCCGCGACGGCCTGGCCGCGATCCTCCGGCGCCCGGACCGGGCCGTGATCGCCATCGACTTCGACGGCACGCTCGCCGAGATCGTCGCCGACCCGGAGAAGGCCCGGGCCCACCCCGACGCCGTACCGGCACTCGCCGCCCTCGCCCCGCACGTGGCGTCCGTCGCCGTGATCACCGGCCGCCCGGCCGGCGTCGCGGTCCGCCACGGCGGCTTCGCGGGCGTACCCGGCCTGGAGCACCTCGTGGTCCTGGGCCACTACGGCGCGGAGCGCTGGGACGCCGTCACCGGCACCGTCCACACCCCCGCCCCCCACCCCGGAGTGGCCGCCGCCCGCGCGGAACTCCCCGGGTTCCTCGACGCACAGGGTGCCTGGCGTGGCACCTGGGTGGAGGAGAAGGGGCAGGCCGTGGCCGTGCACACGCGCCGCGCCAGCGACCCGCAGGCCGCGTTCGAGGCCCTGCGCGAACCCCTCGCCGACCTCGCGACCCGGCACGGCCTGATCCTCGAACCCGGCCGCATGGTCCTGGAGTTGAGGCCCCCCGGCATGGACAAGGGAGTGGCCCTGGCCGCGTACGTACGGGAGGTGGGTGCGGAATCGGTCCTGTACGCGGGCGACGACCTGGGCGACCTGCCCGCGTTCGCGGCCGTGGAGAAGCTCCGCTCGGACGGTACGCCTGGGCTGCTGGTGGCCGCGGACACAGTCATCACCGACCTCGCCGACCAGGCCGACCTGACCCTGTCCGGCCCCGCCGAAGTAACCAGCTTCCTGAAGTCCCTGTCGACCCACATGTAACCCCGAGAGCGCTGGCTCGCCCCCACCCCCTCGATCGTGCGCCGACCGTGCCCGCGTTTCGCGCGTTCCCCGCACCCCTAACCCCGGCCATGTGCGGACCGTGCTCGCGTCTCGCGCGTTCCCCGCACCCCCAACCCCTCGGCCACGTGCGGACCGTGCTCGCTTCTCGCGCAGTTCCCCGCGCCCCTAACAGGACCGGTGCTGGTCCGCATGCGCATCCTCAGCCCGTCCGGCGTTTGAGGACGAGCGCCGTTCAGGCGCGAAAGGGGGGTTCGGGGGCGCAGCCCCTGAGCAGGGGTGCAGGGGGCGCAGCCCCCGCCGGGGTTCGAGGGGCGGAGCCCCTCAGGGGGTCTGGGGCGCAGCCCCAGGGGCCGGACCCTTCCAGCCCGCCGCACGGGCGGGTGGGTGGGCAAGCGCCGCCGGGGTCTGGGGCGGAGCCCCAGGGAGCCGGGCCAGCCAACCCCCGTCACGGGCGGGCGGGTGGGTAAACCCCCCGGGGCCCCGGGGCGCAGCCCCGCTGGGGGAAGCGAGGGGGCGGCGCCGAGCCCCCTAGACCCCCAACCCCTCCAACTGCTCCAGGAACCACCGCCGAGGCACCAACCCCACCCCCGCCGCAGCCAACCGCTTGGTCCGCTCCGCCCGCTCCCCCTCCGGCATGGACAGCCCGGCGTGCAGCGCGGCCGCCGTCCCCGTCACGTCGTACGGGTTCACGACGAGCGCGTCCTCGCCCAGCTCCTCGTACGCCCCCGCCTCCCGCGACAGCACCAGGACGCACCCCGCGTCGGACACCACCGGCACCTCCTTCGCCACCAGGTTCATCCCGTCGCGCACGGGGTTCACCAGGGCCACGTCCGCAAGCCGGTACGCGGCGAGGGAGCGCGCGAAGTCGTCCTGGACGTGCAGCACGACCGGCGTCCAACTCGCCGTCCCGTACGTGGAGTTGATGTCCTCGGCGACGCGTGCGACCTCCTCGGTGTACTCCCGGTACACCGCCAGGTCCTGTCGCGAGGGGTAGGCGAAGGCCACGTGCACGACCCGTTCGCGCCACTCGGGGTGGGTGTCCAGCAGGTGCCGGTAGGCGAGCAGGCCTCGCACGATGTTCTTGGACAGCTCGGTGCGGTCGACCCGCACGATCGTCCTGCGGCCGGCCCCGATCTGCTCGCGGAGCGCGGCCATCCGCTCCTCGACGTCCGCCTCGTGCGCCCGGCGCCGCAGGAAGTCCCCGTCCGCCCCGAGCGGATGCACGGCCACCACGGTCTCGCGCCCGGCCCCGGCCGAACCGGCCCCGTCCGAGCCCCCCGCCCCGTGCCGGAAGAACGACCGTCCCTCCTCACCCGCGCCCGGACGGCACACCTCGCCCTCGCCCGGCTCCAGCACCCCCGCCACCGAGTCCAGGAACGCCGAGGCCCACCGGCGGGTGAGGAACCCGAGCCGGTCGGCGCCCAGCATCCCGCGCAGCAGCCGGCGCGCGATGTCGTCGGGCAGCATCCGGAAGTAGTCCACCGGCGCCCACGGCGTGTGCGAGAAGTGGCCGATGCGCAGGTCCGGCCGCAGCTCGCGGAGCATCCCCGGCACCAGCGCCAGGTGGTAGTCCTGCACCAGGACGCGCGCCCCGTCCGCCGCCTCGGCCGCCAGTGCCTCGGCGAAGGCCCGGTTGTACTCCTCGTACGACGCCCACTGGCGCCGGAACTCCGCGTCGAAGACGGGCTCGAAGGGCGTCTGGTAGAGCATGTGCTGGACGAACCACAGCACCGAGTTCGCGATGCCGTTGTACGCGTCGGCGAAGACGTCGGGATCGATGTCCAGCATCCGGACACCCGGCTCACCGACCCCCTGGCGCACCGCCTCCCGGTCGCCCTCGGTGAGTGCCGCGCACACCCATACCGAGTCCGCGTCGGAGCCGATCGCGCTGAGCCCGGAGACGAGCCCGCCCCCGCCCCGCTTGGAGGCGAGGGAGCCGTCGTCGTTCAGGGCGTACGAGACGGGGCCGCGGTTGGAGGCGACGAGTACCTGGGCGAGGGGGTGTGCGTGCGGGGTGACCATGTTGCGGAACCTAGCCCGCCCCGCAATCTCTCAAACACCCGTACGCCCACCGCGAAGCCCCCGAACCGGCCACCGTCCCGTTCCCCGAACCGGCCACCGTCCCGTCCCTCAAGCGGCCCGGTGCACCGCGTACTCCTCGATCTCCCGCATCGGCGGCCGCTCCTCCGTGTCCACCGCGTACGTCCGCGGTACGAAGCCCTCCTCGCCCCGCTCGAACTGGGTGAGCTCCGGACGTACGAGATGGCCGCGCGACAGGCGCAGCTGGGCGGTGCGGTAGATCGCGGCGGCCATCCTGCCGAGCGCCTGCCCGTCCTGGTGGCGGTGGCGGCGCACGCCCACGTCCACCTGGGCCAGCGCGTCCAGGCCCACCGTGTGCAGCGCGTCCACGAGCAGTGCGAGCTCCACGCCGTACCCGACCGGGAACGGCAGCCGTTCCAGGAGCGAGCGCCTGGCCGCGTACTCGCCGCCCAACGGCTGGACGATTCCCGCCAGTTGGGGCCAGTGCAGATTGAGCAGCGGACGCGCCACCAGTTCGGTGACCCGGCCGCCCTGACCCCCCGTGGTCCCGAGGGGCCGGTCGTACATCGCCTTGACGAAGTCCACGCCGGGGTCGGTCAGGAGCGGCCCGACGATGCCGGAGACGAACGCCGCGTCGAAGTCCTTCAGGTCGGCGTCGACGAAGCACACGATGTCGCCGCTGGTCACCAGGAGCGAGCGCCACAGGACCTCGCCCTTGCCCGGCAGGGCCGGAACGCGCGGCAGGATCGTGTCCCGGTGCACGACCCGCGCCCCGGCCGCCGCCGCGACCTCGGCCGTACGGTCGGTGGAGCCGGAGTCGACGACCACCAGCTCGTCCACGAGCGGCACGGTGTCGGTCATCAGCTCGCGCCGGATCGCGGCCACGATGTCACCGACCGTGGCCTCCTCGTCGAGCGCGGGCAGGACGACACTGACGGTCGTCCCCGTGCGGTGTTTCGCGGCCAGGATCCGGTCGATGGGCCGGTCGGCCGCGGACCAGGAACGCCTGCTCAGCCAGCGTTCCACCTCTTCCAGCACGGTCCTGGGCCTCCTCGTGTGATCCATCTCGCGGTTCGGACGACTATCTCAACCGTCCGGGGCTTCGGTTACAGTCTTGAACAACGCGGACGACGCTCGCATGCCGGGGTCGTCACGCCGACAATCGAATACCGCTCATCCAGAGGGGCAGAGGGAAACGGCCCGTTGAAGCCCCGGCAACCCTCCAGTCGGTTCTCGTCGATCGCACAGATCAAGACACGGGGCCACCGGCTAGGGAAGGTGCCAAATCCGTCTCATGGCGAGGTTCGCCATGAGGAAGATGAGGAGAAAGGGCCTCCCTCCATGTCTGCACAGACTGTTGCCTCCCGCACCGCCGTCGACCTCGGTCCCGCGTCCGGGCTTTCCTGCCGCGAGTGCGGCGAGCGTTTCGAACTTGGCCCGATCTTCGCCTGCGAACTGTGTTTCGGACCGCTCGAAGTGGCTTATGACCTGCCGCTCGGCGACCCCGAGGCGCTGCGCAAGCAGATCGAGTCCGGTCCCGAGAACATCTGGCGTTACGCCCCGCTGCTGCCCGTCCCCGCGGACGTCGCCGACAAACCGAACCTGAACCCCGGCTTCACCAAGCTCGTCAAGGCCGAGAACCTGGCCCGCGAGCTGGGCGTCGAGCCCGGCAAGCTGTTCGTCAAGGACGACTCCGGCAACCCGACGCACTCCTTCAAGGACCGTGTCGTCGCCCAGGCCCTCGAGGCCGCCCGAGCCTTCGGCTTCACCACGCTCTCCTGCTCCTCCACCGGAAACCTGGCCGGAGCCGTCGGCGCCGCCGCCGCCCGGGCCGGCTTCCGCTCCTGCGTGTTCATCCCGCACGACCTGGAGCAGGGCAAGGTCGTCATGGCCGCGGTGTACGGCGGCGAGCTCGTCGGCATCGAGGGCAACTACGACGACGTCAACCGCTTCTGCTCCGAGCTCATCGGCGACCCGCTGGGCGAGGGCTGGGGCTTCGTCAACGTCAACCTGCGGCCGTACTACGGCGAGGGTTCCAAGACGCTGGCGTACGAGATCTGCGAGCAGCTCGGCTGGCAGCTCCCCGACCAGCTGGTCATCCCGATCGCCTCGGGCTCCCAGCTCACCAAGATCGACAAGGGCCTCCAGGAGCTGATCAAGCTCGGCCTGGTCGAGGACAAGCCGTACAAGATCTTCGGCGCCCAGGCCGAGGGCTGCTCCCCGGTGTCGACCGCCTTCAAGGCCGGCCACGACGTCGTACGCCCGCAGAAGCCCGACACCATCGCCAAGTCGCTCGCCATCGGCAACCCGGCGGACGGCCCCTACGTCCTGGACATCGCGCGCCGCACGGGCGGTGCGGTGGAGGACGTGAACGACGAGCAGATCGTGGACGCCATCAAGCTGCTCGCCCGCACCGAGGGCATCTTCGCGGAGACCGCGGGCGGTGTGACGGTCGGCGTGACGCGCAAGCTCATCGAGGCCGGCCTCCTCGACCCGTCGCTCACCACCGTCGTGCTCAACACCGGTGACGGGCTCAAGACCCTGGACGCGGTGGCGGCCACCTCCCAGGCGACCGCGACCATCCGTCCCAGCCTGGACGCCTTCCGCGACGCGGGCCTCGCCCACTGAGCACTGCCGAACGACTAGGAGCACCGACACCATGAGCGTGAACGTCCGCATCCCCACCATCCTGCGCACCTACACGGGCGGCCAGGCCGAGGTCGCCGCCGAGGGCACCACCCTCGCCGAGGTCATCGCCGACCTGGAGAAGAACCACACGGGCATCGCCGCGCGCGTCCTGGACGACCAGGGCAAGCTGCGCCGCTTCGTCAACGTGTACGTCAACGACGACGACGTCCGCTTCGAGCAGGGCCTGGAGACGGCCACGCCCGACGGTGCCGGTGTCTCGATCATCCCGGCGGTCGCTGGCGGCTGAACGCCGCAGCACCCCTGCACCCGCCGAACGCCGCGCGCGGTATTCGGAATTGCCCCCTCCGCACGAGAAGCGGAGGGGGCAATTCAACATGGTTGAGCGGGGTACAGTTGGGGAAGCCCCTTCGCTTCGTGTGCCGAGCGCATATGAGAACGCGACAACATGGGGTCAAAGTGTGAGAGCCCTTTGCGCCTTAAGTGCGCTTTGCCCGGCCCGACTTGCCCCGGAATGTTGAATTGATGGCATTCCGCTCTCCTCGCGTGCCCGGAATTCTCGTCCGATTGACCTGTTGCAGAGGGCAGTTGGGCAGATACATTCAGCCGCGGTCGACGCGTTCCGGCGCACACCCTCTCCTGTCGGAGGGTGCAGGTCTGACCCGGGTCCGCGAAGTGTGGTCCCGTGCAAGGGCCAGTAATAGGGGAGTTAGGCATGGCTCAGGGCACCGTCAAGTGGTTCAACGCGGAGAAGGGGTACGGCTTCATCGCGGTCGACGGTGGTGCGGATGTTTTCGTCCACTACAGCGCGATCCAGATGGACGGTTACCGCACCCTTGAAGAAGGTCAGCGAGTCGAGTTCGAGATCTCGCAGGGCCAGAAGGGTCCGCAGGCGGACATGGTCAAGCTCGCCGTCTGATCTCGGCGCGATCGACCACCGACGCAAGCAGGCATGAAGGGGGCCACCCCCAAAGGTGGCCCCCTTCACGCATCCCCTCCCCCTGGGGCTCCGCCCCGGGCCCCGAGCGCTTGCCCGGCCGCCCGTGCAGGGTTCGAAGGGCGCGGGCCCCTGCGGCTCCGCCCCAGACCCCGGGGGCGCTTGCCCACCGGCCCGCCCGTGACGGGGGTTGGCTGGGCACCGGCTCCCTGGGGCTGCGCCCCAGACCCCGAGGCGCTTGCCCACCCGCCCGCCCGTGCAGGGGGTTGTATCGGCTGAGCCCTGGGGCTGCGCCCCAGACCCCCCAGGGGGCTTGCCCACCCGCCCGCCCGTGACGCGGGTTGAAGGGTTCGGCCCCTGGGGCTGCGCCCCAGACCCGCTGAGGGGCTCCGCCCCTCGAACCCCGGCGGGGGCTGCGCCCCCTGCACCCCCGCTTTCGCGCCTGAACGGCGCTCGTCCTCAATCGCCGGACGGGCTGAGGTGGCCGATGCGGGCCAGCACCAGTGCTGCTAGGGGCGCGGGGAACTGCGCGAGAAGCGACCGCGGTCCGCACACGACCGCGGAGCCAAGGGGTGCGGGGAACTGCGCAACCCCCGGGCACCCCCAGCCCTGCCAGGGGCGCGGGGAACTGCGCGAGCAAGCGGGCACGGTCCGCATGCGACCGAGGTTTTTGGGGGCGCGGGGAACTGCGCGAGAAGCGACCACGGCCCGCAGGGGAGAGGGGGTTCGAGGGGCGCGGGGAACGGCGCGAGGAGCGAGCACGGCCCGCACACGGACGAGGGGTTGAGGGGCGCGGGGAACTGCGCACACCCCGGGCCCCGGGGGGCGGGCGGCCCCGGGTGGCATCCGCGGGCCCCCGGGGCGGCGCCCCCGGGACAGGCCGACCCGCAGGGCAAATCAGAGCGCCCGGTTCAAGAGACTCGCTTGCACTCGCAGGTGCCGAGTGCTAATCATTGGGCTTAGCACTCTCCAGGTGAGAGTGACAGAACTTGGATCGGGCCAGTGAGGCCCGCAACCCGGGTGGGGCAAGGAACCACAAGGGCTGCAGGCCGTCCGTCGCGGGCACGAGCGCGATCCACGAAGAACGCCACCCCTGTCCGGGAGGACCACTTCACATGGCCAAGATCATCGCGTTCGACGAGGAGGCACGGCGCGGTCTCGAGCGCGGGATGAACCAGCTCGCCGACGCCGTCAAGGTCACCCTCGGCCCCAAGGGCCGCAACGTCGTCCTCGAGAAGAAGTGGGGCGCCCCCACGATCACCAACGATGGTGTTTCCATCGCCAAGGAGATCGAGCTCGAGGACCCGTACGAGAAGATCGGCGCCGAGCTGGTCAAGGAAGTCGCCAAGAAGACGGACGACGTCGCCGGTGACGGAACGACCACCGCGACCGTCCTCGCCCAGGCCCTGGTGCGCGAGGGTCTGCGCAACGTCGCCGCCGGCGCCAACCCGATGGCCCTGAAGCGCGGCATCGAGAAGGCCGTCGAGGCCGTCTCCGCCGCCCTCCTGGAGCAGGCGAAGGATGTCGAGACCAAGGAGCAGATCGCTTCGACGGCCTCCATCTCCGCCGCCGACACCCAGATCGGCGAACTCATCGCCGAGGCGATGGACAAGGTCGGCAAGGAAGGCGTCATCACGGTCGAGGAGTCGCAGACCTTCGGTCTCGAGCTCGAGCTCACCGAGGGCATGCGCTTCGACAAGGGCTACATCTCGGCGTACTTCGCCACCGACATGGAGCGTATGGAGGCGTCGCTCGACGACCCGTACATCCTGATCGTCAACTCGAAGATCAGCTCGGTCAAGGACCTGCTGCCGCTCCTCGAGAAGGTCATGCAGTCCGGCAAGCCGCTGCTGATCATCGCCGAGGACGTCGAGGGCGAGGCCCTGTCGACCCTGGTCGTCAACAAGATCCGTGGCACCTTCAAGTCCGTCGCCGTCAAGGCCCCGGGCTTCGGTGACCGCCGCAAGGCCATGCTCGGCGACATCGCCATCCTCACGGGCGGCACCGTCATCTCCGAGGAGGTCGGCCTCAAGCTGGAGAACGCCGGTCTCGACCTGCTCGGCCGCGCCCGCAAGGTCGTCATCACCAAGGACGAGACGACGATCGTCGACGGCTCCGGTGACAGCGACCAGGTCCAGGGCCGCGTCAACCAGATCCGCGCCGAGATCGAGAACAGCGACTCGGACTACGACCGCGAGAAGCTCCAGGAGCGCCTCGCCAAGCTCGCCGGCGGCGTGGCCGTCATCAAGGCGGGCGCGGCCACCGAGGTCGAGCTCAAGGAGCGCAAGCACCGCATCGAGGACGCCGTTCGCAACGCGAAGGCGGCCGTCGAGGAGGGCATCGTCGCCGGTGGTGGCGTGGCCCTGCTCCAGGCTTCCGCGGTCTTCGAGAAGCTTGAGCTCGACGGTGACGAGGCGACCGGCGCCAACGCCGTGAAGCTCGCCCTGGAGGCCCCGCTCAAGCAGATCGCCGTCAACGGTGGTCTCGAGGGTGGCGTCGTCGTGGAGAAGGTGCGCAACCTGGCCGTCGGCCACGGTCTGAACGCCGCGACCGGCGAGTACGTCGACATGATCGCCGAGGGCATCATCGACCCGGCGAAGGTCACGCGCTCCGCGCTGCAGAACGCCGCCTCCATCGCGGCGCTCTTCCTCACCACCGAGGCCGTCATCGCCGACAAGCCGGAGAAGGCCGCCGCGGCCGCTCCGGGCGGCATGCCGGGCGGTGACATGGACTTCTGAGCCCCGGCTCAGCAGCTCCTGGTCGTAACCGAGGGCGGCACCCCCATCGCGGGGGTGCCGCCCTCGGGCGTTCCCCGAACCTCTCCCGCACGTCCACCTCCGAACCTCTCCCGCACTTCTTCCGGACTTCTCCCGTGGTTCGCGCAGTGTGCGGGGTTCGGTTTTCCCACCCATCGAAGGTGGTGCTGGCTCCATGGTGAAGGCCTTCGGGCGGGGCTAACTTGGTGATCGGAGGGCGCGACCGGCCCTGATCGGCACACAGCCGACTGACGTACACCTGGGGGAGTTTCATGCGTACCGCACGCCGGCTGATCCGTACCGTCGCGGCAGCGAGCCTGACCGCGCTCGCGGTCGTCGCGCTGGGCGCGTGCGGCTCGATGGACGCGATGGGCGACACGACGTTCAAGGACGACGCGAAGCTCAAGGACCGCATCACCGCGGTACGCATAGACGGCCGAGCGGACGGCTTCCGGGTGCGCGGCAAGAACAAGCTGACCCAGGCGTCCGTGCACCGCGAGGTCACCTACCGGGGCAAGTCGAAGCCGCAGGATCCGACGTTCCGGGTGGACAACGGCGTACTGGTCCTCGGCGGTTGCGCGGGCCACTGCTCGGTGGACTACGTGGTGGACGTCCCGGCGGGCGTCCCCGTCACGGGCACGACACGAGCGGGCCGGCTGAGCCTGTCGTCCGTGGGTCAGGTGCAGGTGTCCACCGACGACGGCGGAGTGAAGGTGCGCGGCGCGACGGGCCCGGTCGACATCCGCACGAGCAACGGCGCGATCGACGCGGACGGCCTGAAGGGCGCGAACACCACGGCCACCACATCGAACGGCTCGATCTCCCTCTCGCCCGACACGGCCCAGGACATCACGGCCCGCTCCAGCAACGGCAGCATCACGGTGACGGCCCCGCGCGCCCCCTACCGCGTCTCGGCCCGCACCAGCCACGGCCGCCAGGCTCTCGGCATACCCGACGACCCCTCCGCCCCCCACCACCTGACGCTGACGAGCGCCAACGGCGGCATCACCCTGAAGCAAGCCAAGTAGCCTCGGCGAACCGCCACCCCACCCCCGCCTCGGACCGTCACCGGCCGTCACACTCCGCGCCCATTCGGACGCGAAGCGCAACAAGTGACGACTAAGGTGGGAGCCAAGTGCGCAACAAGGGAGGGGTGTTGGCGACGAGCGAGGATGAGGGAGCGCCGCATCCACCGCCCCGGATGTTCGGCGTGCTGGACGTGGGGGCCGCGGCGGCGGGCGACGTGGTCGCCGAGCTGTCGTCCTTCACGACGTTCCGGCGCCGGGTGGACGAACTGCTCCGCACCCTCAAAGGGTCACCGGCCGGCCCGCACGAAGTGGGTCAACAGCGCGTGGCCCGCGACCAGTTCGGCGGCGGGGCCGCCGCCTTCCACGAGGCATCGGGCCTGTTCGCCTCCTACGACAGGGTGATCGCCGAACTGGAAACCCTGTCGACTCTGCTGGCGGACTCCCTTGAAGGCATGGGCATCGCGGTCCTCGCCTCGCACGAGGGCTACCAGAACATTGACGAGGACGTCCGCCGACGGATGGCCGCGATCAGCGAGGAGACCAGAAAGCACTACGGCCCCGCCCCTGCCCGGCCCGCCCCGGCCCCGGGCAAGCCCCGCCCCGGCGGCGACACCGGAGGCACGATCTGATGGGCGCGAGCACCCCCTTCGAGGGAATGAGCCACGAGGCGATGCTGGCCTGGCTGGACCGGGCGAACGGAGGCACGGTCCAACAAGCGGCCGACCGGCTGGCCGCCGCGGCCCAGGAGATCCGCACGATCGCGGACGACCTGAAGGTCCGCCCCCAGTGGGTGGAGTGGAAGGGTGCGGGCGCGGACGCGTTCCGCACCTGGAGCGCGGACCTGGCCAACGCCGCGCTCCGCCTGGGCGACTTCAGCGAAGGCTCCGCAAAATGGCTGACCCAGGCCGCATCCGCCATCGCCACGGCCCAGGCGGCCATGCCCCGAGCCACCCCGCCCCCAAACCCGGCGCGGGCCCCCCGCGAGCACCCACAAGAACCGACGCCCCTGGAATCGGACCGTGAACGGCTCCGCCAGGAGGCGGTGACCCAAATGAGAAAGCTGAGCCAGGCCTACCGGCACTGCGAAACCCAGTTGAACGCCCTTGAGCGGCCCCGGTTTCCGTCGATGCCGACTGCGATCGTGCCGGAGCACGTCCGGTTGCGCGACCGAAATGGCACGGACATTGGCTCGGTTCCGGCGGGCCAGGATGCTGGTCCCCTCGCCCGCAGTGCCCCAGCGCATGCACACGCGTCCGCCTCTTTCGCGCCTGCTCAGTCGTACCGGCCGGACGTCGTCGCATCTGATCCCTCTGTTCGGGCGAATGCCTGGCGCCGTGTGCATATGGACGCTGACTCGGTGGCCTCGATGCCAGCCTCTGCACGCACAACAGGGCACGCTGCGAACTTGTCTGGACCGACCACCGACGGTGGTGCCCCGGCAGTGAGTGCGTATCAGCCAGCCTTACCCGACGGGCTGAGCGCGCCTTCAATCCGGGTCGTCCCGGAACGCAACACGGCCTGGGAGCAAACTCCGTCGGGGCCCAGGCAGAGTCCGCCCGGTCGCAATGCGGTCCGCATGCCTGGCAGCAGTTCCGGCATCACGGGTGGTCGTTCAATCCCGACTCCGCAGACTCACGGTCCGGTCGCTCAAGGCAGGGGGGTGGGCGGCGGAAGTCAACAGCACGCGGTACGAGCGACTGGCCCCCGTCCCGTTCCCTCCGTCGCAGGTGAAGAACGAGCAGGCGTTTATGGCGGAAGGCCGGTCGCTGGGAGTCCGGTTGGCGCAGCCCCTGGCGGCGGACGACCGCCCCGAGACTCACAAAATGGACGATCGCAGCGGGACGCCGGCGGGAGTGTCCGAGGCAATCTCGTCGAAGACGATGAGACGTGGCTGCGCGCTGACCCACGAGTTGTGCCACCCGTCATCGACTGAGGTGCGCGGGAAGGTGCGAGAGGAACTCATGCCAACTAGCAGTGTTCGGCGCAGGCGCGGGTCCGCTGCGGCATCGATTTTGTGTGGCCTTTTGCTGATGGAAGCGGCAACCACGTCAGCCTGCGCGGAGTCGACACGTGAAAAGCAATGGTTCCTCGACGCCATGAAGGCGGACGACATGTGGCGCACCAGTAGAGGCACAGGCATCACCGTCGCCGTGATCGACTCAGGCGTCGATTCGACCAACCCCGACTTGCTCGGGCAAGTCCTGCCAGGTAAGGACTTTGCACAGGGGCTACCAGGCGGCGAACAGTACGACGTTGAGGGCCACGGCACCAGCATGGCCGGGCTTATCGCTGGAACGGGAGCACGAGGCGGAGGGAGCGGCGCCTTTGGTCTCGCACCAGGCGCAAAGATCCTCGCAGTCCGTATGCCTAAATCAGGTGACGTCAACCAAGCTGAAGGCGACAACCGGTTCAACGCGATCGCTCCCCAGGCGATTCGCTACGCAGTCGACCACAACGCGAGAGTTATCAATATCTCTCTGGGGAGCGTTGAAGGCTCACCTCAGCTGACCGCAGCGGTGAAGTATGCCCTGGACAAAGGGGCGCTGGTCTTCGCTGCGGTTGGGAACAGTGGGGACAGCGGCAACGAGGTCGAGTACCCGGCCGCCACCCCGGGCGTAGTGGGGGTAGGCGCGGTCGGCAAGGATCTTCGCCGGACCGCATGGTCCCAGTACGGCCCCCAGGTGGACATGGCCGCGCCGGGCGAGGACATGGTCCACCCCTGCGGAGGCAGAACCGGGCTCTGCAAGAGCGATGGCACAAGCGATGCCACAGCACTGGCATCCGCGTCAGCCGCGCTCATCTGGTCCGCCCACCCGGAGTGGACCAACAACCAAGTCCTCCGCGTCATGCTGAACACCCTCGGCGCCCCCACCGACGGCTCGAAGCGGAACGATTCGATCGGGTACGGGATCGTCCGCCCCCGCATCGCCCTGGAGACCCCCGGCGACCCGGGCCCCCCGGACGTCTACCCCCTGCCCGACCTCAACCCCCCGCCCGCACCCCACGCACCCCACGCCCCCCACGCCCCGACCCCGGCCGGCGCCCCCTTGCGAGTCGGCGGGTCCGTGGTGAGTGGCTCCGGATGGTGGTCAAACCCCGCTGTCGCATGGGGGGTTGGGGCGGGCCTTGTCCTGGTCGGCGGGCTGCTTGGGGTGGCTCTGAGGCGGCGTCGCGCGCGCAGCGCGGGCTGACGTCGGCCGGGCCCGAGGCCGCAGCACCCACCCCCTCAGCCGCACCCACCCCGCAGCGCGCACCCCCTCAACCGCACCCACCCCTCAGCGCGCACCCCCTCAGCCGCACCCATCCCTCAGCCGCACCCACCCCGCAGCCGCACCCCCTCAGCCGCATCCCGGGCGGACCGCTGCCGCGCGGGCCTCGGCGGCCAGGGCGCGGACCCGGTCCGAGGACAGGGTCGTGCCGGGCGGACGCGGGGCCGGTGCGCCCCGGCACGCCGCGCACTCGCCGCCCGGCAGGACCTCGGCACGTCCCGGGGCCCCGCACTTCACGCACTCCAGGATTCGTAGCGTCGGGCGCGCGGGGGGTGGGGGTTCCGGGGGCAGCTTGTTGATGAGGCGGGTCCGGGTCAGCGCCGCCGGGCTGTGCACCGGGGTGGGGAGCCCGGCGGTCAGGGCGCGCAGCACGTCCTGTTCCGCCGCACCCCGGTCGAACCAGGCGGCGGCCAGCGGTTCAAGCTCCGCGCACTCCCGTGCCGACAGGGACAGCGCCGGTGCGGTGCGACCCAGCGCCGCGAGCAGGACCAACGCCCGGCTCCGGGTGCCCGGTTGAGCCGTGACCCGAGCGGGGCGGGAGGACGTCTGCGGCGGTGAGGGAGGCGTCGGGGACGGCGTCAGCGAGGACGGTGGCCGGGGCGTTGGTGGCGGTGTGGAGGGTGGTGGGGGCGCCTGCGGGGGCGGGGGCGGGGGAGGGGGCTGCGGGGAGTTGTCGCCGCCACCCCCACGGGTGAATTCCGCCCACCACGCGTCGTCCCGCGCCGTACGCGAGAACCAGGTCCGGGTCACCCAGCGCGCACTGTCCGAGCCGCGCACATGTTCCCGTCCCCGCCGCACGTGCCCTGCCGCTACCAGCCGTTGCAGCGCTGTCCGCAGGGCGCACTGCCCGTACGGCAGCACCTTGGCCAGCGTCTTCACGGACATGTCCGCGCCCTCGGGCAGCCGGTCTATGTATCCGGCGACCGCCGCCTCACGGGGCGTCAGGTGCAGGAAGTCGTCGTTCGTGCGCGCCAGTTCGCCGGGAACGCGCTGCTTTCCGTAACCCGGACTGGCCATGGGATGCCGGTCCGGCTGCGCGGCGAAGGGGTCGGTACTAAAGTAGCTGTCAGCCATCGGAGATCGCCTGTTTCGATCGAGGTGGTCGCGCCGTCTGATCGCTCCTAACGATCTTCGGCCAGCCCCCGCAGGTGTTTCAGCGCCTGTCGGGGGCTCTTTGGTGTCTGGGACGCTAGACCGTTGTCACCCTCCGTTGCAAGTCGAACGCGGAAAGTGTTCGGCAGCCACCGAGCTGCCAACTCGCAGGGAGGGTGGGCGGGTTGAGACCCGCCTCCCATTCGATTTCCAGCACCGCTCGGCGCGGGACGCTTGAGCTTCGAGCCGTACGCGATCGAGCCGGCCGCCCTGGGAAGGGTGACCGGCTCGGGGTGCGTCAACCGCCTGTTCAGGAGCCTGTGTTGGACGCCTTCACGTTCTCGATGAAGGCACCCCATGCCGGGGCTCGGAACACGAGCATCGGGCCGTGCGGGGCCGTCTTCGAGTCCCGGACGGGGACGATGTGCGGGATGTCGTCACGGACTTCGAGGCAGTCGCCGCCGCTGCTGCCGCTGTGCGTGGACTTGCGCCAGTGGCCCACTTCGAGGCAGTTGCCGCCCTCCCCGCCGCTGTAGGTCGACTTCTGCCAGCGGGCGATCTCCAGGCAGTCGCCGCCTTCTCCGCCGCTGTAGCTGGACTTGTGCCAACTGGCCTTGCTCAGGTCGTACTCAGGGCTGATCCTCATGGGCGTAATCCTCTGCCACTGACTCGATCAGGGCCAGGGATTCCGAGGGTGACAGTGCGCTGGCCCCTACCAGATCGTAGGTCAGTTCGTGGCGCGCGACGATTGCCGGATCGTCTTCCAGCCGCCCGGTGCCCAGGCCGTCGATGAATGCCAGGGGCGGGGCGTCGTTGAAGGCCATCAGCTTGAGGGCACCGCTCATGGCGGCGTGCGCTCCGACGCTGAACCGCAGCACCTGCACGATGATGCGATGACGGAACCCGAGGCCGGCGACATGGGCCAAGGCTTCGGCCATGACCGGGTTGCCACCCACGTTGCGCCGCAGCACCGACTCGTCGAGTACTGCCCACATCAAGGGGGTTGTTGGATCGTCGAGGAGCCGGGTGCGTTCCAATCGGGCGGATACGAGTTCGTCGATGGTTTCTTCCGTCGCGGTGGGGCGGTGGGCACGGAAGACGGCGCGCGCGTATGCCTCGGTTTGGAGGAGCCCCGGGATGAGTGAGGGCGCGTACTGACGGATGGTCGTGGCCACAGCCTCCGCCTCTGCCGCCTCGGCGAAGTGGTCCGGGTACTTCGACTTGGCCGCCGCGACGCAGTTGCGGCTGAAGAACCCGTCCGTGCCCAGGATCTGGTCGATCTGGCGGGCGTATTCGAGGTGCATGCGGCGCGTGCCGGACTCCAGCTGGCCGATGAAGGAGCCGGAGACGAAGAGGGGCTGGCCGAGTTCGTCCTGGGTGAGGCCGGACTTTTCGCGGGCGAAGCGGAGTTCGGCGCCGAGGAAGGCGCGGGGCGAGGAGGAGGGGTCGAGGTCCTTGGGGCCTGGCATGGGCAACTCCCTGTACATGCGGGGTTGTTGGGTTGCCGTCGGTAGTCAGGCTAGCCGGATTCGGCCACGCTGGGTGAGGAAAGCGAAACACTCGGTGTGCAGGAGGGCAAGGCAGATGGCACTGACCGCGATGGAGCGGGTGCGGGCGGCGGAGGAGGCCGTGGAGCAGCTGCGCAGGGAGCTGGCCCGGGCCGGGGTGGTGCTCCCGTCGCTCAGGATCGACCCGCTGACGTGCGGGGGACACGTCCTGTTCCCGCTGGTGGACCTGGGGCGTTGCAACATGGACATGGCGCTGCGGCTCGTGGCCGTACTGGCCGGGACGTACGGCAAAGGGGCGCCGCTGGAGGGCGGCGCCCCTTCGGTCGAGGCGTGAGCGGTCCTGAGGGCCGGTCCTAGGCCGGTAGGGACGGGGCCTGGGGCCGGTCGGGACGGGGCCTAGTTCAGCCCGCCCCGGCGGCGCCGGAGCCAGACCAGGCCGGCGCCCAGGCCCACCAGGGCCAGGGCCACGCCCGCGAGCGTGGCGATCCGGGTGCCGGTGTTGGCGAGGCCGCCGCTCGCGTGCGGGTCGGCGGGGGCGGGCTTGTGGGCGCCCTGCCCGGAGGGGGCCGGGGCCGGGGTGGACGACGGCGGGGTGGAGGGCCCGGCGGTGTGGCTCGGGGTGGGGGTCGGGGTCGGGGTGCCGCCGGTGCCCGTGTGGGCGGCGGTGTTGCCGCCGAGCGCGAGCAGCGCCTTGTTCTCCGCGTCGTCCGTCATCGCCCTGACGGAGATGTCGGTGGTGCGCGGCAGGTGCTGGTGCTCGGCGGTGAACTTGGCCTGAGTGACATTCTGCTTGGGCGACTTGGAGAAGTCGACACCGCCCATGACGCAGGTGCCGGGGCGGCCGGCCTTCTCGCAGGGGTAGCTGTAGTCGCCCTGGGTGAAGGACTTCACGTAGTCGTCGTACGTCTGCTTGGGCGTCCAGGAGGCGTTCTTGCCGCGCAGGGGCCAGTCGGTCGCCTTGTTGCTGTTGATGATCGCGTGGTAGTCCGTCGGCGACTTGGTGTCCTGCTGGCGGATCCACTCGGCCGCGACCCGCGCGTTGTAGACCGCGCGCAGATCGGCGTACTTGGCGTCGCCGTTCACCTTCTTCTCGATGTCCGGCACGATCAGGGCGTCCATGAGCTGCGTGACCCGCTTGTGCTGGGCCTCGGTCAGGTTGCACTTGCCGTTCGGGCTGGGGGTGTTGACCTCCTGCGGAACGGAGTTGACCTTGAGCGGGGCGTCCAGGATGTAGAGGCCGCCGTCCTGCTCGCGGACCTCGGCCGGCTTGGGCACGATCCAGTTGCGCACGCCATGGGTGCAGGGGATGTTCTCGGCGGCCAGCTTGTCGAAGAGCTGCTTGCCGACGCCGGTGCGCGGATCCATGTCCTTGGCGTAGTCGTGCTTCATCTCCAGGTCGGCCTGGAGCAGCACGCGGCCCGCGTCGGTCGTGCCGAACGTCTTGTCCATGACGCGGTCGGGCTCGTCCGGGTTGAGGTTCACCCAGAACTTCTCCGGGGTCAGCGCGAGCCAGGTGAAGAACGAGTCGGAGATCAGCTCGGCCTTCTGCCGGCCTCCGTAGCCGAGGCCCGCCGACTCGTCCACCTTGTTGGCGGAGAAGGAGTAGTTGAGACCCTGGCCCTTGACCGGCTTGCCGACGTAGCGCAGCTCCAGGGTGGAGAAGTCGACGCCGCCGGGGCCGCGCACGCGCAGGCCCGTCGGGTCGCCGGCCCGGACGCGCTGCATCTGCCGGGCCATGTCGGCCGGGGTGGCCGGCGACTGGCGGACGACGTCGGAGCCGCGGCCGATGCTGCGCGCGGTGTCCTGCGCCGTGTACTTGCCGGGCTTGAACTGCGCCTCCGGCGTGGAGACGTGCTCGTAGGTGGTGACGCGGCCCTGCCCGCCGAGCTTCTTGAGGCCGGCGGTGTAGCGGGCGGTGTCCTCGGACTGCGGCTGCCCGAAGGCGTAACGCAGCTTGTAGTCCTTGTACTTCGGGTCCTTCAGGAACGCGCGGTCCTTCGGCGCCTGCGAACTGTCGTGGTTGCCCCCGGACTTGATCTCCAGGACTTCCTTGGTCTTGTGGTTGACCGCGTCGAAGCGCCGCTTGTACGGCTTGTTGGTGTCCGGATCCGTGACGTCGAGGGTCTCCTCGCAGATCCAGTCCGGGCCGAGCAGCCCGAGGTCCTTGACGACCTTGCCGTGGAAGGCCTCGCCGCGCGGATTGCGCCCGTACACCTCGATGTAGGCCTCGTTCAGCCAGTTGCCGAAGCCGCCGTACTTGGTGTCGGTGTTGCCGTTGCGCGACAGGTAGTCCTTGTACGTGGCGTAGACCCGCTCGGGCGTGCCCTCCGCGTACTTCTTGTACGGCAGGGTGAGCTTGCCGAGGATCTTGTCGCGCTCGGCCGGGTCGTCGGGCAGGGTCAGGCCGTCCATGGCCTGGCGCTGGTTGGGAAACCCGTAGGAGTCCCAGTCGGCCTCGGGCCGGGTCGCGTCGCCCTTGGCCCAGGGCAATTTGCCCGGGTCGGTCGGCTTGCCCTTCAGCTTGAACATCTGCTCGCAGGGCATCGCCTTGGTCGCGGCGTCGGCGGTGCCCTGGAGCTGCGGCAGGCCGCTGACGGAGAGGAGGCCGACGGTGGCCAGGGCCACGGCGGCGCGCGCCCAGAGGTGCCGGCGGCGGGTGGGTGCGGATGACGGCCTCGTGGAGGCGGTCGGCACGAGCGATCGGCTCGTCCCCGCCGCGGACGGCGGGACTATCGGATGGTTCACGCGAACGTGTCTTTCCCCGGGAGCCCATGACAGGTGGGCGTGGAGCGTGTCGCGACACCAGGGGCCCCCGTGCTCGATGGTGTCGCGCGGCACCACACGCTAGCCCCATCGACCCACAGGGGACACACAGTTTCCGCGTCCCCCAAACTCCCAACGCCCCATCTCCACAAGCCTCTTACACCTCTCCCGTACGCTCGGGCCCCATGAGCGAGCAGCAGTGGACGGACCATCCCCGGCTCGGCGCCTGGCTGGCGGAGCAGGAGGCGGCGTTCGGGGAGTGGGCCGCCGCGCACCCGGGCCCGTGGGACTTCACACCGTCCTCCCTCGACGCGCTGGAGCGCGCGGTGCGGGCGGACTTCGCGGAGCGGGAGTGGGAGGACGTACGCGCGGCCCAGGACACACCCCGGGTGGCGGCGCCGGCGTGGTACCTCGGCGAGGTGTGCGTACGGGCGGGCGCGGTGTGGAAGGTGAACCCGACGACGGACTTCACGGCGTGGGACGGCCCGTTCGTCGGCGTCCCGGGCGACCCGATGGAGGACCCGGACCACGAGGACCTGTACGAGGACGACGACTACTGGCCGGCGGCGGTGCCGGTCCCCGAGATCCGCGACATGTTCCTGAAGGAGGCGCCGTGGCGGCTGCGGAACGTGGTGGCGGAGTTCGAGGAGTGGTCGGCGAAGGGGCACCCTCCGGCGGCGTAAGGGCGCCCTCCGGAGGCGTGAGGGCGCCCGCCGCTCAGGCCCGGGCCGGGGCCGGGGTGTGTTCCGGGTGGTCCGGGGGCGCGGTCGGCGTGGCGGGCGCCGGGTTCAGGGCGGCCAGGGAGTCGCGGGTGAAGCCGAAGTAGTACGTGGCCAGGAAGCCCACCGCGTAGCCCGTCGCCAGGCCGCCCGCGTAGATCGCGACCGTCGTCGCCAGGCCGTGGTTGCCCTGGAGGAGGGGGAACAGGGCCCAGCCCGAAGGGCCGATCGCCGTGGAGCCCACCTTGTCGCCCAGCATCGAGAACAGCCCCACGAACGCGCCGCCCGCCGCTCCGCCCGCGCAGGCCGTGACGAACGGGCGGCCCAGCGGCAGCGAGACGCCGTAGATCAGCGGTTCGCCCACACCGAGGAAACCGGCCGGGAGCGCCGACTTGATCGTGGTGCGCAGCGATTCGTTGTGCCGCGCCCGCAGGTACACCGCCACCGCGCAGCCCACCTGCCCCGCGCCCGCCATCGCCAGGATCGGCAGCAGGACCGTGTAGCCCTGCTGCTCGATGAGGGTGGTGTGGATCGGGATCAGGGCCTGGTGCAGGCCCAGCATGACCAGCGGAAGGAACAGCCCGCCCAGGACCAGGCCCGCGAACACGCCCGTGTGGTCCAGGAGCCAGTTGGCGCCGTGTCCGATGCCGGTGGCGACCTCGCCCGCCACGAACATCAGGCCGTACAGCGTGACGAGGCCGGAGACCAGGACCGTCAGGGTGGGGGTGACGAGGACGTCCAGGGATTCCGGGACCCAGCGCCTGCACCACTTCTCGACGTACACCGCGAGCAGGGCCGCGCCGAGGGCGCCCAGCACCCCGCCCTGGCCCGGCGCCAGCGTCTGGCCGAAGACGGTGACCTTCGCGACGCCCGCGAAGACGATGATCGACGCCACCGCGCCGCCCAGGACCGGAGTGCCGCCGAACTCCTTCGCCGTGTTGAACCCCACGAACACCGCGATCAGTGCCATGAACCCCGAGGCGATGGCGGCGAGGGAGGGGGTCAGGCCGGTCAGCCAACCCAGGTTCACCAGCAGGCCGTTGAGCCCGGCGATGATGCCGCAGCCGATCAGGGCCGGGATCAGCGGCACGAAGATGTTGGCGATCCTGCGCAGGGCCAGCTTGACGGGGGTGGCGTTCCTCGCCTTACGGGCCGCCCTCAGGTCCGAGCCGCGCGCGGCCAACTCGGCCGCTGTTGTATGGGTGTCGGCGCCCGCCGCGTGGGTGCCGGGGGCCGCTGCACCGGGGCCGGGATCCTCGGCAGGCTCCGCGGCCAGCAGCGCCTCGAACTCCGGGGCCACCTTCGCGACCGTGCCGGGGCCGAGCACGATCTGGTAGGTGTCGTCCTCCACCACCCCGAGCACCGCGGGCAGGGCCTTGAGGGCGTCGTCCTGGACCAGCGCCCGGTCCTTGAGGCCCAGGCGGAGCCGGGTCATGCAGTGGGCGACGGAGTCGATGTTCCGGGCGCCGCCGACGAGGGGGAGGATCGCGGCGGCGGTGGCGCGGTTCTTGTTCTCTGGTGCCATGGTGCTGGTGCCTTGCTGTGCGGGGCCGGGGGGAGCCGCTGTGCGGGGCCGGGGGAGCCTTGTGGGTGTCCGGGGGCGGAGGGGTCAGAGGGCCGCGTGCAGGGCGGCGCGCAGGTGGCCGCCCGAGTCGGCGAGCAGGCGGGCCGCCGTCGCGCCCCCGACGCCGCCGAGGATGACCAGGATGGCGTTCTTCACCTCGCCGTCCGTGGCGGCGAGCGCGGCCTCGATCTCCGGATCGTCCGCGCCGGTGGCCAGCGCCACGATGCGGCGCGAACGGGCGCGGAGCTTCTCGTTGGAGGCCCGGACGTCCACCATCAGGTTCCCGTAGGTCTTGCCGAGCCGGATCATGGTGATCGTCGAGATCATGTTGAGGACCAGCTTCTGCGCCGTCCCGGACTTCAGCCGCGTGGAGCCGGTCAGCAGCTCGGGGCCCACCACCACCTCGATGCCGTGCTCGGCGGCCGCCGCCAGCGCCGAGCCCTCGTTGCAGGACAGGCCGATCGTGAGCGCGCCCAGGCGTCGGGCGTGCTCGACGGCGCCGATCGCGTACGGGGTGCGGCCCGAGGCTGAGATGCCGACGACCGTGTCGCGCCCGGTCAGGCCCAGCGCGGTCAGGTCCTCGGCCGCCAGCTCCTTGGAGTCCTCGGCGCCCTCGACCGCCTTGACCATCGCGGACGGGCCGCCCGCGATCAGGCCCACGACCTCGGACGGGTCGGTGTTGAAGGTCGGCGGGCACTCGCTCGCGTCCAGGACGCCGAGCCGCCCCGCCGTGCCGGCGCCCGCGTAGACGAGCCGGCCGCCCCGCGCCATGCGCGCGGCCGTCGCGTCGATCGCCGCCGCGATGACGGGCAGCCGCTCGGCCACGGCCGCCGGGACCGTGGCGTCCTCGCCGTTCATGATCCGCGCGATGTCGGCGGTCGGCAGCCGGTCGATCTCCGCGAGCTCGGGCCGGAACGCCTCGGTGGTGAGGGTCGCCAGCTGGGCGCGGAGCTCGGCGTAGTCCTGGGTGGTCATGTGACGGCGGCTCTTTCTCTGCGTACGGCTCTAGCGGGTGCGGGGGTTGTGGCGGTGGGCGAGCGCCTCGTACGAGGCGGACAGGGCCGGGGCCGCCGTCTCGTAGGTGCGCTGGGCGATGCCGATGAACAGGCAGTCCACGACGAGGAGTTGGCTCGTGCGGGAGGACATGGCGGCCGGGCGCAGCTCGCTCTCGCGGGCCGTGGACGTGGTCAGGACGTGGTCGGCGTACTGCGAGACCGGGCCGTCCGGGCGCCCGGTGATGGCGATCGTGGTGGCACCGTGGTCGAAGGCGACGCGCAGCGGTTCTATGACGTCGCCGGTCGAGCCGGAGTGGGTGATGGCGACCGCCGCGTCACCGGAGCGCAGCTGTACGGCGTTGGTGACGGCCAGGTGCGGATCGGTGTGGGCGTGCGCGATGAGGCCGATGCGCAGGAGCTTCTGCGCGAGGTCCTGACCGACCAGGGACGAGGCGCCGGCGCCGTAGATGTCGATGCGGCGCGCCCCCGCCAACGCCCCTACCGCGGCGCCGAGTTGGACGGTGTCGAGGGCGGCGGCGGTGTCGGCGAGGGTCTGCTGCTCGTCGTAGGCGAGCTTGGCCACCACGTCCGCGATCGGATCGTCGACGGCTATGTCCGCGGTGACGGCCGGGGCCCGGCCGGACTGCTGCTGGGCGGCCAGACCCGCGAGCGCGAGGCGCAGGTCGCGGTAGCCGGGATAGCCGAGGAGGCGGGCGGTGCGCACCACGGTGGCCTCGCTGGTGCCGGTGAGCTCGGCGAGGCCGGTGACCGTGAGGGCCGCGCAGCCGGCCGGGTCCCCGGCGACGGCTTCGGCGACCCGCTGCATGGAGCGCGTCATGGACGGCGCGAGCGTGCGCACCTTGGCCGCGAGGGCCGCCGGGGCGGGCGGTGCGCCGTGGTTGAAACTTTCCTTCACGTCGTTGGTCACCTCTGAAAGATATTTTCGGCACGTTCCCCGGTCAACCCCCCTCCGGCCTCCTTGCGCGGGCTCCCCCTCCGGTCTCCTCGCGCGGGCTCCCGCCGCCTGCGGTGGCGCGGGCGGGGTGACAATGGGGGGATGGACGACGTACGACCCCTGGAACAAGCCCTGCACGCCGCCCGCGCGCTGGTCCTCGCGGACCTGGCGGCGCGCGACGTGGCGCACGCGGACGTCGTCTCGATGGTCGAGGACGCGGTGACCCACCGGCGCTGGTGGGTGGAGCAGTGGCCCGAGGGCACGGAGTTCGTCGCGGGGCTCGTCGCCCAGGACGTCCAGGACGCCCTCCTGGAGCGGTACGGGCGCTGGCCGCTGTGCCCGGTGTGCGACGTGGGCGATCCGCACGCGCTCGACGTGGAGCCCGAGCTGGGGCCCGACCCGCACTGGGTGTGCGGCAAGGCCGGTGTGGTGGTGGCCCGGGTCGGCGGGCTCGGCGGATGACCCTCTACATCGACCCGCCGACCTGGCCCGGACACGGGCGGATGTGGTCGCACCTGGTGAGCGACGTCTCGTTCGAGGAGCTGCACGCGTTCGCCGCGTCCATCGGCTGCCCGGAGCGCGCCTTCGAACGCGATCACTACGACGTGCCGTCGCACCGGTACGAGGACGCGGTGCGGGCCGGTGCGGTGCGGATCGGTTCGAAGGAGCTGGTGCGCCGTCTCACGGAGGCGGGGCTGCGGCGGCCGAAGGGGCGGCCGGCCTGAGAAGCCGCCCGTGCGGTGGCCCCGGGGGCAGGGCCGGGGAGGGGCTCGGCGGGGTCCCGGGGGCAGGCCCTGAGAAGGGCTCGGCGGGGTCCCCGGGAGGGCTCGCGAAGGGTCCGTGGCGGGCCGGCGCGAGGGTGGCGCAGGGGTGGTGAGGGGCCGGTGGAAAGACCCCTCTGGCCGGAACTTGTCCCCGGTTCGGCTGCGGCCCGTAGCCAGACGATCGCGGATCGGCTAACTTCCTTGCCAGTAGTCGTGGTTCCGAAGTCTCAACGCCCGCGGTTTACGCCGTGGGCGTTTGCTGTGCAGCAATGTCCGAGGACCAGGGCGATCACCTCACCCAGGGGTACTGACAAGGCAGCACCCCGCGATCCTCGACAGGGGAAACACATGGCAACCGGCACCGTGAAGTGGTTCAACGCGGAAAAGGGCTTCGGCTTCATCGCGCAGGACGGCGGCGGCCCGGACGTTTTCGTCCACTACTCCGCGATCAACTCGACCGGCTTCCGTGAGCTGCTGGAGAACCAGCAGGTCACCTTCGACGTCACCCAGGGCCCCAAGGGCCCGCAGGCGGAGAACGTCACCCCCGCCTAAGGGACTCGTGACCCCGGCCCGCCGGGGGAACACCGAAGCGCCCCGCACCCGGTCCACCGGGTGCGGGGCGCTTTCGCGTGTGCGGGCGCCGGCCCGCTCACACGCGGACGGCCGAGGGGGCCTGCGCCCGGTCGGCCGAGCGGGCGACCACGCGGGACCGGGACTTGTGCAGCCGCAGCGACGCCGTGACCAGGACGAGCGCCAGGACGGTCATCGCGGCGCCCGCCCAGGCGGTGGCGGCGAAGCCCAGGTTCGCGCTGATCACGAGACCGCCGAGCCAGGGGCCCGCGGTGTTGCCCAGGTTGAACGAGGACGTCGTGGTCGCACCGGCCAGCGTCGGAGCGGCGCCGCCAACGTTGAACATCCGGGCGTTGAGCGCCGGGGCCGTGTAGAACGCCGAGAGGCCGATGAGGAACGACAGGGTGACCGCGACGGCGGGTGTCGAGGCGAACAGGGCCAGCGCGACCAGGAACACCGTGGAGGCGGTGATGCCGCTGAGCAGCACGCCGAACAGGTGGGCGTCGGCGACCCGGCCGCCGATCGTGGTCCCGATGAGCGCACCGACACCGAACAGTCCGAGCACGGCAGGGACCCAGCCCGCGTCCACGTGCGCGACATCGGTGAGCAGCGGCTTGAGGTAGCTGAACGCACAGAACACGCCACCGGCGGCGAGTGCGGTGATCGCCACCGAGAGCAGCACCTGCGGGTCGCGGTAGATCCGCAGCTCACGGCTGAGCCGGGGCTTCTGTTCGGGCAGCGGGATGCGCGGGATACGGGTCAGGATGCCGACGAGGGCGATGGCGGAGGCGGCGCCGACCGCCCAGAACGCGGAGCGCCAGCCCAGGCCGTCGCCGAGCAGGGCGCCGAGCGGCACGCCGAGGACGTTGGCGATCGACAGGCCGCCGATCATGACGGCCATCGCACGGGCCCGCGCGTTGACCGGCACCATCGCGATGGCGACCGCCGCGCCGACCGCCCAGAACCCGGCACAGGCCAGCGCCGAGACGACCCGGGAGGCGAAGAGGAGCGCGTAGTTCGGGGCCAGCGCGCCCGCGACCTGGCCCAGGCCGAACACCGTGATCAGCGCGACCAGGGTGGTGCGGCGGGGCAGCCGGAGGGTGGCCACCGCGAGCAGCGGGGCGCCCACGACCATGCCGATGGCGAAGGCGGAGATCAGCAGTCCGGCCTGCGGGATCGACACGCTCATGTCGTCGGCGATGGCCGGAAGCAGCCCCGTGAGCATGAACTCGCTCGTGCCGAGCGCGAAGACGGAGAGGCCGAGGATGTAGACGGCGAGCGGCATTCGGGGTGCGGATCCCGACGGGGACGGAGCGGCGGGGGAGGCCTGCGCGGCCTGCTCGGCGTGGGGTGCGGGGGGTGGGGAGGCGGGCACGGGCTCGGTGGGTATGGGCTCGGCGGGCATGTCGCGTGACAACGCGGATGGCCGGATCCCTATTCCCGCAAGGCCTCCCGCGCGGTCGGGCCGCGATGGCCCGGCGGCCCGTACCCGGGGGGTCGCCGTCAGGCGCGGCGGGCGCGGGTCGGGGTGTCCCGCGCCCGTTCGAAGAGGTACTGGGCGTCCCGGCCGCCGATCAGGCGCGGGGTGTCGCCGATGCGCAGGAAGCCCGCCCGCTCCAGGACGCGCTGGGAGGCGGTGTTGTCCTCGTCCGTGGTGGCGTACACCATCTCGACGTCCGGCTGGGCCAGTGCCCAGGCGGTGAGCGCCGTCAGGGACTCCGTCGCGTACCCCTGGCCGCGTACGGACTCGGCCAGGTCGTAGCCGATCTCCACCCGGCCGTCCTCGGGCGGACCGTGGAAGCCGATCCCGCCGATCGCCCGGCCGTCCTCGGCGCGGACCATCACATAGGCGCCCCAGCCCGTGCGGTGCCGGCCCGTCTCGATGCCCGCGAGCATCTTCGCCGCGGCGAAACGGCTGCCCTCGTGCGGGCCGCCCTCGGCCCACTCCCAGTCGCCCGGGCCGCCGTCCTGGAGGTCCGCCGCGGCGGTGCGGGTCAGCTCGTGGAGGGAGACGCGGCCGGCCTGGACTGTCAGGGGGAGCACGAGGGGCACCTGCTTTCCGTCGGGGCGGGGTCCCCGGGGACCTGGGGGCCGGGAATCCGGGGGCCGGCGACCCGGCCGGGAATCCGGGGCTCTGAGTTCGGGGCGAGCGGTGGGCTCGGGGCGATTATGCGGTCAGCAGGATCAATTCCGCCTCAAGATTCTCCCGGGCCGTGCCCTCCCACTCGCGGGCGCCGTAGGGAGTGCGGAACAGCCGTGGCAGCGACAGCAGTTGGGCCAGCACGTCGGAGCGGCCGGCCCGGAACGCCTCGTCCGGCACGAACGCGTACTCCTCGCGTACGGCGGCGGCGTACGCGGCGTACGCCTCGGGGGCGGCGGCCAGGATCGCGAGGTCCGCGTCGCACAGGACGGCGCCGTTCGCGTCGTCCTCCTCGGGTGCGTGGGTGACGGTCAGGCGCACCAGGCGGGCGACCTCGGCGGTGTCCTGCCGGGTCAACCCCGCCTCGGGCAGCGCGCGTTCGGCCAGCGCGGCCGAGCGCTCCTCGTTCTCGGAGCGGTCCGGGAGGTACACGGCGTCGTGGAACCACGCGGCCAGGCGTACGAGGTCGGGCTGATCGGCGTACTGCTCCAGTACGTCGATGTGGTCCAGGACCGCGGTGAGGTGGGCGGTGTCGTGGTAGCGGCGCTGCGGCTCCGCCCAGCGCGCGAGGAGGGCGTCGGCGTACGGGGCCGGGTCCACGGGGGGTGCCCCGGCGGGGCGGGCCGCGAGGAGGGTGGTGTGCCAGCGGGCGTGGAGGGGGGTGGGCATGGGGTGAGGGTAGCGGGGGCGCCGTGCGGCCCTCCGCCCGCCCGTTCCGGCGATCCGAGGGGTGGCTCGGGGGGCTGGAGGGGCGGGACGGGGGCCGGGGTCGGGGGCGCGGGTCACGCCGCCTTGAAGCGGCGCAGGCGCAGGGAGTTGCCGACCACGAAGACCGACGAGAACGCCATCGCCGCGCCCGCGATCATCGGGTTCAGCAGGCCCGCCGCGGCGAGCGGCAGGGCCGCCACGTTGTAGGCGAAGGCCCAGAACAGGTTCGACTTGATGGTGCCGAGCGTCTTGCGGGAGAGCCGGATCGCGTCCGCCGCCGCCCGCAGGTCGCCCCGTACCAGGGTCAGGTCGCCCGCCTCGATGGCGGCGTCGGTGCCCGTGCCCATCGCCAGGCCGAGGTCGGCCTGGGCCAGGGCGGCCGCGTCGTTGACGCCGTCGCCGACCATGGCGACCGAACGCCCCTCGCGCTGAAGGGACTTGACCACGTCCACCTTGTCCTGCGGCATGACCTCCGCGTACACCGTGTCGATGCCCACCTCGGCCGCCACCGCCTCGGCGACGGCCCGGTTGTCGCCGGTCAGCAGGATCGGGGTGAGGCCGAGGGCGCGGAGCCGGGTAACGGCCTCGGCGCTCGTCTCCTTGACGGCGTCGGCCACTTCGAGGACCGCCCGCGCCTCGCCGTCCCAGGCCACCGCGATGGCCGTGCGTCCCGCCGCCTCGGCCTGCCGCTTCGCCGTCCGCAGGGCCGGGGTGAGCTCCATCGCCCACTCCGCGAGCAGCGCCTCCCGGCCGACGAGGACCGCGTGTCCCTCGACGACGCCCTGGACGCCGAGGCCCGCGAGGGTGGTGAACTCCTCGGGGACGGGCAGGGGGCCGGTCTCGGTGACGGCCGCGTCGGCGACCGCGCGGGCGATGGGGTGCTCGGAGGCGTGCTCCAACGCGCCCGCCAGACGCAGGACTTCGGCCCGCTCGGTCCCCTGCGCCGGGTGGACGGCGAGCAGGGTCATACGGCCGGTGGTCACGGTGCCGGTCTTGTCAAGCACGACGGTGTCGACGCCGCGGGTCGTCTCCAGGACCTCCGGGCCCTTGATCAGGATGCCGAGCTGGGCGCCCCGTCCCGTACCGACCATGAGCGCGGTCGGCGTGGCCAGGCCGAGGGCGCAGGGGCACGCGATGATCAGTACGGCGACGGCGGCCGTGAACGCGGCGGTGAGCCCGGCGCCCGCGACGAGCCAGCCGGCGAGGGTGGCGAGCGCCAGGCCGATGACGACCGGCACGAAGACGGCGGAGATCCGGTCGGCCAGGCGCTGGGCCGCGGCCTTGCCGTTCTGGGCGTCCTCCACGAGCCGGGCCATCCGGGCGAGCTGGGTGTCCGCGCCGACCCGGGAGGCCTCGACGACGAGCCGGCCGCCCGCGTTCAGGGTGGCGCCCGTGACGGCGTCCCCGGGGGCGACCTCGACGGGCACGGACTCGCCGGTCAGCATCGAGGCGTCCACGGCGGAGGTGCCCTCGACCACCGTGCCGTCCGTGGCGATCTTCTCGCCGGGCCGCACGAGGAAGCGGTCGCCGACGGTCAACTCCGCGACGGGGACGGTGTGTTCGCCGCCGTCGGCCCGCAGCACGGTGACGTCCTTGGCGCCCAGTTCGAGCAGGGCCCGCAGGGCCGCACCCGCCTTGCGCTTGGAGCGGGCCTCGAAGTAGCGCCCGGCCAGGATGAAGGCGGTGACGCCCGAGGCGGCCTCCAGGTAGATGTTGCCCGCGCCGTCCGAGCGGCCGACGGTCAGCTCGAAGGGGTGGGTCATGCCGATCATTCCGGCCGTACCGAAGAGCAGGGCCCACAGGGACCACAGGAACGCGGCCGAGGTGCCCACCGAGATCAGCGTGTCCATGGTCGCGGCGCCGTGCCGGGCGTTCGTCCAGGCGGCCCGGTGGAAGGGCCAGGCGGCGTACGTCACGACCGGGACGGTCAGCGCGAGCGAGAGCCACTGCCAGTACGCGAACTGCAGGGCCGGGGCCATCGACATCGCGATGACGGGGGTGGCGAGGGCGAGGGCGGTGAGCAGCCTGCGGCGCAGGGGGCGCAGCTCGTCGGTGCCCTGGCCGCCGGCGGCGCCCGCGTCGCCGTCCTGGCGGTCCGGTACGGCCGGCGCTGCGGGGGCGGGCTCTGCGGCGGTGTAGCCGGTGGCCTCGACGGTCGCGATGAGGTCGGCGACGGAGACGTCCTCGCGGTGGACGACCTTGGCCTGCTCGGTGGCGTAGTTGACGGTGGCCGTCACCCCGTCCATGCGGTTGAGCTTCTTCTCGATCCGGGCGGCGCAGGAGGCGCAGGTCATGCCGGTGATGGAGAGGTGGGTGGGGGTCTGGGTGGGGGTGGGTTCGGGGTCGGTGCTGGGGCCGGCGCCGGGGACGGGGGTGGAGGTGGAGGTCATCGGGCGGCTCCGGGGTCAGTGGGCGGGTGGTGGGGCGGGGGTGGGGTGAGGTGCGCTTTTTGTGTACCCCCTGGGGGTATTGCTCATTGGTTCATGTATACCCCCGGGGTGTACGGGATGCAAGGGTCGATCCAGTACGGGGTGGGGGTATCTGGGGTGCGGTGAGTGAGGTTCGCGTCCCAACGGGGTGGAAAGTTCCGCCCGGCCGTGTTTTGTCGTCCGCGTGGTTGGGCATTTCGCGGCGTAGGCTAGTCAATGGACTAGACCTATTTGGGCCCGAGCCGGGGCCCGGGTTACGGAGGAATGGGGTCAGATGAGCAACCGCGCACTGCTTGAGGTGATCGCGCTCGACGCGCAGGACGCCGTCGCGGCCCAGGCCGGTGGGGCGGACCGCCTTGAGCTGGTCACCGACATGGCGGCCGACGGGCTCACTCCGCCCCTGAAGACCTTCGCGGCGATCCGCGCGGCCGTCGACATCCCGCTGCGCGTGATGCTGCGGTCGGCGGACGGGTTCGCGGCGGGGGACGTCGACGCGCTCGTACGGGATGCCCAGGCGCTGCGGGCCGAGGGGGCGGACGAGTTCGTGCTCGGGTTCCTCGACGAGACCGGGGGGCCGGACCTGGCGGCCGTTCGCGCCCTGGCCTCCGCGCTCCCCGGGTGCCGCTGGACCTTCCACCGGGCCATCGACCGAGCCGCCTCCCGCGATGCCCTGCGCAAGGAGCTCTCCGGGATGCCCGGGCTCGACACGTACCTCACGGCCGGGTCCCCGCTCGGGGTCGACGACGGGTTGCCGGTGCTGCTGGCCGAGGCGGGGCGGCGGGGGGAGCCGGGGTATGAGCCCCGGATCCTCGTGGGGGGCGGGTTGCGGTTGTCCCACCTGCCGGTGCTGCTGGCTGCCGGGGTTGATGCCTTCCACATCGGGGGGGCTTCTCGGCCCGGGGGGTGGGGGGTGCCTGTTTCTTCTTCTGCTGTTGCGCAGTGGAGGGGGGCGCTGGACGCGTGAGCCCGGGGTCGCCCGGGGGGCCGGCTCCCTGGGCCCGGGCTCGGCCCGGCTCCCTGGGGCTCCGCCCCAGACCCCGGGGGCGCTTGCCCACCCACCCGCCCGTTCGGGGGGTTGGATAGGCCCGGCTCCCTGGGGCTGCGCCCCAGACCCCGGGGAGCTGTCCCACCCGCCCGCCCGTACAGGGGGTTGCAGGTCCGGCCCCTGGGGCTGCGCCCCAGACCCGCTGAGGGGCTCCGCCCCTCGGACCCCGGCGGGTTTGCCCACCCGCCCACCCGTGACGGGCATCGAGAGGTCGAGCCCTGGGGCTGCGCCCCAGACCCGCTGAGGGGCTCCGCCCCTCGGACCCCGGCACGCTTGCCCACCCACCCGCCCGTGCAGCGGGTTGGATTGGCCCGGGCCCTGGGGCTGCGCCCCAGACCCCCTTGAGGGGCTCCGCCCCTCGGACCCCGGCGGGGGCTGCGCCCCCTGCGCCCCCCTTTCGCGCCTGAACGGCGCTCGTCCTCAAACGCCGGACGGGCTGAGGATGCCCATGCTGGCCAGCACCGGTGCTGCTTAGGGGCGCGGGGAACTGCGCGACCAGCCACGCACGGTCCGCAGACGACCGGGGGTTAAGGGGCGCGGGGAACTGCGCAAGGCAGGCCGGTCTACACGTGCGGCCCAGCACCGACCCCGCCAGGGGCGCGGGGAACTGCGCGAGAAGCGACCACGGTCCGCACATGACCGGGGGTTGGGGGCGCGGGGAACTGCGCGGACCCTGGGCGCCCCCCAATCCCGCCCGGGGCGCGGGGAACTGCGCGGACGGGGGCGGGGGCTAGGGGGTCAGTTGGGGTGGGAGGGGGGTGGTGTGGAGGATTTGCAGGCCTGAGACCGCTCTCGTCAGGGCCACGTACAGGCGACGCAACCCCGTGCGTTCGTCCGGCTCCCCCTCCACCACCGCCGCCGGCTCATCCAGCACCACGTAGTCGTACTCCAGCCCCTTGGCCAGCGACGCGGGCACCAGGGTCAGGCGGGACTCCTTCGTCGTCTCCTCGCCGGGGGCCAGGTAAAGGTGGCCCGCCGCCTCAAGTGCCGCTGCGAGTGCGGGAATTCGGGCGTCCGCCGCGATCAGACCGATCGAGCCCTCGTACGTCAGGGCCGCCGCGCACGCCGCCACCACGTCCGCGTCCAGGTCCGCCGACTCGCGGACCTCAAGCGAGCCCGGCGTCTCACGCACCGACTCGACCGCCGCAAGCCCCGGGGAGATCGCGGGGAGCAGCTTCGAGGCGTACGCGATGACCTCGCGCGGCACGCGGAAGCCCGCCGTCAGCTCCTCCACCACCGCCTCCTCCTTGCCGAGGTGGCGCAGGGCCTCGGCCCAACTCGCCGTCGCCCAGGGCGTGGTGCCCTGCGCCAGGTCGCCGAGCACCGTCGCCGAACCCGTCGTGCAGCGCCGTCCGACCGCCCGGTACTGCATGGGCGAGAGGTCCTGCGCCTCGTCGAGCACGACATGGCCAAGCGAGTGGGTGCGGGCCACCAGATCGCTCGCCTCGTCGATCAGGACGGCGTCCGCGGCCGTCCACTTCGCCGACTTCACGCTCCGCGCGGGCTTCGGCGACAGGATCGTCCTCTGCTCGTCCGCGGTGAGGATCCCCTCGGCGTGGGCCGCCAGGAATGCGGGGTCGTTCAGGAGGCGCAGCACCAGTTTCGCCGGGTCCACGGGCGGCCAGATCGTCTTCACGGCCGCCTTCACCGCGGGGTTGCGGGCCACCGCGTCCTGCACCCGGTCGTCGGGTGCCTCGCCCGCCTGCTCCATCCGTACCAGCACCGTGTGCGCGATCCGCTGCGGCAGCGCCTCGCGGGCCGCGCCGTAGCGGATGTCGCGGTCTCTCAACTCCTGCACGATGTCCGTGAGTTCGTACGCCGGTACCCGCCAGCGGCGCGAGCCGCGCACCACGACCAGCGGTTCGGTGGGAGGCGTGACGTGCGACCAGATCGCCCGGCGCAGCACCTCCGCCATCCGCGCGTCCCCCTTGACCAGGGCCGACTCCGCCAGGTCCGTCCCGCGCACCTCCACGTCCTTCGTCACCAGGTCGTCGACCGTGGCCTGCTGCACCTCCAACTCGCCCAGCGCCGGGAGCACTTGCTCGATGTAGTGCAGGAACGACCGGTTCGGGCCGATGACGAGCGTGCCGGTGCGCGCCAGACGGTCGCGGTGGGCGTAGAGGAGATACGCGACCCGGTGCAGGCCCACCGCCGTCTTCCCGGTGCCGGGACCTCCCTGCACACAGACGCTGCCGCTCAGCCCCGCCCGGACGATCTCGTCCTGCTCCGGCTGGATCGTGGCGACGATGTCACGCATCGGACCCACGCGGGGGCGCTCGATCTCCGCCTGGAGCAGCTTGCTGGTGCGCGCCGTCTCCGCGGGGTCCATGAGGTGCTCGTCCTCGTACGCCGTCAGCTCACCTCCGGTGTAGCCGAAGCGGCGGCGCAGCCCGATGTCCATCGGGTCCTTCTGCGAGGCGCGGTAGAACGGCTGCGAGACGGGGGCGCGCCAGTCGATCACCATCGGGTCGCCGTCGGCGTCGTGGACGTGCCGGCGGCCGATGTAGAACCGCTCCCCGTCGGCCCCTTCGGCCAGCTCCGCGCCGGGGGCGTGGAGGTAGTCGAGGCGGCCGAAGAAGAGGGGGGTGTGGGAGAGGTCTGCCAGGGCCTTGATGCGGTCGTCGATCTGGCGTTGCAGGACGGCGGCGTTCACCCAGTTCGCGGTGACGTCCTTGATGTCCAGGGCCTCGACGTCCTCGCGCATCGCGCGGAGGGCTGCGCGGGAGTGGGTCAGGTGGGTGCGTTCTTGGCGGAGCAGGGGGTCGGGGGCTTGGGGGAGCAGGGGGTCGGGGTCTTGGGCGTGCGTCTGCACGGGGGGCCTCCGGCGGGTGGGCGAAGGGGGGATTTTAGGGGTGGGGGTGGGGGTGGGGCCAATGGGTTTTCGCCCCGCCCCGCCCCTTCCCGTAACCCTCCGGGGGGGGATGGGGGGTGATCGTTGGGGTGCCGTGCGGGTCGTGGGGGCTTCTCGCGCAGTTCCTCGCGCCCCTGGGGGGCCGGGCCTCAGGGGGCGGGGAGGAGATGTTCAGGGTCTGGGTGCGGCGCGGTGCGGTGCGGGTCGTGGGGGCTTCTCGCGCCGTTCCTCGCGCCCCTATGCCCCCTGCCCCGGGTCGCCGGGGCTCAGGGGGTCAGGAAGGTGATGTCCAGGGTCTGGGTGCGGGTCGGGTCGGCCAGGATGTTCAGTTCGGTGATCTTTCCGTGCTCGCCCACCGTGAACGCCAGGACCGAGACCGCCCGGCCCTTCGACGCCGCCAGGATGCCCGGCATGCCGTTGACCAGGACGAGCTGGTTGAGGGCCGCGAACTTGCGGAAGCTGTACGCCTGTTCGGCCACCACCCGGGCGCCGCGCACCAGCTTCGTCGTCGGCAGGGAGCCCGCGTCGGCGCGCAGCACCACGTCCGGGTCGAGCAGGGCGAGCAGCGCCTCGAAGTCGCCGCCGCGCGCCGCGGAGATGAACGCGTCCACCACCTCGCGCTGGCGCGCGCGGTCCACCGTGGGGGAGGGGGCCCGGCCCTGTACGCGCCGCCGGGCCCGGCTCGCCAGCTGACGCGTGGCCGCCGGTGTCCGGTCGACGATCGGCGCGATCTCCTCGAAGGGCAGCGCGAACATGTCGTGCAGCACGAACGCCAGGCGCTCCGCCGGGGACAGCGTTTCCAGAACCACCATCAGAGCCAGGCCCACCGAGTCCGCGAGCAGCACCTCCTGCTCCGGGTCCACCGTGTCCACGGGACCGAGCACCGGGTCCGGCACGTGCGCGTACGCGTACTCCTGGACGTCGAGCGCCGCCTCGCGCCGCGTGCCGCGGGCCCGCAGCATGTTCAGGCAGATCCGGGCGACGATCGTGGTGAGCCAGCCGCCAAGGTTCGCCACGTCCTCGCTGTCCGCGCGGTCGGCGCGCAGCCAGCTCTCCTGGACGGCGTCCTCGGCCTCGCTGAGCGACCCCAGCATCCGGTAGGCCACCGCGCGCAGGTGGCCGCGGTGCTCCTCGAAGCGCCGGGCGAGGTCTTCGGCGTCGTCCATCCTGGTCGTTCCTCCGTCGCGTTGCGTGCCGCCCCCGCTCTGACACGTGAGCGGGGCGTGATGTGACAGGGACCTTCGGCCCGTTGCCGCGGGGGTCCCCGGTCCCCCCGGTGGGGGGCGGTGGCTCATACCCGTAGGGGACCGGGTCGGACCAGAGGACTACGCGGGGGGTGGAGAGGTTCAACCCCGGGGTCGATGTGCCGGGGATGTCCAGAATCCATCATGGATACATGAGTACAGCGACCTTCACCCCAGCCCCCTCCGCCCGTTCCGGCGGCCCCCATGGCGCCACCGCCTCCGGCGCCGCCCCTCACCGTACCCACAAGATCGGAAACGCGGTCCGGGCCGCGAAAGTTCTCGCCGGGGCCGCGTTCAGCGTGGTCGTCATGGGCGAGTTCGCCGAGGAGGCCGGGGTCCGTCGGCGGCAGCGCTGAGCCCTTGAGCTCCTGAGCTCCTGAGCCCCTGAGCTCCTGAGCCCCCGGGCCGCCCCGCTGCGGCCCGCGCCGCGTCATCGGCGCCTCGCGCGCGCTGAGTTGCCGCGCCGCTAGGGTCACTTCGTGTGACCGTTCGTTCACCGCGTGCCGCCGCCCGGTTCTCCCTCCCGGCCCCGGCGCCGCTCCTGTTCCTCGCGCTCTCGCTGACCGCGCTCGCCGCGCTCTGCCTCGGCCTGCGCATCCCCATGGCCGACGCCCTGGTCTACCGGGCGGAGGGCGCTGCCGTCGTGCACGGCACCGCGCTGTACGGGTTCACCGTCACCCCCTGGCAACTGCCCGCCACGTATCCGCCGTTCGCGGCCCTGCTGTTCGTGCCGGCCGCGCTGGTGCCGCTTCCCGTACTCAAGGCGGCCTTCTGCGTCGGCAACGTCGCCCTGCTCGCGCTGCTCGCCGTCCTCTCCCGCCGCTTCGCCGGAACCCAGGTCCGGACTGAAGCAGGGGCCGGGGCGTCGTGGCCCCGGTTCGGCTTCGTGGCCCTCGCCACCGCCTGCGGGCTCTGGCTCGAACCCGTCTTCCAGACGCTGCTCTTCGGGCAGGTCAACCTCGCGCTCGCCTGCCTCGTGCTCTGGGACCTCTCGCGCCCGGCGGGCGCACTCGGCAAGGGTGTCGCGGTCGGCATCGCGGCCGGCATCAAGATCACACCGCTGTTCTTCGTGCTGCACCTGCTGGTGCGCGGACAGCGCAGGGAGGCCGTCGCCGCGCTCGCCGGGTTCGGGGCGACCGTGGGGGCCGGGGCGCTCGTACTGCCGTACGCCACCGTCGAGTTCTACACGCGGCGCCTGTTCGAGACCGGCCGGGTGGGCAAGGCCTGGATCGTCGACAACCAGTCCCTGCAAGGGGCGACGGCCCGGCTGCTGCACACCGCCGAGCCCGGCGCGGGGTGGGCGGTCGCGGCCGCCGCGGTGGGTGCCTTCGGGCTGTGGACCGCGCGCCGGGCCGACGAGCGCACGGCCCTGCTCGTGACGGCCTTCACCGCGCTGCTGGTCTCGCCCATCAGCTGGTCCCACCACTGGGTGTGGTGCGTGCCGCTGATCGTCGTCCTCGTGGCCGAGGGGCGGACCCGTACGGCCGCCGTCGTCGCCCTCGTCTTCACCGCGCGCAGCCTGTGGCTGGTCCCGCACGCGGGCGACCTCGACCTCCAACTACCGCTCTGGCAGCAGCCGTTGGCGTCCCCGTACGCGCTCGTCGGACTCGCAGTGCTGGGCGGGGCGGCCCGGCGTACGCTCCGCCGGACCGCGCGCGGGACCGCCTGCGGGCGCGAAGCCGCCGCCCGCGAGCACAGGGCCGCCCGCGAGCGCGGGGGCCCGTCGGCGCGGGCGGCGGGGGGCTGCCGTGCTCAGCCGTCCGCGAGGAGTTCGTCCGCGTCCATGATCCGGTAGGCGTAGCCCTGCTCGGCCAGGAAGCGCTGGCGGTGGGCGGCGAAGTCCTGGTCGACGGTGTCGCGGGCGACCACCGAGTAGAAGTGCGCCTGGTGGCCGTCCGACTTCGGGCGCAGGACCCGGCCCAGGCGCTGGGCCTCCTCCTGGCGGGAGCCGAACGTGCCGGACACCTGGATGGCGACGGTCGCCTCCGGCAGGTCGATCGAGAAGTTCGCCACCTTCGACACCACGAGCACGCTGATCTCGCCCTCGCGGAACGCGCCGAACAGCTTCTCGCGCTGGGCGTTGGTCGTCTCGCCCTTGATGACCGGCGCGTTCAAGTGCTCGCCCAGCTCGTCGAGTTGGTCGATGTACTGGCCGATGACGAGGATCTGCTGGCCCGCGAACCTGCGCACCAGCGCCTCCGTGACCTTCCGCTTGGTCGCGGTGGTCGCACAGAAGCGGTACTTCTCCTCGGTCTCGGCGGTCGCGTACGCGAGACGCTCGGAGTCGGTGAGGTTGACGCGGACCTCCACGCAGTCGGCGGGCGCGATGTAGCCCTGCGCCTCGATCTCCTTCCACGGCGCGTCGAAGCGCTTGGGCCCGATCAGCGAGAACACGTCCGACTCGCGGCCGTCCTCGCGCACCAGCGTGGCCGTCAGGCCGAGCCGGCGGCGGGCCTGGAGGTCGGCGGTGAACTTGAAGACCGGCGCGGGCAGCAGGTGCACCTCGTCGTAGACGATCAGGCCCCAGTCGCGCGAATCGAAGAGTTCCAGGTGCGGGTAGACGCCCTTGCGGCGGGTGGTGAGCACCTGGTACGTGGCGATGGTGACCGGGCGGATCTCCTTGCGCGTCCCGCTGTACTCGCCGATCTCGTCCTCGGTCAGACTCGTCCGCTTCACCAGCTCGTGCTTCCACTGGCGGGCCGAGACGGTGTTGGTGACCAGGATCAGGGTGGTGGCCTTCGCCTCGGCCATCGCGCCCGCGCCGACCAGCGTCTTGCCCGCGCCGCAGGGCAGCACGACCACACCGCTGCCACCGTGCCAGAACCCCTCGACGGCCTGCTTCTGGTACGGCCGCAGGCTCCAGCCGTCCTCGGCGAGGTCGATGGGGTGGGCCTCGCCGTCCACGTACCCGGCGAGGTCCTCGGCCGGCCAGCCGAGCTTCAGGAGCGTCTGCTTGATCTGGCCGCGCTCGGAGGGGTGGACCGCGACCGTGTCCGGGTCGATCCGGGCGCCGACCAGCGGGGTGACCTTCTTGGAGCGCAGGATCTCCTCCAGCACCGGGCGGTCGGTCGAGGTGAGGACCAGGCCGTGGGTGGGGTGCTTGCTGAGGGTGAGGCGGCCGTAGCGGGCCATCGTCTCGGCGATGTCGACGAGCAGGGCGTGCGGCACGGGGTAGCGCGAGTACTCCACCAGCGCGTCCACCACCTGCTCCGCGTCGTGCCCCGCGGCCCGCGCGTTCCACAGGCCCAGCGGTGTCACGCGGTAGGTGTGGATGTGCTCGGGGGCCCGCTCCAGCTCCGCGAAGGGCGCGATGGCGCGACGGCAGGCGTCGGCCTGGTCGTGGTCGACCTCCAGGAGGAGGGTCTTGTCGCTCTGGACGATGAGTGGTCCGGTCACCTGGGGCGTGTCCTTCCGGCGGTTGGCCACCCGGGCAGGGCGGGCAAACTTCCAGTCTGCCCCATCGGGGGGTCGGGTGGGGGCGGGTGTCTGTCGCGGCGCCCGTCGCGGGGCCCGTCGCGGGGTCTTGCGCGGGGCCTTGCTGGGGCCCAGCGCGAGGCCTTGGGCGGAGCCTGCCGAGGGGCCTGCCGAGGGGTCTGCCGAAGGGGTCGGCCAACACAGGGTGGCCCGAGGATAGGCGGGCGATCGTGGCAGGTCTAAGGTCTGGAATCCAGGACCAGAACGATGGGGGGCGCAAGGCCGTGGATCAGGACGATGCGGTGGTCGGCTGCCCCGGTGTGCTGCTGATCGCCACGCGGGGAACCGCCGGGCCCGGTGAGGTCGTGGTGAGCGTCAGAGGTGGCACGGAGGCCTTCCTCGCCTGGTCGCAGGAACCCCTGCCGAAGGGGGCGACCGTACTCGTGATCGGATCCCGTGGCACCCGCCAGGTGGACGTCATCGAGTGGGCCGATCCGTTGGACGCGTTGGGCGGCCTGTCCGCCGACGCCGGTTAAGGAGACAGAGGATGTTCGGTTACCGGGTGCCCGCCCCCGACGAGGCGATGCTGATCTCGGGTGGCAGGCGCGGTCTCGGGGGCGCCCCGTTCCGCGTAGTGACCGGCCACGGCAAGTTCGTCCTGCCGATTTTCCGCAAGACCCGATTCCTGACGCTCTCGATGTGCGAGGCCGAGGTCACCGAGACCTGTGTGACCAAGCAGGGCATCGCGCTGCACGTCCGCGCGGTGATCGCGTTCAAGGTCGGCAACGACACCGAGTCCATCGTGAACGCGGGGCAGCGCTTCTTGTCCGACCAGGACCAGATGTCGGTCCTGACCGGCCGGATCTTCGCCGGTCACCTGCGGTCCATCATCGGCTCGATGACCGTCGAGGAGATCGTCACCGAGCGGCAGAAGCTCGCCGCGGAGGTCCTGGAGACCTCGAAGACCGAGATGGCGAAGATCGGTCTGATCGTGGACTCGCTCCAGATCCAGTCGATCGACGACGGCGACACCGGCTACATCGACGCGATGTCCGCGCCGCACAAGGCCGCGATCCAGCGGGCCGCGCAGATCGCGCAGGCGCAGGCCACGCAGGCCTCCGTCGAGGCCGAGCAGGTCGCGGCGCGCAACCAGGCCGAGTACGCGCGGCAGACGGCGGTGGTCAAGGCCGAGTACTCCGCGGAGGTCGACCGCGCCCAGGCGCACGCCGCACAGGCCGGCCCGCTCGCCCAGGCCCACGCCCAGCAGGAGGTGCTGGCCGCGCAGACCGAACTCGCCCAGCGGGCCGCCGAGTTGCGCCAGCAGCAGCTCGTCGCCGAGATCGTCAAGCCCGCGCAGGCGGAGGCGGAGCGCATCAAGGTCCTGGCCGTCGCCGAGGCCGAGCGGATGAAGATCCAGGCCGAGGCCGCGGCCTCCTACGACCGCGTCGCGCTCGACCGCATGCTCATCGACCAGCTCCCGCAGATCGTCAAGGAGGCGGCCGGGGGTCTGGCCGGGGCGAACGTCAATGTCCTGAACGGGGCGGACGGGCTGGGGGAGATTGCGGCGGGGCTGGTGGGGCAGGGGTTGACGATTCTGGACTCTGTTCGGCAGAACTTGTCGGGGGAGGGGCGGAGTGAAGGTAAGGGTGGGGGGCAGTTGTCTCTGCCCGGGTTGACCTCCAAGGGGGACGGCCCGATCGGCATCGACTAGCCCGCTCCGCGGGGGGCCCGCCGGCTTGCTTGCGGAGTTCCCCGCGCCCCTGAACCCGCTGTCGGCCTCGCGCCGTGCGGGCTGGTCGCGCAGTTCCCCGCGCCCCTTGGTTCCGCGGTCGTGTGCGGGCCGTGGTCGCTTCTCGCGCCGTTCCCCGCGCCCCTGGCAGGACTGGTGTCGGCCCGCACCTGTGGCCCAGCCCGCCTTGCGCAGTTCCCCGCGCCCCTTGGCGGGGCCGGTGCTGGCCCGCGCGTGGATCCCGGCCTGGCTCGCGCAGTTCCCCGCGCCCCTTAACTGCTTGGTGCTGGGCAGCACCAGGCCACCTCAGCCCGTCCGGCGTTTGAGGACGAGCGCCCTTAAGGCGCGACCGGGGGTGCAGGGGGCGCAGCCCCCGCCGGGGTTCGAGGGGCGGAGCCCCTCAGGGGGTCTGGGGCGCAGCCCCAGGGCTCAGCCGATGCAACCCCCTGCACGGGCGGGCGGGTGGGCAAACCCCTCGGGGGGTCTGGGGCGGAGCCCCAGGGGCCGGGCCTATCCGACCCCTTGCACGGGCGGGTGGGTGGGCAAACCCCCTCGGGGTCTGGGGCGGAGCCCCGGGGGCCGGGCCTATCCGACCCCCTGCACGGGCGGGTGGGTGGGCAAACCCCTCGGGGGGTCTGGGGCGGAGCCCCAGGGCCAGGCACCCTCCAACCCCCTGCACGGGCGGGCGGGTGGGCAAGCGTCTCGGGGTCTGGGGCGGAGCCCCAGGGGGTCGAGGCCTCCGGCTCGCTGCATGGGTGGGTGGGCAAGTGCCCCAGGAGGGGGGCGGTTACGGGGGGTCGGCCAGTTCGGCTACGCCGGTGATGCGGTGGAGGGGGTACGTGCGGACCTCGTCCGCCGTGTGGTCGTACCCCGTCACAAACCCCCCCTCCACCCGCACCGGAGCAATGACCCGCTGACTGGCCGCCCCCTCGGCGTTCACATACCCGATCCACACCGCGGACCCCGTCATCGCCGCCGCCTGCACCGTCGCCAGCGTCTCCGCCGACGACGTGCGCGGCAGGGACGCGGCGCCCGCGCCAGGGGAGCCGGGCCGGTCGGACCCGGGCCGGTCCGAGCCGGGCCGGTCGGACCCGGCGCCGCCGGAGCCCGCCGGGTCCTTGCGGATGACCGTCGCCGCGGTGTCCCCCGCCCGGATCGCCCGTACCGCAGCGTCCAGCAGCGTTTCGTCCGGCAGCGGAGGCCCGTCCGGCACGGGTACGGGCGCCGTCCGGCGCGGCGTGCGGCGCGCGTCGGCGCGGGTGATCACGACATCGCCCTCGGCGGACTCGGCGGCCGGCGCGTACCCCATCGACCGCAGCCCGTCGAGCAGCGCGGCCGGCTCCGCGGTGGTGGCGAGCACGGTCGGTGCGAGGCGGCGCAGCCGCAGCGGGCGGCTGCGCTTGTCGGCGAGGATCTCGCCCAGCATCGCCTCGTCGTCGCAGCGTACGTACGCCGAGGCGGCGCCCACCCGCAGATGTCCGTGGCGGCGGGCCACGTCGTCGATGAGGTAGCTGAGGGGCTGCGGCACCGGCGTACGGCTGTGCTCGGTGAGGAAGGCCTGGAGGTCGGAGGCGGTCTGCCCGGCGTCGAGCGCGCGGCGCACCGAACCCGCGGTGAAGCGGTACACGGTGGCGCCGCCCTTGGACTCGATGTCGGCGAGCACCCCCAGCATCGCCGCGAGCGGCCGTCTGAGCGGTCCGGGCGCGACCGCCGTGAGGTCGGCCTGGAGCAGGACGTGGTCCACGGGTTCGGGCAGGTGCGGGGCGAGCGCCTGTGCGGCGGCCATGCCGAGCGCCCCGCGTTCGAGGGGCCCGGCGGCCGGGGCCAGCAGCGTACGGCCGTGCGTGGTGAGCGCGCCCCGGCCGGTCACGCCGAGCAACTCCGCCTCGGACAGCGCCCATTGGGCGAGTCGCGAGCGCAGGTCGTCGGGCCCGCTGCGGGCCGGGTGCTCCCAGCGCAGCCGGGCGAGCAGCGACTCGGGCTCGGCGGACGTGGCCCCGGGCAGCGTGTCGAGCAGGGCGAGCACCCGGCGGCGGACCTCGGGAGCGGGGGAGCGGTCGAGGTCGGGGCCGAGCGCGGCGAGGGTGCGGCCCTTGGCGTCCTGCTCGCCGACGAGCCCCGCGGTACGGGTGGCGTCCAGCCAGGCCACCGCGAGCCGGGCCCACCGCTCGGCGGGCGGCAGCTCCAGCCAGTCGTCGTACTCCGGGGTCGGCGCATAGCGCTCGTCGGCCTCGCCGTCGGACGCCAACAGGCCTGCCGCATAAGCGAGTTCGAGCCAGAACGCGGCCAGGGGCTCGGTGGTGTCCAGGGCGGTCGCGGTGCGCTTGAGGTCGCGTACGGACAGACCGCCGGCGCGCAGCACGGCGGGCCCGCCCTCGTTCCACCCGGCGAGCAGGTCCTCGACGGTGGTCAGCGCGGTGAACGCCTGGCCCGCGGCGGTCGCGTCCACCACCTGCGGACGGTACTCGCGCAGCGGCGCGACCGCGGGCGCCACCGGAGCGGTGGTGCGGTGCGCGCGTCCGGCACGCAGGTGCAGGGCCACCTCGCGGGGCAGCACCACGGTGCGTGCCGAGGCCGGGAGCAGCAGGCCGTGGTCGCGCAGCCAGCGCACGGGGGGCGGCGGGTCCGCCGACACCTCGCCGTACGGCGGGCCCCACACCAGGCGGTCGAGGACGGTGAGCGACTCGGGCGGCGCGCTGTCCAGGAGCTGCCCCATGCGCGTGCGGTCGGTGAACAGCGAGGTCAGCGCGGCGACCGCGGACACCGGATCGTGGGTCGCGGCGAGCCCGGCAGCCTGGAGGATCTCCTGCACCCGGCCCGGCGACATGCCCGAGGTCGCCTCGGCGACGGTCGGGCCGAGGCCGGTGGGCGAGGGGTGCGTGGGCGAGGGGGCGAGCAGTTCGCGGGCGGTGCGCACCAGGCGCAGCCGGTCGTCGCCGCCCCACACCAGGGCCTGTTCGCGCAGCGCCGCGAGCGCGCCGGGCAGCGCGTCCTCGACCGCCGGATCGCCGTCGTCCCCGGCGAGCAGGGCCCGTACGGCCTCGTACGGGGCCGGGTCCGGGGCGACGGCGAGGGCCTGGGCGGTCTGGAGCGCGAAGGTGTCGAGCCGTTCCAGGGCGCGTACGACCGAGGCCCGGGTGCCGGCGCGGGTGGCCAGCTGCGTGAGGTCGCCGGGTACGGGGCTGAGCAGATCGGGACGGGCCCGCAGCAGCGCGGCCAGCGAGTCGTCGGGGCGCGAGCGCAGGGACTCGGCGAGGGTGCGGGGTGCCGCGGCGGGGGCGTGCGGGGCGGACGCGGGGGTGTGCGGTGCCGGGGCGGGGCGTGCCGGGGCAGCCCCGTTCGTCGCGCCGGTCGTTCCTTCGGGCACGTGCGCCTCCTGATTGCGCTCGCCGGTCCCCATCCGCCCCACGGTAGCCCGTGCGCGCTACCGTCAGGACCCGGAGCCGGTGTCCGGAACACGACTGGGCCTGCGGACGGCGGCCTTCGGGGTGGCCGGCGGCCGCCCTGCTCCTCAAGGGCCTGGGGGCGGGCGGGGCCCGCGGAGGGGATGCGCGCGTGGGGATCGAGAGCGACCAGCTGGTCTACGACTATCTGAGCCGGGTCGGCGACCTGGCCCAGCAGCGGCAGCTGCCGTCCGGGGACCGGATGCGGCTGGTCTCGTCGCTGCGCAACGAGATCGACCGGCAGCGGGCGAAGTACGGGACGGAGACGCCGGCGACGGTGCGGCGGGTGCTCGGGGGGTTCGGCTCTCCGGAGGACGTCGTGGAGCGGGCCGCGTCCGGGGCGGGGCTGCCCGCCCCGCCCGTCGCCGAGCCCCCTCCGCGGCGGGCGGTCCCGGAGCAGCGCGACCGGCTGTTCCCGGGCCGCGCCAAGCGCGTCCCGCGCCCCCGCCCGCGCCGGGCCGAGCCGGAGGAGCCCCCGGCCCCCGCCCTGCCCACGCCGCCGCACCTGGCGGGTCTGGACGAACTCGGCCCGCAGGGCGACGAGCCCGACTGGTGGCGCCTCGGCCCGGCGGGCGGGCCGCTGGGGGGTGACTCCGTCGCGGGGTTCGTGGGCGGGGTGGAGATCCCGGAGATACTGCGGCCGCCGGCGGAGGACGAGGAGGCCTCACCCGGGGCTGCCTCCGCCAAGGGTGCGTCTGCTCGGGGTGCGTCGGCCGGGGGTGCGTCGGCCGGGGGCGCCCGCGCCAAGGACGCCTCCGCCAAGGACGCCTCCGCCAAGGGCGCCTTCGCCAAGGGTGCTTCCGCCGTGGACGCCTCTGCCGAGGAGGCCGAGGTCGATCTGGTACTGGAGCCTCCCGTACGCCGTCGGCTCCGTCTGCGCCGTCCCGACGGCCCCCGCTTCTCCAGCCCGTTCCTGCTGCTGGCGGCGGTGCTGTTGGTGGCGGGCGCGCTGTTCGGCCTGTGGTGGGCGCTGGGGGCGGGCTGGCTGCTGGCGTACGCGTCGCGCCGGCTGACCCCGGCGGAGTCGAAGTGGGCGGTGTTCGGGTTGCCGGGGTTGGTGTTGGTGGGGGCGATGGTGTGGTTGTGGGGGCGGCAGGACGGGCGGTGGGGGGAGCCGATTGCTGCGGGGGGGATGGGGGTGGCGGTGTCGGGGGTGTGGCCCTGGGTGGTTCGCCTGGCGGCCCTGGCCTCGGCGGCCTACCTGACCTGGCGAGCCCAACGCCCGCTCCGCTGAACCCTTTCGCGCAGTTCCCCGCGCCCCTGGGGGTGCTGGGGGTGCCCGGGGTTTGCGCAGTTCCCCGCGCCCCTTGACCCCGGTTCATCTGCGGGCCGTGTGTGGCTGGTCGCGCAGTTCCCCGCGCCCCTTAGCGGGACCGGTGCGGGCCAGCATGCGCGTACCGGCCTGCCTTGCGCAGTTCCCCGCGCCCCCAACCCCTTGGTCGTGTGCGGACCGTGGTCGCTTCTCGCGCAGTTCCCCGCGCCCCTAAACGGGACCGGTGCGGGCCCGCACGCCTGTCCTAGCCCGCCTTGCGCAGTTCCCCGCGCCCCTAACCCCCTGCCGTGTGCGGGCCGTGGTCGCTTCTCGCGCAGTTCCCCGCGCCCCTGGCAGGACCGGTGCGGGCCGGCATGCGCATCCTCAGCCCGTCCGGCGTTTGAGGACGAGCGCCCTTAAGGCGCGATAGGGGGGCGCAGCCCCCGCCGGGGTTCGAGGGGCGGAGCCCCTCAGGGGGTCTGGGGCGGAGCCCCAGGGGCCGGGCCTATCCGACCCCCTGCACGGGCGGGCGGGTGGGCGAGCCCGTCGGGGTTCGAGGGGCGGAGCCCCTCAGCGGGGCTGGGGCGGAGCCCCAGGGGCCGGGCCCTTCAACCCCTCGCACGGGCGGGCGGGTGGGCAGACCCCTCGGGGTCCGGGGCGGAGCCCCGGGGGGCGGCCGGGGTGCGGGGGGCCCCGGGCACCACCAGGGGCGAGCCCGTCACGGGGTCGGGTATCACCACCGCCTCCAACCCGAACACCTCGCGCACGAGCCCGACCGACACCACATCCCCAGGCTCCCCCTCGGCAACAACCCGCCCACCCCGCATCGCCACCAGATGATCGGCGTACCGAGCGGCCTGGTTGAGGTCGTGCAGCACCATCACCACCGTACGGCCCCGCTCGTGGTTCAACTGCCGTACCAGGTCCAGCACTTCGACCTGGTGGGCGATGTCGAGGTAGGTGGTCGGCTCGTCGAGCAGCAGGACGTCCGTCTCCTGGGCGAGCGCCATCGCGATCCACACGCGCTGGCGCTGACCGCCGGAGAGTTCGTCGACGGGGCGGTCGGCGAGGGAGGCCACGTCGGTGCGCGCCATCGCGTCGGTGACCGCCCGCTCGTCCGCCTCGGACCACTGCTGCCACCAGTGCTGGTGCGGCTGGCGTCCGCGCGAGACCAGGTCGGCCACCGTGATCGCCTCGGGCGCCACCGGTGACTGCGGGAGCAGCCCGATCGACTGGGCGATCTTCCTGGTGGGGATGCGCGCCAGCTCCGTACCGTCGAGCAGCACCGCGCCGCCGCGCGGCTTCAGGAGGCGGCCGAGGGCCCGCAGGGTGGTGGACTTGCCGCAGGCGTTGGGGCCGACGATCACCGTGACCCGTCCGTCCGGCACCGCGAGGTCGAGCCCCTGCACGACGGTACGGTCCTCATAGGCGAGGGTCAGGCCGCTGGCGGTCAGCCGGCTGCTCATCTACTTTCCTCCAGTCGTACGGCTGCGCACGATCAGCCAGATCAGATACGGGGCGCCGATCACCGCGGTGAGCACGCCCACCGGAAGCTCGGTGGGCGAGAACAGCCGGCGGGCCAGCAGATCGGCGAGGACCACGATGAACGCGCCCGTCAACGCCGAGCAGAACAGGGGGATCTGGGCGGTGCGCGTCATGCGGCGGGCGATCTGCGGGGCGAGCAGCGCCACGAAGTCGACCGGCCCCGCGGCCCCGGTCGCCACCGAGGCCAGCACCACACCGGTCGCCACCAGGCCGAGCCGCACCCGGCCGAGCCGTACGCCGAGCGCGGTCGCCGTGTCGTCGTCGAGGGCGACGGTGCGCTGTGCGCGGGCCGCCCACAGCACGGCCGGCGCGAGCGCGAGCAGCACCCAGCCCAGCGGCGCCGCCTCGTCCCAGCCGCGCCCGTTGAGCGAGCCCGTCATCCAGATCTGGGCCTGCTGGGCGACGAGGTAGTCGCCCTTGGTCATGAACAGCGTGGTGACGGAGCGCAGCGCGATGGCGAAGCCGATGCCGATCAGGACGAACCGCGTGGCGTGCAGCCCGCCGCGCCAGGCGAACGCGTAGACCAGGACCGCCGCCAGGACACCGCCGGCGACCGAGAGGTAGGGCAGCACCGCGTAGGAGGTGATGCCGAACGTCATCGCGCCGACCGTCAGCGCGGAGGCGCCCTGGCTGATGCCGATGATGTCGGGGCTGGCGAGCGGATTGCGGGCGACGGTCTGGACGAGCCCGCCCGCGATCCCGAACGCGGCGCCCACCATCAGGCCCGCCACCATCCGGGGCAGACGCAGCGTGCCGACGACGAGTTCGGCGGACGAGTCCTGGCCGGTCAGCACCTTCAGGACGTCGCCGGGCGCGACGAAACTCTCGCCCACGCACAGATAGGCCACGCAGAGCGCGGCCAGCAGGACGAGGAGCCCCGAGCCGACCGCCGTCGCCCTGCGGTGCAGCAGGAACGCCGAACGGCCGGCCCGTACGACGGTGTATCCGGCGGGGCGGACGGGGGCGGGCCGGGCCGCGGTCGTGGTGCTCATGCCGGGACCGCCTTCCTGCGCACCAGCGTCACCAGGAACGGCACGCCGATCAGGGCGGTCATCACGCCCGCCGGGATCTCGCCCGGCGGGAAGACGATCCGGCCGGCGGTGTCGGCGACGAGCAGCATCACCGGGCCGACGAGCGCCGCCATCGGCAGCACCCAGCGGTGGTCGCCGCCCACGATCGCGCGGGCGATGTGCGGGATCGCGAGGCCGATGAAGGCGATCGGCCCGGCCGCGGCCACCCCGACGCCGGTCAGCACGGTGGCACCGAGGCCGCCGACGATCCGTACCGTCGCCACGTTCTGGCCGAGGCCCTTGGCCACGTCCTCGCCGAGGGCGAGCGCGTCGAGGCCGCGCGCCACCCACGCCACGAGGACGACGCCGACCAGGAGGAACGGCCAGATCTGGTGGGCGACTTGGGCATCGCGTCCGGCGAGCGAGCCGACCTGCCAGAACCGGAACTCGTCCAGGGCGGCCGCCCTGGTGGTGAGCACGCCCATCGTCACGGAGACCAGCAGGGCGTTGATCGCGGCGCCGCTCAGCGCGAGCTTCACCGGTGTCGCGCCGCCGCGTCCGCGGGAGGCGATCGCGTACACCACGACCGAGGCGACGGCGGCGCCCGCGAACGCGAACCACACGTACCCGGTGAGCGTGTGCACGCCGAGGAAGGCGATCGCAAGGACCACCGCCACCGAGGCGCCCTGGCCGATGCCGAGGATGCCGGGGTCGGCGATGGGGTTGCGGGTGATGCCCTGGAGGACGGTGCCGGCGACCGCGAGGGCCGCGCCGACCATGAGCCCGATCAGGGTGCGCGGCACCCGCAGTTCGCGCACGACCTCCGCGTCGGGGGTGTGCGCGCCGCCGAACAGCGCGTCCAGGACCACGGACGGCGGGATCGGGCGGGCGCCCACGGCGAGTGAGAGGAGGAGGGCGACCAGGAGCGCGGCGACGGCCGCCGCCGTCGCGAGCAGGCGTCTGGTCCGGCGGGGTGCGGCGGCTGGCATCGGGCCCATCACAGGTCGGTGTTTGGTAAGGCTTGGCTAACTACGGCCGCCAGTCTAGGGGGCCGGGCACGCCGCCCACCTGGGCACAATGGCCACCATGCTCATAGACGCCCCCACGGTCGGCTTCGACCTCGACATGACCCTGATCGACTCGCGCCCCGGTATCCACGCCGTCTACCAGGAACTTTCCGCCACGACCGGGACGTACATCGACGCCGACCAGGCCGTCAGCAGGCTCGGACCGCCGCTCGACTGGGAGCTGCGCCACTGGTTCGCCGAGGAGCTCATCGCCGAGATGGTCCTCAAATACCGTGAGATCTACCCCACACGCGCGATCCTGCCCACCCCCGCGCTGCCCGGTGCGGCCGACGCGGTGCGCGCGGTGCAGGAGCTCGGCGGCCGGGCGATCGTGGTCACCGCCAAGAACGCCCCGCAGGCCCGGCTGCACCTCGACCACCTCGGCATCGCGCCGGACGAGGTCGTCGGCGGGCTGTGGGCGGAGGCCAAGGCGGTCGCGCTGCGCGAACACGGGGCGCGCGTGTACGTCGGCGACCACCTCGGCGACGTGGCAGGGGCGCGGGCCGCGGGCGCGCTGTCGGTCGCGGTGCCGACCGGGCCCATCGGCGCGGACGAACTGCGCGCGGCCGGCGCCGACGTCGTCCTCGACGATCTGACGTCATTTCCGGCCTGGTTGAAGGGTTACGCCGCCGAACGCGCTTGACAGCGCCGCCCCGCACGCGCGTACGGGAGCGGCCGGTTCGGGTGGCTTCCCGTCCGCCTCACCGGCCCGGTCAGGCGCGGGCCCGCCGGCGCTGCTCGGCGATGGTGTGCAGCACGCCCGCGCCCGCGATCAGGAAGCCGGCGCCCATCAGCATGCAGACGAGATAGGCGTACGACGGGAACGGGGCGGTGTGCAGGAACAGCGGCGCCACCGTGACCAGCGTGGCGAGTGCGCCGACGAAGAACACGACGGCGCCGACGCGAACCAGCCGATCACCGGTGGTGAGGGCTTCGCGGTCGGTCCCGGCCTGGGTTTCGGTAGTCACTGCGCCAGGGTAGTTCCCTGCTCGTAAGGATGGACAAGGACGTCTTGTCAGGCGCCCGGGGACCACTAGCCTTGGAGTCGGCGGGTCCGAGGCGACCCGCTGCAGTGCTGTCCGGAGCCGTTTTCGCCCACCGCCCGCTCAGCACGACGCCCCGCACACAACGACGAGTACGAGGACGAGGACAGACGTGCCCACCGGCAAGGTCAAGTGGTTCAACAGCGAGAAGGGCTTCGGCTTTCTCTCCCGCGACGACGGCGGCGACGTCTTCGTCCACTCCTCCGTGCTCCCCGCCGGAATCGAGGCACTCAAGCCCGGTCAGCGCGTCGAGTTCGGCGTCGTCGCCGGTCAGCGCGGTGACCAGGCCCTGTCGGTCACGGTCCTCGACCCGGCCCCCTCGGTGGCCGCGGCCCAGCGCCGCAAGCCCGACGAGCTCGCCTCGATCGTGCAGGACCTGACGACGGTCCTGGAGAACATCACGCCCCTGCTGGAGAAGGGCCGTTACCCCGACAAGGCGGCCGGCAAGAAGATCGCCGGCCTGCTGCGCGCGGTAGCCGACCAGCTGGACGTCTGAGCCGGGCCGCCCGCCCGCCGACGTCCGGCCGGACGGCCCGCCCGGGGGCCGTGGCCCTAGACGAACGACAGCGCATCGCGGCCGAGGGGCGGTACGAGCCCCTCGGCCGCGGCGCGGGTCAGCAGCCCGCGCACGGCGGCGTAACCGTCCTCGCCGAGGTCCGCGGTGAACTCGTTGACGTAGAGCCCGATGTGCCGGTCGGCCACGGCCGGGTCCATCTCCTGGGCGTGTTCGCGTACGTACGGACGGGACGCCTCGGGGTCGTCCCAGGCCTGCCGTACGGAGGCGCGGGCCGCGTCGGCGAGCCGGCGCAGCATGTCCTCGCCCAGGGAGCGCTTGGCGATGATCGCGCCGAGCGGGATGGGCAGACCGGTGGTCGCCTCCCAGTGCTCGCCCATGTCGGCGAGCGAGTGCAGACCGTAGTCCTGGTAGGTGAAGCGGGCCTCGTGGATGACGAGTCCGGCGTCCACCTTGCCGTCGCGCACCGCCGGCATGATCTCGTGGAACGGCATCACGACCACCTCGCCGACCCCGCCGGGCACCATGTCCGCGGCCCACAGCCGGAACAGCAGGTACGCCGTCGACTTCTCGCTCGGCACCGCAACCGTCCTGCCCGTCAGGTCCGTCGCGGGCTCGCGGGTGAGGACCAGCGGGCCGCAGCCCCGGCCGAGCGCGCCGCCGCAGGGCAGCAGCGCGTACTCGTCGAGGACCCACGGCAGCACCGCGTACGACACCTTCAGGACGTCGAACTCGCCGCGCTCCGCCATGCCGTTGGTGATGTCGATGTCCGCGAACGTCACGTCGAGGGCGGGCGCGCCGGGCACCCGGCCGTGCGCCCACGCGTCGAAGACGAAGGTGTCGTTCGGACAGGGAGAGAAGGCGATCTGCAGCGCCGGTTCAGTGCTCATGCGGGGTCCAACTCTCCAGTACGGGCGGGAGCTTCCCGCAGGCGTCGCCGAGCGCGGCGAGCGCGTCGCCGATTCGCCAGGCCGAACGGTCGCGCGGACCAACGGAGTTGGAGACCGCGCGGATTTCCAGGACCGGCACACCGTGCTGGTCGGCCGCCTCGGCGACGCCGAAGCCCTCCATCGCCTCGGCGAGGACGCCCGGGTGACGGGCCAGCAGCTCCGCGGCGCGCTCGGCGGTCCCGGTGGCGGTGCTGACGGTCAGGACAGTGCCGTGCGGGGCGCCGAGCGCCCGGGCCACGTCCTGGCCGAGGCCCTGGGGGGCGGCGAGGCGGTCGCGGCCGAAGCCGAGGCCGGGCAGCGGCAGAAAGCCCTCGGGGGATCCGGCGCCGAGGTCGGCCGCGACCAGGTCGGTGCCGACGACGAGCGAGCCGAGCGGAGCGGCGCCGGGGAAGCCGCCGCCGATCCCGGCGGAGATCACCAGGCGGTACGGGGCGCGGGCGAGCGCGAGCGCGGTGCCGGCCGCGGCGGCGGCGGGGCCGACCCCGGCGGGCAGCACGTCCACGGCGACGGGGCTGCCCTCGGCGCGGAAGCGGACCAGCGGGGGCTGCGCGGCGCCGGGGCGTACCGATTCCTCGCCCGCGGGCGCGTATCCGGCGCGGGCGAGGCCGGCGGCGACGGAGTCCGCCTCCGCCGTCACCGCGGTCACGACCAGCACACGCATCAGGCGGGGCCCGGTCGTCAGGAGTTGGTGCGCTTGAGCGTGAAGCTCCAGACCGACTCGGGCTTGCTGTCCTTGTTGACCTGCACGATGCTGATCTTCTTCTCCTTCGGCGCGGCACCCTGCCCGCCGGTCGAGAAGACATCCGCGCCGGGGAAGCTCCGGTAGGTCTGGGAGGACGCCTCGGTGATCGGGCTGCCGTCGAGCAGCGCGATCCACTTGCTGCCGTTCTCGACGACCTTGGGGTCGACCCCCAGACGCAGGGTCGCACCGGGCGCGTAGTCGATCGACTTGGCGTCCTTGACGCCGCTGAGGCAGCTGGTCAGCTTGGCCTCGGCGAGCGGCTTGCCGTCCTCACCGCGGCAGGACGCCTCGGTGTTGACGGAGTTCGTGCCGACCGTCACGGTCGCGAGAGGCGTCGGCTTGTCGCAGGCGGAGAGGACGAGGAGTCCGGCGGAGGCGGCGGCGAGTGCGAGGCCGGCCCGGCGGGTCCTACCGGAAATGAACGCAACGGTCATGGAGCGAAGGCTATCGGTCGCCCCGAGCCAAGCCGCGCGGGGGTGCGGCGTGCCGGTGTGGCGCGGTCGCCGCGGGGGCGGGCGGCTCAGGCCACGCGGGGGTGTGCGGTGCCGCGGCGGGCCGCGCCGAGCAGGCCGCGTACCGAGACGACCGCGCCGAGCGCGAGCAGGGCAGCGGCCACCGACATGCCGAGCACGCCGTTGAGGGGCAGCGCTATCCCGATCGCCCCGCCGAGCACCCACGCCACCTGGAGCAGCGTCTCCGAGCGGGCGAACGCGGACGTCCGCACCTCCTCCGGCACATCGCGCTGGATCATCGCGTCCAGGGACAGCTTGGCCAGGGCCTGGGTGAGCCCGGCCGTCGCGCCGAGCACCGCCACCATCACCCCGCTGAAGAACGCCGCCGACAGGGCCGCCGCACCCAGCGCGATCATCAGCATCGTCACGATCAGCACCTCGGGCCCGCGCGCCCGCAGCAGCGAGCCCACCGCCGTGCCGAGCGCGTTGCCCACCCCCGCCGACACGCCGACGATGCCGAGCGAGACGGCCGCGCTCTGACCCGACAGGGGGTGTTCGCGCAGCAGGAACGCGAGGAAGAAGATCAGGAACCCGGACAGCGCCCGCAGCGCCGCGTTGGCGTACAGGCCGTTCTGCACCGAGACCCCGACCGTGCGCAGACTCGGCTTGCGGCCGCCCCGGTCGGACAGCCGCGCCTTGGTCTCGCCCTTCGCCGAGTCGACCTTCGGATCCAGTGTGAACGCCAGGAACGTGCCCCCGACGAAGACACAGAACGCCCCGTACAGCGGCCACTCGGGCCCGATCCGGGACAGCCCGGCGCCGATCGGGGCCGCCGCGCCCGTGGCGAGCAGCCCGGCCAGGGTGACCCGGGAGTTCGCCTTGACCAGGGAGAAGCGGGGCGGCAGCAGCCGCGGCACCACGGCGCTTCTGACCACCCCGTACGCCTTGGACGCCACCAGCACGCCGAGCGCCGCCGGGTACAGCTCCAGGCCGCCGGTGGCGACCGCGCCCGACATGGTGAGGGCGAGCAGGGCGCGGGCCAGCATCGCACCGGCCATCGCGGCCCGGCGGCCGTGCGGCATCCGGTCGAGCAGCGGGCCGATGACGGGCGCCAGAAGGGTGAAGGGCGCCATCGTGATCGCGAGGTACAGGGCGACCCGGCCGCGCGCCTGGTCGGTGGGCACCGAGAAGAAGACGGTCGAGGCGAGCGCCACGGTGATCATCACGTCGCCGGCGCCGTTCACCGCGTGCAGCTCGATCAGCTTGCCGAGCCCCGACTCACCGGCGCCGTGCGCATGGGTGGCTTTTCTGATCGAACGCGCCGTCCCCGTGAACGGCAGATGCAGGGCGCGACCGACCGCCCGCCCTGCCCTGCCCAGGCGGCCGGACCCGTCCGAAGACCCTGACGACCTCGCGGTTGCCACCCCGCCATAGTGCCCCACACCCGCCCGACCCGAACCAGGATTCGGACGCGCAGGTGGGCCGGGGGCCACGAAGGGGGTAGCGTGACAGGCGCGCCGCCCGCGGCTGCCCAAGGCCGCGCGCCTCTCCGTGATCCCGCAGAATGGGTCGCAGAAGGTGCGCCTCCACGCTCATACGGAGCAGGGGGGACCCCCTTGGTCAGTGAACTGGACAGCCGCTGGGCAGTTGATCGCCCGGGCGCGGACGTTGACGCGGCCCCCTGGTCCGCTCCGCCCGCCGCCCGTACGCATTCGGCTCCCCGGCGCACCCGTGAGACGGCGTAGGAGAGAAGCGAGACCTGTGAGTGCTGCGACGACGCGAAGCCGTACCCCCGACCGCCTGTGCGCCGAGGCGATCGACCTAGCCCGCGAGGCGGCGGAGGAAGCCGCCGCGCCCGGGGTGGTCGGCGAGCACGTGACCCTCGTGTCGGAGGGCGACCGGGTCGTCACGCACTTCTTCGAGTGCAAGGAACCCGGCTACCGGGGCTGGCGCTGGGCGGTGACCGTCGCCCGCGCCTCCCGCGCCAAGCTGGTCACCCTCGACGAGACGGTCCTGCTGCCCGGACCCGACGCCCTCCAGGCCCCCGAGTGGGTGCCGTGGAGCGAGCGGCTGCGGCCCGGCGACATGGGGCCGGGCGACCTGCTGCCCACCGAGGCCGACGACCTGCGCCTCGAGCCCGGCTACACCGGGGAGGACGCGCCGCCGCCGAACTCCGCGGTCTCCGAGGAGCTGGCCGAGCGGGTCGAGGCGGAGGACGCCGAGCTGTCCGACCGGGACGTCCCCGCCGGGACGGCGCGCGGGTCCATCGCGTCCGTCGCCGACGAACTCGGCATGCGCCGGGCGCGGGTGCTCTCGCGGTACGGGCTGCATGCCGCGGCCGACCGCTGGGAGGAATCCTTCGGGGGCAAGACCGCGATGGCTCAGGCGGCGCCGGCCTCCTGTGTGTCCTGCGCCTTCCTCGTGCCGATCGCCGGGTCGCTCTCCCAGGCGTTCGGCATCTGCGCCAATGAATTCGGTCCTGCGGACGGGCGTGTCGTGGCGTTCGACTACGGGTGCGGGGGGCATTCGGAGGCGGCCGTCATGCCCAAGCCGCCTCGGCCGGCGGAGCCTGTGCTCGACACGGTGGGGGCGGATGTCCTCTCGGTCCGCCCGGACCGGTCCGGGTCCGTGCCGGACGCGCCCGACCCCTCGGACGATCTGGGCCACTCCTGACCCTGGGGGCGGCTGAGCTTTTGGGGCTCCGCCCCAGACCCCGGGGGGTTCGCCCACCCATCCGCCCGTGCGGGGGGCTTGAAGGGTCCGGCCCCTGGGGCTGCGCCCCAAACCCCCAGGGGGTCGCCCACCCACCCGCCCGTGCAGGGGGTTGGATGGCCCGGCTCCCTGGGGCTCCGCCCCTCGGACCCCCGGGGGGTTTGCCCACCCACCCGCCCGTGCAGCGGGCTGGAAGGGTTCGGCCCCTGGGGCTGCGCCCCAGACCCCCTTGAGGGGCTCCGCCCCTCTGACCCCGGCGGGGGCTCCGCCCCCTGCACCCCTGCTCAGGGGCTGCGCCCCCGAACCCCCCATCGCGCCTGAACGGCGCTCGTCCTCAAACGCCGG
>NZ_JBIDBD010000038.1:0-52823 GCF_043202815.1 Streptomyces sp. NPDC048111
GTTCAGGCGCGAAAGGGGGGTTCGGGGGCGCAGCCCCTGAGCAGGGGTGCAGGGGGCGGAGCCCCCGCCGGGGTTCGAGGGGCGGAGCCCCTCAGGGGGTCTGGGGCAAAGCCCCAGGGGCCGGGGCTATCCAACCCCTGTCACGGGCGGGCGGGTGGGCAAACCCCTCGGGGTCTGGGGCGGAGCCCCAGCACCCCCCGGCCCCGGGGTATGGCGGGCAGAGGGTTGGCTGACGTACCGTCAGATTCCCGCTCCGGCAAGGAGGTTACTCATGCCCCCACCCCGCCCCATCCCCCTGGACGAATACCCCATCCACCAATCCCCCCTCTCCATGGCCCACGTAGCGACGGGCGACCGCAACGCCTACGACCGCTGCATCTTCCACGCCTTCGACCACCAGGGCCGCGCCCTGCTCATCGCCGGCCTCGGGGTCTACCCCAACGCGGGGGTGATCGACGCGTACGCCACCCTCTGCGTCGGCGACCGCCTGCACGCCGTCCGCGCCTCCAACGCCCTCGGCGACGACCGTATGAACCTCGCCGTCGGCCCCTTCAGGATCACCGTCGACACCCCGTTGCGCCGCCTCTCGCTCCACTGCGCTCCCGATCCGGCGGACCCGGGCGCACTCTCGTACGACATCGTCTGGAACGCCGACTTCCCGGCCCTGTGGGAGCCCCACCACGTCCAGCGCAGGGGCGACCGCCTCACCCTCGAAGGGCGCCGGTTCGTACAGGCCGGACACTGCACCGGGGTGATCCGGGCCGCCGGCGAGGAGATACCCGTCACGGCGGGGGAGTGGACCGGGACGCGCGACCGCAGCTGGGGCGTACGGCCGATCCCGGGCGAGGAGGCCGGGCGCGGTGACGAGTACCGGCCCGAGGGCTTCCACTGGCTGTGGGTGCCTGCCCGGTTCGACGACCGCTTCGTGATGGTCATCGCCCAGGAGGACGCCGACGGCTACCGCACCCTGAACGAGGCCGCGCTGGTCCGCGAGGGCCACCCGGACGCCCAACTCGGCTGGCCCCAGGCCGACATCACCTACCGGTCCGGCACCCGTCACCCCGAGCGCGCCGTGATCCACCTCACCGACCAGTCCCGCAAGCCGCTCGAACTCGGCGTCGAGATCCTCGCCTCCTCGCCCCTCGCGGTCGGAGCGGGCTACCCGCCGGCCGACGACTGGCAGCACGGCACCTGGCAGGGCCGCGACTGGACCGACCGCCGGGTGTACGACCTCTCCGACCCGGCCGCCCACCCCATGGCCGCGTACGGCGTCACCGACCACGCGGCCCGCTTCACCCTCGACGGGCAGACCGGCTACGGCATCTTCGAGCACGGCAGCTTCGGACGCCACGACCCCAGCGGCTTCACCGACTACACCTCCGTCGCCCCCTGACCCCGCCGCCCACTCCCGCTTTCCACCCCCTGCCCCGATCCGCCACCGCCCCGACCGGATCCGCCACCCCCGCCGGCCCGATCCACCACCACCCCGGCCCGGGCCCGGTCCCGCCCCGCATCCGGTCCCGCGCGCCAACCCGGCCCCGCCGGCCCCCGCCGCCCCCAGCCCCGCGACCCCGTGAAGGAGCACCCCCTTGGCCACCGCGCCACGCCCCCGCACCTCCACCCGTGACCCCGAGGACGTCGGCCGCCGCCTCACCGCCTGGCTCGGCACCCGGCTGCCCGGCGCCCGGGTGCGGGACATCCGGGTGCCGTCCTCCAACGGCATGTCCAGCGAAACGCTGCTGTTCGACATCGAGCGGCCCGGCAGTCCGCCCCGGGGCTGCGCGCTGCGGCTCGCCGCGGATCCCGCCGCGTACACCGTCTTCCCGGTGTACGACATGGGCCGCCAGCACCGCGTCATGCGCCTGGTGGCCGAGCACACCGACGTGCCCGTACCCCGGGTGCGCTGGCTGGAGGAGGACCCCGCGCCGCTCGGCGCGCCGTTCTTCGTGATGGACCGGGCCGAGGGACGCGTACCGCCCGACGTCATGCCCTATACGTACGAGGGCAATTGGCTGCACGCGGCCACCGACGGCGAACGGGCCCGGCTCCAGGAGGCCACCGTCTCCGTCCTCGCCCGGCTGCACGGCCAATTCCCGCCCCGGGAAGCCGAGTTCCTGCTGCCCGACGCATCCTCGGACGCGCACCCGCACCCGGACACGCAATCCGACCCACACCTGGACCCGGACCCGCGTCGACGGGACTCCGCGCTGCGCCGGCACGTCGAGGCCCAACGGCGCTACTACGCCTGGGTCATTGACGGTGTCGCGCCCTCACCCCTCATCGAAGAGGCCTTCGACTGGCTGGACGCCCACTGGCCCGAGGACGAGGGCCCGGCCGTGCTCAACTGGGGCGACGCACGCATCGGAAACATCGTCTACGGCGACGACTTCGAGCCGGTCGCCGTGCTCGACTGGGAGATGGCGGCCTGTGGTCCCCGCGAACTCGATCTCGGCTGGACCGTCTATCTGCACCGCTTCTTCCAGGACCTGACCGTGGGCTTCGGCCAGCCGGGCCTGCCGGGCTTCCTGCGGCGCGAGGACATCGAGCGGCGCTACGCCGAACTGACCGGGCACACCCCGCGCGACATGGAGTTCCACACGCTGTACGCGGCGCTGCGGCATGCCGTGGTCATGCTGCGGATCGCCTACCGGCAGGTGCACTTCGGCGAGGTCGAGACGCCCGGGGACCCGGACGCGCTGATCCTGCACCGGGCCAGCCTCGACGCCATGGTCCGTCGTACGTACTGGAGTTGAGGCCGCACGGGCCGGACGCCCCCCGGTGGCGTCCGGCCCGCGCGGCCGAGCAGGCGTCGTCAGGCCGCGCGGCGCATCTGCGGCACGCGCATCGGGCGCGAGCCCGGTCCGCCGACGTGCGAGAACGGCTGGGTGCGCCAGTCGAGTCCCTGGGGGAGCGTCAACAGCAGCGCGGTGTCCTGCTCCTGGACTTCGAGGGACTCGTCCGCGGCCCGTGCGGCCGTCGCCGGGCGCCCGGTCCCGGCGCACACGGTCAGGACGAACGGGTTCCACGGGCTCGGGCACAGCGCGTGCTCGGGCAGCTCGTCCTCGTCGGCCAGCAGCGCGATCGGCTGGGCGCAGTCCGGGCAGATGACCCGGTACATCTCGAAGGTGTCGTACGCGTCGAGCGAGTCGTCGTCCTCGTCGATGAGGTCGGCGATATCGACGGGCTCCTGTCGGCCGTGTTCGCGTTCCGTACGTCCGGTGCGCTTGGGATTCTGCATTGGGACACTCCCCCTCGGGTGGGCCGGCATCGCGCCGTGGCCGCGACCAAAGCAAGCACTTCCCGCCAAGCCGCGGCGATAACCGCACACCCCTGGTCGAGCCCCCGGCAAACCTGTGGTGTTCGTCACATGCCGCCCGCAGGTGCCCTTTCGGGCTCCGTCCGGCTGTGCCGGAAGGGCTCGGGGCCATAGGTTGATCGCCATGGAGGAGCTGGACCGTCAGATCGTGGATCTGCTCGTCAAGGACGGGCGGATGAGCTACACCGACCTGGGCAAGGCCACGGGCCTGTCCACCTCGGCGGTGCACCAGCGGGTGCGCCGCCTGGAGCAGCGGGGGGTCATCCGCGGGTACGCCGCCGTCGTGGACCCCGAGGCGGTGGGCCTGCCGCTGACCGCGTTCATCTCGGTCAAACCCTTCGACCCCAGCGCCCCCGACGACATCGCCGAGCGCCTGGCGGGCGTGCCCGAGCTGGAGGCGTGCCACAGCGTGGCCGGGGACGAGAACTACATCCTCAAGGTGCGCGTGGCGACCCCGCTGGAGCTGGAGCACCTGCTGACCCGGATCCGTACCCTGGCCGGCGTCTCGACCCGCACCACCGTGGTCCTGTCCACCCCGTACGAGGCACGGCCGCCGCATATCTAGGCTGTCCTCCATGAGTTCCGCGAGTTCCACGACCGAAGAGACCGCCCACCGCACCGTCCTGCTGCGCGGCGGCGACGTGCACAGCCCCGCCGACCCCTTCGCCACCGCGATGGTCGTCGAACGTGGCCACGTCGCCTGGGTCGGCTCGGAGGGCGCCGCGGACGCCTTCGCCGCCGGGGTGGACGAGGTCGTCGACCTCGAAGGCGCCCTCGTCACTCCCGCGTTCACCGACGCACATGTGCACACCACCGCCACCGGTCTCGCGCTGACCGGCCTCGACCTGTCCTCGGCCCGCACCCTGGCCGACGCCCTGGAGGCCGTGCGCGCCCACGCCGCCGCCCGGCCCCACGACAAGGTGCTGCTCGGCAACGGCTGGGACGCGGCGCGCTGGCCCGAGCGCCGCGCCCCCTCGCGCGCCGAGCTCGACGCGGCCACTGGGGGCCGGCCGCTCTACCTGCCGCGCATCGACGTGCACTCCGCGGTGGTCACCACCGCCCTGCTCGACCTGGTCCCCGGCATTCGTGACCTGCCAGGATGTGGCGACGGCGAGCCGCTGACCGGCGCCGCGCACCATGCGGTGCGGGCCGCCGCGCACGGCGCGGTCACCCCGGGCCAGCGCGCCGACGCCCAGCGCGCCGCGCTGCGCAGGGCCGCCTCGCTCGGCATCGGCAGCGTCCATGAGTGCGGCGGGCCCGACATCTCGGACGAGGACGACTTCACCTCCCTGCTCGCGCTGGCCCGCGAAGAGGCCGGGCCCCGGGTTTTCGGCTACTGGGCCGAGCGGGTCGCGGGCGCCAAGGACGCCGATCGCATCCGCGAACTCGGCGCGGTCGGCGCGGCCGGTGACCTCTTCGTGGACGGCTCCCTCGGCTCGCACACCGCGTGCCTGCACGCCCCGTACGCCGATGCCCCGGGCTCCACCGGCACCGCGCACCTCGACGCCGCCGACGTGGCCGCCCATGTGGCCGCCTGCACCGAGGCCGGCCTCCAGGCCGGCTTCCACGCCATCGGGGACGGCGCGCTGAGCGCCGTCGTGGAGGGCGTACGGGCCGCCGCCGAGCGGGTCGGCCTCGCCCGCGTGCGCGCCGCCCGGCACCGCGTCGAGCACGCCGAGATGCTCACCCCGGCCACCATCGCCGCCTTCGCCGAGTTCGGCCTCACCGCCTCGGTGCAGCCCGCCTTCGACGCGCTGTGGGGCGGCGAGGAGGGCATGTACGCCGAACGGCTCGGCGTGGAGCGGGCCCGCACCCTCAACCCGTACGCGGCCCTGCTGCGGGCCGGGGTGCCGCTGGCGTTCGGCTCCGACGCGCCGGTGACCCCGCTCGACCCCTGGGGGACCGTCCGCGCGGCCGCCTTCCACCGCACGCTCGACCACCGCGTCTCGGTGCGCGCCGCCTTCACCGCCCACACCCGGGGCGGCTGGCGGGCGCTGGGCCGGGACGACGCGGGCGTCCTGGTGCCGGGAGCCCCGGCCGACTACGCGGTCTGGCGGGCCGAGGAACTCGTCGTCCAGGCCCCCGACGACCGGGTGGCCCGCTGGTCCACGGACCCCCGCTCGGGCACCCCGGGCCTGCCCGACCTCAGCCCGGGCGCGGACCTGCCGGTCTGTCTGCGCACCGTGGTGTTCGGACAAACGGTATTCGAGCGGCCGAACGAGTGACTCAAGGACATTTCGTGCCGCCGGTGGACGGCCGCCACGGCATCGCCACGACCTGCGGATCTTCGCCACTGACCTGGTGATTTGAAGAAACGTCGCAGCTCAATCGGCTGTTGACAGAACGCGGCAAGGGGCCGGTAGGTTCGGCCGGGTCCACCACAGGACCGTCCGACCGGTGAAACCTCCACGCAGTCGTCGAACGCCGCTGGGTCATGGGGTGGTGTGCCGCACCGGCGCACCACAACTGGCAGCCAGGTTCAGCGCCCGCGCCTCGGGGGCGAGGGAAGGTTTCAGCCGCGAAGGGGTCCCCCCTGCCCCGTGTGGGCCCGGGGGAAGGTGCGACCCGGGTGGGGCCCGGACGCTCAGTAGACAACGGCTCTCGGTCGACCCGCAGCCAGCGGGTCCCAGGTCGGCCCGAAGGGCGCCGGGCCCCCGTACCGACACGTTCGCGACATCCGGCATTCCGGCGCATCCCGGCCGCCATCCGGGCGCATCCGGCACCACGCACCCTCGCGGTACGGCCTGATCTCCAGCGCTCGCTATGGTGGTCCTCTGCGTACGGACAATAAGGGGCAGCAGTGAACGACGGCGGTCAGAGGCGGTACGGCCCGCTGGGCAGAGCCTTGGTGATCATCCCGACCTACAACGAGGCGGAGAACATCAAGCCGATCGTCGCCCGCGTCAGAGCGGCGGTCCCGGAGGCCCACATTCTGGTCGCCGACGACAACAGCCCCGACGGCACGGGCAAGTTCGCGGACGAGATCGCGGCCGATGACGACCAGGTGCACGTGCTGCACCGCAAGGGCAAGGAAGGCCTGGGCGCCGCCTATCTGGCCGGTTTCCGCTGGGGCATCGAGCACGACTACGGCGTCCTCGTCGAAATGGACGCCGACGGCTCCCACCAGCCCGAGGAACTGCCCCGGCTGCTCACCGCCCTCAAGGGCGCCGACCTGGTGCTCGGCTCGCGCTGGGTGCCCGGCGGCCGGATCGTGAACTGGCCCAAGTACCGCGAGTTCATCTCACGCGGCGGCTCCACCTACTCCCGGCTGCTCCTCGGCGTCCCGATCCGCGACGTCACCGGCGGCTTCCGCGCCTTCCGGCGCGAGACCCTCGAAGGCCTCGGTCTCGACGAGGTCGCCTCGGCCGGTTACTGCTTCCAGGTCGACCTGGCCCGGCGCGCGGTCGGCGCGGGCTTCCACGTGGTCGAGGTGCCCATCACCTTCGTCGAGCGCGAACGCGGCGACTCCAAGATGAGCAACGACATCCTGGTCGAGGCGCTCTGGCGGGTCACCGCCTGGGGCGTCGGCTCCCGCGCCAACAAGCTCCTGGGCCGCAAGCCCTCCTGAGGCCGGGGAGTCCCGGGCGGCCCAAGACGTCCCTGATCTCCTCGTTCACGCCCTTTACGCCGTCCGGATCGGCTCCCAGGCACACTGGGAGCATGACGACCGGCACTCCGCCCCCGACCGCCCCCAAGCGCTCGCGCGCCCGCACCTTCGTCCCGCTCGGGATCGCCGCCTGGCTGGTCCTGGAGATCTGGCTGCTCACCGTGGTGGCGAGGGCCACCAGCGGGCTCCTGGTCCTGCTGTTGCTCGTGGGCGGTCTGCTGCTCGGCGGTTACGTCATCAAGCGGGCCGGGCGCCGCGCGTTCCGCAACCTCACCGAGGCGTTCAAGGAGCAGCAGTCCGGAGCCGGGGCTTCCGCGGCCCCCGCCGGCCGCATCGCGAGCGAGGGCAATGCCCTGACCATGCTCGGCGGCCTGCTCCTGATCATCCCCGGGTTCCTCTCGGACGCCCTGGGGCTGCTCTGTCTGGTCCCGCCGGTCCGCAAGGCGGTGAGCCGTCTGGCCGGGCGCTCGCTCGACAAGCGGATGCGCGCGGCCGGCGCCGGCACCTTCGGTGACGCCTTCCAGCAGGCCCGCATCCACTACCCGGACGGCAAGGTCGTGCCGGGCGAGGTCGTCCGCGAGGACGCCACGTCCCCGTACACGCCGCACGAAGACCGGGGCCGGCCCCCGCTGACGCCCTGAACGACGCCGGGGGGGGGGGGGGGGCCCCCCCCCCCCCCCCCCCCCCCCCCCCCCCGGCCCCGCCCCCCCCCCCCCCCCCCCCCCCCCGGGACAGCACGCACAGGCGCCGGGAAGAGGCCGAGGGCCGGTCACGCCGGCAAAAGCCGAGGGCCGGTCACACCAGATGGTGTGACCGGCCCTCGGCTCTTGTGCGCTGGTCGCCGAACTGCGCGATCAGGCGGACTTGCGGCTGTCGCGCGGATGCACGGCAATGTTCATGGTGCCGGAACGAAGGACCTCCAGCCTTTCGGCCAGAACCTCCTCCAGCTCCTCGCGGGTGCGCCGCTCCATGAGCATGTCCCAGTGCGTACGCGCGGGCTTGCCCTTCTTCTCTTCAGGTCCGTCGCCGTCCACCAGGAGTGCGGGGGCCCCGCAGACCTTGCACTCCCACTCCGGCGGGATCTCCGCCTCCACCGAGAAGGGCATCTCAAAGCGATGTCCCTTCTCGCATGCGTACTCCACGGCCTGGCGCGGGGCCAGATCGATGCCGCGGTCGGTCTCGTAGCTGGTCACCACGAGGCGCGTGCCGCGAAGAGCTCGCTCACTCATGAATCGTGCCTCCCGGGCTTGTCGCCCACAGGACAGGTGTCACTGTCGTCGTCATCCGGTCAACGTCCGGTCGGCGGTAAAGATTCCCGTTCTGGGTCATGCGTCGCCGTCGTGCCGCCCCTTGTTGTACCCACCAGTGACCGGTTTGTCACATCTGACAGCAGATGTCACCCAGCGTCTTGTCCACTTGGACACGCAGTAACGGTCCGCCTGGCAGGCCAAAGGCGTACACTACCGGCCTTTCACTTCGACGTCTAAATCCGCGCCGGAACAGGGTTCCCCGCGGCCGCCACGGCGGCCCGCACCGGCACCCGGGCGAGCAGCACGAAACCGACCGCGAAGAAGACCACCAGCGAGATGATGGCATCCCGATAGCTCCCGGTCAGCTGATACGCGAGACCGAACACCAATGGCCCCAGCCAGCTCAGCCCGCGGTCGCTCATCTCGTAGGCCGAGAAGTACTCGGCCTCCTTGCCGCTCGGCACCATGTGGGAGAACAGCGACCTCGACAGGGCCTGGCTGCCGCCGAGCACCGTGCCGATCGCCCCCGCGAGCACGAAGAAGAGCACGGGCTGGCGGGCGGGCAGGAAGAAACCGACGCCGAGGATCACGGCCCACACCGCGAGCGAGCCGAGGATGGTCCGCTTCGCGCCGTGCGTCCGGGCCAGGCGTCCCATGCCGAGCGCGCCCGCCACCGCGAGGACCTGCACCAGGAGCACCGCCACGATCAGCGTGTTCTGGTCGAGGCCGAGCTCCTCGGACCCGTAGATCGAGGCCTGGGAGATCACCGTCTGCACGCCGTCGTTGTAGATGAGGTACGCGAGCAGGAAGGCGAGGGTCAGCGGGCGGGAACGCATGTCCCGCAGGGTCGACACCAGCTGGCGCCAGCCCGCGCCGACCTTTCCGTCGGACGCCGTCGCGGCGGCCACGCCCCGGTCGCGCAGCCTGCGCAGCGGCACCAGCGTGAACGCGCCCCACCACACCCCGGCCGAGGCCAGACAGATCCGTACCGCGCTCGACTCGGACAGACCGAAGCCCTCGTGCCCCGAGTAGAGGATCAGATTGAGGACCAGGACGCCCGCGCCCGAGGTGTAACCGAAGGCCCAGCCGCGCGAGGAGACGTGGTCGCGCTCCTCGGGCCCGGCGATCTGCGGCAGATAGGCGTTGTAGAGGACCATCGAGACCGAGAGCGAGGCGTTCGCGACGATCAGGAGCAGCGCGCCCAGCAGATAGCGGTGCCCGTCCAGGAAGAACATCCCGACCGTGGCCGCCGCGCCCGTGTAGGCGGCCGCCGCGAGCAGCGGCTTCTTGCGGCCGGAGCGGTCGGCCGCCGCGCCGACGATCGGCATCAGGACCACCGCGAAAATCACCGACGCCGACACGGCGTACGCGAAGAGCGAGCCCGCGCGCACCGGGACGCCCAGCGGATGCACGAAGCCGTCCGCATCGGCCGCCGACTTGGCGATCGAGGTCAGGTAGGGCCCGAGGAACACCGTCAGGACGCTGGTCGAATACACCGAGCAGGCGAAGTCGTAGAAGTACCATCCCCGTTGCTCCCGCTTGCGCTCCGCCGCGTCCTCGGCCGGCCGCCGTGCCCGGTCCATCGTCTCAGCGCTCATCCCGCGCCCCCTCGCTCGTGCCGTACGCGAGCGGTGGCTGCCGGGGTGTCAGTGCCAGACTCCCCGGTCGGTCAGTACCGTGCGCAGTGTCTCCAGATGATCGGTCATGATGCCATCCACGCCAAGGTCGAGCAGCGCCCTCATCCGGGCCGGATCGTTGACCGTCCAGACGTGGACCTGCAGGCCGAGGGCGTGCGCGGTGCGCACGAAGCGCCGGTCCACGACCCGTACGCCGTTCTGGCTCTCGGGCACCTGGGCGCTGACGGCGCCGGTGCGCAGCGGGGCCGGGATCCCGTACGCGCGCAGCCGCAGGGCGGCGACGCCCCGCACCCCGTACGAGGTGGCCAGGCGGGGGCCCGCGAGCCGGTGGGCGCGGGCGACCCGGGCCTCCGAGAACGAGCCCACGCAGACCCGGTCCCACGCGCCGGTGCGCCGGATCAGGTCGATGAGCGGGACCAGTGCGGACTCGGCCTTGAGGTCGACGTTCCAGCGGGCGTCGGGAAAGGCGTCGAGGAGCTCCTCGAACAGCGCGAGCGGCTCGCGCCCGGCCACCCGCGCCCGTCCGACCTCGGCCCAGGGCAGCTCGGCGATCCGTCCCCGGGCGTCCGTGACGCGGTCCAGCGTCGTGTCGTGGAAGGCGACCAGGCGTCCGTCGGCCGTGGTGTGCACATCGGTCTCGAAGTACCGGTAGCCGGCCGCCGCCGCGCGCTCGAAGGCGGCCGCGGTGTTCTCGATGCCGTCGGCCGCTCCGCCGCGGTGGGCGAACGGGATCGGGGCGGGGTGGTCCAGATAGGGGTGGCGTACGTGAGTCACCCGGGCAGTATCGCCCGGGCCGGGGGCGGCTGCGGCGCGGAGGTGTCCGGCGCGGGCGCCGGGGAGGTGGCCGTCGTCGCCGGGGCATCGCCGGCGTCGCCGGCCGGTGCGGGTGCCGCGCCGGGGATCGCGAAGAGGCGCAGGAACAGCTGCGCGAGCGGCCCGATCGCCAGCGCGTACAGCACCGTGCCGATTCCGAGCGTCCCGCCGAGCAGGAACCCGCTGCCCACCACGACCACTTCGAGCAGGGTGCGGACCAGGCGGATCGAGCGGCCCGTCACCCGGTGCAGACCCGTCATCAGACCGTCGCGCGGGCCGGGGCCGAAGCGGGCCGAGATGTAGAGCCCGGTGGCGGCGCCGTTGCAGACGATCGCCGCGAGGGTCAGCGGAACCTGGGCGAGCGGGCCGTGCACATCGGGGACCACGGCGAGCGTGCCGTCCATGAAGACGCCGATCGCGAAGACGTTGGAGACGGTGCCGAGCCCCGGCCGCTGGCGCAGCGGGATCCACAGCAGCAGGACCGCCGCCCCCACGATGATGGACACCACGCCGATGGACAGCCCCGTGCGAACGGCCAGCCCCTGGTGCAGGACGCCCCAGGGTTCGAGGCCCAGGCCGGCCCGCACCAGCAGACCGGAGCTGATTCCGTACAGGGCGAGCCCGGCGTAGAGCTGAACCAGCCGCCGAGTGAGGTGGGTGGACAAGACGAGGCCCCCTGGGTGGTCGTAGTGGACTGGCCCATGTCACTCTGTGGCAGGGGAATGGACTTTCCCCAGGGCCAATTCGGGGAAGGTGGACTGATTTCGATGGCTCAGTGGACTTCGGCGATCGGGCCGGCCCAGCTCGCCCGCCAGCTCAAGGCGCAGCAGCCCCGTCCGATCGGCGCGGGGCTGCGCAAACCGCCCGCCTACCGGGCCCTGGCGGACGGGATCCGGCTGCTCGTCCTGGAGGGCCGGGTGCCGGCCGCCGCCCGGCTGCCCGCCGAACGCGAACTGGCCGTCGCCCTGTCGGTGAGCCGCACCACGGTCGCCGCGGCCTACGAGGCGCTGCGCGGCGAGGGCTTCCTGGAGTCCCGGCGCGGCGCCGGCAGCTGGACGGCCGTGCCCGCGGGCCATCCGCTGCCCGGCCGCGGCCTGGAACCGCTCCCGCCCGAGTCGCTCGGCTCGATGATCGACCTGGGCTGCGCGGCGCTGCCCGCCCCCGAACCCTGGCTCACCCGGGGCGTCCAGGGCGCGCTCGAAGAGCTTCCGCCGTACGCCCACACCCACGGCGACTATCCGGCGGGCCTGCCCGCCCTGCGCCAGACGCTGGCCGACCGCTACACCGCGCGCGGCATCCCGACGATGCCCGAACAGATCATGGTGACGACCGGCGCGATGGGCGCCATGGACGCCATCTGCCACCTGTTCGCCGGACGCGGTGAGCGCATCGCGGTCGAGTCGCCCTCCTACGCCAACATCCTCCAGCTCATGCGCGAGGCGGGCGCCCGGCTCGTACCGATCGCGATGGCCGAGGGCCTCACCGGCTGGGACCTGCCGCGCTGGCGCCAGGTGCTGCGGGACGCGGCCCCCCGGCTCGCCTATGTCGTCGCCGACTTCCACAACCCCACGGGCGCCCTGGCCGACGAGGACCAGCGGCGCCAGCTGGTGGACGCGGCCCGCTCGGCCGGCACCGTGCTCGTCGTCGACGAGACCATGAGCGAGCTGTGGCTGGACGAGGACCTCGCGATGCCGCGCCCCGTCTGCGCCTTCGACCCCGCCGGGGCCACGGTGCTCACGGTCGGTTCGGCGAGCAAGGCGTTCTGGGCGGGCATGCGCATCGGCTGGGTGCGCGCCGCGCCCGACGTCATCCGCTCGCTCGTCGCGGCCCGTGCCTACGCGGACCTGGGCACCCCGGTGCTTGAGCAGCTCGCCGTCAACTGGCTTATGGGGTCGGGTGGTTGGGAGCAGGCCGTCGAGCTGCGCCGCGCTCAGGGGCGGGACAACCGGGACGCTCTGGTCGCCGCGGTGCGCAGGGAGCTTCCCGACTGGGAGTTCCACGTGCCGCGCGGCGGGCTCACCCTGTGGGTCCGCACCGGGGGGCTCTCGGGTTCGCGTCTCGCGGAGGTGGGGGAGCGGGTGGGGGTGCGGGTGCCGTCCGGACCGCGCTTCGGAGTGGACGGCGCCTTCGAGGGCTATGTGCGGCTGCCGTTCACGGTGGGCGGTCCGGTCGCGCAGGAGGCGGCCACGCGTCTCGCCGCCGCGGCCCGGCTCGTGGAGACGGGCGGCGGCTCGGGGAGCGCGGAGCCGCCGCGCACGTTCGTGGCCTGAGGCGCCGGGGCCGGCGAGGGGACGCCGCCGCCTGGGCGGGCCGTCCCTACCCCTCGGCCGGAACGGCCTCCACCGGACTTGCCTGTGCGGGGGGCGCATCGGGGACGGCGTCCACCGGGGTCCCCTGCGCGGGAGTCGCGTCGGCCGGGACAGCCTCCACCGGATGCTCCCGCGGCGGGAGCAGGTCGAGGACCGCACGGCGGTGCGCCTCGCTGGTGGCGTCGTCGTACGGATCGGGCGTCGCCGGCACCTGGAGGCGCAGGACCGGGCCCGCCCCGAGGCGGGCGTAGCCGCGGCCCGGCGGGACCTCGGGGGTGGGGGTGGTGTGCGGCGGGACGCCGAGCACCGACGCGACCTGGCCGAGCGAGGCGGGGCCGAGGACCACCCGGGCCCGGCTGTGCGACCGCACGGGCTCGGACAGGTACTCCAGGCCGTCGAACTGCTCGGCCACCACCACCGTGACCCCGGCCGCCCGGCCGTGCCGCAGCGGGACCTGGAGCAGGTGCTGCGGATCGGGGTGGCCGTCGGCGGCGGCCAGGTCGGCGAGCACGCCGGGCCGGTCGAGCAGGATCCACAGCGGGCGCCTGACGTCCTCGGGGACGGGGTGGCCCGCCTGGCGGGCGCGGTTGGCCGTGATGAGGCGGCGCTCCGTCTCGTGCGCGGCCCACTCCAGGGTGGCCAGCGCCCCGGCCAGGCCGCACTCGACGGCCAGGACGCCCGTGCGGCCCGCCAGACAGGCGTACTCACCGGTCCCGCCGCCCTCGATGATCAGCAGGTCGCCGTCCTTGAGGGCCTGGAGGGCGATGGAGCGCAGCAGGGTGGTGGTGCCGGCGCCGGGACGGCCGACGACGAGCAGGTGCGGTTCGGTGGAGCGCGGCCCGGTCCGCCAGATGACGGGCGGCGCGTCGCGGTTCTCGTCGCCCGCGGTCACCGGCACGGTCCGCTGCACGGCGTCGGCGTCGGTGAAACCCAGCACAATCTCGCCCGGGGACGTCACGAAGTGCTGGGCGGCGATGGAGGTGGGCAGCGCGTCCAGGACGCTCATGCGGAGCTGGTTGCCCTCCTCGTCCCACGCGAAGTGGTACTCGCGGCCCCGCCCCGACTTGGCGTGCAGGAGCTGCTCGATGCGGGCGCGGGCGTCGGCCTCGCCGTCGGTGAAGTACGCCGGGTAGCGCACCGTGAGCCGGCTCGGGCGGCCGCTCCCGTCGAACGCGTAGTCACTGAAGGCCTTGTCCCACTCGCCGCCGTGGGCGAACAGCGGAGCCGGGTCCTCCGGCACCGAGAAGTACGGCACGAGCGCCTCGTAGAGGGCTTGGAGGCGGGCGAGCTCCGCCTCGTCCGGCCCGGTCCTGACGACCGGCTTCTCCCGGCCCTTCCAGGCGGCCGCGCCCATCACCGTGACGAGGGCGAGGAGCGGCCCGTACGGGATGAGCGCGACGACCAGGACCACGGCCGCCGTCAGGAACAGCGCGGGACTGCGCCGCTCCTTGGGGGTGGCGGCCCATTTGCCGCGCAGGGCGGCGGTGATCAGCCGCAGGCCGCGGCTGATCGTGATGAGCGGATGGAGAACGTCGGTGGCGCTGTCGGCGGCCGTGCGCGCGATCTCGCGGCTGCGAACGATGGATGCGCTGCTGCTGCTCAGAATGCGGGGGAGCGGTCGCCGGGCCACGTCGTTCTCCTGGAGTTGTGTCCGCAGTGGGGTCTGCCGGAGCGCCCGCCGGGACCGGCGGGGCCGCGGGAGGTCAGAACTTGATCCCGCCCAGCAGGCTGGCGAGGCTCGCGCCTCCGGCGGTGATGCTCGGGGCGATGGCGGTGCCCGCGAGGTAGAAGCCGAAGAGCGCGCACACCAGCGCGTGCGATGCCTTGAGTCCGTCTTTCTTGAAGAAGAGGAAGCAGATGATTCCGAGCAGCACCACGCCTGAGATGGACAGGATCATTTGAGGTCTCCTGGTTGATGGGGACGGTCACCATGAGTTCTTCCAGGCTCACAGGAAGTATCTATGCGATAAAAGGTGCAAATGGGTGAAACTGCGCCTTTTTCACTGGAGTGGCGGATATGAAAAGCCGACCGGAGCGGCACACTGTGCCGCCGCCGGACCGTCAAACCGTCACGCGCGGTGATCTTTGCCCCGGACGGGCCGCCCCTGGTGGTCCGGTGGGCAGTACCCTGTCGATTCACTCGTACGGCGCTGTCGCCGTGCGGGTTTGTTCCGTTGCCCCTAAGGAGTTGTCGATGAGCGAGGAACTCGATCCCGAGGTGGTCGAGCTGGCGGCCAAGATCTTCGAGCTGGCCCGTCACGGGGACGCCGAGGCGCTCGCCACCTACGTCGACGCCGGGGTGCCCGCGAACCTCACCAACGACCGCGGCGACTCCCTCGTGATGCTGGCCGCCTACCACGGGCACGCCGAGGCGGTCACCGCCCTGCTGGCCCGCGGCGCCGAGGCCGACCGTGCCAACGACCGCGGCCAGACCCCGCTCGCCGGTGCCGTCTTCAAGGGCGAGGACGCCGTCGTCAAGGCCCTCCTGGCCGGCGGAGCCGATCCTTCCGCCGGGACGCCCTCCGCGGTCGACACCGCCCGCATGTTCGGCAAGACGGACCTGCTCACCCTGTTCGGGGCCAACTGAGCGTCCACCAACCGTTTACGGGGGATCCACCGAAGAGCCCGCGGAGAGGGGCGCCGTAAATGTGGTCGCAATGGCGAAATGGCTGGGTCATCATGACGTCGAACCCCTACATCGGGGGCAGGGTCCCTCCATCGGGGACCACGACGAGAGGCAGGAAGATGGTCTACACCAAGCAGAAGACGGCGGGCGACCCCTCATGTTGCTGCGCGGCCTAGGGCAAGGCACGAATCCCCGGTTGCGTCGACAGCTTGATGTGAGGCTATTTCCATGTTCGATCCAGTCATAGCGCCGAGCGGCACGCTGCTCGGTCTGCTGCAGCGGGGCCGCGGCGACGGCACCCTGCACGCGCTGGCCGCCCCGCGCGACGAGGCCCTGGCGGCCCTCAACCACTGCGTACTGAGCGACCCGCGCCAGGACTGGCAGGTCGAGAACCGTTCGCTGTACTACGCGCGCCTCTTCCTGGATCTCGACGGCGGGCTCGACCGGATCGAGCGCCACCTCTTCGGCGCCGAGGACGTCCTCGACACCGAGGACTCCAGGACCGGGCTCGCCCTCGCCGTCCTCGGCCACCTCGCCTCGTACGGCAGGGACGACGCTCTCGCGCTGCTCCGCCGCTACGCCGCGTCCGGGTCCAACTGGGCCTGGGCCCTGGACGAGCTCGGCCTGCGGGACGACGACGCGGGCCTGCGCGGCCTCGCCGCGTCCGTGCTCGGCCGCTTCCCCGCCACCACGGAGGGTGACGCCGAACTGGCCGCCACCGTGCGTGACGCCTACGAGCCCCGGCCCTGGCGGCTGTGGGCCGAGGATCCGCGCGAGGACGTGGGCGCCCGGGTGCGGGCCGCCCAGGAGGCCGGATCCTTCGACCGCTGGCAGCGCCAGATGCGGCCCTCGGGCCCCCGCCCCGGCTGGAGCGTCCAGGCCGTCTTCGACTGGGCCGACGAAGGTCTGGAGCGCGGAGCGGTCCTGCACCTGCCCGCGGCCAGGTGCCTCGGCGCCGTCGCCGGCCCCGAGGACCGGGACGCCATCATCGAGGCGGGCCGCTCCGGCACCGACGGAGCCCGCGGCGCCGCCCTGCACTACCTCGCCGAATCACGCGACGTCCGGGTGCTCGACCTGATCGAGGCGGCCGTCTCCACCGGATCGCGCACCGCCGCCGACGCCGCCGTCCACGCCTTCGAGCGGATGTGCGGCCCCGAGGCCGTCGAACGGGCCCGCGGCTGGGTCCAGCGGCCCGACGCGCTCGGTGCCTGCGCCGCCGGAGTGCTCGCCTCCCGGGGCGAGGCCCGCGACGAGAAGCTGGTGCTCGGCGCGCTCCGCGAGACCGTACGCTCCGAGGGCCCCGACGCCCCGTTGCTGCGGGCGCTCGTGGACGGGGCCGGGCGGCTCGGCATCTGCTGCGCCGCGCCCGTGCTGCGGCACGTCTACCGCGAGACGGCCTCCTCGCAGCTGCGCGGCCGCACCGCCCGTGCGCTCGCCGCGACCGACCCCTCCTTCGCCACCGGCTTCGCCGTGGAATGCCTGTGGGACTGCGAGGAGACCACGCGTGAAGTGGCCGCGCAGTATGCCGAGTTGGTGGATGCGCGGGTGGCGGATCGGTTGCGGCGGTTGGCTGCGGATCCGGCTGAGGAGGCGGAGGTGCAGAGCGCGATCCACGATCGCCTCGGCCCCGATGCCACCTCGGTGTAGCCGGGGCCCGCTGGGTGTTGCCCACCCGTGCAGGGTTCGGGGGTGCGGCCCCTGGGGCTCCGCCCCAGACCCCGGGGCGCTTGCCCACCCGCCCGCCCGTGCAGCGGGTTGAACCGGCTGAGCCCTGGGGCTGCGCCCCAGACCCCGAGGCACTTGCCCACCCGCCCGCCCGTGACGGGGGTTGGATAGCTCCGGCCCCTGGGGCTGCGCCCCAGACCCGCTGAGGGGCTCCGCCCCTCGGACCCCGGCGGGGGCTTCGCCCCCTGCACCCCCCTGTCGTGCCTGAACGGCGCTCGTCCTCAAACGCCGGACGGGCTGAGGTGTCCCGATGCGGGCCGGCACCGGTCCTGCCAGGGGCGCGGGGAACTGCGCGAGAAGCGAGCACGGTCCGCAGATGACCGGGGGTTTGAGGGGCGCGGGGAACTGCGCGAGGCAGGCTGGGCTACACGTGCTGCCCAGCACCGACCCCGCCAAGGGGCGCGGGGAACTGCGCGAGCAGCGACCACGGCCCGCAGATGGCCAGGGACATAGGGGCGCGGGGAACTGCGCAAAGGCCGTGGGGTCACCCCGCCCGCGCCCTCGGGCATCCCCCAAACCCCGGCGGAGCCAAACCCCGGCGGAGCCAACCCCCAGCAGAGTCACCCCCACTGATCCAGCACAAACCGCACCCCCACCCCAACCCCCCCCTGCCCAGCCCCCGCCAAATCCTCCTCAAGCACCACCCCGATCACCGGATACCCCCCCGTCGTCGGATGGTCGGCGAGAAACACCACGGGCTGCCCGTCCGGCGGCACCTGCACCGCCCCCAACACCATTCCCTCGCTGGGCAGTTCACCCCCCACGGCACGTGCAAGCGGCGGCCCCTCCATGCGCAGGCCGATGCGGTTGCTCGACGAGGACACCCGGTAGCGTCCGCCCGCCAGCACCGCGGGGGCGTCCGGCGTGAACCAGTCGGCGCGCGGCCCGGGGCGTACCCGGAGCACCAGTTCCGTGGGTACGCCCGGCGGCAGTGCCTGGTCCGCGTACAGAGGGGCTCCGGCCGGGCGGCCCAGCGGCAGGACCGTCCCGTCGCTAAGGGGGGCGGGGCCCAGACCGGACAGCAGGTCGGTGGAGCGGCTGCCCAGCACCGGCTCCACCGCGACCCCGCCGGCGAACGCCACGTACGACCGCACCCCGTAGGTCGCCGCCCCCACCTCGATCACGCCCCCCTCGGGCACCCGCACCGGAGCGCCCCACGCTGCTGGCCTGCCGTCGAGGCGGACCGGGCAGGGCGCGCCCGTCACCGCCACGGTGACCGCACAACGGGCGCGCAGCGCACAGCCGTTGAGGGTGGTCTCCAGGACGGCCGCGCCCGGGGCGTTGCCCACCAGGCGGTTGGCGAGCCGGGCGGCGGGCAGGTCGAGCGCGCCGGACCGCGGCACCCCGAGGTGCGCGTGCCCGTGGCGGCCCTCGTCCTGCACAGAGGTGAGTGCCCCGGCCCGCACGACCAGCAGTGTCCGTTCGCTCACCGCCCCTCCCCAGGGACGAACCGGACCGGCGTGCCGGGGGTCAGCAGCGCGGCGGGGGTGCGGTCGGGGTCCCACAGGGGTGCGTCCGTGGTGCCGATCAGTTGCCAGCCGCCGGGCGACGAGCGGGGGTAGACCCCGGTGTACGGGCCCGCCAGGGCCACCGAGCCCGCCGGCACCGCGGTGCGCGGGGTGGCCCGGCGCGGCACCGCGTACTGCTCGCCGAGCCCGGTGAGATAGGCGAATCCTGGCGCGAACCCGCAGAAGGCGACCCGGAACCGGGCCGTCGTATGGATGCGCACAGCCTCCTCCTCGGTGACCCCCCACAGCGTGGCCACGTCCGCGAGGTCGGGCCCGTCGTACCGTACGGGGATCTCCACCGTCGCCTTGTCGCCCGCCTCCAGGGGCGGGATGTGCCAGGTGGTCAACTGGGCTGCCAGGGACGGCGGATCGGCCACTCCGTCGAGCAGGACGGTACGGGCCGCGGGCACGATCTCGCGCACCGCGGGCAGGGTCCCGGCGGCGCGGCGGCGCAGCAGTTCGGCGTGCAGGGCGCCGGCCGCCGCACCGCTGTCGAGCTCGACCAGCAGGGCGTGCGCGCCGACCGGCAGGATGCGCGGGGTGTTCACGAGAAGGCCGCCACCTCGACGCCCGCGGCCTCCAGGGCCGCCCGGACCCGCCGGGCCAGGTCCACCGCGCCCGGAGTGTCCCCGTGCAGACACAACGAGCCGGCCCCGACGGCGACCCGCTCGCCCGACGCGGCCACGACCGTGCCGTCCAGGGCCATCGAGACGGCCCGCGCCACCACCGCGTCCGCGTCGCTGACCACCGCACCGTCTTCGTGGCGCGGCACCAGGGTGGCCCGCGCGGTGTAGGCGCGGTCCGCGAACGCCTCGGTGACCACGGGGAGGCCCGCCCGCTCGGCCGCCGCGAGCAGCCGCGAGCCGGGGAGGCCGAGGACCGGAAGCGCCCCGCCCGCGAGCAGCACCCCCTCGACCACGGCGGCGGCCTGCTCCTCGTCGTGCACCACCCGGTTGTAGAGCGCGCCGTGCGGTTTCACATAGCGGACTTGGCTGCCCGCGGCGCGCGCGAAGACCTCCAACGCGCCGATCTGGTAGGCGACTTCGGCCGCGAGTTCGCCGGGCGGCACGTCCATCGCGCGGCGCCCGAAGCCCGCCAGGTCGCGGTAGGAGACCTGCGCCCCGATGCGTACGCCGCGCTCGGCCGCGAGCGCGCAGACCCGGCGCATGATCGCCGGATCGCCCGCGTGGAAGCCGCAGGCCACGTTGGCGCTGGTGACGACGGACAGCAGCTGTTCGTCGTCGGTCAGGCGCCAGTGGCCGAAGCCCTCGCCGAGGTCGGCATTGAGATCGATCGACGTCGTCGCGGACCGGGTCATGGGTGGGGCGTCTCCTGTTCACGGGATGCGGCGGCTGCGGCGCGGGGCCCTGTCGTGCAGTGTGCCCCGGGCGGGCACCGGTCGCTCGGCGTGGGCCGGAAGCCCGGCGCGGCACGGGGGCGCGCCGAGCGGGGCGCGGACGGTTCGCGGGGGCTCACGCCAGTTCCTGCCCGCGCGTCTCGGGCAGGCCGAGCAGGGCCAGTACGGCGATGGCGTAACCGGCCGCGCCGAAGACCAGGGCGCCGCCCACGCCCCAGCTGTCGGCGAGGTAGCCGACGAGGGTGGGGAAGAGGGCGCCCACCGCGCGGCCCGTGTTGTAGGTGAATCCCTGGCCGGTGCCGCGCACGGCCGTCGGATACAGCTCACTGAGGAACGAGCCGAAGCCGCTGAAGATCGCCGACATGCAGAACCCGAGCGGGAACCCGAGGACGAGCAGGAGCGTGTCCGCGCCGGACGGCAGATGGGTGTAGAGCAGGATGCAGGCGGCCGAGAGCACGGCGAACAGGGCGATGTTCTTCTTGCGCCCGAGGACGTCGGTGAGGTGGCCGCCGGTCAGATAGCCGAGGAAGGCCCCCGAGATCAGGAACGTCAGATAGCCGCCGGTGCCCACGACCGTGAGGTGGCGTTCGCTCTTGAGGAACGTCGGTACCCAGGTGGCGAGCGTGTAGTAGCCGCCCTGGACGCCGGTGGACAGCAGCACCGCGAACAAGGTGGTGCGTCCCAGCGGGCCCTTGAAGATCGCGGCGAACGTCGCGGCCCCGCTGGTGGCGCCGGCCGCGGCGAGCCGCCGTTCGGTGGCCTCGGGCGCGTCCTGGACGTGACGGCGCACATAGACGAGCAGCAGCGCGGGGAGTGCGCCGGTCCAGAACACCACCCGCCAGGCGGTGTCCTCGTCCACGTACTGGAACACCAGCGTGTACACGAGCACGGCCAGCGCCCAGCCGGCCGCCCAGGCGCTCTGTACGGCCCCCAGGGTGCGGCCGCGGTGCCGGGCGGACGCGTACTCGGCGACCAGGATCGCGCCGACCGCCCACTCGCCGCCGAAGCCGAGCCCTTGCAGGGCCCGGAAGACCAGCAGGGTCTCGTAGGTGGGCGCGAAGCCGCACAGGACGGTGAAGACGGCGTACGTGCCGACGGTGATCATCAGCGCCCTGACCCGGCCGATGCGGTCGGCGACCACGCCGGCGAGCGCGCCGCCCACCGCCGAGACCACCAGGGTGACCGTGGTGAGCAGGCCGGTCCGTCCGCTGTCGAGGCCGAAGTGCGCGGAGACCGCGACCATGGTGAGGGGGAGCGTGAAGAAGTCGTAGGAGTCGAGGGCGTAGCCGCCGAACGCGCCTCCGAACGCGCGGCGCCCGTCGGGCCCGAGCGCGCGAAGCCAGCCGAACAGGCCGTTGCCGTCGGGGTGTTGACCGTGCTGCGGCTGTGCCTTGGTCGTGCTCATGTGCACCTCGCAGGAGGGACGGAGAGGGCGGACGAGAGGACTGCCGGGGCCGCGCGGAGGTCGTGCGGGCCGCGCCGGGGACCGAGCAAAGGGCGGAGAGCGGTGGGACGGCCCGATGGCGGAGCCGGGCGCGGCCGGCCCCACGCATGTCAACGTAGGGGATTGTTGAACGATCCGACAAGAGTCATGCAGAACGTTCCCTCTTCCTGGCCCGGCCGCAGTCCTTCTACGATGGCCCCAGGCGCGGCCGGAGCGACCGGTGGCCGAAGAGAGGGCGCAGTGGCGACAACGGACCGTGCACCGGGCGGACTTGCCGACGACCGGGCGCTGCTCGGCCGCACCAGCACCGCCGAGCGGGTCGCCGACATCCTGCGCACCCGGATCGCCGAAGGCTTCTTCCCGCCGGGCGACCGGCTCGCGGAGGACGCCATCGGCAAGGCGCTCGGCGTGTCCCGCAACACCCTGCGCGAGGCGTTCCGGCTGCTCACCCACGAGCGACTGCTGGTCCACGAACTGAACCGGGGCGTCTTCGTCCGGGTGCTCGCGGTCGAGGACGTGACGGACATCTACCGCGTCCGCCGGCTCGTCGAATGTGCGGTCGTCCAGGGGCTCGGCGATCCGCCGTACGCGCTGCACGGACTCGACGCGGCCGTGGCGGACGGCGAGCGCGCGGCCCGGGAGGGCGACTGGCCCGGGGTGTCCACCGCCAACATCCACTTCCACCACGCGCTCGTGGCCCTCGCCGGCAGCGCCCGCACGGACGAGCTGATGCGCGGCGTCCTGGCCGAACTGCGCCTGGCCTTCCACGTGGTGGACGACCCGCGCGGTCTCCACCAGCCCTACCTCGTGCGCAACCGGGAGATCCTGGAGGCGCTGCGCGCGGGGGAGCGGGCGAGGGCGGGGGCACTGCTCGCCGGATACCTGGACGACTCGCGCACGCGGCTCGTCGAGGCGTACGCCCGGCGGGTCGCGGACGTTCCCGCCTGACGCGCACCCGGCATCCGGGCCGCTCGCGCGCCCGGTCGCGACCGCCCGCGGGGCCGCCCCGGGCAGCGGCGGATCTGCGCCGTTTCGACCGTTGTCAGTGCGAGGACCTAATCTGTCCAGCGTGACTTCGCCTGCCTCGACGGAAACCGTTCCGCCCCAGCTCAGCGCGGCGGCGCGCCCGGCGCCGGGCCCGGCCGCCGACGAGGGGCTCGCGCGGCGGCTGCGCGCGCTGGCGTGCACCGCCCCGCTGCACGATCTGGACGTGCGCAAGGCCAACCTCGCGGGCGAGTACTCGGTGTACGCGATGGCCGAGGTGGCCCTGGCCTCCATCGACCTGGTCACCCTGAACATGGACTTCGACACGGGCGCCGACCACGAGCAGATCGTGGCGCGGCTCGTCCCGCGCGTCGCGGCCCAGGCGCCGGCGCGGCCCGCCGCCGAGCACGAGCGGGTGGCCCGCTGGGTCCTGGAGAACCTGATCAACGTGGGCAGCGTGGACCGCGGCTTCCGCGCGGTGTACGGCACGTTCAACCCCGACGGCGTCTACGTGCGCAGGGACTACGACTTCAAGCTCCTCGAAGAGGTGCCGGGATACGGCGGCGCGGTCTATCTGCGCACCACCGACGAGGCGGTCAACGTCCTGGTCGGCGCCCTCGACACGGACGTCACGAGCGCCCAGATCGCGGCCGAGGTCAAGCTGGAGGTCCTCATCAGCCGGGGCCGGCTGGCCGACGCCCAGCTCGCCGCCGAACAGGCCCGCTACCGCACGGTCCAGTACGCCGAGACGCTGCGGCGCACCCTGGAGGCCACCCGGCGCAACGTGCGCGCGGTCGACTGGCTCAACGCGGTGCCCGACATGATCGCCGAGGCGCTCGACCACGTCGCCGACCGCTACCGGCACGAGAACGCGATCCTCACCAACATCCGCAAGGCGCGGGACGAGGCGGAGGACCCCGAGCACAAGCGCCGCGCCGCCGAGCTGGTCGACATCGTCAAGGACTGCATCCGCCGGCACACCCAGCTCCAGTCCCGCCTCCTGGAGGCCGGCCCGCTCTTCCGCGCGGAACAGGACCGCCAGGCCTTCGCCCGGCCCGCGGCCCGCGCGGGCCTCGACCTCTACGGCCAGTTGGTCGCCCCGCTCCTGCCCCTCCCCGTGGCCGACGCGATCCAGGTCACCGACGCGTTCTTCACCCACGGCACCGGGCTGCGCACGCCGGTCTCGGTACGGGTCGGCGACCTGGTCGACATACTGCTGACGCCGCCCACGGAGCGGGAACACCTGGGCGCGGAGATGCCCGAGCCGGACCTCATCGCCACGCCGGACGACAGCCGTTTCAGCGAGGAGCAGCTGGCCGCGGCGATGGAACTCCTCGACCTGGAGCACGACGCACCCCGCCGCCTCTCCGGCCTGCTCGCCGACGCCCGCCGCCTCGACCCCGAACTGCCGTACCTGGTGGCCCTGTTGGCGGTCCACGCCGCGAGCCCGCCGGTCGGCACGGCGTACCGCCAGGGCGAGCAGCGCCTGCTGTTCGCCGTAGACGACGGGACGCAGCTGGACGACGAGGAGTTCGGCGGGGCGGATCTGATCGTGGGGATGGCGCTGCTGGACGCGGCGGGGATGGCTGCGGCCCGCTCGGAGGCAGCGTGAGTCCCCTGACGGGCGCCTCCCCCACCGGGGGCGCGGCACCGGGGCGCGCCGCCGGCCCCGGTTCCCTGCCGGTGCACCGCTCGCCCTCAACCGCCGGGCGGGCTGGGGGTGTTGCGGGTGGGCTCATTTCCCCACCCCGCCCCTCCCCGAAGCCCTCCGGGGATGCGGTGCCGGGTGCGCGGCGGCGTGCTGCCGGGGCGGTGTTCGTGCCTGGACGGCGGTTGTCCTCCTTCGCGGGGCGGGCTGGGGGTGTTGTGGGTGGGGTTGTTTCCCCGACCCGCCCCTTGCCGAAGCCCGCCGGGCGTGAGCGGTTGGGTTTGCTTGGGTGTGCTGCCGGGGGTGTGTTCGTGCTTGAGCGGCGTTCGTCCTCATTCGCCGGACGGGCTAGGGGTATGGGGGGTGGGGTTGTTTCCCCGACCCGCCCCTTCCCGAAGCCCGCCGGGGGTGAGCGGTTGGGTTTGCTTGGGCGTGCTGCCGAAGCTGCCTCCGTGGTTGAGCGGCGTACGCCCTCAACCGCCGGGCGGGCTGGGGGCGTTGCGGGTGGGGTCGTTTTCCGTGCCCGCCTCTTCCCGAAGCCCGGGGGTGCGGCGCCGGGTGCGCGGCGGCGTACTGCCGGGGCGGTGTTCGTGGTGGTACGGCGTTCGTTCTCGGGGGAGGTTGCCCGCCCAGTGCTGCCGGGGGCGCGGGGAACTGCGCGAGCGACCACGCACGGTCCGCACGTGACCTGCGGGTTCATTCCACGCCCCGCTGCTCGAACGCCCCTGCCCCGCAAGACTTCTGGGGGAGAGGCCTCAGGGGGAGCCCCTCACGGGGTCCGGGGCCGAGCCCCGTCAGGCTGCCTGCCCCACCCCCGCCCCCGGAGGGTCTCGGGAAGGGGCGGGGTGGGGAAGAAACCCCCCGTAAACCCCCACCCCACCGCACCCAGCAACGCACGCACCAAGGAGACAACCCCGTGACCGACCACCACCCCGAGCCCGCGTTCGGCGACGACGACGCCGAGGCCCCGGCGCCCGCCGCACCCGGCCCCGGCGGCGAGGGCCGGCCCACCTCACCCGCCCCCGGCACCCGCCCCGCCCCGGGCGCCGAGCCCAAGCCCACCCCCACCGCCCCGGGCGCAGACCCCAAGCCCAACCCCGCCCCCGGCATCGACCCCAGGCCCACCCCAAGCACCGACCCCAAAATCACCCCCGCCGACGCCGCCGACGCCGCCCGGCTCGTCGCGTTCGGGCTTCAGCCCAAGCTGCTCCCGGCCCGCGACGCGGAGTACGGCGAGCTGCTGCGCCGCCACCGCGAGGACCCCGCGTTCGCGCGCCTGGCGGACGCCGTCGCCGCCGGGCTCGGGCTGATCGTCCTGGAGGTGTCGCCCCGCGCCGGCATGGCCGTCACCGCCGCGGAGGACTCGGTGTTCGCCGTCCGCATGGGCGACTACGCACGCCGAGCCGCCGCCCCGGACTCGGCGGACCGCTTCCTGCACGGCCTCGCCCACCTCGCCGTCGCCGCCCTCGCCTTCCCCCGCCCCGAGGACCTCGCCGACGACGGCTACATCGGACGGATCACCGTCAACGGGGTGGACGCGTTCGTCCGGCAGGCCTGTCGCCGCCTGGAGGAGCGGGCCGAGGAGACCGGCGAGAACACCGACCCGGAGACCGGCGCCCCGGGCCTGGAGGCCGCCTGGCGGATCTACGCGCGACGCAGCTCCACCGGGGCCACCAAGGACGCGCGCCGGCTCGCCGGTTCGACCACCGGCATCGTCGCCAAGGCCGTCGCCTTCCTCACCGAATCCGGCTTCCTCCAGCGGACCGGCGACGACGCGGGCGGCGCGTACCGCACCACCGCCCGCTACCAGTTGCAGGTCCGCGACATGGCGGGCAGCGCCGCCCTCACCGAACTGATCGAACTCGGCGTGGTCACGGTCACCGACGGCGGAGCCACCCTGGTGCCGCCCAGCGACGCCGACGACCTGGAACTGGCGGCCGACGCCGGGCTGCCCTTCCACTCCTGACCGCACCGTCCGCCTCCCTTCCTCCCCCCACAACCACGAGAGTCCGCCGACATGTACGAGCTGTCCCGGGTCCGCCTCTACTCCATCGGGCCGGCCGGTGCGCGCTACGCCGACACCGTGCTGGACCTGCGGGGGGTCGGCGCGCCCGTGCCCCAGCCGGCCCCCACGCAGGCCGAGTTCTTCGAGGACGAGCCGGTGGGGCCGCCGCGCCGCCCGGCGCCCGCGGGCGTGCTCTTCCTGGAGAACGGCGGCGGCAAGTCCGTCCTGCTCAAGCTGATCTTCTCCGTGATGCTGCCGGGTCACCGCAACACCCTGGGCGGCGCCAGCTCCGGCGTACTGCGCAAGTTCCTGCTCGCCGACGACTGCGGCCACGTGGCCCTCGAATGGCAGCACACCCTCACCGGCGAACTGGTCGTGGTCGGCAAGGTCAGCGAATGGCGCGGGCGCCAGGTCTCCAACGACCCGCGCAAGTTCGCCGAGGCCTGGTACTCCTTCCGGCCGGGCCCCGGGCTCAGCCTCGACTCGCTGCCGGTCGCCGAGTCCAGCGCGATGCGGCCCGCCGCCGAAGGCGTCTCCGGCGCCCAGGGCCGGCGCCGCACCATGAAGGGCTTCCGCGACGCCATCACCGAGGCGACCAAGGCCTACCCGCACCTTGAGGTGTACTGGGAGGAGATCCACGACCGCTGGAACGAGCACCTCGGCGACCTGGGCCTCGACCCCGAACTCTTCCGCTACCAACGGGAGATGAACGCCGACGAGGGCGAGGCGGCCGGCCTGTTCGCGGTGAAGAAGGACTCCGACTTCACCGACCTGCTGCTGCGCGCCGTCACCGACACCCGTGACACCGACGGCCTCGCCGACCTCGTCAGCGGCTTCGGCAACAAGCTCGGCCGCCGCGCCGAGCTGACCGCCGAGCGCGACTTCACCGCGGGCTCCGTCGACCTCCTGAGCCGCATCGTCGAGGCTTCCGAGACCCGCGCGCGGGCCCGCGACATCCACGCGGGGGCCGAACGGCGCACCCGCACCCTCGCCCGCCGGCTCTCGGCCCGCGGGGCCGAGGAGCGCGGCCGTGCCGCCGACCTCGCCCAGCAGGTCACCGCCGCCGCCCACCACGTCACGCTGGCCGAGCAGGCCCGGGGGCGCAGCTCCCTCATCGCCTCCGAACTCGCCTACCGGCACGCCTCGTTGGCGCTCGCCGTGGCCGAGAAGGCCGCCACCGCACAGCGCCGCGAACTCGCCGACGCCCGCACCCTGCACTCCGCCTGGCAGGCCGCCGAGGCGGTGCTGCGCCACCGCGCCGCCGCCGACCGCTCCGCCCGCGTCGCCGCCGCCATCCAGGAGGCCGAACGCGACGCGGCCCCCGCCCTCGCCGCCCGCGCCCGTGCCGCCGCCGATCTCGTACGGGCCCTGCACTCGGCCGCCGAGGACGGTGAGCGGGTGGCTGCCGAGGAGGAGGAGCGTTCCGCCGCGCTCCAGGAGGCCGGCGAGGCCGCGCACCGCGACGCCACCGCCGCCGCGACCGAGGCCCAGCGCGCCCGCAGCGAGGCGGGGCACCTGCGCCAGCGCCTCGCCGAGGTCGAGCAGGAGACCGCCGAGGCGGTACGGGCCGGCTGGCTGGACGACACCGCGCCCGACGCCGACCCGGCCCGCGCCGCGCTCGCCGCGAGCGACGCGGAGAAGACCGCGGTGGCCGGGTGGGACACGGCCCGCGAGGCCGCCCGCACCGCCGCCGACCGGGCCCGCGGGGCCGCCTCCGCCGAAGCCCGCGCCGAACTGGCCGCGGCCCGCGCCGAGGACGCCGCACGCGCCGCCGAGAGCGCCTACGGCGCCGAGCGCAGGGCCGCCGAGTCCATCGCCGCCGAGGAACGCCTGGCCGAACTGCTCAGCCTGCCCGGCAGCGGCGCACGCACCCGCGCGGGCAGCGACGGCGGCCCCGGTGTGCCCGAGCCCCGCAGGCAGGAGGGTGAAGAGGCCCCAAGCCCGCTCGGCGCCGAGGAGTTGGACCGCTGCGCCGACGACCTGCGGGCCCTCCTCGAACAGGGCGTCGCGACCGCAGAACGTCAGCTCTTCGAGCTGCGCACCGCCGCCGCCGACGACGCGCGCATCCTCGGCGCGCTCGGCGACGGCGGTCTGCTGCCGCCGAGCCCGGACGTCCTGGCCACCGTCGAGTACCTGGGCGAGCACGGCATCCCCGCGCTCCCCGGCTGGCGCTACCTCGCCCAGGCCGTGGCCCCCGCCGACCACGCCGCCGTGCTCGCGGCCCGTCCCGAACTCGTCGACGGCGTGGTCATCACCGACCCCGCCTCGCACGCCCGGGCCCGCGAGGCGCTCGCGAGCGCCGCTCTGCTGCCGCGCTCCGCCGTGGCCGTCGGTACGGCCGCCGCGCTGCTCGCCCCGGTGCCCGCCGCGGACTCGGGCGCCGAGAGCGGCATCTTCCTCGTACCGCCGAACCCGGCGATGCACGACGAGCACGCCGCCGACGAGGAGCGCCAGGCGCTGCGTGCCCGCGCCACCGCGCGGGACGAGGAGATCCGCGCGCTCGCCGCCCGGCTGACCGCCGACCGCTCGCTGGCCGCCCGCATCGGGTCCTGGCGCGCCGACTGTCCGCCCGGCATGCTCGCCGAACTCGCCGCCGCCGCCCACCGCACCCGCGAAGCCGCGCGGCAGGCCGCCGAGGAGCTGGCCGAGGCCCGGACCGCGCGGGCCGAGGCCGACGAGGCCGCCGCGGAGACCGCCCGGGTGCGCGAGGAGCGGCAGGAGGCCGCCCAGCGAGCCCGCCGCGCCGCCGACGCGCTCGCCGGACTCGCCTTCCGGCTGCGCGAGCGGGCGGGCTGGCAGGTCAAACTGCGCGAACTCGCCGACGAGGCAACCGAGTCGGAGGCCCGCGCCCAGACGCTCCTGGAGCGCGCCAAGGCCGCGGACGAGGACCGGCGCGCCGCCCAGCGCACGGCCGACGACGCGCACCGCACCGCCCGGGCGCTGCGGGCCGAGCGCGCCGAGATCGCGGGCGCCCCCGAGAACCTCCCGGAGCCCGACGCGGACGCGCCGCGCACCGCGCTGCCCACCCTGCGCGAGGCCTACCGCGCCGCGTCCCAGCTGTACGAGAAGGTCGGCGTCGGCGCCGATCTGCGCGCCGAACAGGCCCGCGCCGAGAGCGACGAGAGCGCCGCCCTGGCCGAGCTCGACCGGCTCAGCAACAAGGTGCGCACCCGCGCCGCCACCCTCCTCGAAGGCACCGACGGAGCGGACGGCCCCTCCCGCCAGGCCGCCGCCGCCCGCGCCGAGTCCCTCGTCCAGATGCTGGAGACCCGCGCGTCCACGGCGAGCGAGCAGCTCGGCCGGCTGCGCGGCGAGGCCGAACGGCTCGCGCCCGCGGACGGCGAGCGCCACACCGAGCTGCCCGACGAACAGGTGCCCGCCGACGCCGAGCAGGCGCAGGCCCTGCTGCGGACCGCGACGGCCGAACTGGCCGCCCGCACCGATGAGTTGGAGACATCCCGAGCCGCCCACGCCGAGCTGCTGACCGCCCACCGGGTGGCCGAGGACGGCGCGGGGGGCTTCGACGAGACCGCCGCGCTCCTGCGCGACCTGCTGCGGGACAACAGCCACGCGGCCGACGACGAGAGCGCCCCCGAGCCCTACCCGGGCACCCTGGAGGAGGCCCGGCAGTCCGCCACCGAGGCCCGCCGCTCACTGCGCGGCTGCTCCGGCGACCTCTCGGCCGCCGACTCCGCCGTGCGCGAGGCGAGCGACATCCTGGTGCGCCACGCCAACGCGACCCGCTATGAGCAGGTGCGCACCCCGGCCCGCCAGCAGATCCGCGAGCTCCCGGCCGCCTCGCTGCCCGAGCACGCCGCCGCGTGGGCCGCCGCCTTCGAGCCCCGACTGCGCGTCCTGACCGACGAGTTGGAGCAGCTGGAGCGCAACCGCGACTCCATCGTCGACCGGCTGCGCGGTCTGGTGGAGTCGGCGCTCACCACGCTCCGCTCCGCACAGCGCCTCTCCCAGCTCCCCGAGGGGCTCGGCGAATGGTCGGGCCAGGAGTTCCTGCGGATCCGCTTCGACGAGCCCGACCAGGCCACCCTCACCGAGCGGCTGGGCGAGGTCATCGACGAGGCGACCCGCGCCGCCGTCAGGAAGAACTCCGACCTGCGCCGGGACGGCATGTCCCTGCTGCTGCGCGGCGTCCAGGCGGCGCTCGAACCGCGCGGCATCTCCGTGGAGATCCTCAAGCCGGACGCGGTGCTGCGCGCCGAGCGCGTCCCCGTCGGACAGATGGGCGACGTGTTCTCCGGCGGTCAGCTGCTCACCGCCGCCATCGCCCTGTACTGCACGATGGCGGCGCTGCGCAGCAACGACCGGGGCCGCGACAAGCACCGGCACGCCGGCACGCTGTTCCTCGACAACCCCATCGGCCGCGCCAACGCGACGTACCTGCTCGAACTCCAGCGTGCCGTGTCCGACGCGCTCGGCGTCCAACTCCTCTACACCACGGGCCTGTTCGACACGACGGCACTCGCCGAGTTCCCCCTGGTGATCCGGCTGCGCAATGACGCCGACCTGCGGGCGGGCCTGAAGTACATCAGCGTCGAGGAGCACCTGCGCCCCGGCCTTCCCCAGCAGGACACGTCGGGGGAGACGGTGCACGGCGAGATCACCGCGACCCGGATGTTCAAGAAGCCCGCCTGACGGTCCCTGCCACGGCCCGGGCCGCGAGCCCGGGCCTCAGGCCCGGGACAGCCGCTGCCCCGATCCGTCCGCGGACCGTATGCGCGCTCCGCGCTCGGCGGTGCGGGCCGTGCGCCGCGCCCGGCGCCGCTCCTTGCGCAGCTTGCGCGCGGTGCTGCTCGGCATCGACACCACGCCGTTGCGCTGGTTCCACACCTGGCGGGTGACCCACACGTCGAGCACTCCCCAGGTGGCCAGGACCGTACTGCCGACGCTGCTGAGCACCATGGGGAAGGCGAGCCACGAGCCGGTCAGGGTGCACAGGAACGCCACCACCGCCTGCATCAGCGTCGCCGCGACGATGATCACGGCGCGCACGGCCGCGGTGCGGACCGGGTCGGGCAGGCGCGGACGCACGGCAGGCTCTTCCACCCACAACGGCTGCTGCTCACCACTCATGCCTACATTCCTCCCCACCGGCACCGCCTCGATGCCTCGCACCCGCCGCGGCCGCACTCCTGCGGCCCACCGGCAAGAGGCCCCGCTCCGTGACCCGCCTACCCCGGACGCCCCACACCACCCGTACGGACAGACGAGCGGAACTCCCGGAAGATTCCCGGGAATTGTCCGGAGCGAAGACTTCCAGCCATCTGCCTCCAGGGCCGAAAAGCCGCCATGACGGGTGTCCCCGGCTCCAGGTGGGTGTGCCATCTCCCGGAATACCAGGACAACGCATGATCACCGCTCGCACCGGCGGCCGAAAATCGTCCGGACGTGCCTTCGAGTTGTCTGTGTGTCAGTAGTAGGCTCGCGCCGTTTGTTGACGGTTGATCTGGGGGAGGCCATGCGCTTTCGCGGGAAGTCCATCCGCAGGAAGATCGTGGCGTTGCTCCTTGTGCCGCTCGTCTCTCTCACGGCCCTGTGGGCGTTCTCCACCTATCTCACCGGCCGGCAGGCCAACGAGCTGATGAACGTGGCGAACATCGTCAAGAAGGTCGGCTATCCGATCGAGGACACGGTCCGCGTCATCCAGCAGGAGCGCCGCCAGACCCTGGTCTACCTCGCCGACCAGCGGCGCTCCGACGCCCTCACCTCGCTGCGCGACCACCGGGCCGCCACCGACGCCGCGGTGACCCGCATTCGCGAGGCCGCCCGCGACTCCGACGTCCGCAGCGACCTCCAGCCCGCCGCCAAGCGCCGGCTCAAAGCGGCGCTGACCGGCTTCGACTCGCTGACCTCGCTGCGCGGCTCCGTCGAACAGGGCACCGTCGACCGGTCCCAGGCGCTGGACTTCTACAACCGCCTCATCGATCCGTGCTACGGCTTCCTGATGAATCTCCACGCGCTGGAGAACGTCGAGATGGACAAGCAGGGCCGGGCCCTCGTCGGCATCACCCGGGCCCGCGAAATGCTCTCCCGCGAGGACGCCCTCGTCGCCTCCTCGCTCATCACGCCGAAGACCACCACGTCCGAACTGCGCCGCATATCCGACCTGATGGCCGACCGCAGGCTCCTGTACGACACCAACCTGGAGCTGCTGCCGAACGCCGAGCGCGACGTCTTCGACCGCTACTGGCAGGGCCCGGACACCGAGCCGCTGCGCACCGCCGAGGCCGCCGTCGTCGACGCGGGCCTCGCCAAGGACCCCCACCGCATCGACGCCGCACGCTGGCAGCAGGCCGTGACGCCGGTCCTCGACCACCTCGCCCAGATGGGCACCAAGGCGGGCAACCGCTACCAGGACCGGGTCGAACCCGTCGCGTTCAACGTCGTGATGAGGGCGGGCCTCGCCGGAGTGCTCGGCCTCCTCGCCCTGCTGGTCTCACTGTTCATGTCGGTGCGCGTCGGCCGCGAGTTGGTCCGCGACCTGACCCGGCTCCGCAAGGAGGCCCACGAGGTCTCCGGCGTCCGCCTGCCCAGCGTGATGCGGCGGCTGGCCGCCGGCGAACAGGTCGACGTGGAGACCGAGGCGCCCCGCCTGGACTACGAGCGCGACGAGGTCGGCCAGGTCGGCCAGGCCCTCAACACCCTCCAGCGGGCCGCCGTCGAGGCCGCCGTCAAGCAGGCCGACATGCGACGCGGCGTCTCCGACGTCTTCGTCAACCTGGCCCGCCGCAACCAGGTGCTCCTGCACCGGCAGTTGACGCTCCTGGACACCATGGAACGCCGTACCGAGGACACCGACGAACTCGCCGACCTGTTCCGCCTCGACCACCTCACCACCCGCATGCGCCGGCACGCCGAGGGCCTGGTCATCCTCTCCGGCGCCGCGCCCTCCCGGCAGTGGCGCAAGCCCGTCCAGCTCATGGACGTCGTACGGGCCGCGGTCGCCGAGGTCGAGGACTACGAGCGCATCGAGGTGCGCAGGCTGCCCCGGCTCGGCGTCGGCGGGCCCGCGGTCGCCGACCTCACCCACCTCATCGCCGAACTCCTGGAGAACGCCACGGTGTTCTCGCCCCCGCACACCGCCGTCCAGGTGCACGGCGAGCGGGTGGCCAACGGCTTCACCCTGGAGATCCACGACCGCGGCCTCGGCATGGCCCCCGAAGTCCTGCTCGACGCCAACCTGCGGCTCGCCGAGACCCCCGAGTTCGAGCTCTCCGACACCGACCGGCTCGGCCTGTTCGTGGTCAGCCGGCTCGCCCAGCGCCAGAACGTACGCGTCTCGCTCCAGCCGTCCCCCTACGGAGGCACCACCGCCGTCGTGTTCATCCCGGCGACGCTCCTCACCGACGCGCCCGAGACCGACGGCACCGGCCTCCAGCTCGACGGCAAGGCCACGGGCCGCGGCGGCACGGACACCCCGCGCCGTGCGCTGTCCCCGCTGCCCGTCGGCATACCCGGCCAGTCCGCCCTGGACGGACCGGTCGAACTGGAGCCCCCGCTCGACCCGTTGGGCCTTGAGGAGCCCTCGGTCTTCGAGGCGCCCGTCGGCCGCGACACCGCCGGGGCCGGACGCGGCGGGCTGCTGCGCGCCGCCCGCCGGGCCGCCGAGCCGGACGGCGAGAGCCAGCAGCACCAGCAGGCCGCCGACGAGGGCGAGGAGCGGGAGCCGCAGCCACTGCCGCGCCGCCACCGGGTGCCCACCCTGGTCAGCGACCACGGCCGTCGCGTGGACGGCCCCGGGCGCGGCCACCCGGCCCCCGAACCCGACTCCGACCCGGCGCCGGCCGAGGCCCGCGGCTTCCAGGGCCGCCTGCCCGAGCGCCGCACCCCCCAGCCCCCGCGCCCGGCCCCCCGCGCGGCCGAGCCCCCGGCCCCCCAGCCCCTGCGGCGCGCGCCCCAGGGACCCGGCCTCACGCCGGTGCGGCCCGAGGGGCTCACCGAACCGGCGGGCTCCGGCCCGGCCGGCCCCGCCGACCTGCCGGGCGCGCCCAGCTCCGCCCCGTCCTGGGGCACCCTGCCCGAGCCCGGGTCCGGGGCCGCGCCCGGCGGCGAGCCGCCGCTCGGCGGGCTGCCCCGCCGGGTCCGCCAGGCGAGCCTCGCCCCGCAGCTCAAGGACGCCCCCGAAGGGCGCCGAGGCACATCCGCACCCGACGAGGGGCCCGAACCGGAACGCGACGCCGACGAGGTGCGCGACCGGATGGGCGCACTCCAGCGCGGCTGGCAGCGCGGACGCAGGCACAACGAAGCCACGGACACCGCGGAAGGACCGTCCGCGCACGACCGTGGCGACACCGCACGACGAACCACACCGGAGGGGGACGGTCGATGACCGCGCCACAAGACTCAGCCGCAGCACGCCACACCACAGCGAGCGGCGGGGGCGAACTCAACTGGCTCCTGGACGAGTTGGTCGACCGCGTCGGCTCCATCCGCAAGGCCCTGGTGCTCTCCGGCGACGGCCTCGCCACCGGAACCTCGCGCGATCTGACCCGCGAGGACGGCGAGCACCTGGCCGCCGTCGCCTCCGGGTTCCACAGCCTTGCCAAGGGCGTGGGCCGCCACTTCGACGCGGGCCGGGTCCGCCAGACCGTCGTCGAACTGGACGACGCCTTCCTCTTCGTGACGGCCGCCGGCGACGGCAGCTGTCTGGCCGTCCTGTCCGACGCCGACTCCGACGTCGGACAGGTCGCGTACGAGATGACACTGATGGTCAAGCGGGTCGGGGCCCATCTGACCACCGCACCACGGACCGGCCTGCACACCGGAGGGTGAGTGGGGTACGCCATGAGCGGGGGGACGCGATGAGTGAGGCAGACCAACGGGCCCAGGAGCAGCCGCGGGACCTGCCGGCTCCGCCCGCCCCGGGCCGGCCGCACCAGTGGTTCGACGACGACGCGGGTCCGGTGGTGCGTCCCTACGCCATGACCCGCGGCCGGACCACCAGTGCCGGCCAGCACCGCCTGGACCTGATCGCCGTGGTCGTCCCGGAACCCGCCGCCGACGATCCGGGCCGCGACCAGACGCTCTCCCCGGAACACGTGGAGATCGTCGAACGCTGCGGCGACTCCCCGCAGTCGATCGCCGAGCTCGCCGCGGGACTCGACCTCCCCGTCGGGGTGGTCCGGGTCCTGGTCGGCGATCTCGTCGCCGATGCCCTGGTGCACGTAACCCGACCCGTACCACCGGCCGAGCTGCCGGACGAGTCCCTTCTCCGCGAGGTGATCAATGGCCTTCGGGCGCTCTAGCCGCAAGAAGCGGCACGTCGATCCGGTGACGCTCAAGATCCTCGTCGCCGGCGGCTTCGGCGTCGGCAAGACCACCCTGGTCGGCGCGGTGAGCGAGATCCGCCCGCTGCGCACCGAGGAACGCCTCAGCGAGGCGGGCCGCCCGGTCGACGACCTGGCCGGAGTGGAGGGCAAGAGCACCACCACGGTGGCGATGGACTTCGGGCGCATCACGCTCCGCGAGGACCTGGTGCTCTACCTCTTCGGCACCCCCGGCCAGGACCGGTTCTGGTTCCTGTGGGACGAGCTGGCGCAGGGCGCGCTCGGCGCCGTCGTGCTCGCCGACACCCGGCGCCTGGAGGACTGCTTCGCCGGCATCGACTACTTCGAGCGGCGCGCCATCCCCTTCACCGTCGCCGTCAACTGCTTCGACGAAGCGACTCGTTACCCCGCCGACACGGTGCGCTCCGCGCTCGACCTCGACCCGGAGGTGCCCCTCCTGATGTGCGACGCGCGGGAGCGCGAGTCGGTCAAGGAGATCCTGGTGGGCGTGGTCGAGCACGCGATGGCGATGTCGGCCAAGTCCCGCCAGCCCGCCGTGACCTGACGAGTCATCAGTGAGCGCGGCCCGCGCCCCCGCCGACCGGGGTGCGGGCCGTGCCGTTCGCGGCCGCTACCGGCCGTCCTCCTCGTGCCAGCCGAGGCTGCGTTCCACCGCCTTGCGCCAGTTGGCGTACTCGCGCTCCCGTACCGGCGCCGCCATCCGGGGCGTCCATTCCACGTCCTGCTGCCAGTGCGCCGCCAGCTCGTCCAGGTTCGCCCACACCCCGGTCGCGAGTCCGGCGGCGTAGGCCGCGCCCAGACAGGTCGTCTCCGACACCCGGGGCCGGATCACCGGCACGCCGAGCACATCGGCCTGGTGCTGCATCAGCAGGGCGTTGGCGGTCATCCCGCCGTCCACCTTCAGCGTGGTGATCGGCACGCCCGAGTCCTGGAACATGGCGTCCACCACCTCGCGGGTCTGCCAGCTCGTCGCTTCGAGCACCGCGCGGGCCAGGTGCGCCTTGGTGACGTACCGGGTCAGACCCGTGATGACGCCCCGGGCGTCCGAGCGCCAGTAGGGCGCGAAGAGGCCCGAGAAGGCGGGCACCACGTAGGCCCCGCCGTTGTCGTCGACGCTCGCGGCCAGCGGCTCGATCTCGTCGGCGCCGCGGATGATCCCGAGCTGGTCGCGGAACCACTGCACGAGCGCTCCGGTGACCGCGATCGAGCCCTCCAGGCAGTAGACCGGCGCCTGTTCACCGATGCGGTAGCCGACCGTGGTGATCAGCCCGTTCTTCGAAGGGACCGGCCGCGTACCGGTGTTGAGGAGCAGGAAGCTCCCCGTGCCGTAGGTGTTCTTCGCGGTCCCGGCCTCGTAGCACGCCTGCCCGAACACGGCCGCCTGCTGGTCGCCGAGCGCCGAGGCGACGGGCACTCCCGCCAGCTGCCCGACGGCGGTGCCGTACACCTCGGCCGACGACCGGATGCCGGGCAGCATCACCCGTGGCACGTTCATCGCGGCCAGGATCTCCGGATCCCATTCCAGGGTCTCCAGGTCCATGAGCAGGGTGCGCGAGGCGTTGGTGACGTCCGTGACGTGGACACCGCCCGACGTGCCGCCGGTCAAATTCCAGATCAGCCAGGAGTCGATGGTCCCGAACGCGATCTCACCGCGCTCGGCGCGCACCCGCAGACCGGGTACGTTGTCGAGCAGCCAGGCCGCCTTGGGCCCCGAGAAGTAGCTCGCGAGCGGCAGGCCGGTCGTCCCGCGGAACCGGTCCTGACCGTCGTCGCCGCCCAGTTGGCGGCAGAGCGCGGAGGTGCGGGTGTCCTGCCAGACGATGGCGTTGTGCACGGGCTTGCCGGTCGCCCGGTCCCACAGGACGGTCGTCTCGCGCTGATTGGTGATGCCGAGCGCGCTGAGCTGATCCGCGCGCAGCCCGGCCCTGGCCAGCGCGCCCGCCACGACCGCCTGCACCTTGGACCAGATCTCGGTGGCGTCGTGCTCCACCCAGCCGGGCCGGGGGAAGATCTGGCGGTGCTCGCGCTGGTCGACGGCGACGATCGCCCCGTCCTGGTTGAAGACGATGCAGCGGCTGGACGTGGTCCCCTGGTCGATCGCGGCGACGAACCGGTCCGTCATGGCTACCCCTCGTTTCGGTGGAGCGCTCACCGGGCGCGGGGAAGTTTCCATCCGTGATGACATGCCGTCAAGACTGCGTGTCCGAAGCCGAGTTGAGGAGCGGTCAGCGCACCGCCACGACTGCGGAGCCGTGTCCGAACAGGCCCTGGTTCGCGGTGATGCCGACCCGCGCACCGGCCACCTGGCGGTCGCCCGCCGTGCCCCTCAGCTGCCAAGTCAGCTCACACACCTGGGCGATGGCCTGCGCCGGCACGGCCTCGCCGAACGACGCGAGCCCGCCGCTGGCGTTCACCGGGATCCGGCCGCCGAGCGCGGTCGCGCCGTCCCGTACGAGCTTGGCGCCCTCGCCGGGCCCGCACAGGCCGAGGTCCTCGTACCACTCCAGCTCAAGGGCCGTCGACAGGTCGTACACCTCGGCCAGCGACACGTCCTCGGGCCCGATCCCCGCCTCCTCGTAGGCGGCCCGTGCGATGGAGGCGCGGAAGGAGTGCGGGCAGGGCTCGACGCGGGCCGCCGAGTCGGTCGCGATGTCGGGCAGGTCGAGGACGGTACGGGGGTAGGTGGGGGTGATCGTGGAGACCGCGCGGATGCGCACCGGATCGGCGGCGCCGTGCCGGCGCGCGAAGTCCATGCTGGTCAGGACCACGGCGGCGGCGCCGTCCGAGGTGGCGCAGATGTCGAGCAGCCGCAATGGATCGGCGACCACCGCCGACGCGGCGACCTCGTCGGCGCTGACCGCCTTGCGGTACCGGGCGTTCGGGTTGAGCGCCCCGGCCGCCGCGTTCTTCACCTTGACCCGCGCGAAGTCGTCGACGGTGTCGCCGTGCAGGGCCATGCGGCGGCGGGCGTAGAGCCCGAAGTAGGCGGGGTTGGTCGCGCCCAGCACCCGGAACCTCAGCCAGTCCGGGTCGTCCGGACGCTCGCCGCCGGCGGGCGCGAAGAAGCCCTTGGGCGCCGCGTCGGCGCCGACGACCAGGACCACGTCGGCCAGACCGGCCAGGATCTGGGCCCGCGCCGTGCCGATCGCCTGCGCCCCCGAGGCACAGGCCGCGTACACGCTGGTCACCCGCGCGCCCTGCCAGCCCAGTGCCCGCGCGAACGTCGCCCCGGCGACATGGCCCGGATAGCCGCCGCGCACCGTGTCCGCGCCGACCACCGCCTCGACCTCGCGCCAGCCGATCCCGGCATCGGCGAGGGCGGCCCTGGCCGCGACGGTCCCGTACTCCACGAAGCTGCGGCCCCATTTGCCCCAGGGGTGCATGCCCGCGCCCAGGACCGCGATGTCGCCGCTCACGCCGTCACCGCCACGGGCCGCCAGTGCCAGGTCGTCCAGGTGGTCCCCGCGTCCTCGTTGAGGACGCCCGGCACCACCTCGACCTCCAGGCCGACGGCGAGATCGGCCGTGCTCACCCCGGGCGCCGCCTGTCCGAGCACCACCATGCGCTCGGCGGCCAGCTCCACGGCCACCAGCACACAGGGCTCCCACTCCAGCTGTGGGTCCGACACATAGGGCGCGGGCGGCCGATAGCGGCTGTCGGTGTAGGACCACACACGGCCCCGCTGCGACAGGGGTACCTCCGCCAGCTCGCCGCCAGTGCAGCCCGGGTTGCGGCAGAAGGCGTCCTCGCGCGGGAAGAACACACAGGAACAGGCGGAACACCGGGTGCCGAGCAGCCGGAAGTCCGCTCCCTCGGCCTGGGTGAACCAGCCCGCGACCACGGGCGTGCGGGTGCGTGCGTCGGTCAAGGCCCCTCCCGAGAACGGCTTCTGACGGAACGTCAGAAGTGTGCCACGGGCCACCGGAGTTGGGGAGGGGCGGTCATGACCCGGTCGCGGGCCCCGCCCCGGTCCGGGCGTTCTCGGCCAGCCACTTGGCCGCGATCTCGCCGAGTTCGCGGTCGCGGCCGCACAGCATCATCGCGATCATCTGCCGGTCCCCGCGCAGCGACCAGGCGGGGTGCCCGAAGGTCGCCGGGTTGTTCTTCTCGATGAACCAGTGCGCGGGCCAGGCGGTCCCGTACCCGATGAGCGGCAGCGCCAGGACCTGGCGCCGGCGCCCGCGCGCGAGTCCCCACGCGGCGACCGCGAGCCCGGTGAGGGTGCCCGTGAGGTGGACCCACCGGGTGGCGGCCCGGGAGTGCATCGCCACGTAGTACGGCCAGAACTCCTCGTACGAATCGAACGTCGGCCTCGTCGTGTTCGTCATGCGGGAAAACCTAATCGCTCGTCCGAGAACCGGATACGGCTCCTTCGCGTCCGAATCAACAGAGCGGGCGCCCGGGACCCACGGGGGTGGCCCCGGCCGCCCGCTCCGTCCTCAAGCGGAACGGCAGCGCTGAGCATCCGGATCCAGGCCGGGCGGCGACGGGTGCCCGAACCGGAACGCCACGGTGGGATCAGTGTCCGGCCACCGAGCGCCACGCCACCGGGAAGTCGAAGTAGGTGTCGGGGAACGGCTCCGGCTCGTACGTGAAGTGCCACCACTCCTCGGGCAGGTTGACGAACCCCTGCGCGGCCAACGTGGCCTTGAGGAACTGCCGGTTGGCGCGCTGTACGCCCCGAACGCGCGGGTCGTCGGTGTGCGCGAGGGTGTCGAAGCAGTCGAAGCCGGTGCCCATGTCGAGGGAGCGGTCCGGGAACCTGCGGTCCTCGGGTGCGTAGCACGGCACCAGGCGCTGCCCCGGGCGGTACGGGCGGGTGGGGCGGGCGGGCAGGCGCACGATCGTCAGATCCATCGTGCTGCCCCGGCTGTGTCCGGACTTCTCGGCGATGTAGCCGTCCGCGAACAACCTCGACTTGTCGACACGGGGATAGAACTCGGTCTTCATCCGCTCGTCGTCCAGGTCCTTGGCCCACCGCACGAAGTGGTCGACGGCCCGCTGCGGCCGGTAGCAGTCGTAGACCTTCAGGGAGTAGCCCCGCCGCAGGAGCCCGGCCTGGGCGCGGTGCAGTGCCTCGGCGGCGGCCCGAGTCAGGATGCACAGCGGTTGGCGGTAGCCGTCGATCGGCTCACCGACGAAGTCGTGCGGGGTGATGTACCGCATCTCCTCGATGATCGTGGGGTCGACGGAGCGCAGCGCGACGAACGCGCGGGGAGCCCTCGGACCGGGCGCGGCCTGCGCGGCGGGGGAGAGCGCGGTCATCGTGAGCAGCGCCGCCGCGCCCGCGACGAGGCCGCGCAGCGCCCGCCGCCGGCGCGACCGGGAGCCGGCCCGATCTCCTTCGCCCGGTCGCGTGGCAGCATGCGTCCCGGCGCCCCCCGCCCCCGGGCGCGCGGCACCACGCCGCGTGGCGGCCCCCGCGCTCCCGCGCCGCTCGCCGTGTCGTTCCCCGGGGCGCCCCACCCCGTCGCCAGGTCGTGTCATGTGCACTGCCTCCATCGGGTCAACTGGTGGGCGGGGGAGCCGAGTCGGGCTCTTCGCGTACGGGGTGCGGTCGGTTACAGTCCGCGCGTGACCGCCTCCCCGAAGCAGCCCGTCCCGTACTCCCACTGCGCCGCGTGCGGAGCACCGTACTCCGGCGGGGGCGACGCGTGGCCCCGCGTCTGCGCGGCCTGCGGCGGATTGGCCTACCGCAACCCGCTGCCGGTGGCCGTCGCCCTGCTGCCCGTCACCGACGAGCGGGGAGGCGGCCTCGTCGTCATCACCCGCACCATCGAGCCGCGGCGGGGCGGCACGGCCCTGCCCGGTGGTTTCGTCGACTTCGGCGAGAGCTGGCAGGACGCGGTCGTCCGCGAGCTGTCGGAGGAGACCGGCATCGAGGCACGGGCCGCCGAGGTCCGGCTGGCGGACGCCCTCAGCTCGCCCGAGCACCTGCTCCTGTTCGGCCTGCTGCCCCCGCGCCCGGCAGGGCTCCTTCCGCCCTCCCTGCCCACGGACGAGACGGACGGCTGGCACCTGCTGCGCGAACCGGCCGACCTGACCTTCCCGCTGCACACGCTGGCCGTACGGAAGTGGTTCGCGGGGGAGTACGGCAGCCGGGGGAACGGGACTGCTGCGGGACGGGCGGTCAACTGACGCACGTGTACGGGCAGTTACGCCCGCCCGCGTGTCACCCACCCGCTCAGCGCCCCGCGCCGCGCACCCGCACCGGAAGGCCGACCTCCGCGCCGGGACCGTCCCCGATCCGCTCCACCACCACCCGGCCGTGGACCACGCGGGTCGCGAAACGCTCGACCTCCGCCGGGGCCCAGCCGTCCCCGGCGTCCCGCACCACGATCCCGCCTCCGGTGCGCCCGGCGGCCGGTGCCCACACCTCCAGTTCGAGGCCGCCGCCCTCGCCCCGTACCGGGATCACGGCACCGGCCCGGGCGAGCACCGGGATGCGGGACAGGGGGGCGTTGAGCAGCACCTGTCCCGGGCCGTCGTGGGCCTCCCCGGTTGCGGTGTCGTACCAGCGCCCGCGCGGCAGCCGCAGCGCGCGCCGGTCGGCGCCGGGCTCCAGGACGGGCGCGACGAGCAGAGCGTCGCCCAGCAGGAAGGAGTCCTCGCAGTCGCGCAGCACCCGGTCACCCGGAGCGCCCCACCACACCGGCCGCACATAGGGCGCCCCGGTCAGCCGGGCCAGGTGGGCCAGGGTCATGAAGTACGGGTGCAGCCGCTGCCGTTCGGCGAGCGCCGCCCGCGCCCCGTCGAGCACCTTCGGGCCGAACTCCCAGGGCTCGCGCCGCCCCGCCCACTTCGCCGCGTGCGTACGGAACAGGGGCAGCCAGGCGCCGAGTTGGAACCACCGCAGATACAGCTCGGGCGAGGGGCTGCCGGTGAAACCGCCCACGTCGGGCCCCGAGTACGGCACCCCGCACAGGCCGAGGCCGAGCACCAGGGACAGCGAGGCGCGCAGCCCGGGCCAGCCGGTCGCCACATCGCCCGACCAGGTGCCGCCGTAGCGCTGCATTCCGGCCCATCCGGAGCGTGAGAAGAGGAAGGGCCGCTCGTCGGGGCGCAGCCGGCGCAGCCCCTCGTATCCGGCCCGTGCCATGCAGAGGCCGTACACGTTGTGGCCCTCGCGGTGGTCGCCGCCCGCGCCGTCCAGATCGTGCCGCGCGGACCGGGGCAGTGTCGGGTCCCCGAACGGCGCGAAGGACACCGGCTCGTTCATGTCGTGCCACACCCCGGCGAACCCCTGGCCGAGCCGCTCCTCGTAGAGCGCGCCCCACCAGGCGCGCGCCGAGGGGTCGGTGAAGTCCGGGTAGACGCACTCGCCGGGCCACACCTGCCCGCGCACCTCCTCACCCCGGGCGTCCTTGACGAACGCCCCGGCGGCGCGCCCGCTCTCGTACATCGCGACGCCGGGCTCCGCGCGCACCGCCGGGTCGACGATCGACACCAGCCGCACCCCGTCCCCGGCGAAGTCCTCGGCCATCCGGGGCAGATCGGGGAAGGCCGCCCGGTCGACGGTGAAGACCCGGTTGCGCTCGTAGTGGTCGATGTCCAGGTGCAGCGCGGAAAGCGGCAGATCGCGCTCGATGTACCCGCCGACGACGCGCCGCACCTCGCGCTCGCTGCCGAACCCCCAGCGCGCGTGCTGCGGGCCGAGCGCCCAGGACGGCGGCAGGGCCGGTGGCCCGGTGAGCGCCGTCCAGCCCTGGAGCACCCGGGCCGGGGTGCCCGCGATCACCCAGCAGCGCAGCGGGCCGCCCTCCATGCGCAGTTCGCTCGCGCCGGGCCGGTCGTGCCCCGAGCCCGCGCCCTCCGCGCCCTCGCGCAGCGCCACGCGGCCGTCCCAGGTGCTGTCGTAGAACGCCAGGTGCGTACCGGCGTCCGCGACGACCAGCTGGACGGGCATCGTGATGTACAGCGGGTCGTCGTCCGGCCCGAAGGTGCCGCCGGGGTCGGTGTTCCACAGCCGGTACGTGCCGTCGCGCAGCCGGGGCCCGCCCGCCCGGCCGCCGAGCCCGAAGAACCGTGCGTCGGCGGCCACTTGGGACCGCTGGAGCCACCGGGCCGGCCCGCCCCCGGCCGGCTCCCACCAGCGCGGCGGCAGCTCGTGGCGCAGCACGATGCCGCCCGGGGTGCGCACTTCGAGGGCGCCGTGCCGGGAGACGACCACGGTCAGCCGCTCGGAGACGATGCGCCGGCCGCCGTCCTTGTCCGGTTCCAGGGAGGCCCGCGGGTCCGCCTCGGGTGCCCCGCCGTCCAGGGCGTACGACGGCTCGGGCCCCGCGCCGTCCCAGGCCCAGAAGACCGCGCCGCCCACCGTGACCCGCACCTCTAGGGCGGAACGCTCGAACCGGACGACGCCGCCGCCCGGGCCCGGCTCGGCCCCGGTCAGGAGCCCCGGAACCCGGGCCCGCTCCGGCCCCCTGGCCGGCAGGTCCCGTGCGTCCGTCCGGCGCCGCCGCAGCGCCGAGCGCAGCACCCGCAGCCCTTGTGCCGAACCGACCGCCTTCACCGAGCGCACCAGGTCATCGCCGTTCATGCGGCTCACCCTGCCACCCGGACGGCCGTACGTGCGCTTCGTTCAACTGCCGTTCACCCACGGGGTCGCCGGCCGGGCGGGCGCGGGACATCTGGCGGGGGCGCCGAGGACCGGGGTACGGCCGTCGCGGGGGTGCACCGCACCGGGGCCCAGCCTCCACAGGACCGGTCCGGCTGCCACCCGTGGTGGCGCCACATGATCGGCCGGTCGACTATGGGGGGCACACCCTGGTGCGGAAGACGATCACATGGCATCGTCCCTGTCAGCCGCCTCACGCGCACACCCCTCGCGTGTGTGCGGGACACACGCAGACCACGCGTTTCAGCCCGGGAGCCGACCCATGACTTCAGCCGCGAACCCCGATCCGCAGCCCACGCCCCTGTGGCAGCCGGACGCCGCACGCATCGCCGCCGCGCGGATCACCCGCTTCCAGGCCTGGGCGGCCGAGCGCTACGGGGCCCCGGCCGACGGCGGGTACGCGGCGCTGCACCGCTGGTCGGTCGACGAGCTCGACCTGTTCTGGCAGGCCGTCGCCGACTGGTTCGACATCCGTTTCTCCACCCCCTACGAAGCCGTCCTCGCCGACCGGACCATGCCCGGCGCCCAGTGGTTCACCGGCTCCACCCTGAACTACGCCGAACACGCGCTGCGCACCGCCGAGGACCCCGCCCGGGCCGGCGATCCCGCGCTGCTGCACGTCGACGAGTCGCACGAACCCGTCGCGACCAGTTGGGCCGAGCTGCGCCGCCAGGTCGGCTCGCTCGCCGCCGAACTGCGCGCGCTCGGCGTACGCCCCGGTGACCGGGTGAGTGGGTACCTCCCCAACGTCCCGCAGGCGGTCGTGGCGCTCCTCGCGTCGGCCGCCGTCGGCGCGGTGTGGACGTCCTGCGCCCCGGACTTCGGCGCCCGCAGCGTCCTCGACCGCTTCCAGCAGGTCGAGCCGGTCGTCCTGTTCACGGTCGACGGCTACCGCTACGGCGGCAAGGAGCACGACCGCACGGACGTCGTCGCGGAACTGCGCCGCGAGCTGCCCACCCTGCGCGCCGTGGTCCACATCCCCCTGCTCGGCACCCCGGCCCCCGAGGGCAGCCTCGACTGGGCGGCCCTCACCGCGGGCGACACGGAGCCCGTCTTCGAGCAGGTGCCCTTCGACCACCCGCTGTGGGTCCTCTACTCCTCCGGCACCACGGGCCTGCCGAAGGCGATCGTGCAGTCCCAGGGCGGCATCCTCCTGGAGCACTTCAAGCAGCTCGGACTGCACTGCGACCTGGGCCCCGGCGACCGGTTCTTCTGGTACACCTCCACCGGCTGGATGATGTGGAACTTCCTGGTCTCCGGCCTGCTCACGGGCACCACGGTCGTCCTGTACGACGGCAGCCCGGGCTTCCCCGACACGGGTGCCCAGTGGGGCGTGGCCGAGCGCACCGGGGCCACTCTGTTCGGCACCTCGGCCGCGTACGTCATGGCCTGCCGCAAGGCCGACGTGCACCCGGGCCGCGACTTCGACCTGTCCCGGGTGAAGGGCGTGGCGACCACCGGTTCACCACTGCCGCCCGACGGCTTCCGCTGGCTGCACGACGAGGTGCGCGAGGACCTGTGGATCGCCTCGGTCAGCGGCGGCACCGACGTGTGCTCCTGCTTCGCGGGGGCGGTGCCCACCCTGCCGGTGCACATCGGCGAACTCCAGGCCCCGTGCCTGGGCACCGACCTCCAGGCGTGGGACGCGCAGGGCAGGCCGGTGGTGGGAGAGGTCGGCGAACTCGTCGTCACCAACCCCATGCCCTCGATGCCGATCCGCTTCTGGAACGACCCGGACGGCAGCCGCTACCGCGACAGCTACTTCGACATGTTCCCGGGCGCTTGGCGGCACGGCGACTGGATCACCCTCACCGGCCACGGCTCGGTGATCATCCATGGCCGCTCCGACTCGACCCTCAACCGCCAGGGCGTGCGCATGGGTTCGGCCGACATCTACGAGGTCGTCGAGCGCCTGCCGGAGATCCGCGAGTCCCTCGTCATCGGCCTGGAGGAGCCCGACGGCGGCTACTGGATGCCGTTGTTCGTCCATCTCGCCGAGGGCGCGGTCCTGGACGACGCGCTGCGCACGAAGATCAAGCAGGCGATCCGCGAGCAACTGTCGCCCCGCCATGTGCCGGACGAGATCATCGAGGCGCCGGGCGTCCCGCACACCCTCACCGGCAAGCGCATCGAGGTCCCCGTCAAACGCCTCCTCCAGGGAGCCGCGCTCGACCGCGCGGTCAACCCCGGCTCGGTCGACAACCTCGACCTGCTGCGCTTCTACGAGGACATCGCCCGCAAGCGCGGCTGACCGGCCGCCCCCGGCCCGGGCCGCTCAACCCCCGTACGTGGCCTCGGACTCGCCCAGCACCGCAGCGAAGTCCGAGGCCAGCACGGCGGCTTCGGCCGCGTCGAGTCCAGCCACGGTGATCCGTACGCCCGGGGCCGACGCCATCCGGAACCGGGCCCCGGCCGCCACCCACCAGCCGCGCGTGCGCAGCCCGTTGACCACCGCCGACTCGTCGCGCACCGGCACCCACACATTCATCCCGCTCGCACCGTGCGCCTCGATCCCGCGCCCGGCGAGTTCCTGGACGAAGCCCGTGCGCCGTTCCTGATAGGTGGCACCGGCGCGCGCGACCAGGAGCTGGGCCGCGGGATCGCCGAACAGGCCCAGCACGGCCGACTGCAACAGATGGCTCACCCATCCCGAGGTGAGCAGCAGCCGTCCGTCGTGCCGCGCCAGCGTCACCGGGTCGCACGCCGCGGCGGCCCAGCGCAGGTCGGTGCCGAGGTACTTGGTGACCGTGCGCACCTGCGCCCAGCGCGAAAGTCCGCCCGCGGTAAGGGAGTTGAGCTCCACGCCGGCGATCTCGGCGGCGTGGTCGTTCTCGACCACCAGCACCTCGGGGAAGGCGCGCAGCACCTCGACCAGCTCGTCGCGCCGCCGGACGGAGAAGCAGCCGCCGTACGGGTTCTGGGCGCGCGGGCTGCACACGACGGCCCGCGCACCGGCCCGCAGCGCCTCCTTCAGCTCCTCGGGCCGCATGCCCTGCTCGTCCACCGCCACGGCGACGGTGCGCAGGCCCATCGCCTGGAGCAGGTCCAGGAGATGGTGGTAGCCGGGATCCTCCATCGCCACCGCGTCCCCGGGCCGCAGCTCCGTGGTCAGCAGCCGGGCCACGCAGTCGAGCGCCCCGTGCGCGAACGTCACATGGTCGGACGGCACTCCGTCACCGTCGAACCACAGGCGCGCCCGCTCCTCCAGGGCCGGAAGCCGTGGGGTCGAACGGTGCGAGCGGGGCCCGCTGGAGGGCGCGGCGAGGGCCGGCAGATCGGGCAGGAAGGCGGGATCGGGATGGCCGCCGGCGAGATCCCGCAGGCCTTCGGGCACCCGCGGCGGGCGGCGCGAGGCCACGGCCGGAGCCGCGGCCACGACGGTGCCGCCCCGCCCGCGGGTGACCACCAGCCCCCGTTGCCGCAGCTCCTTGTAGGCGGTGGCGACCGTGCCCGGACTCACCATCAACGCGTCGGCCAGCCTGCGCACGGGAGGCAGCGCGTCGCCGGGGCCGAGGCCCCCGTCGGCGACCGCGCGCTCCACGGACGCGGCAATCCCCTTGGCTGTCGTACCAGCGATCGAATATTGTGTTGCCACGTACGAAATTATGTACTGATACATAAGTTCCGTCAAGGGGGAAGCAATGAGCCGGAGCCGACGGCGAGCCGCACTGTGGGAACGCGTCCCGGGAGGCCTCGACGGCCGCCGCATGCTGTCGGTCGCGTTCGTCGACCGCACGGGCAGCGGTCTGTGGGAAGCCGTCTCCGTCCTCTACTTCACCTATGTCGCCGGGCTCTCCCTCGCACAGATCGGCACCCTGGTCGCCGCCTCCGGAGCCGTGGGCATCGCGGGCGCGCCCATCGGCGGCCGCATCGCCGACCGGCTCCCGCTGACCCGGGTCCTGATCGGCCTGCAGACCCTGCGCGCGGTGGCGGCGTTCGCGCTCCTGACCACCGACAACTTCGCCCTGCTGCTCCTGTTCGCCTCGGTGGGAAGCTTCGGCGACCGCTCGGCCAACGTCCTCACCAAGCTGTACGCGGCCCGGATCGCGGGCCCCGAGCGCGTGCGTTACCAGGCGGTCAGCCGCACCGTCGCCAACGCGGGCTGGGCGGTCGGCGGCCTCGCCGCGGCCGGCGCCCTCGCGCTCGGCTCCACGTCCGCCTACCAGTGGCTCCTGGCCGGCAACGCGCTGTCCTTCCTCGGCTCCGCCGCCATCACGGCCCTGTGCGCCGAACCCGCGACGCCCTCGCGCACCGTCGCCAAGTCCGGTGAAGAAACGAGGCAGTTGAGCCCCGCCAACCCCTGGCGCGACCGCCGCTACCTGGCGTTCGTCACCACCGAGACCGTGCTCTTCCTCGACGACGCCGTCTTCAAGGTCGGCCTCCCGCTGTGGGCGGTGCACGCCACCGACGCCCCGCACGGCCTCGTCCCCCTGCTGATGGTGATCAACAACGTCATGGTGGTCGGCCTCCAGGTGCCCCTCGCACGCTTCGGCACCACCACCGCGGCCGCCCGCCGCCTGCTGCTCCCGCTCTCGGCGACCTTCGCGCTCGCGGGCATCGCCATCGCGGCCTCCGCGACGCACGGCGCCGCGCCGGCCACCGTCTTCCTCGTGGCCGCCACCATCGCCTTCACCCTCGCCGAGATCGTCCACGCCACGATCTCCTGGGAACTCTCGATCGCCCTCGCCCCGGACACGGCCCAGGGCAGCTACCTCGGGGTGCACGGCCTGGCCCAGTCCGTCCAGCGCAGCGTCGGTCCCCTCGCCGTCACCGCCGCCATCGCGACCGGACCGGCCGGCTGGCTCGTCTTCGGCGCCGCCATCGCCGGAACCTGCCTGATCCAGCACCGCCTCGTCCGGCCGCGGCACCACCAGGCGCCACTGTCAGTGCCCTCGGTTACGGTGAGTGAGCATTGATCCACGCCGCGCTCAGGGGGAAACATGGCGCACACCCACCACATCCAAGCCGCCCGCCGCACACTGCGCCGGGAAATGCCGAGCACCGTCGGCCTGCTCGCCGACGCGCACGACTTCACGGCCATGACCAGATACCGCACCTTCACCTTCGACGACCACGAGGCCTACCTCCGCCAGGTGGAAGGAGTCCTGCGCGCCCGCTCGGCCCAGGGCGCCCACACCACGGTCGCCCTCTTCGACCCGGAGGAGTTCACCGAGTTCTGCACCGCGCACGGCCTCGATCCGGATACCCCGCGCAGCCGTACGAGCTTCACGGCGGAGCTGGCCGCGGGCGGCGCCCGCGTCGCCTATGCGGGCCAGCCCCTCGACAGCCTGGTGCCCGAACTCATCAACAAGGCGGTACGCAAAGCCACTTGGGAGTACGCGACACTGCTCCTGGCCGACGCGGGGGACTGCGCCGAATGCGGCCAGGACATTGGCAGAGCCGCCTTCGACCAGGCCTCGCAACTGCTCCTGAACCTGCTGGACACGGCGGGTCCGGGCGCCCACCACCTGGTCTGCAGCATCCCCGCCCAGGACGACCAGCTCATCGCCGTCCTGCACGCCGAACGCGAGGGCGCCGACCCGGTACGCCTGGACGAGCGCGAGACGGCCGAGTTCGTCTCCGTCCTCGCGGCGGGCATCGCCCTGCACAGCGCGGGCGGGCTCGTCCTGCGCACCTGCGAACCGGACGTCCCCGACCGGCTGCATGGCTGGCGCCTGCACCGGGGCCGCCTCGATCCGCTGACCACGGGCGAGGTGTTCAGCGCCTACTGCACCGACGCGGAAACGGGGGAGCCGCTCGCCCCGGAACCCGGCGTCGAATACCGCCCGGGCTTCCCGATCGACCAGCCGGACACCCACCACTGAAGGCCGAGGCACGACAAGAGGACGCGAAAGCAGGGGGAGCAGACACAGAAGAGGGGCTCCCCGCCGCACAAGGCGACGGGAAGCCCCTCTTCCTCACGCAGGCCCTGCGGCCGGCGGCCATGCGACCGCCGACCTCACGGCCGTCCTCCCGTCCGTCCGGTCACTCCCCGGACAGAACCGCCTGGGCGGCCTTGCGCGCGTCCTCGGCGGTGTCCGCGGCACGGGCCGCGGAAGCCGCACGCTCGCACTGGGCGAGCGTGTACTTCGCCAGCGTCGCGCGTACATAAGGAATGGAGGCGGCGCCCATCGAAAGGCTGGTGACACCCAGCCCCGTCAGGACACAGGCGAGCAGCGGATCCGAAGCGGCCTCGCCACACACACCACAGCTCTTGCCCTCGGCCTTCGCGGCCTCCGCGGACAGCGAGATCAGGTCGAGCAGCGCGGGCTGCCACGGGTCCTGGAGCCGCGACACCGCGCCCACCTGGCGGTCGGCCGCGAACGCGTACTGCGCCAGGTCGTTGGTGCCGAGCGACAGGAACTCGACCTCCTGGAGGATGGAGCGGGCGCGCAGCGCGGCGGACGGAATCTCCACCATCGCGCCGAACTTCGCCTGGAGGCCCGCCTCGCGGCACGCGTCCGCGAACGCCTTGGCGTCGGTGCGGTCCGCCACCATCGGCGCCATGACCTCGAGGTAGACCGGCAGCCCCGCGGCGGCCTTGGCCAGCGCGGTCAGCTGCGTACGCAGCACCTCGGGGTGGTCGAGCAGCGAGCGCAGACCGCGCACGCCGAGCGCCGGGTTGGGCTCGTCGGCCGGCGTCAGGAAGTCGAGGGGCTTGTCGGCCCCCGCGTCCAGGACCCGCACCACGACGCGTCCCTCGGGGAACGCCTCCAGCACCTTGCGGTACGCCTCGACCTGCTTCTCCTCCGACGGCGCCTTGGCGGAGTCGTCGAGGAAGAGGAACTCGGTACGGAACAGGCCGACGCCCTCGGCGCCCGCCTCCACCGCCGCCGGCACATCGGCGGGACCGCCGACATTGGCCAGCAGCGGCACCTTGTGGCCGTCCGAGGTGGCGCCGGGACCGGACGAGGCGGACAGCGCCGCCCTGCGCTCGGCGGCGGCCCGCTCCAGCTCGGCCTGCTTCTCCTGGCTCGGGTCGACGAAGATCTCGCCCGTGCTGCCGTCCACGGCGACGAGCGTGCCCTCGGCCAGCTCGCCGGCGCCCGGCAGGGCGACGATCGCCGGCACCCCGAGCGCCCGCGCCAGGATGGCGCTGTGGCTGGTGGGCCCGCCCTCCTCGGTCACGAAGCCGAGCACCAGCGCCGGGTCGAGCAGCGCCGTGTCGGCCGGCGCCAGGTCCCGGGCGATGAGCACGTACGGCTCGTCGCTGTCCGGCACACCGGGCATCGGCACGCCGAGCAGGCGCGCCACGATCCGGTTCCGCACGTCGTCGAGGTCGGCGACGCGCCCCGCCATGTACTCACCGGCACCCGCGAGCAGTTCGCGGTAGTGGGAGAACGCGTCGTACACGGCGCGCTCCGCGGTGCTGCCGACGACGATGCGCCGGTCGACGTCCGCCATCAGCTCGGGGTCCTGGGCGATCATCGCCTGGGCCTCCAGCACGGCCTGCGCCTCACCGCCGGCCAGGTTGCCACGCGCCATCAGGTCGGCTGCCACGGCTTCCACGGCCTGGCGGGCGCGCCCCTGTTCGCGCCCGTGCTCCGATGCCGGGATCTGCTTGGCCGGCGGCTCGAGAACCGCCGTGCCCATGTGCCGAACCTCGCCGATCGCCACACCGTGGCTCACGCCGACGCCTCGCAGCGTTGTCTCCATCTCACCCGTCTCCGATAGTCGCGGCGGTCAGTGCCGCCGCCATTGATGTGTGTCCAGCGCGCCGCGGTGGCGGCGCGGGCGTCACTGCCAGCCGAACAGCGCGTCGCCGGACTTCACTTCGCCGCTCTCGACGACACCGGAGAGGGAGTCAGCGGTGGCCTCCAGGGCCACGATGGGACAGATGGGGGACTTGCCGGCGGCCTCGACGGCGGCCGGGTCCCAGCGCACGACCTCCTGGCCGCGCGTCACGGTGTCGCCCTTGTTGACGAGGAGCTCGAAGCCCTCGCCGTTGAGCTGCACGGTGTCGATTCCGAGGTGCGTCAGCACACCGTGGCCCTCGCCGTCGACGACGACGAAAGCGTGCGGGTGCAGGGACACAACGACGCCGTCCACGGGCGCCACGGCCGCCGACGGCTCACGAACGGGATCAATAGCGGTGCCGGGGCCCACCATCGCGCCGGAGAAGACGGGGTCGGGCACTGCAGCGAGTCCGATGGCCCGTCCGGCAAGTGGGGACGTCACGCTGGTCATGGGGAGCCTCCCAGGGGCGGAGCTTCTAGTGTCGCCGTCACTACCTGTCCTGGACGGCATACTGTTCAGAAGGGTAAGTCATAAGAAGTCCTAGTTCCGCACGACAGGTGCCGGTTGGTGCCGGTTGGCGGACCTAGGTGCACACCGGAAACGATTTGCCTCAACTCCCGGCGGCCTGTACTGTCGTACTCCTGCCTGACCCCATCACGACACTGTGATTCGGCGGTCGGCGGCGCCTACCAAGTCCCGATCCTAACCCGACTTTCTACTGCTGCGTGCTCGCAGAAGTGGTGGTCAGGACGACGGAAAAGACTTGCTAGAGTTTGAACCGCCGGAAAGAGAAACCCGAAAGGGATAACTCTGAAAGGCACCGAAGAAATCGGACACGAAAGCGTCTGATAGAGTCGGGAACACGAAATACCGAAGGGAAGCGCCCGGAGGAAAGCCCGAGAGGGTGAGTACAAAGGAAGCGTCCGTTCCTTGAGAAC
>NZ_JBIDBD010000039.1:0-52109 GCF_043202815.1 Streptomyces sp. NPDC048111
AGCGCCGTTCAGGCGCGATCGGGGTTCGGGGCGGAGCCCCGAGCAGGGGTGCAGGGGGCGGAGCCCCCGCCGGGGTTCGAGGGGCGGAGCCCCTCGGGGGGTCTGGGGCGCAGCCCCAGGGGCCGAACCCTTCAACCCGCTGCACGGGCGGGCGGGTGGGCAAACCCGTCGGGGTTCGAGGGGCGGAGCCCCTCAGGGGGTCTGGGGCGGAGCCCCAGGGCTCAGCCGGTTCAACCCGCTGTACGGGCGGGCGGGTGGGCAAGCGCGCCGGGGTCTGGGGCGGAGCCCCAGGGAGCCGGGGCCATCCAACCCCCTGCACGGGCGGGTGGGTGGGCAACCCCCCCCCAGGGCACACCAAAAGCCGCCCACCCCCGCGCGGGGGAAAGGCGGCCCTGGGCGCGGCGGGGCGGGTTACGCCGCGGCCGTCGCAGACGTCAGGCACTCGTTGATGAACTCCAGCAGCACCCGAGGAGTCGACGCCTCGGCAACGGTGTCGTCGGACAGCTGGATCCGGTAGTCCCGCTCAATGACCCCCGTCACCTGGAGAATCGCGAGCGAGTCGTACCCGAGGTCGTCGAACGGCACGTCCAGAACGTCCCCGTCCAGATCGACCCCCTCGCCGACCCCCGCGCACTCGCGCAGCAGCGTGGTCAGTTCCTTGAGGTTCATGAAGGTCCCCTTGTCTTGATTCTTCGCAGATGACAGCAGGTGGAGTCAGTTCGCCGCGGTCACGACGGCCGCCGCGTTGAAGCCGCCGGTGCCGCGGGCCAGGACGAGCGCGGTGCGCACGGACCCGCGCCGGGCCTCGGTGACCAGGTCGAGCGCGTCGGCCGCGACCGGGTGCGTGACGTTCACGGTCGGCGGGATCACCGCGTCCCGGATGGAGAGCAGCGCCGCCGCCAGGTCGAGCGAGGCACCGCCGGCCGACAGGCGGCCCGTCATGGTCTTGGGGGCCGTCACCGGCACGCCCCGGGCGCCGAAGAGCGCGGTCAGGGCCGCCTCCTCCTGGCGGTCGAGCTCGGGCACCCCGGACGCGTCCGCGAAGACCACGTCCACGTCGGACGGGCTCAACCCGGCCTGGGCGAGCGCGAGTTCGGCCGCCCGGCGCAGCCCCGGCTCGCCGCCGCGGCCCGGCCCCGGGTCGAAGGTGGCGGCGTAGCCCGAGAGCTGCCCGTAGATCCGCGCCCCGCGCTCGCGGGCCGCCTCGGCGTCCTCCAGGACGAGGATCGCCCCGCCCTCACCGGCGACGTAACCGCTGGCCTCGCTGTCGAACGGCAGGAACGCGCGCGCCGGGTCGGCCACGGAGCTCATCCGGCCGCCGGCGAGCTGCGCGGTCCAGCCCCACGGGCAGACCGCGCCGTCCACACCGCCGGTGACGATGAGCTTGCTGCCCTTGCGCAGCTGGCGCCGGGCCTGGGCGACCGCGTCGAGCCCGCCCGCCTGCTCGGTGACCAGCACCCCGCTGGGGCCGCGGAGTCCGTGCCGGATGGAGATCTGGCCGGTGTTGACGGCGTAGAACCAGGCGTACGACTGGTAGGCGGAGACGTACTGGCCGCCCTTGCTCCACAGCGCCTGGAGCTCGCGCTGGCCGAACTCGAAGCCGCCCGCGGAGGCCGCGGTGACCGCGCCCGCCGAGTACGGCGGCAGCTCGGCCGGGTCCGCGCCGGAGTCCTCCAGGGCCTCCTTGGCCGCGGTCAGGGCGAGCCGGGTCATGTGGTCGGTCTGCGGGAGCAGCCGGCTCGGGATGTGCTCCTCGGCCTCGAAGCCGGGCACCTCGCCCGCGAGCGTGGAGGGGTAGCCGGAGGCGTCGAAGCGGGAGACCGGACGGATGCCGCTCTCGCCGGCCACGGTCGCCTGCCACCAGGCGTGCGTACCAAGGCCGTTGGGGGCGGTGACGCCGATCCCGGTGAACACCGCGGTGGCGGAGCGCACCGCCGTGCGTTCGAGCAGCTCGCTCGTCATGCCGTCTTCCTCCGTTCGGGCTTGGTGAGCACGATCGCGCTCTGGAATCCGCCGAAGCCGCTGCCCACGCTGAGCACGGTGTTGATCTCGCGCTCGCGGGCGTGGACGGGCGTGTAGTCGAGGTCGCACTTGGGGTCGGCCTCGTGCAGGTTCGCCGTCGGCGGCACCACGCCGTGCTCGATGGCCAGCGCGGACGCGGCGATCTCCAGGGAGCCGATGGCGCCGAGCGAATGCCCGATCATCGACTTGATGGAGGAGACGGGGGTGGCGTACGCGTGGTCGCCGAGGCTCTTCTTGAACGCGGCCGTCTCGTGCCGGTCGTTCTGCAGGGTGCCCGAGCCGTGCGCGTTGATGTAGTCGATGTCGGTGCCGGGGATGCCGGCCTCTTCGAGGGCCGCGCCGATGGCCTCGGCCATCTCCGCGCCGTCGGCCCGAAGGCCCGTCATGTTGTACGCGTTGGAGCGCGAGGCGAACCCCGCGATCTCGGCGTAGATGTGCGCGCCGCGCGCCACGGCCTGCTCGTACTCCTCCAGGACGAACACCGCGCTGCCCTCGCCGAGCACGAAGCCGTTGCGGGACTTGTCGAAGGGCCGCGAGGCCGTCTCCGGCTCGTCGTTGCGGTTCGAGGTGGCCTTGATGGCGTCGAAGCAGGCGACCGAGATCGGCGAGATCGGTGCCTCGGTGGCCCCGGCGATCATCACGTCGGCGCTGCCCTCGCGGATCAGCTCGACGGCGTGGCCGACCGAGTCCAGCCCCGAGGTGCAGCCGGTGGAGACCACGGCGGTGGGGCCCTGCGCGCCGAACTCCCAGGCCACCTCGGCCGCGAACGAGCTGGGCACGAAGTAGTCGTACAGGTGCGGCACGGCCCGCTCGTGGTCCACGAGCCACTCGGCGCCGTTGTTGCTGACCGCCGCGTACTCGTAGTCGAGCCCGGTGGTCGCGCCGACCGCGCTGCCGATGGTGACGCCGGTGCGGAACGGGTCGATGCCGGCCATGTCCAGACCGCTGTCGGAGACCGCCTCACGGGCGCCGACCAGCGCGAACTGGGCGGCCCTGTCGAGGCGCCCCGCCTGCTCCTCGGTCAGCCCCTGGGCGACCGGGTCGAAGTCGACCTCCGCGGCGATCCTCGACCGGAAGGCCGAGGCGTCGAAGAGGGTCACGGCCCTGGTCGCGGTACGTCCCGCGGTCAGCAGGGACCAGTACTCCTTGGTGCCGACGCCCCCCGGGGCGACCACACCGATTCCGGTGATGACTACGCGTCGGCTCACCTGTCCCCCTCGTGGGTCTTGGCCAGGGGGTGCGCCCCGGGAATGTGCAGCACGGCTGCGTCACCTCTCTGATAGGTCCGCTGTGAGATCCGCTGGTGGAAGGAGTCTGGTCCCGCCCTCTTGACGCCCGCTCGACTCGGCGTCGTACTTCCCCTTGAGCGAGGCGCGCAGGTCGAGGGCCACCTGGCGCAGCAGCTCCGGCACCCCGCGCTCGCGGACGAAGAAGTGGTCGCCGGGCAGGGTCTGGAGGCGGAAGTGGGTCACCGAGTAGTCGGCCCACTCGGCCACCTCCCACAGCGGCGCGATCGGGTCGTCCCGGCCGGCCAGCGCCATCAGCGGCGTGCCCACCGCCTTGTCCGCGTTGACCTGGCACAGCGCCTCGCCGAGCCGCAGGTCGTCGCGGAGCGCCGGGATCACCTGGCGCTGCCACAGCGAACGGTCGCGCCCGGCGGCCTCCGGCGGCGCCGCCTCCAAGTCGACCAGCAGGTCGATGAGTTCGTGGTCGGGCAGACGCGCCCCGCGCAGCAGCGTGTTGCGCAGATGCGGCGGCGGTACGGCCCCGATCACCAGCCGGGCCGGCGGCAGCAGGCCGTCGTCCTCCAGGGTCCGGGTCAGCGCGTGCGCGACCAGACCGCCGAGGCTGTGCCCGTACAGGAGGTAGGGGCGGTCGAGCAGCGGGGTGATCAACTCCCGCAGCTCGTTCATGAGTTCGGCGGCGTCGGTGATCCGGGCCTCCTTGGCCCGCGGGCCCCGGCCCGGCAGCAGCACCGGCACCACCTCGGCCGTGTCACCCAGGATCTTCTGCCATCTGGCGAAGGAGGAGATCCCGGCGCCCGCGTGGTGGAAGCAGAACAGCCAGGGCGTCACGGTGTCCGTGCGCGGGGCGCTCTCGGTTCTCATTCGTCGATCAGGGCGACGGCCCGGGTCCAGCCCGCCCCCGCTCCGGCGATCTTCACGGGGAAGCAGGACACCCGGAAGCCGTGCGTGGGCAGCGTGTCGAGGTGCGCGAGCCGCTCGACCTGGCAGTACTCGCGGCGCCGTCCGGCGAAGTGCGCGGGCCACAGGACCGACCGGTCGCCGGTCTCCTGGAACGTGCGGATCATGTGCCCGAACGGCGCGTCCAGGCTCCAGGCGTCGGTGCCGATGACGCGGACGCCGAGGTCGAGCAGATAGTCGGTGGCGGGGCCGTCGAGCCCGGCGAAGTCGGTGAAGTACCGCGGCGTACCGGCGTGTTGGGAGGCTCCGGTGTGCAGCATGACGATGTCGAGGGGCTGCGGGGTGTAGCCGATCTCGGCGATCTGCTTCTGGACGCGCTCGACGCCGATGGCGCCGATGCCGACGTCGCTCACGTCGAGCACGACGGCCGGGCGCAGGAACCAGTCGAGGGGCATCTCGTCGATGTGCCGGGGCCGCCCGTAGTCACCGACCGAGCCGTAGTGCGAGGGCGCGTCGACATGGGTGCCGGTGTGGCTGGTCAGGGTGAGGGTGTCCAGGGACAGGAGTTCGCCCCCGGGCAGGTCGGCCGGATCGAAGTCGAGCCCGAAGTGCTCCTTCATCTCCGCCGCCATGTGCGCGGCGCCCTCGGCGGGCGTCATGATCTCGTGGACGATCGGGTCCGGTTCCCAGCCGGCCGCGTCCACGGGCGACGACAGATCGATGACTCGCAAGGTAACCCCCAGTGTCGTTGGCGACGTTCGGGGGCACTGTGCGTCGGCGGCCTAGAGGCGGGATCGAGCCGCGCACGCGTCGGACCCCGCCCTGTGGGGGGAGAGGGCGGGGTCCGGACGCGTTGCTGCCGGGCGGTCGGGCCGCCCGTGCGCCGCTCAGGCGGCGAAGAGGTCGAGCACCGGGCGGCGCCCGGCCAGGTGCGAGTCCAGCGCCGGGTCACCGGCGAGCACCGCGCGGTGCAGCTGCCGCAGCCGCGCCGAGGGGTCGAGACCCAGCTCGTCGGCGAGGCCGCGCCGCAGGTTCTGGTAGACGTCCAGCGCCTGCCACTGCCGGCCGGAGCGGTACAGCGCCACCATGCACTGGGCGTGCAGGCCCTCGTGCAGTGGGTGACGGGCCGTCAGGGAGGTGAGTTCGGCAAGCAGTTGCATGTGGCGCCCGAGCCGCAGGTCGGAGTCGATCCGCTGCTCCAGGACACCCAGGCGGCTCTCCTCCAGGCGCACCAGCTCGATCTCCAGGAGCGGGCCGAGGCGGACGTCCACCAGGGCCGGACCGCGCCACATGCCGAGCGCCTCGCGGTACAGGTCCGCCGCGCTCTCGTCGTCACCGCGCTCGGCGGCGCCGCGCCCGGTCGCCACCAGACGGTCGTACTCGTGCACGTCCACCGCGCCCGGCGTCACTTCGAGGAGGTAGCCGCCGTGCCGCGTGGCGAGCACCTCGCGAGCGGTGTACGGGCTGTCCGGGCCGAGCGCCCCGGCGATCAGCCGGCGCAGCTGGAGGATGTACGTCTGCAGGGTGGTCAGCGCGCTGCGCGGCATGTCCGCGCCCCAGATCTCCTCCATCAGCGTCGGGACGGGCATGACCTGGTTGGCGTACACCGAGAGCAGCGCCAGTATCTGCCGCGGCTTGCCGGCGCTCGGGACGACCGACGTGCCGCCCGACTCGGCCATGAGCGGACCGAGAACCTTGATCTCCATGGGATTCCTCCGGGGTCGGATCTGCCGGATGACCCGATGGATTTCGGACCCGGCTCCAAGCACCCTCACAAGCTGTCACCCGGCCCCTTTCCACGGCAGTGCCGGGCTCCTGAACCCGGCATGTGAGTGTCCTGGGGACGCGTATGAAAGTTTCATGTGCATCCCGTGACCGCGGCACTGGGGCGGATTCGGCCGACCCGGCAGAGTTCTGGACGTCGGCCCGACCAGGAGTCGAGAGCCGGCGGCTAGGGGGGGGTCAGGTCCCCCCGGCCTTCACATCCGCCAGGGGGAGATCCACATGAACGCGAACATCAGTCACGCCGCAGCCGCCGGTGACGACCTCGTGATCGAGGAGTTCGGCCGCCACGCCGTCTTCGGCCAGGTCCCGATGCCGTGCCTCGGTTCCGGCGTCGCCCACATACCGGCCGCCGCCACCGCCGACACCGCGCGGCTCGCCGCCTGATGGCGGCCGTCCGGACCGCCGCCCCGCTCCTGGGGTTCAAGCCGCACCTGCGGGTCGAGCAGGTGCCCGGTGAAGCGGTGTACCTGATCTCCGACCAGCGGGTGACCGCCCTGCACGGCGAGCAGATCGCCCGGCTCGCCCCCCTCCTCGACGGCACCCGCCCGCTGGAGCGCATCGCCCAGGACGCGGCGGACGCGCTCCCCTCCGGGCAGACCGCCCGGCTGGTGTCGCGGCTGACCGGTGCCGGGCTGCTCTGCGGCCGCGAGCGCCAGGTGGGCGAGCGGGAGGCCGCCGAGCAGGCGTACTGGGAAGTGGCGGGACTGGACGGCAGCAGGGCGGCCAACGCCCTGGCCCGCGGCGCCGTGCGCGTCATCGCGGTCGGCAGCACGGACGCCGCGGAACTGTCCGCGAGCCTGACGGCCGCCGGACTCACCGTCTCGGACGACGCGACCGCGCTCACGGTCGTCCTGTGCGACGACTACCTGGACCCGGAACTCGCCGTCGTGGACGCCGAGTTCCGGGCCTCGGGCCGGCGCTGGCTGCCGGTGCGCACCGAGGGCACCGAGATGTGGATCGGCCCCTTCTTCGGCGACCTGGACGGGCCCTGCTGGGCCTGCCTGGCCGAACGCCTGTGGCGCAGCCGCCCGGTGGAGGCGCATGTGCAGCGCATGCTGGGCCGCTCGGGCCCGGTGCCCCGGCCCTCGTGCACCCTGCCGGCCGCGCGGCTCGCCGCCCTCCAGCTGGCCGGCCTCGAAGCCGCGAAGTGGCTGGCCGGGTACCGGGACGCGAGCCAGCAGGGGCTGCGTACGCTCGACGGCCTCACCCTGGCCGGGGAGCTCCACCCCGTCGTGCGCCGCCCGCAGTGCCCGAGCTGCGGCGAGCCGGGGATGACCGCCGCACAGGTGCAGGCCCCGGTCGTGCTGCGCCCGCGCCTCAAGCGGGACACCGGGGGCAACGGCCACCGCAGCCTCACGCCACAGCAACTCCTCGACCGGTACGGCCACTTGGTGGACCCGGTCACGGGTCTGGTGCGCGGCATCACGCGCAACGAGTGCGGTCCCGAGTTCTTCAACTCCTTCTCCGCGGGCCTCAATCCGGCCGCGGGCACCCAGGGCCTCGGTGCGATACGGGGCGGGCTGCGCGCCTCCTGCGGGGGCAAGGGCGCCACCGAACTCCAGGCCAGGGTCAGCGCGCTGGCCGAGGCGCTCGAACGCCACTCCGGCCACTTCGAGGGCGGCGAGGCCACGGTCCGCGGCAGCTACCGCGAGCTGGCCGCCGACGCGGTGCACCCCGACGAGGTGCAGCTCTACGACGAGCGGCAGTACCCCGGCCGGGCCGAGTGGAACGAGGGCCACGCGCCCTTCCAGCACGTCGCCGACCCCTTCGACCAGGACGCGGCCATCGACTGGACGCCGCTGTGGTCGGTGACCGAGGGGCGCCACAAGCTGCTTCCCACCGCGCTGCTCTACTACGGAGTGCCCCAGCCGCCCGGCGCCTTCTCCTGCCTGGCCACCTCCAACGGCACCGCCGCCGGCGGCACCCTGGAGGACGCCGTGCTCCAGGGCTTCCTGGAACTCGTCGAGCGCGACGCGCTGGCCCTGTGGTGGTACAACCGCACCCGCCAGCCGGCCGTGGACCTCGACGCGTTCGGCGACCCGTGGATGTCCGAACTCCGCGCCGTGCACGCCTCGTTGGGGCGCGAGGTGTGGGTGCTCGACCTCACCGCGGACCTCGGCATCCCGGTCATGGCCGCGCTCTCCAGGATTGCGGGCGCCGAACCGGGGCAGCGGCAGGACATCATGCTCGGCTTCGGCGCCCACTTCGACCCCGCGATCGCGCTGCGCCGCGCCCTGACCGAGCTGAACCAGATGATGCCGCACGTGGTGGCCCCGGACGGCAGCGTCTCGCGCGCCGCCGCCGAGGACCCGGACGTACGCGAGTGGCTGCGCACGGCGACCGTCGAGGAGCACACCTATCTGCTGCCCGCCGACTGCGCCCCGACCGGACCCGGCACGCACCCCTACACTCCGCACGACGACCTGTACGAAGACCTTGAGGCGGTCGTCGCGCTGCTGAGCGGGAACGGCATGGAACTGCTCGTCCTCGACCAGACCCGACCCGACGTCGGACTGCCGGTGGTCAAGGTGGTGGTGCCCGGGCTCAGACCGCACTGGGCGCGCTACGCCCCCGGCCGTCTCTTCGACGTCCCGGTGCGGCTCGGCAGACTGGCCGGGCCCACCCGGTACGAGGACCTCAATCCGGTCCCGCTCTTCCTCTGATCACGCAGCACACCGCGGGCGCCGCAGCGTCCGCCCGACCCGCTGAACCGCACGTCGCACGCGAACCACACCCTGCCGGTGGAAGGACCCCCTCTGATGCGTATCGACCGCCTCGCGGCCCGCGAACTCGGTGAGTTCTGGTCGCTGCGCGAGGACGTCACGGTGCTCTTCGGCCGGAGCACCGTGCTGCGCACGCCCTGGGGAGAGCTGCGCCTGGAACGGCCGGGACCGCTGCTGCGCGAGGCCCTGCACCGGATGCAGCTGGGACCGGTCTCGCTCGCCAACGTGGTGCCGGGCTTTCCCGGCTACGACGTGCCCGAGACGGAGTGGAACGACGCCTCGCGCGAACTGCTCACCGCCCTCGCCCCGCTCCAGCACCTCATCGTGCGCCATATCGCGATCGGGGCCTCCCCGCTGTTGAGCGTCGTCCCGCTGTCGCCGCGCGCCACTTTCCACCCGCCGCCGGTCGCCCCCGGCGGCGACCTGCGTGTGCCGCGGGACGTGGTGCTGCGCGGGCCGGGGAGCGACCCCGTGCTTGCGTACGCGGGCTGCGACCACCGCGTCGAACTGCACGGACCCGACGCGCCCCGGCTGCTCCTGCACCTGCGGGGCGTCAACGACGATTTTCGGTCATCGCCGGACGCTACGCTGCCGAGCAGTGTCGTGCGGGCCGCCCGCGCCTACGCGGTCGCCGCCGGAATGCTCTTCGCGGCCGATCTCAAGGGCGCCGCCCGGCTGTGAGAACCGCTCCGGCACTACAGCTTCGGCCACCGCATTACCTATGATCCGGTCCGGAGAGGCGCTTCTGACCGGGCGCCACGAACCATGGGGGACAGTTGAAGGCAGAAGTAGTCGATCGGGCGGGGGGGACATCCGCGGACATCGGCACCGTGGCGCTTCCGCCACGCAAGGCGATAGCCGTGACCGCGGCCGCGCTGTTCGGATTTTTCGTGATCGACGGCGTTTTCGTCTGGGCCGAGAATCCGCCATGGTGGCAGCTCGTCGCGGCGCTGCTCGGCTTTCTGGCCATCGGCGGCCTCCAGCTCGTCCACTCCTTTCCGCAGCTCCTGCCGCGCCTGTACCGCTACCGGTACGCGACCTGGGTCCTCCAGGCCGTCCTGGCCTACGCGCCCATCGCGCTGTTCGGGTCCGCGTGGAGCGGCATGGCGGAGTTCCTCACGGCCTCCTCGGTCCTGGTCTTCCCCGCGGTGCTCGGCTGGCCCCTGTTCGGCGCCGGCGTCCTCACCTGCTGGGCCCTCTACAGCGGCCGCGACACCAGCACCGTGCTCTACAACGTGCTCGAAGGCGCCCTGATCCCGCTGATCATCATCGGGCTCTCGCGGATGTCCGACATGATCGTGAAGCTGCACCGCTCCCGCGAGGAGCTCTCGCGGCTGGCCGTGGCCGGCGAGCGGCTGCGCTTCGCCCGCGATCTGCACGACGTCCTCGGCTACAGCCTCTCGGCGATCTCCCTGAAGTGCGAACTGGCCTACCGTCTGCTGGCCGACGCTCCCGCCAAGGCGCACGAGGAGCTCGGTGACGTGCTGCGCACCTCGCGCAAGGCCCTCGCGGACGTGCGCTCCGTCAGCCGCGGCTACCGCGAGATGTCGCTGGCGGGCGAGGCGAACGCGGCGGTGTCCATGCTGTCCGCCGCGGGCATCCGGACGAGCCTGCGGTTCGAGGTCGGCCGGCTGCCGGCGGGCGTGGACACCGTGCTCGCGACCGTGCTGCGCGAGGGTCTGACCAACATGCTGCGGCACAGCAAGGCCGAGAGCTGCGAGATCCGCGCCGAGAGGGTCGGCGACGGGGCCGTGCTGACCCTGAGCAACGACGGCATCGGCCGTGGCCGCCCGCCCAGGGGCGGCGCCGACGGCGGCCTGGACGCGCTCGGCTCCCGCGTCCGCAAGCTCGGCGGCGCGCTGTCGCACGGCGCCGACGGGCAGGGCTGGTTCCGCCTCGAAGCGACGGTGCCGGTGCCCGACGAGGCCACCCGGCCGGACGGCGCAGGCCCGGCGGCCGTCACCGACCCGGACGAGGCCGAGCCCTCGCCGCCCCACATCCAGGGCCACCGCGACCTCGTGCCCCGCACGGCCACCGCGATCACCTTCACGGTCTTGCTCGGTTACTTCGTCGCGTACTCCGTGGTCGCCATGTCCTACCGGCCGCCGCTCGGCAAGGCCGTGGTCACCGAGCTGTGCATGTTCGCCACGCTGCTGCTCCAGCTCCTGATCTCCTTCCAGTGGCGGTTCGTCCGCCGGGCCCGTCGCCCCCGCCTGCTGCAACTCGGGGCCCTCGGCGGGCTGCTGCTGCTCCAGTGCGTGCCCTGGTTCTTCCTCGGGCCGAGCTGGATGGGGCTCCCCGGATTCGTGGCCGGCTCGGCGCTGCTCGTGCTGCCCGCGGCCGGGGCCTGGCCGCTGGTCGCCGCGGTCACGGTGATCAGCGACGTCGTCTTCCGCGAGGTCGACTCGACCCTCACCGACCTCATCTACGAGACGGCGTACACCGTCATCTGCGCCCTCGTGGTCTTCGGCCTGTCCCGCATGGCGCAGCTCGCCTCCGAACTGCACCGCTCCCGTACCGAGATCGCCCGGCTCGCGGTCACCACGGAACGGCTGCGGTTCGCCCGCGACCTGCACGACCTGCTCGGCTTCAGCCTCTCCGCCATCACGCTGAAATGTGAACTGGTCCGGCGCCTGGCTCCCACCAGCCCCGTGCAGGCCCAGGCCGAACTCACCGAAGTGCTCGGCATCGCCCGCCAGGCGCTCGCCGATGTGCGCACCGTCGCCGAGGGGCGGCAGCGGATGTCGCTGACCGCGGAGGCGGCCAACGCGACCGCGATGCTGGCCGGGGTCGGCATCCGGGCCACCGTCGACACCGACTGCGGTGAACTGCCCGGAGACGTCGACACGGTGCTGGCCACCATGCTCCGCGAGGGCCTGACCAACATGCTGCGGCACAGCAGGGCCGCGCACTGCGAGATCACCGCGGAGCGCACCCCGGCGGGGGTGCGGCTCACGCTCGTCAACGACGGCGTGGAGGGCCGGGCGGACGCCGGGCTCGACTCCAAGGTCAACGGCGGCAGCGGCATCGGCAACCTGACGACCAGGGTGAACGCGGTCAACGGCCGCCTGGAGGCCGGGGCGCGGCCGGACGGCTGGTTCGAGCTGAAGGCGGAGGTCGAGCTGCTCGCCACCGCCGCCTGATCGCCGCACGCGGCGCCCACAACCGAAGACACGCGAACTCATGGGGGAGAGTTGGGGACCGACGCGGCCTGCCGCACGGACGGGGATCCGGCGGGCGGGGAGGGCCGGGCGCTGCCGCGGCGTACCGCGGTCGCGATCACCGCGGGGGTGCTGCTCGGGTTCTTCGTGATCGACGGCAGCCATGTCTGGGTCGAGCACCCCTCCGTATGGCGCGGCGCCTCCGCCGTGGGCGGCTTCGCCGGGATCATGGGCCTCCAACTGGTCCATTCCTTCCCGCGGTTCTTCCCGCGGCTCGGCCACTACCGCTACGCGACCTGGGTGCTGCTCGGCCTCCTCTCGTACGCGCCGATCGTGACGTACGGCGCGGCGTGGGGCGGGATGACCGAGTTCTTCGCGGCCTCCTCGGTGCTGGTGTTCCCGGCGGCGGTCGGCTGGCCGCTGTTCGCGTGCGCCGTCGCCGGGGACTTCGTGCTCTTCCACCATCTCGGCTTCGGTCCGGGGGAGTTCGTGTACGGCGGGATCGAGGCGGTGCTGATCCCGCTCGTCGTCATCGGGCTCTCGCGGATGTCCGACATGATCGACCGGCTGCACGCCTCGCGCGCGCACCTGTCACGGCTCGCGGTCGCGGGGGAGCGGTTACGGTTCGCCCGTGACCTGCACGAGGTGCTCGGCCTCAGCCTCTCGGTGATCTCCCTCAAGTGCGAGCGCGCCCACCAGCTGCTCGCGGACGCGCCCGCCCGGGCCCAGGAGGAGGTCGCCGAGGTGCTGCGCACCGCGCGCAAGGCCCTCGCCGACGTGCGGTCGGTCAGCCGCGGCTACCGCCAGATGTCCCTGTCGGACGAGGCCAACGCGGCCGTCCCGATGCTCTCGGCGGCCGGCATCGACACCACCGTGCGCCACCGCTGCGGCGAACTGCCCGCCGCCGTGGACACCGTGCTCGCCGCCGCGCTCGGCGAGGGCCTCACCAACATGCTGCGGCACAGCAGGGCCGAGCGCTGTGCGATCACCACCGAGCGCGGTGGCGGTGTCGCGGTGCTGGTCCTCGCCAACGACGGCGTCGGCTGCGGCCCCGGCGCGCGGCCCGGGCCCGGCAGCGGTCTGGCCGCCCTGGAGACCCGGCTGCACGAACTCGGCGGCACCCTCACCCACGGCGCGGACGGCCGCGGCTGGTTCAGGCTGCGCGCGGTCGTGCCGCTGCGGCAGGAGGCGGCCCTGGCGCGCCCGGGCCGCGCGGTGCGGCGCGGCACGCACGGCGACCGCAGCCGGGCCGGCCGCTCCCGGCACACCGATGTGATGCCACGGGCCGCGGGCGCGATCACCCTCGCGGTCCTGATCGGCTACTTCCTGTCGTACTCGGCCGAGGGCTGGTCGTACGCGCCGTACGCGCACGGGCTGCCCACCGTCGAGCTCTGCCTGCTCGGCTGCCTGGCGCTCCAGCTCGCGGAGTCCTTCCACCGCCGCTACGCCTGGGGCCGGCGCTGGCGGGGACGGCTGCGGTACGGGGCGCTCGGGGCGCAGGCGCTGCTCCAGTTCGTGCCGTTCCTGGTGTTCGGCAGGCAGTGGGCGGGGCTGCCGGGGTTCCTCGCCGGGTCGGCGCTGCTCGCGCTGCCCGCGGTGGCCGCCTGGCCGGTCCTCGCGCTGGTCACCGTGGCGAGCGGGGCCGCGCAGTACGCGGTGGGGGTCTCGGTGCAGGACGTGATCTACGAGAGCGCGTACACGCCGATCTGCGCGGTGGTCGTCTACGGGCTGACGCGCATGGCGCAGCTGGCCACCGAACTGCACCGCTCGCGGGCCGAGATCGCCCGCCTCGCGGTGACGACGGAACGGCTGCGCTTCGCCCGTGACCTGCACGACCTGCTCGGCTTCAGCCTGTCCGCGATCACCCTCAAGTGCGAGCTGGTACGGCGGCTCGCGCCGACCAGGCCGGTCCAGGCGCGGCACGAGCTGACCGAGGTGCTCGGCATCGTGCGCGAGGCCCTCGCCGATGTGCGCACCGTGGCGGGCGGCAGCACGCGGATGTGTCTGACGGCGGAGGCCGAGCACGCCATCGCCATGCTCACCGGCGCCGGCATCCACGCCACCGTCCGCCTGGACTGCGGCGAACTGCCCGTCGACGTCGAGACCGTGCTCGCCACCATGGTGCGCGAGGGACTGACGAACATGCTGCGGCACAGCAAGCCGGCCTGCTGCGAGATCACCGCCGAGCGTACGGCGGACGCGGTGCTCCTCACCCTCGTCAACGACGGGGCGGACGCGGACGCCGATCCCGCGCTCGCCGCACGGCGCGGCGGCGGCAGCGGGATCGGCAATCTGACGACGCGCGTCGAGGCGGTGAACGGGCGGCTCACGGCGGGGCCGCGGCCCGACGGCCGCTTCGAACTGCGCGCCGAGGTCGCTCTGCTGGCCGCCTGAACGATCCGCCCCTTCACTGGATGGGCCCGTCCGCCGGATCAGACGGAATGCAGCCAGCCTGCCTCGCGCGCGATGCGGATCGCGTCGACCCGGTTACGCGCGTTGAGTTTGCTGACGGCCGAGGTCAGATAGTTGCGTACGGTGCCGGAGGACAGGTGCAGCCGGGATGCGATCTGGCCGGCCTCCATGCCCTCCGAGGCGAGCTGGAGCACCTCCCGCTCGCGGTCGGTCAGCGGGGAGGGACCGGAGTCGAGGGTGGCGAGCGCCAGTTGCGGGTCGATGACGCGCTCGCCCGCCGCCACCTGGCGGATCGCGGCGCACAGGCTGTCCGGGTCGGAGTCCTTGGGGAGGAAGCCGGAGACGTGGGCGGCGAGCGCTCGTCTGAGGTTCCCGGGTCTGCCCAGGCTGGTCAGGATGAGCGTGCGGCACTCCGGTACCGAGGTGTGCAGTCCGGCCGCGGCGGTGATCCCGTCGGTGCCGGGCAGGTCGATGTCCAGAACGGCGACATCCGGCCGCATCGCCATCGCGGTCGGCACGATGTCCGTGCCCGACGACAGCTCCGCGACCACTTCCAGATCGGTCTCCAGTTCAATGAGTGACACCAATGCCTTGCGCAGCATATGCATGTCTTCGGCAATCAGAACGCGCACCATGGTGCCCCCCGTTGTGCTGGATCATGGGTCGGTTGCCCTAGCGATTATGCAATAGGCCACGCCCGCAACCCGGGGCCGAGACCAATTAGGCACATGCCGTTTCGGTACCGGTACGACGGATTCCGCACCCACAGCTTTTCAGCCAGAACTCGACCGCCGCTCAAGCGGCCCCTCCCATCCTCCCTCCACCCAGGCGCCGTCCGGCGGCCAGGGGGAAGGGAGAGGTGACGTGAACATGAACGGACACCCCAGCTCGGAAGGTGTTCTCTGACATGGACCGCCGGAAGGACACGGACGTACCGGAGGGACCGCGTGAGGCGGGCCGCCGCCCCAGGGGCAGCTGGCGCCGGCTCGTCGGCCGCTTCCTGCGCCCCATGGGCGAGGCCCTCATGGTCCACGGCGGCGTCGACATGTATCTGGCGGCCGCGGACGGCAACAGGGCGCGCCTGCACTCGCTCGACAGCGGCTTCCGCCTGATGCTGCGCACCGACGCCGACGGCCCGCCGCCGGGCCACCCCGAACGGCTGCGCCCCGACGTCCCGCTCACCCGCCAGGAACTCGCGCTGTTGCAGGACCTGCTGAACGAGGCGCCCGGGCGCAGAAGATGAGCGGCCTCGGCGCCGCAGCACAGTTGATCTTCAAGTGCCCGTCTAGGGACGAGGAACAGAGTAGGAGGAGCAACCATCCGTCCGAGCACCAGGGAGCAGAGGATGACCCGAGCCACGAGCTTCACCGCGGCACTGGCGGCGCGCTCCGCCGAAAGAGCCGCCCGGACCGCTCTGCTCTGCCTGGACGGTGAGGGCGGCGCCGACGCGCTCACCTACCGCGAACTCGACGTACGGGCCCGGTCCGTGGCGGCCGCGCTGCTGCGCCGCCGCGCGGCCGGCCGGCCCGTCCTCATCTCCATGGACGGCGGCCCGCACACCGTCGCCGCCCTCGTCGGCTGCCTGTACGCGGGAGCCGTCGCGGTGCCCGTGCCGCCGCCCGACACCTCGCGGGCCGCCGCCGAACGCACCGCGGCCATCGCCGCCGAGACCGACGCCGCCGTCCTGCTCACCGCGTCCGCCCACGCCGGCGAGCTCTCCCGGCGCCTCGCCGACGCCGGGCGCTCCTCTGTGGTGTGCCTGGCCGTCGACTGCCTGCCCGACGACGGGGCCGACCCGCTGCCCCCCGCCGGGGGCGGCGGTGACACCGCGCTGCTCCAGTACACCTCCGGGTCCACCGCCGCCCCGCGCGGCGTCCAGGTCACCCACGCCAACCTCCTCGCCACCATGGAGAGCCTGCGCACCGCGCTCGGCACCGACGAGGACGCCCGCATCGGCGGCTGGCTCCCGCTCCACCACGACCTCGGCCTCATCGGTCAGCTCCTGCACCCCCTCTGGCTCGGCGCCACCGCCGTCCTGATGCCCCGGCGCCGGTTCGCCGCCGAACCGCTGAGCTGGCTGCGCGAGGTCGCCCGGCACCGCGTCACCGTCACCGCCGCGCCCGACTCCGCCTACGCCCGCTGCCTGGCCGCGGCCACCGACGACGACATCGCGGGCCTCGACCTGAGCGCGCTCGCCACCGCCGTCAACGCCTCCGAGCCGGTCTCCGCCGTCACCCTCGCCGCGTTCGCCCACCGCTTCGCGCCGGCCGGCCTGCGCCCCGGCGCCCTCGCCGCCGGATACGGGCTGGCCGAGGCCACCCTGCTGGTCAGTCTCGCCGACCGGCTGCCGCCCGCCCCCGCCACCGTGTCCGCCGAGGCCCTGGAGCGCGGCGAGCTCACGCCACCGGTGCCGGGCCACCCGGTGCGCACCCTGGCAGGCTGCGGCCCCGCGCGCGGGGTCACGGTACGCATCGTCGACCCGGGCAGTTCGGCCGTGCTGCCCGACGGGTCCGTCGGCGAGATCTGGGTGCGCGGCGAAGCCGTCGCCGACGGCTACTGGCGGCGCCCCCTGGAGACCGCCGCCGTCTTCGGCCACGCCACCGCCGCGGGCGAACACGGCTTCCTGCGCACCGGCGACCTCGGCGCGCTGCGCGACGGCGAGCTGTATCTGACCGGCCGCATCAAGGACGCCCTCCTGATCGACGGACGCACCCTGCACCCGCAGGAGGCGGAGCGCCAACTCGCCCAGTCCGGAGCCCCGTTCGGGTCCGCCGTCGTGCTCTCGGCAGCGGCCGGGCACGAGGAGATCGTGGCCATCCAGGAGATCCGCGGCGCCGGCTGGAGCCACGGCCAGCTCGCCGACCTGGCCGAGCGGGTGCGCGGCTGCCTGCACGACGAGTTCGGCGCGCTGCTCGGCGGCGTCGTCCTGGTCCGCCCCGGCACCGTGCGCCGCACCACCAGCGGCAAGGTCCGCCGCTCGCTCATGCGCGAGCTGTACCTGCGCGGCGAACTGCGCCCGCTGTACGCCTCGGCGCGGCCCCACGCCGCAGAAGGAGGCTGAGTCCATGCCCGACACCGCCGTCCGGGCCACCGCCTCGGACGTACGCCGCCCCGGCGCGCTGCCCGGCCCGCCGTCCGGAGCGCTGCCCGCAGTACGCGACCGCGCCGAGCGGCTCGAACTCCGCTTCGGCGACCCCTGCGACCCGGCCAACCCGCTGGGCTTCCGCGCCCTGCTCGCCGCCGACGGGAACAGCGAACTCCTGGGCGCAGCCGAGGAGTTGCTCGATCAAGAGGGCTTCGGCGCCGAGCTGGTGCCGCTCGCCCTCGGCGGCCGGCTGCGCGACGCCGACCAGCTCATGCGCATGCTGCGCCCGGTCTTCCGCCGCGATGTGGCGCTCGCCTTCGGCTACGGCATCACCTCGCTGTTCGCCGCCGCCCCCGTCTTCGCCGCCGGATCGCCCGGGCAGCGCGAGAGCGTGGCCCGGCTGCTCGTCTCGGGCGGCCGGGCGGCCATCGTGCACCGCTCGCTCGCCCACGGCACCGCGATGCTGCGCGGCGAACTCAGCGCCATGGAGTACTCCGGCGGCTTCGTCCTGGACGGCCGCAAGGACGTCGTCATCAACGCCGAGCGCGCCGGCGCCGTCGTCGCCCACGTCCGGACGGATCCCGCTCCCGGTCCCGCCTCCCACTCGGTGTTCCTGCTCGACCCGGCTCAACTCCCGCCGGACGCCGTGCGGTTGCTGGAACGACAGCCCACCACCGGCATGCGCGGCTGCCGCTTCGCCGGCTACGCGTTCGATGAGTGCGAGGTGCCGGGCGACGCGCTCGTCGGCGGCCTCGGCTCCGGCGTACGGCTCGCCCTGCGCACCTTCCAGCTCAACCGCACCCTGATCACCGGCGCGGTCATCGCCTCGGTGGACACCGTGCTGCGCGCCGCCGTACGGGCCGCGCTCGTCGGCGCCACCCTCGGCAGGCGCCAACGCGGCGTCCTGGCCGGGGTGTTCGCCGACCTGCTCGCCGGCGACGCCATGGCCACCGCCGTGCTGCGCGCCCTGTCCCTGCTGCCCGGCGCGGCCCATCTGGCCGCCGCCGAGCTCAAGTACCTCGTACCCGACCTGCTCCGGGACGACCTGGAGGAGCTCGCCACCGTGCTCGGGGCCGGCGGCTACAGCCGCGACACCGACCAGGGCACGCTCGGCAAACTCCTGCGCGACCTGCCCGCCGCCGGGCTCGGCCACGCCGGAACCGCCTCCTGCCAGGCCGTCGTCGTCCCCCAACTCCCGGTCCTGGCACGGCATGCGTGGGGCCGCGAGGGCGAACCCCCCGCGGCGCTCTTCGACACCGCCGCGCCCGTGCCCCACCTCGACATCGGCGCCCTGGAGGTCGCGGGCGGGGGCGACTTCCTCGCCGCCTCCCTCACCGCGTCCGCCGCCCGCCTCGCCGGCTCCGCCCCCGACGGCCCGTACGGCGAGGCGCTGCGCACGATGGCCGCCGCCTTCCACGCCGACCTCCTCGCGGTGCGCGAGGCGTGCCTGCTGATCGAGCCGGGCGACCGGGCCGCCCTCGCGAGCCCCGCGACCGCCGCCCTCGCCGACCGGCACTCCGTACTGTCCGCGGCCGGCGCCGCCCTCGCGGTGTGGGAGCGCCACCGGGGCACCGCCGGCTTCCTCGCCGATCCCGCCTGGCTGGTGCTCGCGCTGCACCGCTACGGGCGCAGGCTCGGCCTCGTCCTTCCTCCGCCGCCCCCGGACTGCGTCGACCGGGTGGCGGAGGAGCTGCTGGCGCGGTTCCGCGCCGGCCGCAGTTTCGATCTTCACGACGCGCCTCTGGCGGAAGCAGGTACCCCATGAGCCCTCGCACAAGGACGGGCATCGCCGAACCCCTTCTGATGCCGGGACCCGACAGCCCGTGGAGCCGGGTGCGGCAGTCCATGGCGTGGCACGGCCACGTCGTGGTGCACGCGAGCTGGCGGGACTGGCTGCCCGCCGCCGTCGCCGACCCGCAGCTGCGCCCGCTGCTCGGCGCGCGCGACTGGCAGCGCCTCAACAACCTCGCCGACCCCGAGGCCCGCGACCGCTTCGCCGCGTCCCGGCTCCTGGTGAAGTACACCGCGGGCGCCGCCCTGCAGACCCCGCCCGAGACGGTGGAGCTGGCCTCGAAGGCGGGCGGGCGCCCCTATCTGCGCGGCTGCGACCAGATCGAGGTCAGCCTCAGCCACACCCGGGACCTCCTGGTGGTGGGGCTCAACCGGCGCGGCCGGGTCGGCGTCGACACCGAGCTCGCCGACCGCCGCATCCAGTACTCCGCGGTGCAGCGCCATCTGTGCACCCCCGCCGAGCGGCGCTGGCTCGGCGGGCTCGACGAGGCCGAGCGCCGGCGCCGGCTGGTGCGCACCTGGACGCTGAAGGAGGCGTACACCAAGGCGCTGGGGCAGGGCATGCGGATGGGCTTCACCCAGTTCGGCTTCGACGCCGACGCCACCGCGCTGCTCACCCCGCAGGGCGAGCCCGCCTCGCACGGCGAGTGGGCCTTCGCCACGTTCGAGCTCGACGGCGGCTATCTGGTGGGGGTCGCCTGCCACGACGCGGGGCTGCGCGACGAGGGCGACACGGCCGTGTCCACCATGCTCGACGAGGGCTTCCTCGGCGAGGTCGTCGACCTGGTGGGGCGCGTCCCGCACTGAGCCGCCTCTGGTGGGCCGCGCTCCGCACCGAGCGGATCCGGACAGCACGAAGGCCCCGCAGCCTCCTGGGGAAGGAGGCTGCGGGGCCTTCGCGATGTTCTGTCACTAGCACCGCGCCCGCGTGGCGAACGCGTCCGCGCGCGGCACTGGGGTGCCGTCGGGGAGCGGTAGAGGGGCCGCTTGATCCCGTCGGGCGGGTCGATCAGATGAAGCGGGGTGTTCAGCCCTGGAGGCCGGCCACCTTGTGCGCCAGCGCCGACTTCTTGTTGGCGGCGGCGTTCTTGTGGATGACGCCCTTCGAGACGGCCTTGTCGAGCTGGCGCGAAGCGGCGCGGGCCGCCACGGTCGCCTTCTCGACGTCACCCGCGACAACGGCCTCGTTGGCCTTGCGGATGAAGGTGCGCAGGGAGGACTTGACGGACTTGTTGCGCAGGCGCGCCTTCTCGTTCGTCTTGTTCCGCTTGATCTGGGACTTGATGTTCGCCACGAAAGAGCCTTTGCAGGTTCGATGATTCGATCTTCGGTCGTGTCCCGCCGCCGAAAGGGTGACGAGACACAGCTGCCCACGTTACCAGTCGCCCCCCGACCAGCCCAAACCGGGCGCAGGCCCGCAGGCGTGGGACGATAGGGGCTGCTACTTACGTATCGAACCGTCGTCGACCCGAGACGAGGCGCCGCGATCAGACCCGCGGGCCTCAAGAATCAGGACCCTGCGTGCCCGCGACTCCTCCCAACGTGCCCGAGCCGAGCCGTACCGACCCGGCGCTGATCCGCAACTTCTGCATCATCGCGCACATCGACCACGGCAAGTCGACCCTTGCCGACCGGATGCTCCAGCTGACCGGTGTGGTCGATCAGCGGCAGATGCGTGCTCAGTACCTCGACCGCATGGACATCGAGCGCGAGCGCGGCATCACGATCAAGTCCCAGGCGGTCCGTCTGCCGTGGGCGCCCAGCGACGGCCCCGGCCAGGGCCGGGCCCACATCCTGAACATGATCGACACCCCGGGCCACGTGGACTTCACGTACGAGGTGTCGCGCTCGCTCGCCGCCTGCGAGGGCACGGTGCTGCTCGTCGACGCCGCCCAGGGCATCGAGGCGCAGACGCTGGCCAACCTGTACCTGGCCATGGAGAACGACCTCACCATCGTTCCCGTCCTCAACAAGATCGACCTGCCGGCCGCCCAGCCCGAGAAGTTCTCCGAGGAGCTCGCGAACCTCATCGGCTGCCAGCCCGAGGACGTCCTGAAGGTCTCGGCCAAGACCGGCGTCGGCGTGGACGCGCTCCTGGACCGCGTGGTCCGTGACGTGCCCGCCCCGGTCGGCATCGCCGACGCGCCCGCCCGCGCGATGATCTTCGACTCGGTGTACGACTCCTACCGCGGCGTCGTCACCTATGTCCGTGTCGTCGACGGTCAGCTCAACAAGCGCGAGCGCATCCGCATGATGTCGACCGGCGCCACCCACGAGCTGCTTGAGATCGGCGTCTCGTCCCCCGAGATGACCCCGGCCGACGGCATCGGCGTCGGCGAGGTGGGCTACATCATCACCGGCGTGAAGGACGTCCGTCAGTCCAAGGTCGGTGACACCATCACCAGCCTGCACAACGGCGCGACCGAGGCGCTCGGCGGCTACAAGGACCCGAAGCCGATGGTCTTCTCGGGCCTGTATCCGCTGGACGGCTCCGACTACCCGGACCTGCGCGAGGCCCTCGACAAGCTCCAGCTCAACGACGCCGCCCTGGTGTACGAGCCGGAGACCTCCGCGGCCCTCGGCTTCGGCTTCCGCGTCGGCTTCCTCGGCCTGCTCCACCTCGACGTGATCCGCGAGCGCCTGGAGCGCGAGTTCAACCTCGACCTCATCGCGACCGCGCCGAACGTGGTCTACCGGGTCGTCCTGGAGGACGGCAAGGAGGTCACCGTCACCAACCCGAGCGAGTTCCCCGAGGGCAAGATCTCGGACGTGTACGAGCCGGTCGTGCGGGCCACCATCCTCGCGCCGTCGGAGTTCATCGGCTCGATCATGGAGCTGTGCCAGACCCGGCGCGGCACCCTGCTCGGCATGGACTACCTCTCCGAGGACCGCGTCGAGATCCGCTACACGCTGCCGCTCGCGGAGATCGTCTTCGACTTCTTCGACCAGCTGAAGTCCAAGACCCGCGGCTACGCCTCGCTCGACTACGAGCCCACCGGCGAGCAGGCCGCGAGCCTGGTCAAGGTCGACATCCTGCTGCACGGCGACAAGGTCGACGCCTTCTCCGCCGTCTGCCACAAGGACGCGGCCTACGCCTACGGCGTGCGCCTGGTCGCCAAGCTGCGCGAGCTCATCCCGCGCCAGGCCTTCGAGGTGCCCGTGCAGGCCGCGATCGGTTCCCGGGTCATCGCCCGCGAGACGATCCGCGCCATCCGCAAGGACGTCCTCGCCAAGTGCTACGGCGGTGACATCTCCCGCAAGCGCAAGCTCCTGGAGAAGCAGAAGGAGGGCAAGAAGCGGATGAAGATGGTGGGCTCGGTCGAGGTCCCGCAGGAAGCCTTCATCGCGGTGCTCTCCAGCGACGACTCGGGCGGCAAGAAGAAGTAGTACGCCCGCGATCACCGGCTCTTCGCAAGCCCGCCACAACGGACCCCCGCGCCTTCGCACGGGGGTCCGTTCGTTATGAAACCACTCTCCGTAGGCCCTTACGCGACCGGCGGCGGCGCTCTACTCTGATCACGACCCGATGGTTACTCGCCAGTTAAACAAGCGTCGGAGAGCCAGAGCTGTCGGAAAGCCAGAGCGTCGGAGACAGAGCACTCGGACAACCAGCCAGTCGCGCAGCCTTGCCGCAGGCCAGCCCGGAGGACGTCGTGAGCGACACACAGACCTTGATCGAGAACCGGCCGCCGTCCGTGGCGGCCCTCTTCGTCCAGCGCGTGGACGCCACGCCGGACATCGAGGCCTACCGCTACCCGGTACCGGGTGCCGGGCAGGCCCCCGACGAGTGGAAGTCGCTCAGCTGGGCCCAGGCCGCCGAGCGGGTCTACGCCATCGCCGCGGGCCTCGCCGAGCTCGGCGTCCAGGCCGAGGAGCGCGTCGCGCTCGCCTCCTCCACCCGCGTCGAGTGGATCCTGGCCGACCTGGGCGTGATGTGCGCGGGCGCCGCCACCACCACGATCTACCCCTCCACCAACGCCGAGGAGTCGGCGTTCATCCTGGCCGACTCCGAGAGCCGGGTCCTGATCGCCGAGGACGCCGCCCAGCTCGCCAAGGCCCGCGAGCGCCGCGCCGAGCTGCCCGACCTGCGGCACGTCGTGGTCATCGACCCGGCGGGCGCCGAGCCCGCCGACGGCGACCCGGAGGGCTGGGTGCTCAGCCTCGCGGAGCTTGAGGCGCGCGGCGCCGCCCACCTGGAGAAGAACCCCGGGGCGGTCAAGGAGCGGATCGCGGCCATCACCGCCGACCAGCTCGCCACCCTCATCTACACCTCCGGCACCACCGGCCGCCCCAAGGGCGTCCGGCTGCCGCACGACAACTGGTCGTACATGGCCCGCGCGACCGTCGCCACCGGCCTGATCACCAGCGAGGACGTGCAGTACCTGTGGCTGCCGCTGGCCCATGTCTTCGGCAAGGTGCTGACCTCCGGCCAGATCGAGGTCGGCCACGTGACCGCGGTCGACGGCCGCATCGACAAGATCATCGAGAACCTTCCGGTGGTCCAGCCGACCTACATGGCCGCCGTGCCGCGCATCTTCGAGAAGGTCTACAACGGCGTCGCGAGCAAGGCCCGGGAGGGCGGCGGCGCCAAGTACAAGATCTTCCAGTGGGCGGCCGGAGTGGCCCGCGAATACGCGAAGGTCAGCCAGGACACCTTCCGCCGCACCGGCCGCCCCGGCGTCCCCTTCGCCCTGTCCGCCAAGCACAAGGTCGCCGACGCGCTGGTCTACAGCAAGATCCGCGAGGCGTTCGGCGGGCGGCTGCGGGCCTGTGTCTCCGGCTCGGCGGCGCTCGCGCCCGACATCGGCTTCTTCTTCGCCGGCGCCGGCATCCACATCCTGGAGGGCTACGGGCTCACCGAGTCCTCGGCCGCCTCCTTCGTCAACCCGGGCGAGGCCTACCGCACCGGCACGGTCGGCAAGCCGCTGCCCGGCACCGAGGTGCGGATCGCCGACGACGGCGAGATCCTGCTGCGCGGCCCGGGCATCATGGAGGGCTACCACCGGCTGCCCGAGAAGACCGCCGAGGTCCTGGAGTCCGACGGCTGGTTCCACACCGGTGACATCGGCGAGCTGTCCGCCGACGGCTATCTGCGCATCACCGACCGCAAGAAGGACCTCATCAAAACCTCCGGCGGCAAGTACATCGCGCCGGCCGAGGTGGAGGGCCAGTTCAAGGCGGTCTGCCCGTTCGTCTCCAACATCCTGGTGCACGGCGCCGACCGGAACTTCTGCACCGCGCTCATCTCCCTCGACGAGCCGACCATCCTCGGCTGGGCCAAGGAGCAGGGCATCACCGGTTCGTACGCCGAGGTCGTCGCGGCGCCGCAGACGGTCGAGCTGATCGAGGGGTACGTCAAGCGCCTCAACGAGGGCCTCCAGCGCTGGCAGACGATCAAGAAGTTCCGGCTGCTGCCGCGCGACCTCGACGTGGAGCACGGCGAGCTGACACCCAGCCTCAAGCTGAAGCGGCCGGTCGTCGAGCGCGAGTACCGGGCGCTCATCGAGGAGATGTACGCCGGGTCCCGCGAGGCCTGAGAACGCCGCCGGCCACGGGGCGCTGCGGGCCCGCCGCAGCGCCCCGGGTCCGTCCTGGAGACGGCCCGCCTCACCGGCCCGGTGGCGCCCCTTCGGCCTCTCCCGCCGCGCGCTGCCCGGGGACGGGCGGCGCCGCGCCCGGCCCCTCGTCCATGTCGTCCGGATGTCCAACTCCCTCGCCGTCCGGGTCGAGCAGCGCGCAGGCCACCGTGAGGAGCAGGTCCACGTCGACGGGCTTGGGCACGTACTCGCTGGCGCCCTTGGCCATCGACTTCTCGCGGTCCCCGGGCATCGCCTTCGCGGTGAGCGCCACGATCGGCAGCCGCGCCCAGCGGGGGCTGCGCCGGATCGCCTCGATGGTCTCGTAGCCGTCCATCTCCGGCATCATGATGTCCATCAGGACCAGCTCGATGTCCGCGACGCGCTCCAGCGTCTCGATGCCCTCGCGCCCGTTCTCCGCGTACTCCACCGGCATGCCGACCCGGCCGAGCACATGGGTCAGGGCGAACACGTTGCGGATGTCGTCGTCGACGATCAGCACCCGGCGCCCGGACAGGACGCGGCCCGCCCGGCCGGTACGCCATTCCTCCAGGCGGGTACTGCTGGGCCAGCCGTCGTCCTGGTCGGCCGGCGCCATGGGTTCGCCGAGGAGCCGGCCGTGGCCCTCCGTCAGGTGGCCCGCCGTGACGTGGTCCTCCATGACGTGGCCGTCCATGACGTGGCCCGCCGCGACGGGCGCGGGCCCCGGCTGCTCGGAATCCGCCAGGACGTGCCCGGGATAGCGGACCGGGACGTACAGGGTGAAGGTCGAGCCGCGGCCCGGATCGCTCTCGGCGACGATGCGTCCGCCGAGCAGCCCCGCGATCTCCCGGCTGATGGACAGGCCGAGGCCGGTGCCGCCGTACTTGCGGTTGGTGGTGCCGTCGGCCTGCTGGAACGCCTCGAAGATGACCGGCAGCTTCTCGCGCGCGATGCCGATGCCGGTGTCCTTGACGACGAAGGCGACCAGGTCGTCCCCGCCGTGCGCGCCGGCCGCCGGGCCGCCCTTGAACCGGTCGACGCGCAGCTCCACCCGGCCCGACGCGGTGAACTTGATCGCGTTGGACAGGAGGTTGCGCAGGATCTGCTGGAGGCGCTGCTCGTCGCAGTACATCTCGCGCGGCACGTCCTCGCCGACCGCCACCTCGAAGGCGAGGCCCCGGTCCAGGGTGATGGGGCGGAAGGTGGCGTGCACGTAGTCGAGCACCTTGATCAGGGGCAGCTTCTTGGGCCGTACGTCCATGCGGCCCGCCTCGATCTTCGACAGGTCCAGGATGTCGTTGATCAGCTGGAGCAGGTCCGAGCCCGAGCGGTGGATCGTCGAGGCGAACTGCACCTCCTGCTCGGAGAGGTGCCCGTCCGGGTTGTCGGCGAGCAGCCGGGCCAGGATGAGCAGCGAGTTGAGCGGGGTGCGCAGCTCGTGCGACATGTTCGCCAGGAACTCCGACTTGTACTGCGAGCTGGACGCCAGCAGCGCCGCCTTCTCCTCCAGAGCGGCGTTGGAACGCCTCAACTCGGCCTGCTGGCGCTGGAGTTCGTCCGAGCGCTCCTGGAGCTGGACGGCGAGCCGCTGGGACTCGCTCAGCAGCGACTCGGTGCGCGAGTTGGCGATGATCGTGTTGATCGCGACACCGATGGTGTTGACGAACTGGTCGAAGAAGGCCAGGTGGACGTCGGAGAAGCGGGAGAAGGAGGCCAGCTCGATCACCCCGAGCAGCTTGTCCTCGAAGAGGATCGGGATGATGACGACACTGGCCGGGGATGCCTCGCCGAGCCCGGAGTTGATCTTGATGTAGTCCGGCGGTGCCTCTTCGAGCAGGATCCGCTTCTTCTCCAGGGCCGCCTGCCGCACCAGTCCGTGCCCCGGCATCCCCGTGGTGTCCACCGTCGCGCCCTGCGCCGAGCCGTACCCGGCGATGAACGCGAGCCCCTTGGTGGCGCTGGTGGTGCGCGAGGGGGTGCCGTCCTCGTCCGGGTCCGCCAGGAAGAAGGCCCCGTACTGGGCGTTCACCAGCGGCGTCAGCTCGCGCAGGATCAGATCGGCCACCTCCATCAGGTCCCGGTGGCCCTGCATCAGCCCGGCCAGCCGGGCCAGGTTGGACTCCAGCCAGTCCTTGGCGCGGGTCGTCTCGCGCAGATTGGACACCATCAGATTGATGTTGTCCTTCAACTCCGAGACCTCGCCGCGGGTCTCCACGGTGATCGACCGCGACATGTCGCCCTGCGCGACGGCCGAGGCGACCTCGGCGATGGCGCGGACCTGGGTGGTGAGGTTCAGGGCCAGCTCGTTGACGTTGGTCGTCAGGCGCTTCCACGTCCCGTACACGCCCTCGACCCGCGCCTGACCGCCGAGCTGTCCCTCGGAACCCACCTCACGGGCCACCCGGGTGACCTCCGAGGAGAACGAGGACAGTGTGTCCACCATGGTGTTGATGGTGGTCTTCAGCTCCAGGATCTCCCCGCGCGCGTCCACGTCGATCTTCTTGGACAGATCGCCCTGCGCCACCGCCGTGGCGACCTGCGCGATGTTGCGCACCTGCGAAGTGAGGTTGTCCGCCATGTAGTTGACGTTGTCCGTCAGCGCCTCCCACACCCCGCAGACGCCGAGCACCTGGGCCCGCCCGCCGAGCCGGCCGTCGGTGCCGACCTCGCGGGCGACGCGGGTGACCTCGTCGGCGAAGGCGCGCAACTGCTGCACCATCGTGTTGACGGTGTCCTTGAGCTCCAGGATCTCGCCCCGGGCGTCCACCGTGATCTTCTTCGACAGATCGCCGTTGGCGACGGCGGTGGTGACCTGGGCGATGTTGCGGACCTGCGACGTCAGGTTGGAGGCCATGAAGTTGACGTTGTCGGTGAGGTCCTTCCACACTCCCGACACCCCGCGCACCTGCGCCTGGCCGCCGAGGTTGCCCTCGGTGCCGACCTCGCGGGCGACCCGGGTGACCTCGTCGGCGAAGGCGGAGAGCTGGTCGACCATGGTGTTGATGGTGGTCTTCAGCTCCAGGATCTCGCCCTTCGCCTCCACCGTGATCTTCTTGCCGAGATCGCCCTGGGCGACCGCGGTGGACACCAGGGCGATGTTGCGGACCTGCGAAGTGAGGTTGTCCGCCATGAAGTTGACGTTCTCCGTGAGGTCCTTCCACACCCCCGACACCCCGCGCACCTGCGCCTGGCCGCCGAGGTTGCCCTCGGTGCCGACCTCGCGGGCCACCCGGGTGACCTCGTCGGCGAAGGCGGAGAGCTGGTCGACCATGGTGTTGATGGTGGACTTGAGCTCCAGGATCTCGCCCTGGGCGTCCACCGTGATCTTCTGCGAGAGGTCGCCGTTGGCGACGGCGGTGGTGACCTGGGCGATGTTGCGGACCTGCGACGTCAGGTTGGAGGCCATGAAGTTGACGTTGTCGGTGAGGTCCTTCCACACCCCCGACACGCCCCGCACCTGCGCCCGCCCGCCGAGCCGCCCCGCCGTCCCGACCTCGCGGGCGACCCGGGTGACCTCGTCGGCGAAGGCGGAGAGCTGGTCGACCATCGTGTTGACGGTCAGCTTCAGCTCCAGCAGCTCGCCGGTCGCCTCGACCGTCACCGTGCGCGTCAGATCGCCCCGGGCCACCGCCGTGGTCACCGCCGCGATGTCGCGGACCTGTGCGGTCAGGCGCGCGGCCATGGTGTTCACGGCCTCGGTGACGTCACGCCAACTCCCGCTCAGGCCCTGCACCTTGGCGCGCCCGCCGAGCCGCCCCTCGGTGCCGGCCTCGCGGGCGACCCGGGTCACCTCGCCCGTGAACAGCGACAGCTGGTCGACCATCCTGTTCACGGCCCGGCCCAGGCGCCGCAGGTCGCCGCGCAGCTGACGGGTGCCGTCGTGCAGATCGACCCGCTGGGTCAGATCGCCGCCCGCCACCGCGTCCAGCACCCGCGTCGCGTTCGCGGCGGGCACCGCCAGGGCGTCCAGGAGGGTGTTGGCGTGGTCGATGCCGGCGGTCCAGGCGCCCTGCCCCGGGCTCGCCGCGAGCCGCTCGTCGAGCCTGCCGTGCCGGACCACCTCGCGGCGCACCCGCATCAGCTCGTCGGTGAAGTGCTGGTTGCGCACGGCCACCTGGTTGAAGAGCGCGGCCAGCTCGGCCGGGATCCCCTCGTGGACCTCCTGGAGCCGCACCTTCACGTCCCCGTCGCGCAAGGCCGTGAGGGCCGCGAGGAGGGGGCGCAGCTCGCAGGCCCGGATCCAATCGCCTTCGCCCGGCGGTCTGGCGCTGTCTCTGCTCATACAAGCCCGCTTCGGTGACTCGGCGCTCATGGGCCCGCTCAGTCTGTCACTCCGTCGATGCCGTGAGCGGCGCTTCGCGGGAACCCGTCCGCCGGTACTGCGGGCCGGCGGATCGCGTCCTCGGCGCCGCGGCCGTCGGGCGGGGCGGGGGCCGTGCGACGGGGCAGGTGCGCGCGTGCCGGACAATGGGGGCATGCCTTCCGTACTGCCCGATGGTGAGCCCATGCCCGAGGACGGGTCACTGCCCCGCCATGCCCTGGAGGGCGCGGGGGAGCGGCCGCTCGGGTTCTACCTGCACGTCCCGTACTGCGCGACGCGCTGCGGCTACTGCGACTTCAACACGTACACGGCGAGCGAACTGGTCGGCAAGGGGGGTGTGCTCGCCTCCCGGGACAACTACGCCGACATGGTCGTCGAGGAGATCCGGCTGGCCCGCAAGGTCCTGTCCGGCGACACCCGGCCGGTGCGGACGGTCTTCGTCGGCGGCGGCACCCCGACGCTGCTCGCGGCGGCCGACCTGGTGCGGATGCTGGCGGCGGTGCGCGAGGAGTTCGGCCTCGCCGAGGACGCGGAGATCACCACCGAGGCCAACCCCGAATCCGTGGACCCGGCCTACCTCGCCGAGCTGCGGGCGGGCGGCTTCAACCGCGTCTCCTTCGGCATGCAGAGCGCCCGCCGGCACGTCCTGAAGGTCCTCGACCGTACGCACACCCCCGGCCGCCCGGAGGCCTGCGTCGCCGAGGCCCGCGCCGCGGGGTTCGACCACGTCAACCTGGACCTCATCTACGGCACGCCCGGCGAGAGCGACGACGACTGGCGCGCCTCGCTCACCGCGGCGGTCGGCGCGGGCCCCGACCACATCAGCGCGTACGCCCTGATCGTCGAGGAGGGCACGCAGCTCGCCCGGCGCATCCGCCGCGGCGAGGTGCCCATGACCGACGACGACGAGCACGCCGACCGCTACCTGATCGCGGACGAGGTGCTGGGCGCGGCGGGCTACTCCTGGTACGAGGTCTCCAACTGGGCCACCACCGCGGCGGGCCGCTGCCTGCACAACGAGCTGTACTGGCGCGGGGCGGACTGGTGGGGGGCCGGGCCCGGCGCGCACAGCCATGTGGGCGGGGTGCGGTGGTGGAACGTCAAGCACCCCGGTGCGTACGCGGCGGCCCTGGCCTCCGGACGCTCGCCCGGCGCGGGCCGCGAGCTCCTGTCGGCCGAGGACCGCCGGGTGGAGCGCATCCTCCTGGAACTCCGCCTGCGCGAGGGCTGCCCCCTGACCCTGCTGAACCCGGCCGGGCTCGCCGCGGCGCGGGAGGCGGTGGGTTCGGGACTGCTGGAGGAGGATGCCTTCGGCGCGGGCCGCGCGGCGCTGACCCTGCGCGGCCGCCTCCTGGCCGACGCGGTGGTCCGAGCCCTGGTCGACTGACCCCGGAGGGGGGGCTTTCAGGGGCTTCCCGGGGGCTGGGCCCTAGCAGCGCGCCGCGGGCTCACGGCGCCGTGACGAAGTCGATCAGATGCTCCACCGAGCCCAGCAGCGAAGGATCCAGGTCCCGGTACGAGCGCACCCCGGACAGGATCCGGGCCCACGCCGCCCCCGTGTTCTCCGGCCACCCCAGCGCCCGGCACACCCCCGTCTTCCAGTCCTGCCCCCGCGGCACCACCGGCCACGCGGCGATCCCCACGGACGCCGGCTTCACGGCCTCCCACACGTCGATGTAGGGGTGCCCGACGACCAGCACGTCCGGATGCGTCACGGACGCCGCGATACGGGACTCCTTCGACCCGGGCACGAGATGGTCCACCAGGACCCCGAGCCGCGCGTCCGGCCCGGGGGCGAACTCGGCGACGATCGCCGGGAGGTCGTCGATGCCCTCCAGGTACTCGACGACCACACCCTCGATGCGCAGGTCGTCACCCCAGACCCGCTCGACCAGCTCCGCGTCGTGCCGCCCCTCGACATAGATCCGCCCCGCCCGGGCGACCCGCGCCCGCGCTCCGGGCACGGCGATCGACCCGGAGGCGGTACGGGCGGGCCGCTGGGGCGCGGGGGCCGCGCCCGAGGGACGTACGAGGGTGACCGCCTTGCCCTCCAGGAGGAACCCGCGCGGCACGAGCGGGAAGACGCGGTGCTTGCCGAACCGGTCCTCCAGGGTGACCGTCGGCCCCTCGGCCGTCTTCTCGCAGCGGATCACCGCCCCGCAGAATCCGGTGGAGACTTCCTCGACGACGAGATCGACCTCGGCGGGCACCTCGGGAACGGGCGCCTGCTTCTTCTTCCAGGGCGGGGTCAGGTCCGGGCTGTAGCTGCGCATAGGGCTCATTATTGGCGAGGCCGGCCCCGCGCGGGCGGCAGTGGTGCGCCCGGCACCGCACGCGCCGCCGTTTGCGCGGCGCCGGCGCTACGACACCCCGAACCGCCTCGCCAGCCCCTCCCGCTGCCCCCGGACGAACGCCGCGTCCACCACCGCCCCGTGCCCCGGCACGTACACCGCCCGCTCGCCGCCCAGCGCGAGCAGGCGGTCCAGGGCGGCCGGCCAGCGGGAGGGGAGGGCGTCGGGGCCGGCCTGGGGCTCGCCCGACTCCTCCACGAGGTCCCCGCAGAAGACGATCTCCGGGGAGTCGCCCGCGGCCGGCACGAGCACCGCCAGGTCGTGCCCGGTGTGCCCGGGGCCGACGTTCGCGAGCAGCACCTGACGGCCCCCCAGGTCCAGCGTCCACTCGCCGCTCACCTCGTGGTGCGGCAGCACCAGGACGTCCACCGCCTCGGACGCCTCCCGCGGAGCCACCCCCTGCGCCACCGCGTCGGCACGCAGCTCCTCCCGGCCGAGCGCCCGCCCGATGCCGACCGCCGCGTACACCTCGGCCCCGGCGAACGCCGCCGTGCCGAGGACGTGGTCGAAGTGGGGGTGGCTGAGCGCGATATGGGTCACACGACGGCCGAAGAGCGCCTCGGCCTGGGCGCGCAGTTCGGCGCCCTCGCGGAGCGTCGCGCCGGTGTCGCACAGCAGGAGCGAGCGCTCGCCGGCGACCAGCGCGGCCGTGGCGTCCCAGCCGGGAAGGCGTCTGCGCCCCACTCCGACGCCGAGCCGCTCCCAGCCCACCTCTTCCCAACGCACGTCCATGACGCGACGCTATCGGCAATCGCGGGGCGACACCGCGCGGTAGCGTGGTCGGCCGCCTTGCCCGGGGCGTACCGGTGGGCCGTACACTGGCCGGGGGTTTGCTGGCACTCGAACACAGCGAGTGCCAAAACGGACGGCAACTGGAGGTGTGCGCGATGCTCAGTGAACGCAGGCTCGAGGTGCTGCGCGCCATCGTCCAGGACTACGTCGGCACCGAGGAGCCGGTCGGGTCCAAGGCCCTGACCGAGCGGCACGCCCTGGGCGTCTCCCCGGCGACCGTGCGCAACGACATGGCCGTCCTGGAGGAGGAGGGCTTCATCGCCCAGCCCCACACCAGCGCCGGCCGCATCCCGACGGACAAGGGCTACCGGCTCTTCGTCGACCGGCTCGCGGGCGTCAAGCCCCTGTCGTCGCCGGAGCGCCGCGCGATCCAGAACTTCCTGGACAGCGCGGTCGACCTGGACGACGTCGTGGCCCGCACGGTGCGGCTGCTCGCGCAGCTGACCCGGCAGGTCGCGGTCGTCCAGTACCCGTCGCTGACCCGGTCCACGGTGCGGCACGTGGAGCTCCTCTCCCTCGCGGCGGCCCGGCTGATGCTGGTGCTGATCACGGACACCGGCCGCGTCGAGCAGCGCATGGTCGACTGCCCGGCGCCGTTCGGCGAGGCCGCGCTCGCGGACCTGAGGGCCCGGCTCAACGCACGAGTGGTGGGACGCCGCTTCGCGGACGTGCCGCAACTGGTGCAGGACCTGCCGGAGTCCTTCGAACCCGAGGACCGGGGAACCGTTTCGACGGTCCTCGCCACCCTCCTGGAAACCCTGGTCGAAGAGACCGAGGAGCGGCTGATGATCGGCGGCACCGCCAATCTCACCCGCTTCGGACACGACTTCCCGCTGACCATCAGGCCGGTGCTGGAGGCGCTTGAGGAGCAGGTCGTGCTGCTCAAGCTGCTCGGCGAGGCCAAGGAATCGGGCATGACCGTACGCATCGGGCACGAGAACAACGCCCATGAAGGACTGAACTCCACGTCCGTCGTCTCGGTCGGCTACGGTTCCGGCGGCGAGGCGGTCGCCAAACTCGGCGTGGTCGGACCGACCCGCATGGATTACCCCGGAACGATGGGAGCGGTACGCGCAGTGGCACGTTACGTCGGACAGATCCTGGCGGAGTCGTAAGTGGCCACGGACTACTACGCCGTACTCGGCGTGCGCCGCGACGCATCACAGGACGAGATCAAGAAGGCGTTCCGGCGCCTCGCACGCGAACTCCACCCGGACGTGAATCCGGACCCGAAGACGCAGGAGCGCTTCAAGGAGATCAACGCCGCGTACGAGGTGCTGTCGGACCCGCAGAAGAAGCAGGTCTACGACCTCGGCGGCGACCCGCTGTCGTCGTCGGGCGGCGGCGGGGCCGGCGGCTTCGGCGCGGGCGGCTTCGGCAACTTCTCGGACATCATGGACGCCTTCTTCGGCACGGCGTCGCAGCGCGGCCCGCGCTCGCGGACCCGCCGCGGCCAGGACGCCATGATCCGTCTGGAGATCGACCTCAACGAGGCGGCCTTCGGCACCACCAAGGAGATCCAGGTCGACACCGCCGTGGTGTGCACGACCTGCTCGGGCGAGGGCGCAGCCCCCGGCACCTCCGCGCAGACCTGTGACATGTGCCGCGGTCGCGGCGAGGTGTCCCAGGTCACCCGCTCCTTCCTGGGCCAGGTCATGACCTCGCGCCCCTGCCCCCAGTGCCAGGGCTTCGGCACCGTGGTCCCCACTCCGTGCCCGGAGTGCGCGGGCGACGGCCGGATCCGCTCGCGGCGCAGCCTCACCGTGAAGATCCCGGCCGGCGTCGACAACGGCACCCGGATCCAGCTCGCGGGCGAGGGCGAGGTCGGCCCCGGCGGCGGCCCCGCCGGCGACCTGTACGTGGAGATCCACGAGGTGCCGCACGACGTCTTCCAGCGCCGTGGCGACGACCTGCACTGCACGGTCACCATCCCCATGACGGCGGCGGCGCTCGGCACCAAGGTGCCGCTCCAGACGCTCGACGGCATGGAGGAGGTGGACATCCGCCCGGGCAGCCAGTCCGGCCAGTCCATTCCGCTGCACGGCCGCGGCATCACGCATCTGCGCGGCGGCGGGCGCGGCGACCTGATCGTCCACGTCGAGGTCCTGACCCCGAGCAAGCTGGACCCGCAGCAGGAGGACCTGCTGCGCCAGCTGGCCAAGCTGCGCGGCGAGGAGCGCCCCACCGGGCAGTTCCAGCCCGGCCAGCAGGGCCTGTTCTCCCGTCTGAAGGACGCGTTCAACGGACGCTGAGTCCGGTGGAGGGGGCCGTGGGGGAGATCTCCCCCACGGCCCCTTCCGTTTTCGGCGGGCGCCGCCCCGGCGCGGCGCCCGGAATCGTGGCCAGGGTCACTGCCCCGTGGCGATCCGGCGATTCGGCGCGGGAGCAACCGCGTGGCACGATGCGGGCATGGCTTTGACCGATCTCTGCCGGTATCCGATCGTGCAGGCGCCCATGGCGGGCGGCGCCTCCGGTCCGGCGCTGGCCGCGGCCGTGTCCGAGGCCGGGGGGCTCGGATTCCTGGCCGCCGGGTACAAGACCGCCGACGGCATGTACCAGGAGATCAAGCAGGTGCGGGGGCTGACCGGCCAGCCCTTCGGCGTCAACCTGTTCATGCCGCAGGAACCGCACACCGACCCCGCCGCCATCGAGGTCTACCGCCACCAGCTCGCCGGCGAGGCCTCCTGGTACGAGACGCCGCTCGGCGACGCGGACTCCGGCGGCGACGACAACTACGAGGCCAAGCTCGCCATCCTGCGCGAGGACCCGGTGCCGGTCGTCTCGTTCACCTTCGGCTGCCCCGAGCGCGCCGTGCTCGACGCCTTCGCCAAGGTCGGCACGTACACGATCGTCACCGTCACCACGCCCCAGGAGGCGCAGGCCGCGCAGTGGGCGGGCGCGGACGCGGTGTGCGTGCAGGGCGTCGAGGCGGGCGGCCACCAGGGCACCCACCGCGACGACCCCGAGGCGGGCGGCGCCGGCATCGGACTGCTCACGCTGATCGGCCTCGTCCGCGAGGCGGTGCAGCTGCCGATCGTCGCGAGCGGCGGCCTGATGCGCGGGGCCCAGATCGCCGCGGTGCTCGCGGCCGGCGCGGACGCGGCGCAGCTGGGCACGGCGTTCCTGGTGTGCCCGGAGTCCGGTGCGAACGTGCTGCACAAGCAGGCCCTGACCAACCCGCTCTTCGTCCGTACGGAGTTGACGCGGGCCTTCTCCGGGCGGCCGGCCCGCGGCCTGGTGAACCGTTTCATGCGCGAGCACGGCCCGTACGCCCCCGCCGGCTACCCCCAGGTGCACCAGCTCACCGCCGCCGTGCGCAAGGCCGCCGCCGCCGCGGGCGACCCCCAGGGCATGGCGCTCTGGGCGGGCCAGGGCCACCGGCTCGCCCGTGAGCTTCCGGCGGGTCGGCTCGTCGAGGTCCTGGCGGACGAACTCGACGCCGCAGCAGCCGAGTTGACCGTCACCCTGCAGAACCTGAGGAACATGAGGAGTGCGTCATGACCGCCCCGGTCTTCGTTGTCGACAAGGTGCCGGGCGGCGGCGAGTACGTCCTGGACGGCGCCGAGGGGCGCCACGCGGTCTCCGTCAAGCGTCTGCGCGCGGACGAGCGGGTCACGCTCACCGACGGCGCGGGCAGCTGGGCGGACGCGGTGGTCGTCGCCGCCGAGGGCAAGGACCGCCTGGTCGTGCGGGTCACCGCGACCGCCACCGAGGACGAGCCCGCGGTCCGCATCACGGTGGTGCAGGCGCTGCCCAAGGGCGACCGGGGCGAGGTCGCCGTGGAGACGATGACCGAGACCGGCGTGGACGCGATCGTGCCGTGGCAGGCGGCGCGCTGCATCACCCAGTGGAAGGGCGAGCGGGGCGCCAAGTCCCTTGCCAAGTGGCGCAGTACGGCCCGCGAGGCGGGCAAGCAGTCCCGCCGGGTCCGCTTCCCCGAGGTGCACGAGGCCCGCACCACGAAACAGCTCGCCCCCCTGCTCGCCGGGGCGGACCTGGCGATGGTGCTGCACGAGGACCGCGACCACCCCTCGGAGGCCCTGGCCACGGCGGAGCTGCCGGCGAGCGGCGAGATCGTCGTGGTGGTGGGCCCCGAGGGCGGCGTCTCCCCGGACGAACTGGCGGCCTTCGCCGAGGCGGGCGCGCGCCCGTACCGCCTGGGCGCGAGCGTACTGCGCACCTCGACAGCGGGCACGGCGGCGGCAGCCGTCCTCCTGTCCCGAACGGGCCGCTGGTCCTGACCCGTCGCCTCCTGCCCCCCCGCGCCTGAACGCCGCTCGCCCCCGATCCCCCAAGGCCACCGGCCCCGCCAGGGGCGCGGGGAACTGCGCGAGAAGCGACCACGGTCCGCGCACGACCAGGGGGTTAGGGGCGCGGGGAACTGCGCGAGCAAGCGGGCACGGCCCGCGGCCGACCTGTAAGGCGCCGGGCTGGGGCGCAGCCCGCGACCTGTGAGGCGCCGGGCTGGGGCGCAGCCCCGGAAGAGGGCCGGGATGGCCGCAAGGGGGCTACCGCAGGCGACCCGGCGATGGGACCCTGGCACCCATGGGCGCCAAGGGGTCACACAGCTCGGCACACCGCGAACCGCGCCGCACGGCATACCGCACACTGCCCGCCCTGCTCATCGCCGCGTCGGCGATAGGCGGGGCCACCGCCTGCGACCCCGTCGGCGGCCTCAACTCCGCCGCGGTCGCCGTCACCACGGAACAGACCGCCACGGCCGCCCTCGCGCACGAGCACGTCGACGTCAAGTGGCTCACCTGCAACGCCAACCTCAACTCCGGCCCCGGCGCAACCCCTTCGGCGGGCGCCACCACACATCAGGTCGCCGACGTGAACTGCCGGGGCGAGACGAAGGACGGCCGGGCGATCACCGTGAACGGCAAGGTCACCCAGGAGGTCGGGGGCCGTTGCGTGAAGGGCGACCTGACCGCCAAGGTCGCGGGGAAGACCGTCTTCCGCGCGAGCGTCCTGGGCAACTGCGAGGCCCCCGCCCCCTCGGCCCCCCGTTCGACCGCCCCCGCCCCCGTCGGCCGGCCCACCGTCACGGTGACGGTGACCGTCACCCAGTCCTTCCAGGGCAAGTAGCCCGCCGGAGCGCGCCACGGCGCCCGGCGACGCGTTGAGTAGCATGCGGTTACCTGACCAACGCGACCAAGGAGGACCGGACCGTGGCCGGAGAGCCGCAGGCCGACTGCCTGTTCTGCAAGATCGTCTCGGGCGATGTCCCGGCGACCGTCGTACGGGAGACCGACACGACCGTGGCCTTCCGCGACATCAACCCCCAGGCGCCGACCCACGTCCTGGTCATCCCGAAGGTCCACCACCCCGACGCCGCGTCCCTCGCCGCCGCCGAACCGGCCATCGCCGCGGACGTGCTGCGCGAGGCGGGCCAGGTCGCCCGCGACGAGAAGATCGACGCCACCGGCTACCGGATCGTGTTCAACACGGGCAGCGGCGCGGGCCAGACCGTCTTCCACGCGCACGCGCACGTCCTGGGCGGCCGTGGCCTCCAGTGGCCGCCCGGCTAGCCGACCCGAACCGCCCGACCGCCCCGCACAGCAAGGCAACTCCCCGTGTCCGTACGTGAATTGGTGGTGCTCGGCACCGCGAGCCAGGTGCCCACCCGGCACCGCAACCACAACGGCTACCTGCTGCGCTGGGACGGCGAGGGCATCCTGTTCGACCCCGGCGAGGGCACCCAGCGCCAGATGCTGCGGGCCGGGGTCGCCGCGCACGACCTCAACCGCATCTGCGTCACGCACTTCCACGGCGACCACTCGCTGGGCCTGGCCGGGGTGATCCAGCGGATCAACCTCGACCGCGTGCCGCACCCGGTCACGGCGCACTACCCGCTGAGCGGCGAGCGCTTCTTCGACCGTCTGCGGTACGCCACGGCCTACCGGGAAACCGTCGAGCTCGGCCAGGCGCCGGTCTCGGGGGAGGGCGCGGTGCTGGCCACCACACCCGCGTACACCCTGGAGGCCCGCAGGCTGTCGCACCCCGTCGAGTCGTACGGCTACCGGCTGGTCGAGCCCGACGGGCGCCGGATGCTGCCCGGCCTGCTGGCCGAACGCGGCATCAAGGGCCCCGACGTGGGGCGCCTGCAGCGGGAGGGCGAGTTGAACGGCGTCACCCTGGACGACGTCAGCGAGGTCCGGCGCGGGCAGCGGTTCGCGTTCATCATGGACACCCGCCTGTGCGAGGGCGTACCGGCGCTCGCGGACGGCTGCGACATGCTGGTCATCGAATCGACGTTCCTGGACGAGGACGAGCAACTGGCCGTCGATCACGGCCACTTGACGGCCGGCCAGGCGGCCGAGGTGGCCCGTGACGCGGGCGTGCGCCATCTGGTGCTGACCCATTTCTCGCAGCGGTACTCCGACCCGGAGGAGTTCGGGCGCCAGGCGAGGGCGGCGGGCTTCACGGGCGGGCTGACGGTGGCCGCGGACCTGACCACGATCCCGCTCCCGAAACGCGCCCCCTGACCCCGCACCGCCCACCCCCCCCACCTGCTCCACCTCCCCCCTGCACGACCCGAGGAACCCTCATGCCGCTGCCCAAGGCCGAACTGCACCTCCACATCGAGGGCACCCTGGAACCCGAGCTGGCCTTCGAACTCGCCGCCCGCAACGGGATCGAGCTGCCGTACGCCGACACCGAGGAGCTGCGCAAGGCGTACCTCTTCGATGACCTCCAGTCCTTCCTGAACCTGTACTACTCGCTGATGACGGTGCTGCGGACCGAGGACGACTTCGCCTCGCTCGCGGAGGCCTATCTGACCCGGGCCGCGGCCCAGGGAGTACGGCACGCGGAGATCTTCTTCGACCCGCAGGCGCACACGGCTCGGGGCGTGTCCATCGGCACGGTGGTGGAGGGACTGTGGCGCGCGCTGTCGCGGAGCGAGGAGCGCCACGGCATCTCGACACGGCTCATCCTGTGCTTCCTGCGGGACCAGTCGGCCGAGTCGGCGCTGCTCACGCTGGAGGCGGCGCGGCCGTACCTGGACCGGATCGTCGGGGTCGGCCTCGACTCGGCCGAGGTCGGGCACCCGCCGGCGAAGTTCCGCGAGGTGTACGAGGTGGCCGCCGGGCTGGGGCTGCGCCGGGTGGCGCACGCGGGCGAGGAGGGGCCGCCGTCGTACATCACCGAGGCGCTGGACGTGCTGGGCGTGGAGCGGATCGACCACGGCCTGCGCGCCCTGGAGGACCCGGCCCTGGTGGCCCGCTTGGTACGCGACCGCATCCCGCTCACGCTGTGCCCGCTGTCGAACGTGCGCCTGAGGGCGGTCGACACGCTGGAGGAGCACCCGCTCCCGGCGATGATGCGGGCGGGCCTGCTGTGCACGGTCAACTCCGATGACCCGGCGTACTTCGGGGGGTACGTGGGGGACACGTTCACCGCGGTGGGGGAGGTGCTGGGGGTGGACCGGGAGGGGTTGCGGGAGTTGGCGCGGAACTCCTTCGAGGCGGCGTTCTTGGAGGATGCGGAGGGGGTGCGGGCCGGGTACCTGGCCGAGGTGGCCGCCTACGAATTCCCCGAGGCGTAGCCCCGGCCCCCGATACCCGCACAGTTCCCCGCACCCCCAACCCCTCGGCCCTGCGCGGGCCGGGGCCGCTCTTCGCACCCCTCAACCAGCTGTCGGGCTCGCACCGTGCGTGGCTGGTCGCGCAGTTCCCCGCGCCCCTTGGCAGGACTGGTGTTGGCCCGCATGTCGTGTGCGGCCTGCCTTGCGCAGTTCCCCGCGCCCCTGAACTGCTCGGTGTTGGCCAGCATGTGCATCCTCAGCCTGTCCGGCGTTTGAGGACGAGCGCCGTTCAGGCGCGAAGGGGGGTTCGGGGGCGCAGCCCCTGAGCAGGGGTGCAGGGGGCGGAGCGCCCGCCGGGGTCGGAGGGGCGCAGCCCCTCGGGGGAGGTGGGTCAGGAGGCCAGGACCTTGGGGGGGTGGGCGGAACGCGAGTGCAGGGGGACCTCGGCAACCTCCTGCTCAGGCACCCCGATCTGCGGAAGCAACCCCCCTGAACCAACACCCCGCCCCACCACCACCGCCGCAGGCATCCCCCCGCGCCGCCGAATGGACCCGGGCACCAGCGGCCGCCCACCCGTGTGGAGCGCCACCGCGCTCATCGGCGCCGCGATGAGCAGCAGCAGCGCGCACAGCACGAGCCCCATGCCCCGGTACCCCGCGTACTGCGACAGGAGGCTGCCCGTGAGCGGCCCGCAGGCCACCCCGAGCGAGGACGCGGAGCCGGCCAGCACGGCCCACCGCCCGCGCGGGTCGAGCGAGGCGGACAGGCCGATCAGGTACGACAGGACCACGGGGTAGAAGACGTTCCACAGGATCTCGCCGGCCGCGAAGGACGCGAGCCCCCGCGCGGACGAACTCGCCACGATGCAGGCCGCGATGACCGCCGTACCCGCCCCGATCGGCACCGCCCGCCCGAGCCGCGCGCCCAGCGCACCCGCGCCGAGCACGCCGAGCAGCCCCGCGCCGAGCCCGGCCGCGAACACCATGCCGACGGTGACTTCGCTGAGCCCCGCCTGGGTGATGCCGATGCGCCCGCTCACACCCCACAGCGCGTTCTGCGCCAGGGACCAGCAGAGCATGGTCGCGGCCAGCACCGTCCCCGAGCGGCGGTGGGGCAGTCGTACGCCGTGGGCCGTGGCGGCCGGGACGGACGGGGCCGCCCCGCGGGCCCGGCCCGTCCCGGGGACGTCCGGCAGCCACCTGGTCGTGGGCCACACCAGGGCCGCGACGAGCGCGATCGAGGCGAGCGGCGTCGCGTGCCCGCCGCCCAGGTGAGGGATCGTCAGATAGAGCGCACCCGCCGTCGCGGAGACCGAGAGCAGGCCGAGCGTGGAGGTGCGGTGGGGGTCGCGCTGGGCGGCGATGCCGGCCGCCGCGACGGCGGTGGCGGTCCCCGAACCGAGCCCGCCGACCACCGCGCCGGCCACGACGAGCGGCACGAACGCGGTGAGCGCCGCGCCGCCGTACCCGGTGATGGCGAGGAGCAGTCCGCACCGGGCGAGCCGGCGCGGGCCGTGCCGCTCGGCCTGGGAGGCGAGGGTGAAGCCGGCCGTCGCGGAGCTCAACAACAGGGTCGAGCCGACCAGTCCGGCCTGTGCGGGGGAGAGTCCGAGACCGGCCGACAGGCGTCCGACGACGGTGGGAAGGAGGTACGCGGCGAGGTAACCGGCGGTGAAGACGGCGACCAGGGGCCAGGCGGCACGAGGGCGTGCGGACATGGGCGTTCCAAGGAACAGTGCCCGTGGGGCAGGGAGGTCAAAGAGGGGGGATGCGCCCGGTGTTGTACGGGAACGCGGGCCCAATTTGTATCAAGCGCGCCCAGCGCGCGAAAAGTCGAGACGGTGTGATCTGGGTCACGTTTCGTTTGCTTCGGAGTTCGTCGGGTAGACGGGCGAATTTGCCGATGCGCGGCGGGAGTTGACGGCCGGGCCAAGGGCGGTGTCCTTGACGGCGGTCGTTCACATATCTAGTCTCCATTTTCATGGATGGATGACCGTCGAGTCGGACGGCCGGGGAGACGGGCGGGACCACATGAACCGAGTTGCCACCGCGCACGGACCGTTGATCGCCGAGGTGCGGCTCACCCCCGTCCTCGTCGGCGACCCGCCCCTCCTCAACGTCCATGGCGTACACCAGCCGTACACGCCACGGCTGATCGTCGAGATCGTCACGGACGGCGGGATCACCGGGGTCGGCGAGACGTACGGCGACACCGCATACCTGGAACTGGCCCGCCCCTACGCCGCCGGCCTCGTCGGCCACGCCGTCGCCGACCTCAATGGGCTGTTCACGCTCATGAACATGGTCGGGGTCGACGCCTCACAGGTGGACCACGCGGTCGACGTCGGCGGCCTGCGCGGCGCCCGGACGGCTGACAAGCTGCGCCTGTCCGTCGTCTCGGCCTTCGAGGTGGCGTGCCTGGACGCGCTCGGCAAGGTGCGGGGCGAGCCCGTCCACAGCCTGCTCGGCGGCAAGGTGCGCGACAGCGTCGCGTACAGCGCCTACCTCTTCTACCGCTGGGCCGAACACCCGGGCGGCGCGGGCGAGAAGGACACCTGGGGCGCGGCCCTCGACCCCGCCGGGATCGTCGCGCAGGCCCGCCGCCTGGTGCGCGAGCACGGCTTCGGCTCCTTCAAGCTCAAGGGCGGCGTCTTCCCGCCCGAGCAGGAGATCGCCGCGATCCGCGCGCTGGCCGCCGCCTTCCCCGGCCGGCCCCTGCGGCTCGACCCCAACGGCGGCTGGAGCGCGGCGACCTCGCTGCGGGTGGCGGCCGAGCTCAGGGGCGTACTGGAGTACCTGGAGGACCCGGCGCCGGGCACCGCCGCGATGGCGGAGGTCTCCCGGGGCACCGATGTGCCGCTGGCCACCAACATGTGCGTCACGGCGTTCCCCGAGATCCGCGAGGCGTTCCTGACCGACGCCGTCCAGGTCGTCCTGTCCGACCACCACTACTGGGGCGGACTGCGCAACACCCGTGAACTGGCCGCGATCTGCCGGGTGTTCGGGGTGGGCCTGTCCATGCACTCCAATACGCACCTGGGCATCAGCCTCGCCGCGATGAACCACGTCGCCGCGACCGTCCCCAACCTCGACCACGCCTGCGACAGCCACTACCCCTGGCAGAGCGAGGACGTGATCACTGCCCGGCACGTCTTCCGCGACGGGCAGCTGACGGTCTGCGACGCCCCCGGGCTCGGCGTCGAACTCGACCGCGGCGCACTGGCCCGCCTCCACCGGCGCTGGCTGGAGGACGACGGGACCCTGCGCGACCGCGACGACGCCCGCGCGATGCGCCGGGCTCCCGAACACGCCGGCTGGACGACTCCGGCGCTCCCGCGCTGGTAGCGGGCACCGAGCGGCGTACATCGGGCAGACTGGCCAGATCTGTACGCGACCGGGAGCCCGCCGTGACGACACCACCCAGCAGAGAGCAGCCGCCCCACCAGCCGCCCCAGCAGCCGTCCCACCACCCGCGCCACGAGGCACAGCGGCCCCGCCAGGACCGCCCGCACGACCCCGCCGGGCGCGCCTTCGGGCGTCCGGCCCCCGGCACCGAGCCGCGCCGGACCTCCCGGCTCGACCCGCTCGACGGCCTGCGCGACCCGCGCGACCCGGCCTGCGACGTGTTCCTCACCGGCACGGTCTTCCTCGACATCATCTTCACCGGACTCGACTCGGCGCCGGTGCGCGGCACCGAGTCCTGGGCGCGCGGCATGGGTTCGAGCCCGGGCGGCGTCGCCAACATGGCCACCGCGCTGGCCCGGCTCGGTCTGCGCACCTCCCTGGCCGCGGCGTTCGGCGACGACCACTACGGCGAGTACTGCTGGGACGCGCTCGAACAGGGCGAGGGCATCGACCTCTCCCTGTCGCGCACCGTGGCCGGCTGGCACTCCCCGGTCACCGTCTCCATGGCGTACGAGGGCGAACGCACCATGGTCACGCACGGCCACGAGGCGCCGCACGAACTGTCCGCGCCCAACTACCCGCCGCGTGCGCGGGCCGCCGTCGCCTCCCTGGTCCCGGGCCGGAGCGAAGGCTGGATCGAGGACGCGGCGCGCTCCGGGGCGCGGATCTTCGCGGACGTCGGCTGGGACGACACCGGCCGCTGGGACCTGGCCGGACTGCCCGAGCTCGAACACTGCGAGGCGTTCCTGCCCAACGCGGCCGAGGCGATGCGCTACACCCGCACCGACTGCCCGCGGGCGGCGGCCCGGGCGCTCGCCGAGAAGGTGCCGCTCGCGGTGGTCACGCTGGGGCCCGAGGGCGCGTACGCCGTGGACGGCGCGACGGGCGAGACGGCGGACGTGCCGGCCATCGAGGTCGAGGCCCTCGACCCCACCGGGGCGGGCGACGTCTTCGTCGCGGGCTTCGTCACCGGCACCCTCGCGGGATGGCCGCTGGCCGACCGGCTCGCCTTCGCCGGGCTCACGGCGGCGCTGTCGGTCCAGGAGTTCGGCGGATCGCTCTCCGCGCCGGGCTGGGCGGAGATCGGCGGCTGGTGGCAGCGGGTGCGCACCCTGGACGACCAGGATCCCGCCGCGCTGCGCCGCTACGCCTTCCTCTCCGACCTCCTGCCCGGCGCGGCCCGCACCTGGCCCCTGCGCCGGGCCCTGCCCACCCTGGGCTTCCGCCACCCCGCGTAACCACCCCGCGCCGCCGCCGCGGGGGTCGGCGGCGGGCGCGCGGGAGGGGAGCGGAGACACCGAGGGGGAAAAGGCCTCGGCCCGCCGGGGCGGCACGTCGTACGCTTGGGTACCCAGAGGCTCTCGAGCAGCGAGAACCCTGCAACGGGAGGTATGTGCAGGCCCCAGAGCCGGCCCATGACGCAGACACCCACACACCCGCAGGCGCACGCCCAGATCACCATCCCGGCCAAGCACCCGATGGTGACCGTCCTGGGTTCGAGCGACTCCCTGCTGCGCGTGATCGAGAAGGCCTTCCCGTCGGCCGACATCCACGTACGGGGCAATGTGATCAGCGCCGTGGGGGACGCGACGGAAGTCGCCCTCATCCAGCGGCTGTTCGACGAGATGATGCTGGTGCTCCGCACCGGGCAGTCGATGACGGAGGACGCAGTGGAACGCTCGATCGCCATGCTCCGGGCGAATGGCAGCGGCAACGGCAACGGCGGCCGGGCGGGCGCCCACGGCAACGGCGAGACCCCGGCCGAGGTGCTCACCCAGAACATCCTCTCCAGCCGCGGCCGCACCATCCGCCCCAAGACGCTCAACCAGAAGCGCTATGTCGACGCCATCGACAAGCACACCATCGTCTTCGGCATCGGCCCCGCCGGCACCGGCAAGACCTATCTCGCCATGGCCAAGGCCGTCCAGGCCCTGCAGTCCAAGCAGGTCACCCGGATCATCCTGACCCGCCCCGCGGTGGAGGCCGGCGAGCGCCTCGGCTTCCTGCCCGGCACGCTCTACGAGAAGATCGACCCGTATCTGCGTCCGCTGTACGACGCGCTGCACGACATGCTCGACCCCGACTCGATCCCGCGCCTGATGGCGGCCGGCACGATCGAGGTCGCCCCCCTGGCGTACATGCGCGGCCGCACGCTCAACGACGCGTTCATCATCCTCGACGAGGCGCAGAACACCAGCGCCGAGCAGATGAAGATGTTCCTCACCCGCCTCGGCTTCGACTCCAAGATCGTCATCACCGGCGACATCACCCAGGTCGACCTGCCGGGCGGCACGAAGAGCGGTCTGCGCCAGGTCCAGGACATCCTGGACGGCGTCGACGACGTGCACTTCTCCCGGCTCACCTCGCAGGATGTCGTACGGCACAAGCTTGTCGGCCGTATCGTCGACGCGTACGAGCAGTACGACAGCCGCCAGGACCAGGAAGACGGTCGGCGCGGCCGGAACGGGAAGTAGAGCAGAGCGCACCATGTCGATCGACGTCAACAACGAGTCCGGAACCGAGGTCGACGAGCAGGCGATCCTCGACATCGCCCGCTACGCCCTCACGCGGATGCGGATCCACCCGCTCTCCGAACTGTCGGTGATCGTCGTGGACGCCGAGGCCATGGAGCAGCTGCACATCCAGTGGATGGACCTGCCCGGCCCCACCGATGTCATGTCCTTCCCGATGGACGAGCTGCGCCCGCCGTCGAAGGACGACGAGGAGCCCCCGCAGGGGCTCCTCGGTGACATCGTGCTGTGCCCCGAGGTCGCCAAGAAGCAGGGCGAGGACGCCGAGACGGGGCACTCCATGGACGAGGAGCTCCAGCTCCTGACCGTCCACGGCGTGCTGCACCTGCTCGGCTACGACCACGAGGAGCCGGACGAGAAGGCCGAGATGTTCGGCCTCCAGGCGGCCATCGTGGACGGCTGGCGAGCGGAGAAGGGCCTGACCGGTCCCTCCCCGGCGCCGACCGTCTCATGACCGGGCAGCTCATCGCCGGCGCCGTCGCGCTGGTCGTCGTGGCCTGGCTCGCGGCCTGCGCCGAGGCCGGTCTCGCCCGCATCTCCTCCTTCCGCGCCGCCGAGGCCGTCCGCACCGGCCGGCGCGGCAGCGACCGGCTCGCCCAGATCGCCTCCGACCCGACGCGCTACCTCAACGTCGCCCTGCTCGTGCGGGTCGCCTGCGAAATGGCCGCCGGGGTCCTCGTCACCTACGTGTGCCTGGAGGAGTTCGGCGAGACGTGGACGGCACTGCTCGTCGCCATCGCCGTGATGGTCCTCGTGTCGTACGTCGCCGTCGGCGTCTCGCCGCGCACCATCGGCCGCCAGCACCCCCTGAACACCGCGACGGCCGCCGCGTACGTCCTGCTGCCGCTGGCCAGGATCATGGGCCCGATCCCGCAGCTCCTGATCCTGCTCGGCAACGCGCTCACCCCCGGAAAGGGCTTCCGCAAGGGACCGTTCGCCTCCGAGGCCGAGCTGCGCGCCATGGTCGACCTCGCCGAGGCGGAGTCCCTCATCGAGGACGACGAACGCCGTATGGTGCACTCCGTCTTCGAGCTCGGCGACACCCTGGTGCGCGAGGTCATGGTGCCGCGCACCGACCTCGTCTGCATCGAGCGCTACAAGACGATCCGTCAGGCGCTCACCCTCGCGCTGCGCTCCGGCTTCTCGCGCATCCCGGTCACCGGCGAGAACGAGGACGACATCGTCGGCATCGTCTATCTCAAGGACCTGGTCCGCAAGACGCACATCAACCGGGACTCCGAGGCCGACCTCGTCTCCACCGCCATGCGGCCCGCCGCCTTCGTGCCCGACACCAAGAACGCCGGTGACCTGCTGCGCGAGATGCAGCAGCAGCGCAGCCACGTCGCGGTCGTCATCGACGAGTACGGCGGCACCGCCGGCATCGTCACCATCGAGGACATCCTGGAGGAGATCGTCGGCGAGATCACCGACGAGTACGACCGCGAACTGCCCCCGGTCACCGAGCTGGCCGACGGCTGCTTCCGGGTCACCGCCCGGCTCGACATCGGCGACCTGGGCGAGCTGTTCGGCTTCGACGAGTACGACGACGAGGACGTGGAGACCGTCGGCGGACTCCTGGCCAAATCCCTCGGCCGGGTGCCGATCGCCGGAGCCACGGCGCTGGTGGAACTGCCCGACGGACGGCGGCTGCGGCTCACCGCCGAGTCCCCGGCCGGCCGCCGCAACAAGATCGTCACCGTGCTCGTGGAGCCCGTCAAGGACGAGCAGGACGACGAGAACGGAGAGGGGCCGGCATGAACCCGAAGCAACTGCGCGCGTTCTGCCTGGAGTTCAACGCCGCGACGGAGGAGTTCCCGTTCAACCCGGAGACCTCCGTCTTCAAGGTGCTCGGCAAGGTCTTCGCGCTCACCGCCCTCGACGGCGAACCGCTCACCGTCAACCTCAAGTGCGACCCGGACGACGCGGTCAGGCTCCGCGAGGAGCACCCCGCGATCGTGCCCGGCTGGCACATGAACAAGCGCCACTGGAACACCGTGCACGTGGCCGGGCTCCCGGACCGGCTGGTCCGGGAGCTCATCGAGGACTCGTACGACCTGGTGGTCGCCGGTCTGCCGAAGGCCGAGCGGCTCCGGCTCGACCGGACCTGAGCGCTCGGGCCCGCGCCCGCCCGCCCGCGCAGCGGCCTGAGCCGCTCAGGCCCGCGCCCGCCCGCGCAGCCCGAGGCCGACCAGGACGGCGGCCGCGACCACGATCAGCGCGTCGATCGCCAGGACCGTGCGCACCCCGTCGAACAGCGAGCCCTGCGTGGTGGCGAGGACGCCGAGCAGCGGGATGCCGACGGTCAGGCCGACCTGCTGGGTGGTGGTGACGAGCCCGGTCGCCAGTCCCTGCTCCGCGTCGGGCACCCCGCTGGTCACGGTCACGCCGTACGAGATGATCGCGCCGAGGTGGCACATGCTGGCCAGCGAGACGGCGACGGTCGCGAGCAGGGCGCCCGAGTGCGTGCCCAGGCCGAGCAGCGCCGCGATGAACACGCCCTGGCCCAGCAGCGAGGCGGCGAGCGTCCGCCGGGCTCCGAAGCGGCCGATCAGCCTGGCCGCGAAGGTGCCCGCGACGGCCGAGGCCAGGCCCTGGACGCCGAAGATCAGGCCCGTCTCGAAGGACGAGAGGCCCAGGGTCTCCTGGAGGTAGAGGGTCAGGACGAAGATGACCGTCGACATCATCGAGAAGGTGACCAGACCGCCCAGGTTGCCCCAGGCCACCGTGCGGCGCCTCAGCATCGGCAGCGAGACCAGCGGCTCCCGCGACCGGGACTCCACGACCACGAACGCGGCGAGCAGGGCGATGCCCACGAGCAGGGTGCCCCAGACGTCCACGCCGCCGAAGCCGCGCCGGGCCGCCGTCGACAGGGCGTAGATCACCGCGAGCAGACCACCGGTGACGGTCACCGCGCCCGGCACGTCGAGACGCGGGCGCAGCGGGGTGCGGGACTCGGGCAGCAGGCCCGGAGCGAGCGCCAGGACGACCACCGCGAACGCGACCAGCAGGCCCATCGTGGAACGCCAGCCGAGCGTGTCGGTCATCACGCCGCCGAGCACCATGCCGATGGTGAAGCCCAGCGAGAGCAGGGTGCCGGAGATGCCGAGCGCCTTGTCGCGCAGCGGGCCCTCGGGGAACGTCGTGGTCAGCAGGGACATGCCGGTCGGCACGATGACGGCCGCGCCGAGGCCCTGCAGGGCGCGTCCGGTCAGGAAGGACGCCGGGTCCCAGGCGAGGGTGGCCAGCAGCGAGGCCGCGCCGAACAGGGCGAGGCCGGTCAGGAACAGCTTCTTGCGGCCGAACAGGTCGGCGATGCGGCCGAACAGGAGCAGGAAGCCGCCGGAGGGCAGGGCGAACGCGGTCACCGCCCACTGGAGCGCGGACCGGCTCAGGCCCAGGTCCTCGCCGAGCGTCGGCAGCGCCACGTTCAGTACGGAGAAGTCGAGCGCCACCATGAACTGGGCGGCGCAGAGCACGAAGAGGACCAGCTTGGCCCGGCCGCCGAGCCGGACGCCGGCGGGGGACTGCGGTGCGGTGGGGGCCTGGGCCGGGCTGGGGGCCGCCGTCGTGGGGCCGGTGTCTGTGGTCGGTGTGTCGATCGCCATGACCCCACCCTCGCGGCCCGGGAACGGCCGTGGAGAGTGGGAACTTATCCTGTTGGTGGCACCACCAGGCAGCCGACAGGGGGAACGCGTGGCTACACCGACGGACCGACAACGGCGCAGTGAACTGCGCGAGTTCCTGATGAGCAGGCGTGCGCGGATCACCCCCACCCAGGCCGGACTGCCCGACGGAGGGGCCCGCCGCCGCACCCCGGGACTGCGCCGCGAGGAGGTCGCGGTGCTCGCCGGGGTCGGGGTCTCCTGGTACCAGTGGCTGGAGCAGGGCCGCGACATCACGGTCTCCCCGCAGGTTCTGGACGCGGTGGGCCGGGTGCTGCGGCTGACCAGCGCGGAGCGCCGTCACCTGTACGTGCTCGCCGGGCTCAACCCCCCGGCCCTGGAAGTCGATCCGGCCAACGCCGACATGTGCCATGGGCTGCAGCGCCTCATCGACGCCTGGATGCCGTTCCCCGCGCACATCATGGACGCGTACTGGAACACGGTCATGTACAACGAGTCGGCGGCGCTGGTCCTCGGGATGCGTCCCGAGATCGTGCAGAACTGCCTCATCGCCTTCTTCACTGACCCCATCTACCGTGAGCGCGCCCGGCGTTGGGAGGAGATCGCCGGGCATGTGGTCGCCCAGTTCCGGGCGGCCTGTTCCGAACACCCCGACGACGAAGGGTTCCGGGCGGTGGTCGAGCAGGCCAGGGAGTTGAGCCCGGAGTTCGTGGAGCTGTGGGAGCGGCGGGACGTCCAGCCCGGCGGGCAGCTGCGCAAGGAGATGGAGCACCCGCTCGTCGGCGCCCTGTACGTGGAGTCGACCCAGCTGCGGGTGCCCGCCCGCCCCGACCTGGTGATCGTGCTGCACACCCCGCTGCCGGACACCGGCACCGCCGAGAAACTGGAGTGGCTGACCTCGCCGGAGGGCCGCCGGGGGTCGATGTACCCGATCGCGGGGTAGGGGGCGGGCGGCTCCGAGGCGGCAGGTCTGCTGGGGCCGAGGCGGGTCGGCTTGGGGGACTGGTGGGGCCAAAGGGGTGGTTCGGCGCGGGGGACTGGCGGGTCCGAGGGGCCGGTCGGCGCGGGGGACTGGCGGGTTTTCGGCCGGTGGGCGAATACCCGGAGGCGGTGCGGGGTGATCTTCACATAAAGTCCGCATGCGGGCGCCGTCGGGCGCCCCGCACACCCACGCCCACATCCCCGGGGGGATCACGCATGTCCATGTCCGTTTCCCGCTCCGCCAGACGCGCCACCGCCGTGGCCCTGGCCGCCTCGTCCCTGCTGTTCGCCGCCGCGTGCGGAGGCTCGGACGGCAAGAGCGACAAGGCCTCCGGCGCCGACAAGAGCGCTGCCGCGCCCTCGTCCCCCGCCGCCGCGGGCGGCGCCGTCACCGAGGCCCAGTTGAAGGCGGCCCTTCTGACGGCCCAGGACGTCCCGGCGAGCTGGAAGGTGGACCCCGAGGGCGGCCCCAGCATGGGGAAGGCCGAGAAGGCCGCGTGCCAGAAGTTCCTCGACCTGATCCAGAGCGAGCCCGCCCCGCTGGGCGCCGCGGCCCGCCAGACCGTCAACTTCGAGGACGGCGGCCAGCAGGTGTTCGGCTTCGACGGCGACAAGGCCGCCGGCTACCTCAAGAACCTCGACGCGGACCTCGCCGGGTGCGCCTCCTTCGGCGTGGAGACGGACGGCGAGAAGTACCCCGCCACCGTCAAGGCGCTCACCGTGGACAAGGCGGGCAACGAGTCCCACGGCTACCAGCTGGTCTTCGACATGGGCCCGGTCAAGATGGCCTTCGACAACTACGTGGTGCGCAAGGGCGCGGCGCTGAGCACGTTCTCGGCGAAGGCCAAGGCGCCGGGTGGGGAGCCGTCGGCGGAGTTCAAGGCGGTCACGGCGACGGTCGCGAAGAAGCTGGACCAGGCGGTCAAGGGCTGACCCCGGCCGACCCCGGCCGACCCCGGCCGGGGCCGGCGGCTGGGCCCGGCTGAGCCCGCGTCTGCGACGTTCTGGCGGGCCTGAGCCCCTGGGCGGGGTCGGGCGCCGCGTTCCTTATGCTCGGGGCATGACACAGAGCACCGAACTCGACCCCGAGGACCGCAAGATCATCACGCTCGCGCGCAGCGCCCGGGCCCGCAACGGCGTGGCCGAGGGTGCGGCGGTACGCGACGAGACCGGGCGCACGTACGTGGCGGCGACGGTCGAGCTCCCCACCCTCAAGCTCTCCGCGCTGCGGACGGCGGTGGCGATGGCGGTGGCCAGTGGGGCGGTGTCGTTGGAGGGGGCGGCGGTGGTGACCGGGGCGGACGTTCTGGCGCCGGAGGACGTTGCTGCGGTGCGGGATCTCGGGGGGCCGGAGACCCCGGTCCTCCTGGTGTCCCCTGCGGGGGTCGTGAAGTCTGCGGGGTGAGTTGGTGGGGGGGCGAGCTTTTCAGGGGGTTCGCCCACCCGCCCGCCCGTGCGGGGGGTGGATGGGCCCGGCCCGGGGGGGGGGGGGGGGGGGGCCCGGCGGGGGGGGGGGGGGGGGGGGGGGGGGGGGGGGGGGGGGGGGGGCGGGGGGGGCCGGGGCCCCCCCCCCCCGCCGCGGCGGCCCCCCCCCCCCCCCCGGCGCCCCCCCCCCCCCCCCCCACCCCGGGGGGGTTGCCCACCCACCCGCCCGTGCGGGGGGTTGGAGGGTGCCGGGCCCTGGGGCTGCGCCCCAGACCCCCCTGAGGGGCTCCGCCCCTCGAACCCCGGCGGGGGCTGTGCCCCCTGCACCCCCGGCGGGGGCTGTGCCCCCTGCACCCCCGCGCGGGGGCTGCGCCCCCTGCACCCCCGGCGGGGGCTGTGCCCCCTGCACCCCCGCGCGGGGGCTGCGCCCCCTGCACCCCCGCGCGGGGACTTCGTCCCCTGCACCCCTTTC